>JABTBR010000079.1 GCA_013284265.1 Oxalobacteraceae bacterium | reverse complement strand
GGCTCTTTGCCTTGGGTTTCAAATTGCTGCCGGCGGCCCGCAACTTTTGGTTCGCAACTTTTCTATCTGGCGCCGGCGGGTTTAGTTCCAGTCGTCGCCGCCACCGCCGCCGCTGTCGCCACCGCCGGAATCCCACGAGGTGTCGCTGACGCCGAAGTCGGTGCCGCCCATGTCGTCGCCACGCAGGCGTTCGTCGCTGGCCGGCTGGTCGTAGACGATGTCGTTACGGGTGCCGCCGGTGTTGCCAGTATTGTTGGCATTGTTGCCGCTGTTGTCGGCATGGTTGCTGTCGCCGTGACCGCCGCCAAAGCTGCGCGCCAGCGCTTCGCCGGCCACCATGCCGGCGCCGATGGCCGCGCCGGTGGCCAGTCCGCCGGCAATGCGCGAACCGAGGCCGCTACCTTGCGGCTGCATCCCGCCCTGCATCATCCCGCCCGGGTTCATGCCGCCCTGACCGGGACCATAGCCTTGCTGCGGATAGCCGCCGGGACCATAGCCACCATCGGCCTGGCCACCGTACATCTGCGCTTGCTGCGAGCGCGCCGCGCGCGCCTGCATGAAGCGCGAGGCCCAGACGATGAAGCCGACCAGGGCCACGCCGCCCAGGATCAAGCCCCAGGGGATGCCGCTGTCACTGACGCGGGCCGGAGCGCCGGCGTTCTGCTGGCTGTAGTTGGGCCGGGCCTGATCATTGCCGTGTTTGGCCGCTGCCGGAAGCGGCGCCTGCGCCGCTGTGGCGGCCGGCGCGGTTGAATTGATCAGCGTGCGCAGCCGTTCTGCCACGCCGGGTTTGGCGAAGGGCAGGCCGGGCGCCAGTTTGTCGGCCGTCGCCAGCGAGGCGGCCGCCTCGCGCATCTTGCCTTGTTTGGCCAGCAGTTCAGCTTCGACGAAGTGGGCCTTGGCGCTGTTGGGATGCTCGCGCAGCACGCTGTCCATCATGGTTTGCGCCTCGGCGTATTTGCCCGCCTCGGCCGCGACGTAGACGTCGTGCATGGTGGGAGACGCTGCAAAAACCGGCGTCGCCAGGGCCAGCGCGCTCGCCAGCAAGGTAGCGCGAACGAAAGTGTGTGCAGTCATGGTAATACCTCCTGTGATAAATCATCACGATCAAGATAAGGGCGACCAGCCTGATTTGCAAATTAGGTTTAACTTAAGGTGAACCATCGCACATAAGCAGCACGGCCGTGATGTTGTCGCGGCTGCCGTCGCGCTTGGCCAGGTCGATCAGCTGGGCGCAACAGGCCGGCAGGGTGGCGGCGCTGGCGCCGGCCATGATGGCGCCGATGGCGGCATCGGACGATTCGCCATACAGGCCGTCGCTGCACAGCAGATAGACGTCGCCGGGTACCACGACCTGGGTCAGCAGGTCCGGTTTGATGTCGGGGCCGGGGCCGAGTGCCTGCAGCAGCAGGTTGCGGGCCGGCAGATGGGTGAAGGCGCCCGATTCGAGCGCCTGCTGGTACAGGGTCTGGTCGCGCGTGATCTGCTGCAGCCGTCCCTGGCGCCAGCAATACAGGCGGCTGTCGCCGATGTGGAACACGAACACCGGGCCGTCGGGCGCCACCTGCCACAGGCCGGTCAGGGTGGTGCCCATGCCGCTGCCTTCTTCCATGCCGCGCACCAGATTGTTCTGGTAGACCCGGTCGTTGGCGTATTCGACCGCGTCGTGCAGGGTGATCATGGCCTTCATGGTGGCGTCGGTCCAGGTGGCGTCCGGATCGGTCAGCGCCGGATTGAAGGCGCTGGCGCGGAAGGCCGGCACGGTGGCGTCGCGGTCGGGCGGCGCCTTGGCTTCGCTGTCGGCCTGATCGGCGCGGGCAGCCTGGATAAACGAGTAGAGCAGGGTCAGGGCGTCGGCGCTGGCGATATCGCCGGCGTCGTGGCCGCCCATGCCGTCGGCCACGGCCAGCAGGCCGAGGTCGGGCGCAATCAGGAAATTATCCTGATTGGCGCTGCGGACCGTGCCCGCGTCCGTGACGCCGCAGGCCAGGCCCAGCGGCAGGCGGCGTGCTTCGGTGGGCGAAAGTTGCATCCAGTTGGACAAGGTGTCTCCTCTGCGGCAAAAATAGTGCGTTGGAACATGACTTTTCGCCAAGGTATAGTACCGCATGCTAGCATGCGCAATGCATTTGTTCGCTCCGAAAACAGGAAATCATGGACGTTGGGATGGCGCATGGATGACAAGGATGATCTGGCCGGGCGCAATGACGGGCCGGGCGAGGACACGGCCGCCGTCGGCCGGGGGGCCGCGGCCGAGGCGCGTGCGGCGATACTGACCCGGCGCGTGGCCGCGCTGGAGGCCGTGGTGGCGCTGGAACGGCGCCTGCGCGATGTACAGGAAATGGCGACCCGCCAGGCGGTGGCGCAGGCTGCCCAGCATGAGGGGCAGGCCGATATCACGGTGCCGCGTCCCGGCGCGCGCACGCCGGTGGACGATGACGCCACCATACCGGTGCCGCGCTACCGGCCCGACCATACCGTGCGTGCACCCTCGCGGGAACCCGCGGGCGCCGACGCGCATGACGCCGCGCACCCGCCCAGCCCAGGCTACGGTTCCGCCGGCGCCATGCTGTCGGGGCAATCGCAGCCATCGCAGCATCTTTCGCACCATCTATCGCACCATATATCTCAGCAGCCATCGCAGCACTTGCGTACGCAGCCGAGCGGCTCGCTGATACCGGCCCTGCCGCCGCCCGCGCCGGGTCGCGCCAGCACGCCGGGCGGCGAGATGCCGCTGGCACTGACGCCCGGCTTCGCGCTGTTCGAATACCGCATCGACGCGGTGCTGGGCCAGGGCGGCTTCGGCATCACTTATCTGGCAACGGACGTCAACCTGAACGTCAAGGTCGCGATCAAGGAGTATCTGCCGGGCGACTACGCCACCCGCGCCAGCGACCATTCGGTCTCGCCGCGCTGGGCCGAGGACAACGATTTCTATCTGAACGGGCTGGAATGCTTCCTGGTCGAGGCGCGCACCCTGGCCACCTTCCGCCATTCGAACATCGTGCGGGTGGCGCGCTTCTTCGAGGCGCACCGCACCGCCTACATGGTGCTCGAGTATGAGCGCGGCCAGCCGCTCAAGAGCTGGTGGGACAAGCATCGCGGCATGCCGGAGTCGCAACTGCTGTCGCTGCTGCAGCCTTTGCTCGACGGTCTGGCGCTGGTGCACGAATCGGGCTATCTGCACCGCGACATCAAGCCGGACAATATCTATGTGCGCAAGGAAGACGGCAGCCTGGTGCTGCTGGACTTTGGCGCGGCGCGCCTGACCGTGGGCGGCGGCCAGGCGATGGCCGACGTGGTCACGCCCGGCTATGCGCCGGCCGAGCAGTACGAAGGCGGCGAGCAGGGGCCGTGGACCGATATCTATGCGCTGGGCGCCACCCTGTACTGGATGATCACCGGTGCCAAGCCGTCCCCCGCGCCCGAGCGCCAGCAGGGCGTGGCGCCGCATGTGCCGGCGATCGAAGCCGGCGCCGAGCGCTATAGCGAGGACTTCCTGCGCGCGGTGGACTGGGCGCTGATGCTGGAGCCTGGACAGCGCCCGCAGAGCGTACAGGAGTTTTCCAACAGCCTGTTTGCCGCCAATGCGGGCAGCCTGGGGCTGCGCGATGCGCTGCGGGTGGGGGAGCTGGAAGGCCAGAAGCGCCTGAAGAAAGGCGTCAAGGGAGTACGCCAGCTGGGCCGCGCCTTGTGGCGCCCCAGTTCGTGGCCGCTGATGGTGAAGATGACCATCGCGATGGTGCTGGCGGCATTGCTGCCGATGACGATCACGGCCTACTACAATTTGAACGGCAGCGTGGCCGCCGTCACCAGCGCCGAGCTGACCGACCTGGAGCGGCTGGCGCAGAATACCGCCGGGCGGGTGGCCCAGTTGATCGGCGACAGCCGCCATCTGTCGAATTATCTGGCCAGCGATCCGGTGTTTATCGATTTTCTGGAACACCCTTCGGAAGCGCGCCGCAGCGCCGTCAACGCGCGCCTGGATAATCTGATCCGCACCAATCCTGACGTGCAACTGATGTTCGTCATCGATACGGGCGGTACGGTGAAGGCGTCGAGCGATGCGACCGTGACCGGCGTGAACCTGGCCTTCCGCGAGTATTTTCAGGAGGCGAAGAAGGGCAAGCCCTTCATGACGGGCGTGATCATCGGCACCACCGCCGGCAAGCCTGGCGTGTACTACGCGAATCCGGTGTTCGACGCCAGCCATGCGGTGGTCGGCGTGGTGGTGCTGCGCATTAAGGGGGCGACCATTTCCGCGATCCTGGCCGGCACCGGCGCCGATGGCGGACGCGTGCCCTTCATGGTTGACGGCGACGGCGTGCTGGTGCTGCATCCCGACGAGAAGCAGCTATACCGCAGCCTGGTGCCGCTGTCGAAGGAGGCACTGGCGCGCATCGTGGCCGACCAGCGTTTCCGCCGTCATCGCATCGAGAACTTGCATATGCCGGATCTGGCCAAGGCGCTGATCGGCACCACGGCCTCTGGCAGCATCCGCTACCACTCCACGCTGAGCGGGGGCGAGGAATATGCGGGCTACGCGCCGGTGGAAGGGCATAACTGGGTGGTGGGCGTGACCGAACCGCGCGCCCAGTTCGAGGCGCCGCTGCGGTCCCTGTTCCAGAATGTGCTCTACAGCGTGGGCATCATCGGGCTGGTGTTCCTGATCCTGGCGCTGCTGTTCGCCCGCAGCATCGTGCGGCCCGTGCAACGCCTGACCGAGGCGGCCAATGCGCTCAAGGACGGCGATTATGACAAGGCGAACATCCAGGTGACCTCGAACGACGAAATCGGCCGGCTGGCGCGCACCTTCAACGTGATGATCGACGTGTTGCGCCAGCGCGACCGCGAGCGCGAGCGCGGGAAACTGGGGCGCAAAGACAAGGATGGCGACGCCGGGTAGCAGCCGATGGAATGTGTGCCTCAGAGCGGCCGGCCGTAGTCGATGAACCAGCGGTTTTCTTCATCCTTGCGGGAGTCGAAGCCGCGCAGTCCCTGGGCCAGAGCCTTGAGGTGGCCGGCGTGATCCGCGGGCGGGACCGATAGCACGGTTTCCCATCGCGGCAGAGGCGCGGCCGTGTCGTGGCGCACCAGCAGGCGCGGCAAGCCGCCATAGACCAGCGCATAGCCATGAATGGAAAAATTTTCGCGCAACAGGCCGCGCAGGCTGCGCATATTTTCCGGCGCCACCGTGGCGGTGACCATGGTCAGTCCCATCGAGTGGGCCAGTGCCAGGCGCTCGGCGATCAACGTCACATGCAGGCTCAGTCCGCGCCAGGCCGGCCGCGTGGCCGCGCCATCCAGCACGCAGGTACGGGCGGCATCGGCCGGACTCAGTTCCAGCAGTTCGGCTAGGTGATGTGCGGTGGGCGAACGCACGCCCAGTACGCCATAGGCCACCAGATCCTCGTCGGCAAAGCAGCCCAGGATACAGCCATGATCGGCGATGTGCCGCTCGAAGTGGCTGAGCGGATCGGGCCGTACCATGCCGCTGGGCGTACCGGCCAGCACCGCCTGATGGAGGGCGTGGACGCTGGCCGCTTCGCCGGCGCGCAGGGTGCGCCAGCGCAGACCTGGCATGTCTTCGTCAGGCAAAGGCGTCATCGTATCAGCTCCGCATAGTTGATCACCTTGAGAGGCGGGTAGAGGTCGAGCCGGGTGGCGGCCGACATATTCACCAGGTAGGAAAAGCGCGCCAGCGTTTCAATCGGAATCGCGGCGGGATGGATGTGTTCAACCAGGATCTGCATCGCCTTGTGCGCCGTCAGGCGGCCCACGTTCTCGTAGCCGGACACCAGACCGAACAGGGCTTTGCCGTCGCGCAGGGCCATTTCGGTGGCGGAAAAAGCGGGCAGGCGGTGCGCCAGCGCCGCTTCGGTGAGCACTTGCCGGTGGGTGGCCAGGAAGCTGTCCGGGCCGATGTAGAGCAGTTGCGCCTTGCCCGCCAGTTCCGCCACCAGCGGCTCCAGCGCGGCTGGCTGCGGCTGGCCCTTGTGATCGAGCGGGACGGGCCGTTCCAGCAGGCGCAGGCCGGCGCTGGCGGCCAGCGCGCGCCATTCGCGCAAGACCTGCAGGGAATTCGCCTCGGCCGGGTTGTAGATCATGCCGATGCGTTCGAAGCGCCGGTAGGCGCGGATTGCCTCCAGTTGCTGGGCCGCCGGCACCACATGGCTGGCGCCGGTGAGGTTGCGGCCGGACGAAGCCAGATTCGCCACCAGTCCGGCGCCGACCGGCGCGGCCACCATGGTAAACAGCACCGGGATGTCGGTCACGTGGACGGCCGGGTCGACCTTGCCGGCGCGTCCAGCCACGGCCAGGGTGACCGGCGTGCCCCAGGTGTAGATCAGGTCCGCCCGCATGGCGCGCGCCTCGGCGATCAGGGCCGGCACCTTGCTCACATCGAGGGCGACGTCGCGTTCGATCAGCTCCACCTCGATCCGATGGCTGCGGAAGTAGTCGCGGAAGCCTTGCTCGACCGGCGTGGGACCTCGGAACAGGATCATGAAGATGCGCGGCGGGCGCGGCGCGGCGCGCAGGCCGGGAACGGCCGCCAGCGTCAGCGCGGCGCCGGCCGCCCGTAGCAGGGTGCGCCTCATGGCCGCGCTCCCGCGGCCGGCGTGGCCGTGCCCGCGCTGCCCTTGGTGCTGTTGCGGCGCATGGATGGCAAGGCAAACAGCAGCGCAAACAGCAGCGAGGCGCTCACGCTGGCGCCGCCCAGCCAGAGCATCGCCTGGCTGGGGCTGGAACTGACCACCAGCGCCCCGGTGGCCACCGGACCGGCGGCGGCGCCCAGCCGTTCCACTAGTCGGAACAATCCCAGCACGGCGCCGCTGCCGCCGCCCTGGGTCTGCGCCTGAGTCACCCGCACCACCAGTACCAACTGGGCGGAAATGCTCATCGCCTGGCCTATCCCCAGCGCGCCGATCGCGAGCATGACCAACTCCGCGCTGGCACCCATGAACACCGGCAGCATGCCCAGGCCGGTGAGCAGGCCACCGGCCGCCACCAGCGCGGCATAGGCGTTATAGCGGTCGGCCAGCCGTGCGAACACGGGCGCCAGCAGCAGGCAGCCCAGCCCGTAGAGCATGGTGTAGCGGCCGATCTCCGACTTGGAGTGGCCAAGGCTGGTCAGCAGCAGCGGAACCAGAAAGATCAGAAAGCCGGTGTACATGAACTTGGCGGGGATGCCGGTCAGGATGGCGAGGGCGAGGAAGCGCCGGTTGCCAGCCAGTTGACGCAGCGGTAGCGCTGGCGCCGCCGTCAGCGGCTGCGGCTGCGGCTGCGGCGTGGCGGCGGTATAGGTTTCGCTCAGGGCCCGCAGGTCCGGCTCCGCAATGGCCGCCGCATGGCGCTTGTGGTTGTCCAGCACGTACATGGCGATCAAGGCCGCCGCCAGGGCGATGGCGGCGCCGACGATGAACACCATGCGGTAGCCGATCCGGTCGGCCAGGATGCCGCCCACGGCCGGCGCGCAGATTTCGGCCACCATGATCGCGCCGACGAACAGGGCCATGCCCTTGGCGCGCTGGTCCGCGCCGGTATGGTCGAACACATAGCCCTGGCAGGACATGAACATTAGCGCGTAGCCGACCCCGGTGGTGGCGCGCGCAGCAATCAACGCCAGATAGTGCGGCACCAGCCCGGTGACGCTCAGGCCAAGCACCACCAGCAGCGCGCCCGCCACATAGCTGTTGCGCCGGCCGGCGTGGTCGGACCAGCGCCCGGCGCCCGGCATGGCCAGCGCCACCGCCAGCAGGAAGGCGCTCAGCGGCAGACTGGCACGCAGGCCTTCAGGCAAGCCGATGTCCTGCGCCAGTCCGGCCGCATACACGGGCAGGAAGGGGCGCGACAGCATCTCCGCGAACATGAACAGGAAGGTGAGTACCCTGACCAGCACCACGCGTTGCTGGGATTTTTGTTCGGCCGTCTGCAGCCCCGGCTCGGCGACATTGAAGGTGACGATGAACCACAGCACCTCGAAGGCGATCAACAGGCTGGTGAGCAGGACGATGCCGATGTCGTAGCGCAGTTCGCGCACGCGCGAGGCAAGATGGCCCTTGTCCACGCCCACATGCAGCCAGCCGATGGCCGTGTCCTGATGATGCAGCGGCAGCGCGGTGTCCAGATAGTCGCCGGTGTCGCCCTGGGCCGCTGCGGCCGGGGCGTGGCTGCTGCGAAATACCGTGGCGCCAGCGAGGTCGCTGACGCGCAGATAGGCCAGGTCTTTATTCTGCTTGAGAACATCGTCGAAGTATTCGCCCACGCCTTCCATGCGCCGCAGGGGAATGCCGTAGTCCAGTGCGCGTTCCAGCTTGCGCGCCATCGACGATCCCGATGTCTGGGCTTTGCGGTTCAGTTCCGGCAGCAGCAAGCGTTCCGACAGGGACCAGGCATACAGCGACAGGCCAAGCTGGGTGGCAAACAGCAGCGCGAGCGCGAAAAGGAACAGATGCCGGGTAGGACGGTACGCTGCGGGCTGCGCCGGAGTCATGGACGGGTCCCGGCCGCGGCGCCGACGCTGCCCTGCAGCCACCAGCGCACGCCCAGGATGGAGAGTAGCGTTGCGATGGCGATGGCGGCGAGTCCGGCCAGGCCGAGCCGGCGCGAGAGTTCCTCCATCAATGCGTCGTGTCCCGCGCGCGCGTAGCGCAGTTCAATGCGTCCGGCACGGTGGCCGAGGTTGTCGGACAGGCTGGCCAGAACCACGTCGCTGCGCTCGATCTTGAGGGGGCGGGCCGACGCGGCATCGGCCGGCTCGCGGCCGCTGTGGAAGGCGATGGCGCCATCGGATTCGAAGACGGTGATGGAGACGATGGCGGGGTCTTGTGCCATTTCCGCATCCAGCGCGGCCTGGGCATTGCCCAGTGCGCGCACGGACAGGCCCAGATCGAGTCCGGTTTCCAGGTTCTCGCGCAGATTATCGACGGTAAATTGCAGGCGTGACTGCGCCAGTTCGGTGATGGTGCGATCGAGCTTGCCCAGGTTGAGAAAAACGGTCAAGCCAAGGGCCAGCGCCGTGATCAGGACCAGCGGCGCGGTGAGCGTGACACGGAGGCGCGACATGGGCATGTACGGACGTCATCGAAGATGTTGGGCTGGCAATAATTGTAGCACTGATGGGGTGGGGTATTTAGCTATAACAGCTAAATACCCAAGGCGTAAACTTGGGGGAACAGCTGGCGGGCCGCCGGCTGTATTAGAACCCACGGCAAAGAGCCGGGGTCTGACCCGGCGGGTCAGACCCCAGGGTTACGCCCTGGGTTCTAAAGGCCTTGTGGCGCGCTTAGGTTTGGTATTGTCTACTCATACGCCGCCAGCCGCCGCTGCTCCTCCGGACTGAAGGCACGGTCGCGCAGCTGCTGCAGCGCATCCGGCGGCACGCTGCCGCTGCCGCCCTTCAGCGCGCTGTATTGTTGTTTATAGGTCGAAATGCGGCGCTTCCAGTCATCTTCCTCCTTATCCACCTCGGCTAGCCGGGCCGCCGCCTCGGGCGACAGCGCCGCCGAGCGCAGGCGATAGACTTCATTGTCGCCGCCGCCCTGGGCGCGCAACTGCTGCACCGATTGCTCCAGTTTGAGCACGGCGGCCGGCGCTTCGCGTTGTTCACGCACGGCCGGCGACAGCTTCGCATCGAGCGCGGCCAGCCTTGCGCGGCGCTCGGAGTCGCCCAGCTTGGTATCGCCATTGATCTCCAGCCGGGCCAGCGCATCCTGGTCATAGGCGTCGGAGGCGGCGAACAGGCCGGCGATTTCGTCCGGGCTGAAATAGGTCTGGCGCAGCTGCTGCATGGCGGCCAGGCGCTCGCGCGCACCTTTTACCAGGTCGGTGGTCTTCGGCATGCCCTGTTCCATCACGGCCAGGGCGCCCTTGTATTTAAGGTAGTTCTCCAGCAGGCGCTTGGCCTGTACGGCCGGCGCCTTTTGCAGGCGCCGGTCCAGCTCACGTTCGATTTCCGTCTTGATGGCGGCGAGATCTTTTTCACCCAGTCCCGCCAGATAGTAATCGAACATATACCCCAGCTCGGCGTCGACCACCAGCAAATCGCCACTCTGCTTGAGGTCGCCGTCGGGATGGGTGCCATCCATCGACCGGACAAACGCAAAATAGTTAGGCTCGGAGGCGGGAGCCGGAGGCGGTGCGGCCTCCGGTGCCGGCAGCATGAAGTATAGACCCGCTCCCAGCGCCGCTCCCAGCACGCCAAGCTTCAGCATTTTTGCGTTTGTCATGGTGCGCTCCTTACAGTCCCAGGCCTTGCAGGCGGTTAGCTTGCTGACGGAAGATCGTCACCGGATTGGTTTCGAACAGATTGGTGACGCCGATCATCTGGTTCACTTCATCAAGGTGGTTCATGGCGTAGTCGTCACGAATCACTTTGCCCAGGTGGCTGGAGCAGCTGCTGACCAGGCCATCGTTCTTGGCGCCGGAGAAGGCCAGCGACGTCAGCGACAGGATAGGATCGCTAGGATCGAGCACATTGGTGTAAGGCTGTGCGCCGCTCCAGGAGAAGTAGTATACGCCGCGCGTCTGGTAGGCACCTTCACCGCAGGCACTGGTCGGCACGCCTTCCGGATGGGCGGCGTTGAAGGTGGCGGTACCGGCGGTCGACAGCGACACGGCCGCGCCGCGCGAGCTTTGCGGCAGCGTAGGGCTGCCCGAGATCAGGCTGATGAAGCTGGCGATGGCGTTGACGGCGGTGTAAGCCACGTCAGGGGCGGCGCCGATCAGCACGTCGGCCACTTTCGAGCCTTTGTTGACGCCGCCGACACTGCTGACCGAAGCGATCAGGTCGGGACGGACCGAAGCGACATAGCGGGCGGTTGGGCCGCCGTGGCTATGGCCGATCAGATTGACCTTGGTCTTGCCGGTGGCGGCCAGAATCTGCTTGACCTGGGTCAGCAGCTGTTCGCCGCGCACTTCGGTGCTGTTGGCGGCCGATACCTGGGTCACATAGACTTTGGCGCCACCGCTGCTCAGGCCGGACGCGACGCCGTAGAAATAATCGACCGGGCCAATCTTATCAAAACCGAACAGGCCGTGGACCAGCACGATAGGGTATTTGGTCTCGGTGTAGCCCAGTGCCCACGATGGTGCGGGCAGGGCGGTGGCGGCGATCAGGAACAGGGTTACATACTTCAAAAAGCGATTCTTCATTTTGTCTCCAATATGGTTTACTGAAATGAACTGCTGAAAGTGCGCATGAATGCGGACGTTGGCGACGCCCCAAGCACACCCCGACGGTCGGTTCGTTATTTTTCGTTATGGTTCGAAAATATACCGAGCAACCGTTCGGTTTTTGAAATGTAGCACCGTGACCGTGCGTGCGCGCGCCATGGCTCCAAAGTTGGCTCCTGCGGCCATGTCGACCCTGAGGACTGTAGTTTTATTGAGCTATAATTGTTCCGCAGATCAATAATTAGGAGTAGGGACTTGCCAGTGCACTTCAATTTCGGGCAATTCCAGAAAATGACGACGCTCGACGGCGACAACGTCTGGGCCTATATTCTCGACCGCAACGCCGACCGCATCGGCGTCAAGCGCCGCAAGCCGGCGCTGGAGAATCTGGAGAAAATCTTCAACGCCACCTTCCGGCTGGCGAACGACGTGGGCTTCCGCGCGATGACCTTGCGCGACCTGTGCCGCGAAACCGGGTTGTCGATGGGGGGCTTGTATGGCTACATCGCCGGCAAGGACCAGCTGGCCGAGATGATCGAGGACGTGGTGCGCTATGCCAGCACCCAGATTCCTCGTCTGAGCGAAGACGTGGCCGGGCCGGCCGACCGGCTCGAAGCGCTGATCCGCTCGTCGATCTACCTGTCCGAGATTTTGCAGCCCTGGTTTTATTTTGTGTATATGGATTCGCGCGTGTTGCAGCCGGCCCAGCGCAGCATGGCAAAGGAATCGGAGTTATATGTACAGCGCGCGCTGATGGAGATCATCGAAGCGAGCGGGCCGCCGGCCGGAAGTAGTGCGGACCTGCTGGCCGCCCACCTGCTGGCGCAGATTCAGGATTGGTACGTCAAGCGCTGGAAGTACCGGGCGGCCAAGGTGGATGTGGATATGTTTGCGGACAGCACGGTGCGGCTGGTGCGCAGTATTCTTGGAGATGCCGGCGGCGCTCAAGCGTAAACCCACGGCGTAACCCTGGGGTCTGACCCGTCGGGTCAGACCCCGGCTCTTTGCCGTGGGTTCTAAAAGCGGCGCCGGCTCTTTGCCGTGGGTTTGAACAGGCGCGCCGGCCCGCTAGCAATTAACGCCGCTGGCGCTAGTTGGTCACCGGCTCCGCCCCATCCTGCACCCGGACGCTGTCGATATCCAGCGTATGCACGGCCGCATCGCCCATGAACTCCTCGTACAGCCACTCCCCGTTCAACTCCACCAGCCCTTGCGGCACCGGACGCTCCTGCGCCGGACGCTTCTGCAGCGCCACCCTCATGTAGTCGATCCAGATCGGCATGGCCACCGTCGCGCCGAACTCGCGTCCGCCCAGCGACTTGGGCTCGTCAAAGCCCATCCACGATACCGCCACAATCCCGCCGCCATAACCGGAGAACCAGCCGTCGAAGGCGTCGTTGGTGGTGCCGGTCTTGCCGGCGATATCGCCGCGTCCCAGCTTGCCCGCCGCCGCGCCGGTGCCGCTGCGGGTCACTTCGCGCAGCATGGTGTCGGTCACGAAGGCATTGCGCGCATCGATCACGCGCGCGCTTTCGGCCAGTGCCTCGGGCGGTTTGGTCTCGGAGATGATGGCACCGTTGCCGTCGACAATCCGGGAAATCAGGTAAGGCTCGATCTGGTAGCCGCCATTGGCAAACACCGCGTAGGCACCGGCCAGCTGCAAGGGCGTCACGGCGCCCGTACCCAGGGCCAGTGTCAGATTCTTGGGCTGCTTGGCCAGGTCGAAACCGAACTTGCCCAGGTAGTTGTGCGCATACGGCACCGTTACATTGCGCAGCAGGCGTACCGAGGCCACGTTCTTGGACTTGGCCAGCGCCGTGCGCATGGTGATCGGGCCATCGTAGACACCGTCGTCGTTCTGCGGTTTCCATGCCTCGTTGCCTGTGTCGGAGCCGGTCAGTTCCAGCGGCACATCGTTGATCAGCGTGCCGGGGCTGAAACCCTTTTCCAGCGACGAGGAATAGATGAACGGCTTGATCGAGGAGCCGGGCTGGCGCCAGGCCTGGGTGACGTGGTTGAACTTTTGCAGGTTGTAGTCGAAGCCACCCACCAGCGCATGGTAGGCGCCGGTGCTGGCGTCAATCGACACGAAGGCTGCCGATACCTGCGGCACCTGGGTCATGATCCAGGTTTTTTTATCGCCATGCATGATGCGTACCACGGCGCCGGGACGTAGCTTGATCTCCGCCTTGGCGCCGGAAGCCAGCGCAGGCTTGACCAGCGCCAGGCCTTCGCCGCTGATCTCGATTTCTTCACCGGCGACGGTCTGCACCTTGACGGTGCGGCTACCCGCTTCCAGCACCACGGCCGGAATCAGGCGATCGCTGCCCGGCCGCTTTTGCAGCGCGTCCTCGATGGCGTCGTCGCGTTCTTCGCCGTCGGCCGGCAGGTCGATAAAGGCTTCCGGGCCACGGTAGCCGTGGCGCTGGTCGTAGGCCAGCACATTGCGGCGCACCGATTCGTAGGCCGCATCCTGGTCGGCCTTGAGAATGGTGGTATAGACGCTGATACCCTTGGTATAGGCGTCTTCCTTGAACTGGGCGAACACCGCCTGGCGCGCCAGTTCGGCCACGTATTCGGCGTGGGTCTCGAATTCCTGGCCGCGGTTGTTTACTCGCAGCGGTTCGTGCAAGGCTTTCTGGTACTGCTCTTCAGTGATGAAATCGAGTTCGCGCATGCGCTTGAGCACCACATGCTGGCGCTGCTTGGCACGCTTGGGATTGACCGCCGGGTTGTGATGAGATGGATTCTTGGGCAGGCCGGCCAGCATCGCCACTTCGCCGATGCTCAGATCCTTCAGCTGCTTGCCGTAGTAGACCTGGGCGGCGCTACCGAAACCAAACGAACGCTGGCCCAGGTAGATCTGGTTCAGGTACAGCTCCAGAATCTGGTCCTTGGTGAGGGCGGCCTCAATTTTGTAAGCGAGCATGACTTCGCTGAGCTTGCGGCTGATTTCCTTGTCGCGGGTCAGGAAGAAATTGCGCGCCACCTGCATGGTGATGGTGGAGCCGCCCTGGCGGAAACCGCCCGACAGATTCGACTTGGCCGCACCCATCGCGCGGATCCAGTCGATCCCGCCATGTTCGTAAAAGCGCGTATCTTCAATCGCCAGAATGGCCTTCTTCATGATTTCCGGCACGTCCTTGACGGCCACGAAATCGCGGTGTTCTTCGCCGAATTCGCCGATCAGCACCTTGTCCGCCGTGTAGATGCGGAGCGGGATTTTGGGACGATAGTCGGTGATCGCGTCCAGCGCGGGCAAGCCAGGGGCCACCACCAGCAGCAGGTAGCCAGCGGTCAAGACACCGGCGATGGCGGCGCCGGCGCCGCCGATAATCGCGCCGCGAATTAGGTTGCGGCGGCTGAATAGCTTGGAAAAGTCAAAGGAGGAAGCACTCAAAACGGGACTCTCGCAGTTACGGGTGGGCGAATTATAGACCAACAAAAAGCTTGGTCATCGAAAGCGGCGTGTGCGATAGTCTCGCCCAGATGTGTATACCAATTTTAAGGAATTCCGATGCGCGAGCCGTCCGGCGTGGCTGCCAAGCCAGTCTTTCACCCGTATATCCCCGCCGACGCGGTCCTGCCTGAGTTCACGATCCGCGCGCTGCTCATGGGGACGGTGCTGGGCATGCTGTTCGGCGCGTCCTCGCTCTACCTGGTGCTCAAGGTCGGCCTGACGGTGAGCGCCTCGATTCCGGTGGCCGTCATCGCCATCACCCTGTTCGGGCTGGCCAGCAAGGCCGGCGCGCGTGAAGTGAGCATTCTGGAGAACAGCATCATCCAGACCGCCGGTTCGGCCGGCGAGTCGATCGCCTTCGGCCTGGGCGTGACCATGCCGGCGATTCTGATCCTGGGCTTCGACCTGGAGATCTCGCGGGTGATGCTGGTCGGTGTGCTGGGCGGCCTGCTCGGGATACTGATGATGATCCCGATGCGCCGCACCATGATCGTCGATCAGCACCGCGAACTCAAATTCCCCGAAGGGACGGCCTGCGCCGAAGTGCTCAAGGCCGCCGCCACCGGCAGTTCGCGCCTGGCCGCAGGCGAAAGCCCGCAAGTGGACGCGGTCGCCGCGCGCGAGGCGAGCCAGCGCGCCCGCATCATCTTCGGCGGCTTCGGCCTGGGCCTGCTGTACAAGGTACTGAACGTATCGCTCAAGGGCTGGAAGGACACCGTCGGCATCGACTTCGCCGCGCCGCTCAAGGGCGGCTCGATCGGCGCCGAGGTATCGCCGGAACTGCTGGGGGTGGGCTATATCATCGGCCCGCGTATTGCCACGACCATGGCCGCCGGCGGCGTGCTGTCCTATCTGCTGCTGATCCCGATGATCAAATTCTTCGGCGATCTGCTGACCGTGCCGCTGGCGCCCGGCACCAAGCTGATCGCGGACATGGGGCCGGACGAGATCCGCAGCGCCTATATCCTCTACATCGGCGCCGGCGCGGTCGCCACCGGCGGTATGGTGAGCATGGTGCGTTCGCTGCCGATGATCTGGCGCAGCCTGGGCGCCGGCCTGGCCGGTTTCGGCAAGGGCGCCAGCGCGGCGACGACCTTGCGCACCGATCGGGACATCCCCTTTAAATGGGTGGTGATCGGCTGCCTGGGCCTGCTGGCAGCGATCACCGCCGCCACGCCGCTGCATATGAATGTGCTGGGGGCCTTGCTGATCCTGGTGTTCGGCTTCCTGTTTGCCACCGTATCGTCGCAGCTGACGGGGGAAATCGGTTCATCGTCCAATCCCACTTCCGGCATGGCGGTGGCCACGCTGCTGTTTACCTGTTTGATTTTCCTGCTGATGGGCTGGACCGGGGGCCAATATTATGTGACCGCGCTGTCGGTCGGCGCCATCGTCTGCATCGCCTCGGCCAATGCGGGCACTACATCGCAGGATCTGAAGACTGGCTTTCTCCTTGGCTCCACGCCGCGCCTGCAGCAGTACTCGATTCTGGCCGGCTCTATCGCGTCGGCGCTGCTGCTTGGCCCTGTGCTGCTGTCGCTGAACGAAGCCAGTACCGTGTATGTGCCGGCGGCGCAGGTGGCACCCGGCCTGCGGACCGACGCGTCCAAACTGACGGTGTCGGCCCAGTTGCAAGGCCCGCAGGCGGCCGGCGATCACGCCAGCTATAAAGTCTGGCAGAAGGCGGACACGCAGGGCGGCCCGGCAGGTAAATATCTGGTGGGCGACGATGGCCGCGCGGTGTGGCTGGTGGACCCGGGCATCAACGGCAGCCATCACCAGCGTCCCGACGGCTCGGAAGTGAAAAAATACGATGCGCCGAAGGCGGTGCTGATGTCCTACATTATCAAGGGTATCCTGGACCAGCAGTTGCCGTGGACCTTGGTGCTGTTCGGCGTGATGATCGCGCTGGTGCTGGAAATGTCCGGCATCTCCTCGCTGACATTCTCGGTCGGGGTGTATCTGCCGCTGGCGTCGACGCTACCGGTGGCGGTGGGCGGCGCCCTGCGCTGGCTGGCCGACCGGCGCAACAGCAAGCTGCCGCAGAACACAGGCTTGAGCGAGGAAGAACAGCAGGCCGCTGGCGACCGCAGCTCCGGTGTGCTGATGGCGTCCGGCTATATCGCCGGTGGTGCGCTGTCTGGCATCGTCATTGCCATCACGGCGGGCGTGCTGACCGACTTCGATACGGCCATGAACAACTGGGCCATGGCCAGCAATGCCTTCTTCGCCGGCGACCATGCCGATCTGCTGTCGCTGCTGCCATATGGCGTGATCATGCTGCTGTTGTACTGGGTGGGACGGGAAAAAGCACGCACCGCACCCTGAGTAAGAAGACCGCGCCGGCTGTTCAGGCGGCGCGCGTCGTTTTAATCTTCAGGCGCAGGCCAGGCCAGCGCAATTTGCGCGTGCTAGCGCAGCGTTACCCACCGCACGGCGGGTTTGAGTGGGATGTCGGGGCGCGTCTGCACATTGCGCATCGCCTCCTTCAGTGGCGCCGCTGGTGGCCTTGGCGTGATTGGACCAGCCTGCGCCCGCAGGAACCGCATCCTTCTGGCCCAGTTGACCCAGCAAGCGCAGCAGCGCGCTGGCGAAGCCTTTGTTTTTCTTTGCCATCTGTACGGCACCGCTAGCGGATTCGCTCTGCGTTTTCAACATTAAGTTACTGTTGTTCATGGTATTCTCCTTTGAAGTGACTCCATTTTGCCGCTGTCAGAAAAACATATCAAACTAGAAATTTGTACGCTATGGGCAAGAAAAACTTATTCAAGGTTAAAACATGAAGCCGCCGCTGCGCAGCCTGTCCGGGCTGGTCGATTTTGAGTGCGCGGCGCGCTGGAACAGCTTTAAACTGGCCGCGGCCGAGCTGCACAAGACGCCTGCGGCCGTCAGCCAGCAGATCAAGCATCTGGAAGAAGAGCTGGGATTCGAACTGTTTGTGCGCCAGCCGCGCAATATCGCACTGACCGAGAAGGGCCGCGAATTGTCCGTGACGGTCGCCCGCACGCTGGCCGAATTGCGCAGCAAGGTGAACGCGCTGCGCAGCGGCGACGAGGAAACCGTGCTGCGCATCTCGGCCACCCATTCGCTGTCGTTCAAGTGGCTGGTGCCGCGCATGGCGAAATTTACCCGCCTGTATCCCGAGATCGACATCCGTCTCGATTCCAGCGATAGCAATGCCAATCTGGACGATGGCAGCACCGACATCGCCATCCGTTACGGCGTGGCGCATGTGGGCGATCCGGATCTGCTGTTCCGCGAGAAGCTGGTGGCCGTGTACAGCCCGGAACTGCTGGCGCAGCGCGCGGCGGGCTTGCCCGGCGCGGGCGCGCAAGAATTGAAGATTGCGGATTTGCAGAACCATCCGCTGCTATATGGCAGCAGCCCGGAAAAATGGCTGATGTTCCTGCAGGAGAATCGCGCCATCCATTCGCGCTACCATTTCGCGCGCGGCTTTACCAGCTGGGGCGTACTGGCGCAGGCGGCCGTCGCGGCGCAGGGCGTGGCCCTGGTCGGCTACAGCATCGTCCATGACGATCTGCAAAACGGCACGCTGAACATGGTGGCGGGGCGCAGTCCAGAATACGACTGGGGCTACCGCTTCCTGACGTGCGCAAGCAGCGCCGGCCTGCCCAAGGTGACCCGCTTCCGCGCATGGCTGGAAGGGGAGATGCGCGAGATGCAGCGGGCGGTTGCTTCGCTTTGACGCTGTTAAGTGAGCGCGCCGGCGGCAAGCTTAAAACCCACGGCGCACCCCTGGGGTCTGACCCGGCGGGTCAGACCCCG
>JABTBR010000078.1 GCA_013284265.1 Oxalobacteraceae bacterium | reverse complement strand
TCCGAAAAAGCCCCCCTTCAGTGATCTGATCGGGGGCTTTTTCACGTCTATTGATCAGTAAGCTAAAAAGCCCCGCAAAACCAGTACCTGGCTTGCGGGGCTTTTTGCATTTAGAACTGGAAGCGGAAGCCGGTCGAGAGGATATTCACTTCGCTCTTGGTCAGACGCGAGAATTCCACATCCATCGACCAGCGCTGGCTGAACGCAAAGCGCACACCGGCACCGATATTCGGGTCGGTCTCGTTGTAATCCTTCTTCGCAACGACGGAGGAATGCATCTTGGTGCGTCCGACACCGAGACGGCCGTAGGCACTGAAGCGCTCATTGATCGGGATGGCGCCCAGTACCGCAACACCATAGTGCTGATCTGGATAGTAGCTGGAATCGCCAAACACGCCATTAAACATGCGGAAGTTCAAGGAACGGGTGTACAGCTCGACGCCGAAATTCTGCGTCGCCTGATAGCCGACATTAAAGCCGAGTGACACGTCCTTGCTGTCGTCCGCATATTTGGACGAAATGGACGCGCGGCCGATATCGGCACCGACATACACGCCAGGTTCGAAAGCAGGAGCTGCAAAAACCTGGCTGGAGGCGGCCAGCATGATGGCCAGCGCGGAGTGGGAAAGAATGGATCGCATAGTTTTCCTGATTGTGTAAAAAGACTGCCCTCTGGCCGGCACACGGATGAGGCAGGCCGACGGCAGGTCGTGCCAATCAACGATATTAATTTTTTCTAAATTTTATCGTTACGGTAAGTTTATCTTCTAATTGCCAATTATGCAATTTAAATATTTCCCACAGGCTAGACATGAAACTGTGCCGCAGCTGTCTGGGACAGCTGTTTCAAATTGAGACAGCTGTTCTGCTGCCCCGGCCTAACGCAGCCTGAATAGCTGTGGCATGGCTATTGCTCTTAGCTGTTCACTACTTTTAAAACAGCCTGGAGACATCATGAAACATCTGCTTCGCACCCTCGTCGCTGTCGGCATTGCCGGCGCCTCCCTCACCACCGTACTCAGCTTCGCGCATGGTAATGTCACGCCCCAGGGTGTCGATACCACTGGCCTGACGCCGCTGGGTGATAAATGGCTGGACAAGAATCCCTACCGCGGCAATAAGCTGGCTCTGAAGATAGGCGCATCCGCCTACAACCAGAACTGCGCCCGCTGCCATGGCCTGGAGGCGATCACCGGCGGTATCGCTCCCGACCTGCGCATGCTCGACCGCGACTGCGCCACGGCCAAGAACGACACCAAGAAGCAGGCCTGCTACAAGGAGACGGATAACTATTATCTAAGCTCGATCAGAACCGGCAAGGTGCGCAATGGCGCGGTGTATATGCCGCCGTTCGAAGGTGTATTCAATCAGGAAGCCATGTGGGCCATCAAGACTTACCTGGAAGCCCGCCGCGACGGGAACTAAGACAAGGCCTGCGGCATCGCCGATGCCGCTCCTGTTTTCGCTGTGCTTCTTCACCCGCGCCTGAAAGGTATTGTTATGAACACGAATCATCTGCGCGCTACTGCTGCGTTGCTCACACTGGCCGGCTCGCTGCTCTGCACACCCGCGGCCCATGCCGATTGGAGCCGCATCGAGAAAGCTGGCGCGCTGAAGGTCGCGGTCTATACCGAGTTCGCGCCATACTCGGACAAGGACAGCGGCATCGATACCGAACTGGCAGCGGCGCTGGCCGCCAAACTTGGGGTTCGCCTCAATCTGCTGCCTTTCCCCGCCGGTGAAAATCTCGCGGACGATCTACGCAATATGGTGTGGAAGGGCCACTATCTTGGCTACGGACCTGCCGACGTCATGCTGCACGTACCGGTCGAGCCGCAGCTGATGCAGCAGAATGACAAGGTGAAGATCTTCGCACCCTACCATGTGGAGACCGTGCGGCTGGTGCGTAGCGCCGCCAGCATTCCATCCTTCGACGGCATGGACTCGCTCACAGGAAAACGCATCGGAGTAGAAAAAGTATCGATCGCGGCGATGGTGCTGCTGGGCGAGGGCGAAGGACGGTTTCGAGACAATGTCCGGATATTCGACACCGCCGCGCAAGCGCTCGAACAGCTCAAGGCCGGGGCACTGGATGCTGTGCTGGCGAACCGCTCCGAAATCGACGCTGCGCTGCAGGACGATCCCGCCTATCCGCTGGACGAAGTGAAGTTCCAGCGGCTGCCGCGCGCGGGTTGGGCCGTTGGGCTGGCGGTGCGCAAAGATGATGCTGACCTTGCGTTGCGCTTGCAGGCGGCCCTTAACGACATGCGCGACAGCGGCGAGCTGCAGGCGATCTTCAAAAAATACGGTGTGCATCTGGTGCGGCCGTGACACCGCGCGTGGAACGCCGCTGCCTGGCCGGCGCGGCAATGCTGGTTCTCGCTAGCTCCTGTGTTCAGGCGCAGCAGCTCTCCGAAACGTTGCCGCAGGATGGACCGGTTCTGGCGATGGCCAGCGTCGATATCGTTGCGATGGCGCCCTTGCCTGGCATGGGTATCGCACGCAATCTGCTGCCGTATCAGGTGCAAAGCATCCATACCAAAACCCTGAACCAGGGTGGCGGGGAAAATCTTGGCGAGCTGCTGGCGCGCCGTCTGACCGGTGTGAATGTGAATGACATTTCCGGCAGCCCGTTCCAGGGCGACCTGACTTTCCGCGGCTTCCGGGCATCGCCCGTGCTGGGCACCTCGCAAGGGATCTCGGTGTATCTGGATGGCGTGCGGGTGAACGAGGCTTTTGGCGACGTGGTGAACTGGGACATGCTGCCCGAGTCGGCCATCGCCAGTGTGCTGCTGGTGCCCGGTTCGAATCCCCTGTATGGGCTCAATACGCTGGGCGGCGCCCTGGCCCTGAACAGCAAGTCGGGCCGCAGCCATCCCGGTATCGACACCAATGTATCGACCGGCAGCAATGGCCAGCGCCGCGCCGATCTCGCCTATGGTTTCAATAGCGACGATGACTGGCACGCTTTTCTGGCCGCCACGGTCTTCAACGACAGAGGCTGGCGCGAACATTCGGCGGGGCGGCTGGCCAATTTCTTCCTGAAAGTGGGCGCCAGAACGGGCGCGACAGACTGGAGTGCCGTGCTGCTGGGAGGTTCGAGCACGCTGGTTGGCAATGGGCTGCTACCGAGCTCCCGCGCAAGTGGCGAAGGGACCTTGCCCGGACTGTACGAGGACAATCGGCGCGCCGCCTATACCTTCCCTGACCAGACCCGCAACCGTGTCCGCCAGGCCAGCTTCAGCCTGATACATCAACTGGACGAACACAGCGAATTGTCGGCCAGCGCCTATGTGCGCCATAGCCGGCGCGATACCGTCAACGGCGATGTGGCCGATGACTATGCGGATTACGTGTCCGCTTGCGCGGCCGGATTTTCGTCCGATGGCGCCGCCGCCGACCCGGGGGCCTGCGGCTACAGTCGCGAGAGTGGTGCGGCGCTGCATTCGGCCTCGCTCAATACCACCCGCACGCGCCAGCGCAGCGCCGGCATGTCCGCGAACCTCAGCTTCGACCTGGACCGGCACCGCCTGCTGGCCGGTGCCAGTTATGACCGCGGCACCGTCAGCTTTGCCCAGTTCGAGCAGGCCGCCAACTTCACGCCGGACCGCTCGGTGTATGCGGATCCCGGGGCCGAACGCGAAGCGGCGTCCTCCGTTAGCGGCGGCGCGCGCACCTTCGGCCTGTATGGCGCCGATACCTGGACGCTGGCGCCAGCGACGCACCTGACCTTCTCGGCCCGCTACAACCACGCCCGCGTAAGCAATACGCTGGTCACTGAAAACGGCGCACAGGCACCGGAGAGCTTCAGCTATCGCAAGCTCAATCCGGCGCTTGGGCTGACCCATGACGCCGGCAGTGCGACCCTGTTCGCGAACCTGTCGCAGAGTAACCGTGTGCCGACCGTGATTGAACTTGGCTGCGCCGATCCGGCCCAGCCTTGCCGCCTGCCGGTCGGTCTGCAATCCGATCCCTATCTGAAACAGGTGGTGTCGCGCACGGTCGAAGCGGGTGTGCGCTGGCAGGATGGACATGGCGCGAGCGCTTCGGTGTCGCTGTACCGCACGGTGAACCAGGACGATATTCTGTTCCGTAGCGCAGGTGCGACCCAGCAGGGCTATTTTTCCAATTTCCCGCGCACTCGCCATCAGGGGGCGGATCTGGCGGCGGAGCGGCATGTCGGCCCGCTCACCGCCAGGCTGAATTACAGCCTGCTGCACGCCGTCTATGATGCCAGGGGCGAGCTATTCACGGGCGCGCGCAATGTGCAGGTGATGCCAGGCACGCGGCTCGCGGGGCTGCCGCGCCATACCCTCAAGCTGGGGTTGGACTGGCAGCTGGCGCCGGCTTTGATGCTGGGGGCGGATATGCAGGCGGTGTCGGACCTGCTTTCGCAGGGCAATGAGGATGGCCTGCGCGCCGATACGGTGCCGGGGCAACCCATGCAAGCCGCCGACTGGCGGGTGCTTGGTCATGCCTTGCTGAGTCTGCGCGCCAGCTACCGGCCGGCGCCGCGCTGGGAGTGGTATGCGCGCATCGGCAATGTGACCGGGCGCCGCTACGAAAGCTACGGCGCGGTGGCGGTGGACATGTTCCCGAGTGGACGCCTGGTGCAGCCGCACGAAGGCGCGGCCGCGGCGTCGACGGCACGGTTTGTGGCACCCGGCGCGCCCCGTACGGTAACGGCCGGTATCCGCTACCAGTTCTAGAAAGCGTATTGCGCACTGGCTCCCAGCAGCCAGTTGCGCCCCGGCGCGGCTTCGTAGAAGCGCTTGTTGCTGTCGCCGACAATCAGCGAACCCACGTACTGGCGATCCAGCAGATTGTTCAGACGCGCGTACTGCTTGAAACGCCAGCCGGCCCAGGACTGGCTGGCGTTGATGCGCGCGTTCAGGACGGCATAGCCGGGCGCCGGAATCTCGATGTTGGCATCTTCCGCATAGATCTTGCCGCTGGCAAGTGCCTCAAGTCCGGCGCCGAACCGTTCATCCGCAGCCTTCCAGGCCAGTTCACCGTACAGATTGGCGTTGGGGATGCCTGGCAAGCGACTGCCCGGGCGCACGGCGCCGAAGCCTTCCTGATACACCGCGCGCAGGGTGGTCAGCGATAGCCGCGTGCTCAGGCCATACGCCAGCGGCGCTTCGAGTGCCATTTCGGCACCCTGGCGCAGCGTGGCGCCGGCGTTGCGGTAGCTGGTGCGCCCGCCGCTGGCAAGGTCGGTTGCGAGTTCATCGCGGGTACGCACCTGGAACAGCGCCGTGTTGATGCTGCCGCCATCGCGCAAGCGCAGTTTGATGCCGGTTTCCAGATGGGTGCTTTGGGCTGGCTTGAGCCGGAAGTTGAAGCCAGCGCCGGCACCTGAGTAAAACAGCTCATTCAATGTGGGCGTTTCAAAGCCGCGCGCGGCGCTGGCGTACAGATTTGTATGTGCGTTTATCTGATAGCGAATTCCGACGACGGGTGTGGTGTGGCGGTAGGCCAGGCTGCCACTGTCGTTGCCATTGCCGAGAAAATGGTCGGCGACCTCGATCCGCACCCTGCTGTGACGCAGGCCGGCGCTGAGCAGCCAGGAACCGGCTTGCCACTCGCTCTGCAAATAGGGATCGATGCTCGAGACGGTGTCGTCCTCGTCGCGCCGCAAGTTGCCCTTGACGCCGACCTGGCCGCCGATGAAGTTTTCGAAACCCTGGCGCACATCGCGCGAACGGGCGAACTCGATGCCGGCCGAGGTGGTAAGTTTGCCGCCAGCCAGTGTGTCGACGTGTACCCAGTTCAGTTCCGCTCCGTGGAACTGGCGCGCAAAATCGACCACGCCGCCGGAATGGCTGGCGGGCGTCTGGAAGGCTTTGGAAAAAGCCTGGTACTGGATCACGTCGCGGTTGCCGCCATACATGGTGGCGCGCAGCCGGTCGGCGCCGATGCGCTGTTCCCAGGTGGCGCCGATCTGCTGGTGGTCTATGCTTTTGCGGGTGTTGTAGCGTTCGGCGAAAGTGCGCTGCGGCGATTGCGGGTCGGTGGCGTCGGTTTCGCCGGCACGCGGATCGCGCTGCAATGTAGCCCAGCTCACGCCCAGCGGGTCTTGCGTGTCGTGCTGGCGCAGGCCGCTGGCAATGATGGCCAGTCTGGCACCGTCGACAGGCGCCAGCGTGATCTTGGCAAAGGACTGCTCGCGCTGCGCCGCGCTGTGGCTGCGGTAGCCATCGGTATCGAAACGGGATGCGTCGAGCAGGTAGCCTATGCCGCCGGACTTGCCCTGGGCGTTCAGATCGAGCTTGCGCGCGCCATCGCTGCCGCCGCTGGCGTTGAGTTCCAGCGTGGGCGGGCCGGCGCCGTCACGGCTGAACAGCTGGATGACGCCACCCGCATGATTGCCGTAGATGGCGGAAAAAGGACCGCGCAGCACCTCGATGCGTTCAGCCATGTCCAGATTGAAGGTGGCGGCCTGGCCCTGGCCATCGGCCATGCTGGCCGGGATGCCGTCGGCGATCAGGTGCACTCCGCGTACCCCAAAAGCGGCCCGCGCGCCGAAGCCGCGCGAGGAGATTTGCAGGTCCTGTGCATAGTTCTGGCGGTTCTGGGCCACCAGTCCGGGCACGGCGGCCAGCGCTTCCGAGGCATTGACCCTGGCCTGGCTGGCGCCGCTGGCGCGCGCGTCGATCACGTCGACCGAGGCGGGCAGGTCGAATCCGGACAGGCCGGTGCGGGTGGCGCTGACGACGACCATGCTGGTTCCGGTATCGTTTTCGATCGACGTGGCTTGCGCCAGCGCCGCAGCGCCCGCCGCGAACAGGGCGGCGACGGCATTCAGTTGTAGCAGGGGATGCTTCATGTTTTCTCCGGACGGGTAAGTGGCCATGCCTGCTTCGATCGGACTATGCGCGCAGGTCTGGCTCAACCCTTAAGCAATATACCTGCCACGGCCCGGCTGCTGGCGCACGACGTGACAGACGACATGGCAAACAATATGGCAAACGACGTGGCACGCCGATTGCGTCTGTCTCCCGCATGCGCGCCCTTGCGCGCGTGCCACTGTCCTATCCGCCGAAAGGAACACCATGAAAGCCAGCGCCTCCCTTTGTCTGCTGACGCTCGCCGCGCTGCTGTGCGCGCGCGCCCAGGCAGCTCCGTTTGCCTATGTCCCCAACGAGAAGTCCGGCAGTATCAGCGTCATCGATGTGGCGGACAACAGCGTGCTGCGCCAGATTCGCGCGGGCAAGCGCCCGCGCGGCATCGCCGCCAACCCGGCTGGCACGCGCCTGTATGTCAGCGATGGTGCCAGCAATGCACTGCTGACCATCGACAGCGTCAGTGGCGCCGTGCTGCACGAGCTGGCATTGGGGAAGTCGCCGGAAGGCGTCAGCGCATCGGCCGACGGCCGCTATGTGGCGGTGGCGGTGGAAGAGAGCAATAGCGTCGCGCTGGTCGACGCCCTTAGCGGCGCGATCCTGGCCGATATTCCGGTACAGGGTAAAAACCCTGAACACGCGGTGTTCAGCCCGGACGGACGCTGGTTGCTGGTCAGTGCGGAGGAGGCGGAGCAGGTCGATGTGGTCGATGTGGCGGCACGGCGCCAGAGCGGCACGATCGGTGTCGGCCTGCGCCCGCGCGGGATCGGGTTTTCGCCCGATGGCAGCCGCGCCTATGTCGCCTGCGAGCTGGTCAACGCGGTCTATGTGATCGACATGGCCAGCCGGACCGCGCTGGCGCGCATCCCCGCCGGGCGCAATGCCAA
Organism: Oxalobacteraceae bacterium; assembly: GCA_013284265.1. Classification (GTDB taxonomy): domain Bacteria; phylum Pseudomonadota; class Gammaproteobacteria; order Burkholderiales; family Burkholderiaceae_D; genus Rugamonas. Next base: position 11,090 of record JABTBR010000078.1, on the reverse strand, counting down.
TGGTATCGCGGTTCATCCCAATGGGCGCCAGCTGTATGTCTCGAACGGTATCGATGGCAGCGTGATGCAGATCGATACCGCCAGCAACAGCGTCAGCGCCACCATCGCCGTGGGCAAGCGGCCCTGGAATATGGCTTTGACCAGCGATGGCGCACGCCTGTACGTGGCCAATGGCCGCTCCAACAGCGTGTCGGTGATCGACACCGTCCGCGCGGTGCGCATCGCCGATATCGCGGTGGGCGAACTGCCTTGGGGTGTGGTGATCCGACAGTGAACATGTGACAGCTGTTCAAGTTTGGAACAATTGCTACATGCTAGCGAGCGCGCCGGAGCACCCCGCCTGGCAGCACCTCAGCTGCAAATACGGGCGAATACGGGCTAATTCATGTTTTTCTGTGCCAGCTCGCATTGCTGGCACGGCCCTTGCGAAATGATGGATGTGCACTACCCGCGCCGTTCACCGGACGGACCCATAACCACACGAGAAAGAGGATGACATGAATCTTGCGGACATCAGCAAACTGGGCGTCGCCAATCCATTCAAGGCACGCTACGACAATTTCATCGGCGGCAAATTCGTTGCGCCGGTCAAGGGCGAATACTTCGGCAACGTCACGCCGATCACCGGCCAGGTGTTCTGCGAGGTGGCCCGCTCCACCGCGGAAGACGTTGAGCTGGCGCTCGATGCCGCGCACGCCGCCAAGGATGCCTGGGGCAAGACCTCGCCGGCCGAACGCGCCAACATCCTGAACCGCATCGCCGACCGCATGGAAGCGAACCTGGCGCTGATCGCCACGGCCGAAACCATCGATAACGGCAAACCGATCCGCGAAACCACGGCCGCCGACATCCCGCTGGCGATCGACCACTTCCGCTACTTCGCCGGCTGCATCCGCGCCCAGGAAGGTTCGGTCGCCCAGATCGACTCGGAAACCTATGCCTATCACTTCCATGAGCCGCTCGGCGTGGTCGGCCAGATCATTCCCTGGAACTTCCCTATCCTGATGGCGGTGTGGAAGCTGGCGCCGGCGCTGGCCGCGGGTAACTGCGTGGTGCTGAAACCGGCCGAGCAGACGCCGGCCTCGATCATGGTGCTGATCGAACTGATTGGCGACCTGCTGCCGCCAGGTGTGCTGAATATCGTCAACGGCTTTGGCCTGGAAGCGGGCAAGCCGCTGGCGACCAGCAAACGCATCGCCAAGATCGCCTTCACCGGCGAAACCGGCACCGGCCGCCTGATCATGCAATACGCGGCGCAAAACCTGATTCCGGTCACGCTGGAACTGGGTGGAAAATCGCCGAACATCTTCTTCGCCGACGTGATGGATGCCGACGATGCCTTCTTCGACAAATGCCTGGAGGGCTTCGCCATGTTCGCGCTGAACCAGGGCGAGGTGTGCACCTGCCCATCGCGCGTACTGATCCAGGAATCGATCTACGAGAAGTTCATCGAACGCGCGCTCAAGCGCGTCGCCGCCATCAAGCAGGGCAATCCGCTGGACGCCTCTACCATGCTCGGTGCCCAGGCCTCGCAGGAGCAGCTGGAAAAAATCATGTCGTACATCGACATCGGCAAGCAGGAAGGCGCCGAGCTGCTGGCCGGCGGCGAACGCCATGTGCCGGTGGGCGATGGCAAGGATGGTTTCTACGTGACGCCGACGGTATTCAAGGGCCACAACAAGATGCGCATCTTCCAGGAGGAGATCTTTGGACCGGTGGTGTCGGTGACCACCTTCAAGGACGAGGCGGAAGCGTTGAGCATCGCCAACGACACCCTGTATGGCCTGGGTGCCGGCCTGTGGACCCGTGACGGTTCGCGTGCCTTCCGGGTGGGCCGCGCGATCCAGGCGGGCCGCGTGTGGACCAACTGCTACCACCTGTACCCAGCCCACGCCGCCTTCGGTGGCTACAAGCAGTCCGGTATCGGCCGCGAGAACCACAAGATGATGCTGGATCACTACCAGCAGACCAAGAACCTGCTGGTCAGCTACAGCCCGAACGCGCTGGGTTTCTTCTAACACCGGTCCGCTGAAAGGACATCATGAGCATTCCACTTGCCCGCGTGATCGCGACCGAAGCGGCGGTCGAACTGATCGGCACCTTGCGCCGCAAGCATGGCCCCTTGATGTTCTTTCAGTCCGGCGGTTGCTGCGACGGCAGTACGCCGATGTGCTACGCCGCCGGAGAATTCAATCTCAGCGATACGGACGTCTATCTTGGCAATCTCGATGGGGCGCCTTTCTACATGGGACTGGAGCAGTTTGAGTACTGGGAACATACGCAGCTGATCATCGACGTGGTCGATGGCAACGGCGGCATGTTCTCGCTTGATAACGGCAGCGGCAGGCGGTTTCTGACGAGGTCGCGCCTGTTCACCGACGAGGAACTGGCGGCATTGAAGTCCGCAGAGCAGCGCGCGTAGCATTCCAGACGCTGCATTCATACATAAAAACTGAGGGGAAGATTGTGCAGATTAAAATCATCGCATCGCTCACCGGCGCGGCCATGCTGTCGCTGGCCCAGGCCGCCGACGTCACCACGGCCATGCTGAACACCGCGGCGACCAGCACCGATAGTGTGCTGTCGTTCGGCATGGGGGGCGAGGGACAACGTTTTTCGCCGCTGACGCAGGTCAATACCAAGAACGTCGCCAAGCTGGCGCCGGCCTGGTCGTTCTCTTTCGGCGGCGAGAAACAGCGCGGCCAGGAGTCGCAGCCGCTGATCTACAAAGGCAAGATGTTTGTCACCGCCTCGTATTCGCGCATTTTCGCGATCGACCTGAAGACCGGCGCCAAACTGTGGAAGTATGAGCACCGCCTGCCCGATGGCATCATGCCCTGCTGCGATGTGGTCAACCGCGGCGCCGCCCTGTTTGGCAACCTGGTGATCTTCGGTACGCTCGACGCGCAACTGGTGGCGCTCGACCAGGATACCGGCAAGGTGGTCTGGAAAGAGAAGGTCGACGACTATGCGGCCGGCTACTCGATGACGGCGGCCCCGCTGATCGCCAACGGCCTGCTGCTGACCGGCGTGTCCGGCGGCGAGTTTGGCATCGTCGGCCGGGTCGAGGCGCGCAATCCGATGACGGGCGAACTGGTATGGAGCCGTCCAACGGTGGAAGGCCATATGGGCTACCGCTACGACAAGGACGGCAAGCAGATCGACAACGGCATTTCCGGTACGCTGAACAAGACCTGGCCGGGCGACCTGTGGAAGACTGGCGGCGCCTCCACCTGGATGGGCGGTACCTACGACGTCAAGACCGGGCTGGCCTACTTCGGCACCGGCAATCCGGCGCCCTGGAACAGCCACCTGCGTCCCGGCGACAATCTTTACTCCTCCTCGACGGTGGCGCTCGATGTGAAGACCGGCCAGATCAAATGGGCTTATCAGAACACCCCCAACGATTCCTGGGATTTCGACGGCGCCAATGAATTTGTCACCTTCGATATGGACGGCAAGCGTTACGGCGGCAAGGCCGACCGCAATGGCTTCTTCTACGTGATCGACGCGAATAACGGCAAGCTGCAGAACGCCTTCCCCTTCGTGAAAAAAATCACCTGGGCCAGCAGCATCGATCTGAAGACGGGGCGGCCTAACTTCATCAAGGAAAACCGTCCAGGCGATCCGACCAAGGGAGAGGAGGGCAAGAAGGGCAGCACCGTATTCTCGGCGCCGGCCTTCCTCGGTGCGAAGAACCAGATGCCGATGGCCTACAGCCCGCAGACCAGGTTGTTCTATGTGCCGGCCAATGAATGGGGCATGGATATCTGGAATGAGCCGATCAGCTACAAGAAAGGCGGCGCCTACCTGGGCGCGGGCTTTACCATCCGTCCGCTCAACGAGGATTACATCGGCGCACTGCGCGCGGTCGATCCGAAAAGCGGCAAGATCGTCTGGGAAGTGAAGAACAATGCGCCGTTGTGGGGTGGCGTGATGACCACCGCCGGAGGCCTGGTGTTCTATGGCACTCCGGAAGGTTATCTGAAAGCGCTCGATGCCAAGAGCGGAAAAGAACTGTGGAAATTCCAGACCGGCTCCGGCGTTGTCGCGCCTCCGGTTACCTGGCAGGACGGCGATACGCAGTATGTGGCCGTGGTGTCGGGCTGGGGTGGCGCGGTGCCACTGTGGGGTGGCGAGGTCGCCAAGAAGGTCAACTTCCTGGAGCAGGGCGGTTCGGTATGGGTATTCAAATTGCCAGCCAAATGATAGCGTTGAATCGGCGTTCGTTCTTGCCCAGGTAACCGTCTCCGGACCCGGGTGAACGCTTTTTGCTGACGGCCCAGGCCGTCAGTTTTTTTTGCGCGCTCGCTTTGCGCGCGCCGCTCCGTGCGCATGCCGCAACGGTCAGATTCGGAACAGTGGAGGCGGCGGCTGATCCGAATTTGCGCAGCAAATGGTCTTGTGCATGCTGATTTTCCCCTTGTGCCGGCGGGCACGCGAATTGCGAAAGTGAAGGTACATCAACAGTGATGTATCTAATCAAACCAGAACAACAAGGGGATAACGATGAAGCGAATTTTTATGCTGGGCGCATTGGCGGCGGGGGCAACCCAATCGGCGCAGGCGGTGGACCTGAAGGCCGGCGACTGGAATGTGTCGGTCGGTGGCATCGTCAACGCCTACTACACGCAAGTGTCGTGCAGCGGAGACGCGGTCGGCGGGCTGGCGCTGGCCAGCCAGGGGCTGGGCTGCGGCGGCGAAAATAACCGTACCACCATCGGCAATGGCCTGCTGCCGAACGGACTGGTGACCTCGGCCAGCTCGCACCAGGGCGACTACGACGTCAAGGCCCTGATCGGAATCTACAACGCCACCGCGACCGATAGCGCGATTGCGCAAAACAGCGGCGTCGATGTGCGCCAGGCCTTTTTCACGTTTGGCAATGCCAGCATGGGCACACTCAAACTGGGGCGCGACAACGGCATCTTCGGCTCGAACGCGATCTTCGGCGACATGACCCTGATCGGCGTGGGCGCACCGGTGCAGGCCACCCAGCGCGGCCGCGTCACGCTGGGCCATATCGGCGCGGGCTACAGCTATATGGGCTACTACGGGCAGGTGGCCTACAGCGCACCGAAGTCGGCGTCGGGCATCGGCTTCGACGTGGCGCTGGTCAGCCCGGTGGCCGATACGCCTATCGTGGCCGGCTCGGCCTACTCGGCCAAATCGAGCCCGCAACTGCAGGCGCAGATGAGCTATGCGGCCGATGGCTTCAAGGGCTGGCTGGGCGCCAAGTCGCAGAAGTTCACCGCGCAGGGGACCACCAAGGACGACCTGACGATGACCGGTCTCGAGGCCGGCGCGTCGTATCAGGCCGGCGCCTTCGGCATGCTGGCGAACGTCCAGAGCGGCAAGGGACTTGGCATTCTGTCGGACGCCGACCAGGGCGACGTGACTTCCAAGCACGTTCTGCTGCAGGGTAGTTACAAGACCAGCGACAAGCTCAAGCTGGGACTGAGCTATGGCATCAGCCGCAACGACGAGGCCACGCCAGGCACGGGCGGCCTGAAGTCGAACGCGAACCTGACGGCGGGCATGTACTACTCGCTGACCAGCGCGATCACGCTGGTGGGGGAGCTGGCGCAGACCCGTTCCAAATCCTTTGGCGGCGCCGAGGCGAAACTGAACGGCGTATCCCTGGGCGGCATCATCTTCTTCTGACAGGTAGTGGCGCGGCGGCCCGCAAGGCGCCGCGCCGGATGAGACAACCATGCGAACTGTGCGAACCGTGGCCTGCCACATGCTGACGCTGATGCGGACAATTGCTTGCATTTTACTGGCGCTGGTGTTCATGGCACCGGCGCACGCCGGAGTGCTGAACAAGCAGGACCTGATGCGGCGCTTCCCTGCACCCATGATGGTGGGCGAGCGTGACTCCGGCCTGCCGGTGTGGCCGCTGTTTCGCCAGAATGGCACAGTCACCGAACTGGCCGGTTATGCTTTTGAGTCGCTCGACCTGGCGCCGGTGCCGGGCTTTTCCGGCGTTCCGCTGAATTTGCTGGTGGCGATCGATGCGCAGGGCGGCTTTCTGGAGGTGGCGGTGCTGTCCCACCACGAGCCGGTATTCCTCGATGGCTTGGGCGAGGAACCGCTGCTCCAGTTCGTGCGCCAGTACAAGGGCCTGTCGCTCAAGCAGAACATCGGCATCGACAATGGTGCGGCCCACGCGCGCTGGCAGGATGAAGCGCATGCGCGCATCGACGGTGTGGCCAAGGCCACCGCCTCGGTGCGCATCATCAATCAGAGCGTGCTGGCGGCGGCCCTGCAGGTGGCGCGGACCAAACTGGGTTTCGCGCAAGGCCGTGATCCGGACATGATCGCGCGGGTGCGGCCGGAACTGTTTGAGGCGATGACGCTGGCGCAGTTGCTGGATGCGGGGCTGGTGCGCCATCTGCGGGTGACGCAGCGCGAGATGGAGCGGCTGTTCAAGGGCAGTGCGGGGGCGGGGCTGGATGCGCAGGCTTTGTCTAGGCCGGATGAGGTGTTTCTCGATCTTTATGTGGCGCTGGTATCTGTGCCCACGGCGGGGCGCAATCTGCTCACACCCAGGGGCTGGCGCACGCTGGCCGGACGCATGAATCCCGGCGACCATGCGCTGCTGCTGATCAGTTCTGGCACCTGGAGTTTGAGTGGCGAGAATTTCGTGCGCGGCAGCGTGCCCGATCGGGCGCTGCTCAAGCAGGATGGCTTGCCGCTGGAAATGCGCGACCTCGATCTGGAGCTGGCGCTCAACGACACAGCGCTGCAGGGTTACAGCGTGCAGGCGCTGCGCGTGATCAGTCAGGCCGGCCTGGACCCGGCCGGGGCGCTGGAGCTCAGTTTCCCTGTCACGCGCAACAAGGGTGTCATTTATCCGGAACGGATTGTGCGCGATCTGCAGCTGAGCTACCGTGTGCCAGCGCGCTTCTACGTGGCGGCGCAGGGCGGCAGCAAGTCCTGGGATGGCGTTTGGCAGGAACGCCGCTACGAGTTGCTGGCGCTGGTATTCATCCTGGCGCTGCTCGGTGCCGCGCTGACCTTGCAGCGGCGGCTGACGGCAAGGGCCGGGCGCTTCAAGATGTTCCGGCTCGGCTTCCTGCTGCTGACGGTGGGCTTTGTCGGCTATGCGGCGCAGGGGCAACTGTCGATCGTCCAGCTGACCGGCGCGCTTCAGGCGCTGATGGCGGGGCGCAGCCTGGCTTTCCTGCTGTTCGATCCGGTCAGCGCATTGCTGTGGGTGTTCGTGCTGGTGTCGCTGCTGCTGTGGGGGCGCGGTACATTTTGCGGCTGGCTATGTCCCTTCGGCGCGCTGCAGGAACTGGTCGGCAAGGCGGCGCGCCTGCTGCGCGTGCCGCAGTGGCGGCTGGGGCGGATCGCTGACGCCAGGCTCAAGTGGTTGAAGTATGTTCTGCTGGCCGTCATTGTAATCAGTGCGCTGTGGCCCGGATCGGTTACCGACCTGCTGCTGGAGCTGGAGCCGTTCAAGACTGCGATTACCCTGAACTTCGTACGCTCCTGGCCGTTCGTCGCCTATGCCGCTGGTCTGCTGCTGGCGTCGGCGTTTGTCTATAAATTCTACTGCCGCTATCTGTGTCCGCTCGGCGCCCTGCTGGCGCTGATGGGCAAGTTGCGCATGCTGAACTGGATTCCGCGCCGGGCCGAATGCGGCACCCCCTGCCAGACTTGCCGCCATCGCTGCGACTACCAGGCGATCAAGCCTGGCGGAGAGATTGTCTACGCCGAATGCTTCCAATGCATGGATTGCGTGGTGATTCATGCCAGCGATACCCAGTGCGCACCTCTGATCATGGAGCGCAAGCTGGCGCGCACCATTCCAATTGTTTCCGCCAGCGGGAGTCGCCGATGAAACGCCGTACCTTTGTTTGCGCCGCATTCGGCGCTATTGGCGGCATGGCCGCCATCGCCCATTCGGCCGGTGGCACGGTCTATCGCGGTGCGGCGCTGGCGTTTGGCACCACCATCGGGGTCACCGTTGTGCATGACGATGCGGTGCAGGCGCATGCCGGTATCGACGCGGCGTTACAGGCCGCGTTGGCGGTCGATCGCCTGATGAGTATTTACGATCCCGCCAGCCAGGTGCATCAGCTCAATGCACGCGGATCGCTGGCGCGGCCCGATCCACGCCTGCTGGCTGTGCTGGAGCAGGCACGCCAGTTGTCGCAGCTGAGCGGCGGCGCCTTCGATATCACGGTGCAGCCCCTGTGGCAGGTATTCAGCGCGGCGGCCGCGCGGGGCGGTTTGCCGTCCGAGGCGGAGCGGCGGCGGGCGGCGCAGCTGGTTGACTGGCGCGAGCTGGAGTTCGGCCGCGGCGGCGTGCATTTCCGGCGGCCAGGGATGGCGCTGACCCTGAATGGTCTGGCGCAGGGCTATGCGGCGGATCAGGCAATGGCGGCCTTGCAGGCACATGGCATTCGCCATGCCCTGCTCGATACCGGCGAGTTCGCCGCACGCGGGAGCAAGGCGGCGGGCACGCCGTGGAAACTGGGCATCCGCGATCCGCGCGATGCCGCCGCGCTGGCAGCCACGCTGGATCTGCGCGGCTGCGGGCTGGCGACCTCAGGTGACTATGCATCGGCGTTCACGCCGGACTTTGCGCATCACCATATCTTCGATCCGCAAGCGGGCGATTCACCGCGGGAGCTGGCGGCCGTATCCGTGCTGGCGCCGACGGCGATGCTGGCCGATGGTTTGTCGACGGCATTCATGGTGATGGGCCGGGAGCGCGCGCGGGCCATGGCGGCGCGTTTGCCCGCAGTCGACCTGCTGACGGTCGATAAGCGGGGGGCGGTCTGGCGTTCGGCGACTTTCCCGCGTGAGGCATGAACGCGCGCAGCGGTATGCCGGCAGCTGGCCAGACCGTGCGGCGCGGCCGGCTATTTCAGATTGGGCAGCTTGCGGTAGATCGTGTTGCGCGACACGCCCAGCGCGCGCGCGGTGGCCGAGACATTGCCGCCGTTCGCCTCCAGCGATTTCAGGATGGCGGTCAGTTCCATCTCTTCCAGATTCGCGCCGGCGGCCACCATCCGTTCGGTGCCGGCGCTGTTGTCGTGGGCGTGGGTCAGTTCGATATCGTCGAGGAAGTCGTCCGGCATGTGGCGCAGGCAGATTTCATGTTCGTCGCCGGCCATCACGAGTGCGGTACGCAGCAGATTGGTCAACTGGCGGAAGTTGCCCGGCCATTTGTGCTGCCGGAACAGCAGCATGATCTCGGCGGACAGTGCATGCTGGGTGCCGCCCGATTCGCTGGCCAGGATCTTCTTGACCACGGTTTCCAGATCGGTGCGTTCGCGCAGCGGCGGCAATTTGACCACCAGGCCATTCAGGCGGTAGTACAAATCCTCGCGGAACAGGCCCTTGGCCATGCGCTCGCGCAGATTATGGTTGGTGGCGCAGATCAGCTCCACGTTGACGGGAATCGATTTGCCGCTGCCGAGCGGCGTCACCATGCGTTCCTGCAGCACGCGCAGCAGGCGTGCCTGCAGGCTGAAAGGCATGTCGCCGATCTCGTCGAGGAACAGGGTGCCGCCATTGGCCTGCTGGATCTTGCCCAGCGCGCCTTTCTTGCGTGCGCCGGTGAAGGCGCCGTCTTCGTAGCCGAATAATTCGGATTCGATCAGGGTCTCGGGAATCGAGGCGCAATTGACCGGCACGAAGGGGCCGAGTGCGCGCGGTGAATCGTTGTGGATTGCCTGGGCCAGCAGTTCCTTGCCGGTGCCGGTTTCGCCCATGATCATGATAGGGATGTCGCGCCCCAGCACCTTGCCCACTTTTTCAATCACCAGTTCCAGTTGCGGGTCGCCGGTGCGCAGATAGCGCAGGCCGGACAGGCGGCGCGCGGTATTGGCGGCGTTGCCTGCCGAATGGGCATAGGGCGCCGGAGCCTGAGATTGGACGTCGGTCTCGGCCAGCGATTGCTGGAACACGCCGTTGGACAGTCGAAGCTGGGCGCGGCCATATACGCGCACGCCGCTGTGCAGGCATAGATTCAGCAGGCCGGGCGTGGCGGTGCGGTAGTGGTCATAGAGGGCGGAGACGGGCAGACCAAACAGGGAGCTGAAGGTTTGGGTTTGCAGCGCCGCATAGGGGAGCCCCAGTTGGAACAGGCCATTGCGGTTGGCTGCCAGAAAACGGCCGCCAGGGCTGAAGGAAGCAATGCCTTCCATTAGTGTGCCGATAAACTCTGGCCGCGCATGGAAGTGCAGGGTGATCGCATCCTCGAAGGTACTGGAGAACAGCTGGTTCTCGATCATCAGTGCCGACATGCGCACCAGCGCCATGGTGTGCTTGTGGAAGCTGCGCTGGTCGCCCGAGACATCGAGCACGCCGATCACGTTGCCCAGATGGTCGCTGATCGGGGCGGCGGAGCAAGTAAGGAAGTGATTGGCTGACAGATAGTGTTGTTCCGCATGGACCAGCGCGGGCAGCTTTTCGGCGATGGCGGTGCCAATCGCGTTGGTGCCCTTGCTCTCCTCGGACCAGGCCACGCCCGGTTGCAGGGCGACCCGGTTGGCTTTTTCCAGGAAGTCGTCATCGCCCAGCGAATGCACGATGATGCCGCAGGCATCCGTGAGGATCACCATATTGTGGGTGTTGACGATTTGCTGGTATAGCGTTTCCATCGCCGGCACGGCGTGGGCGTGCAGCAGCCGGTTCTGTTCGATCAGGGCGTGCAGGTCGCCGCGGTGGATCGGGCTGAAATCGGCATGGCCGTCGGGCTGAAGGCCGAAGGCCTGGGAGCGCTGGTGGGATGTCTCAATAATAAGCGGCATCTTCTCCGCCCATTCTTTAGCACTCGTGCCGCCTGCGACGGACGCGAGGGAACTGTTCAGATCTGGAGCAGTCTGGCTATGCATATTGTTCTCTATATCTCCGGGGGCCGCTATTTGCGGCTCTTTTGGCGCTCCACAGGTGTTCCATAATGTAGCACCTGTGCAGAATGTGAGCAAAGGAATGCGCCTTGTCTCTGGGACGCAGCCCTGCCTGCCTCCTATGTAGCAAGCTTAGTGCCAAGGCTTTATTAATATTTAGAAAGATCTTGCCAATGCCGATAGGCGTTTGCTATAGTTCGCCTCCTCGCAAAACGGAGT
>JABTBR010000077.1 GCA_013284265.1 Oxalobacteraceae bacterium | reverse complement strand
GGCCCGCCAAGCTTACCCCCCGCCGGCGTAACCATTCTGGCGCCAGGCTTCAAACACCACCACGGCGACGGTATTCGACAGATTCAGGCTGCGGTTATCCGGCCGCATCGGCAGGCGGATGCGCTGGCCTGTGGGGAAACTCTCGCGGAAGGCCGGATCGAGCCCGCGCGTCTCGGACCCGAACACGAACACATCGCCCGGCACGAAGCTCTGTTCGGCAAACGGCGACGAGCCATGCGTGGTCATCGCGAACATGCGCTCCGGCACGGGCTGGACGGCGGCCAGGAAGGCGTCCCAGTCCTTGTGCACCTGCATGCGCGCATATTCATGGTAGTCCAGGCCGGCGCGCTTGAGCTTGGAGTCTTCCAGCGGAAAGCCGAGCGGCTCGATCAGGTGCAGTTGCACCCCCGTGTTGGCGCACAGGCGGATGACGTTGCCGGTATTCGGCGGAATTTCGGGTTGTACCAGTACGACGTGAAACAAAGCGTTCTCCTCATTAATCCATATTGATGGCAGGCGCCGCGCGGCCTCAGTGCGGCGGCGTGCGCGCAAACACCAGATTGCTGACCCTGACGGCGCCATGCCGTTTCAGTGTCGCGGCCAGCTCGTCCAAGGTCTGGCCGCTGGTCATGACATCATCGACAATGCCGACGTGGCGCCCGCGCACCAGCGCCGGGTCCGGCAGCACAAAGGCCTTGGCGATATTCTGGCGGCGCTGCTCCGGTGCCACGCTGCTCTGCGCCGCCGTGTCGCGCAGCCGGCAAGCCAGGCGCGGATACAGCGGCAGGCGCAAGACCCGCGCCAGCGGCCGGGCAATTTCCAGTGCCTGATTAAAGCCCCGTTCGGCCAGCCGCCGCGGTCCCAGCGGCACCGGGCAGAGCAGGGCGGGCAGTTCGAAGCCGCCGTGCCCTTCGCTGGCATCGGCCGGCGTGGCCGCCCTGAGCACCGCCTCGGCCAGCATGCCCGCCATCAGCGGCGCCAGTGCCAGCCGCGCGCCAAATTTCAGTTGCAGCACCAGTTGATCCAGCGGCGCCGCGTATTCCTGCGCGCTCACCGTCGCATCGAAGGCCGAAGGCGTGCTCAGGCAGTGTCCGCACAGTGGCGATTGCGGCGCTATCCGGCCCGTCTTGCGGGAAACCGCCCGTAGTCCCCCAGCCGCTGAATCGGGGAGCGCCGACGCCGGATACCGCAGCGGCGCGCTGGCCGGTGTGAGCGCCGCCGCCGTGGCATGCGCGCTTGCCGCCAGCGGATTGGCGCAGCGCGGGCAGCGTGGGCAGTAGGCAGGCGGCCCGCCGCAATAGCGCGACCGGCAAAATGCGCACAAGGCATCATCGCTGGCGCCGCCGCACAGGGCGCAGCAAGCGGGCAACAGGCCACGCAGCAGCGCGCCCGCGGACAGCGCGGCGCGCCAGTTGGCAAGGCGCCAGCGTGGGTGGCGCAGGGGCGTCAGGACCGGAAGCATCGGGTTTGCCTTCAACCATGTACACTGCCGGCATTATCTCATCTTCGCCCCATTGAACTATGCAAGTGCCTGCCAACCCGCCCAAATTCAGCGCGCCGATTGATCTGGAGCGCGTACGCGCCCTGTTTTCCCGGCCCGAGCGCATCCTGCCGTCCGACTTTCTGCGCCGCGAGATCGCCTCGCGCATGCACGAGCGCCTGGAACTGGTCAAGATCGCCCCGCGCCGGGTGCTGGACGCCGGCTGCGGCGCCGGTGCTGATCTGGAACTATTGCAAAAAGATTATCCTGCCGCCCACATCCTCGGCCTCGACGCCTCCGAGGCGATGGTGCGCGGCGCGCGCGCCCCGGCTTCCCGCCTGGCCGGCCTGAACCAGCTGCTGCAGCGCCTGATCCCGGCCAAGGCCGGCGTCGACCTGCTGTGCGGCGACTTCGCCGACCTGCCGCTGGCGCCGGGCAGCGTCGACCTGGTCTGGTCGAACCTGGCCCTGCACTGGCATCCCCAGCCCGACCGCGTGTTCGCCGAATGGCGCCGCGTGCTGCGGGTGGACAGTCTGCTGATGTTTTCCTGCTTCGGCCCGGATACCTTCAAGGAATTGCGCGCCGCCTTCAACGACGTGGATCTGGCGCCACACGCCTTGCCCTTCGTCGATATGCACGATTTTGGCGATCAATTGGTGGAAGCGGGCTTTTCCACCCCGGTTCTGGATATGGAAACGATTACCGTCACCTATAGTACGGCCGAGGCCTTGCTGGCCGATGTGCGCGCCCTAGGCGGTAATCCGCTCAGTACCCGCCGCCGCGGCTTGCTGGGAAAGGGCGGAAAAGCCACATTACTGGCAGCTTTAGAAAGAATGCGACGTCCCGATGGTAAATTAGGGCTGACTTTTGAAATAATATACGGTCATGCTTTTCGGCCTGCGCCCCGGGTAACTTCCAAGGGAGAAGCCATTATCCGCTTCGACCTGCCGCGCAAACCGCGCTAAGTTCCCGCAACGTGTTTTGGCATGGAGGCTGGGCCGCAAGCCAGGGGTGTCGCAAGGGCGCACACGCAGGGGCTTTTCCCTCTGCGCGCATGGTATTTTTCTTGATAAATAAAGAATTTGTTCGATATAATCGTTGACTAATTTTGTCAGAACTTCAAGGCCGTAATCGGGTTTTTGAGTTATTTAGACGGATTGCATGAATGAGAATGAATGCCTGTAAATACATAATATGTATGTGGAGATATACAGGCAGAAGTCAAGGTCCCGCTGTGCAGGTGTGAAGCAATTCGCGCAGGCCGGCATGGGGCCTGTAGGTGTTTAAGGAGCGGCGTCGGTTCAGAGCAGCGAAACCCGGTGCCGTTTAAAAAATATTTCTATTTTTTTGGGTGGTTGGGGAAAACATGAAACATGCAAAGCGACTTCAATCGTTGATGCTCGGGCTGTCGTTGACAGCAGCCGGTATCCCGGCGTGGGCGGCCGATGCCGCGACGACGGCGGCAGGCACGTATGCAGCAGCGACTGGCGGTACCGGCGGTCCGGTCAGATATGAACTGAACCTGCAGCCGCCCGCCACGCAAATCGCCACCGAGATTTACGACCTGCACACCTGGATGATGGTCATCTGTATGGTGATCTTCGTCGCCGTATTCGGCGTGATGTTCTACTCGATCTTCAAGCACCGTAAATCGCTGGGCCACAAGCCGGCGACCTTCCACGAATCGACCGCGGTCGAAATCGCCTGGACCATCGTGCCTTTCCTGATCGTCATCGGCATGGCGCTGCCGGCGACCCGTACCGTGGTCGGCATGAAAGACACCTCGAACGCCGACATCACCATCAAAGCCACCGGCATGCAATGGAAATGGGGCTATGACTACCTGAAGGGCGAGGGCGAGGGCATTGCCTTCCTGTCCAACCTGTCGACCCCGCGCGCGCAAGTGGGCGGTCCTGGCGTCGAGCCGACCGAAGCCCGTGGTGAAAACTACCTGCTGGAAGTGGACAACGAAGTGGTCGTTCCGGTGCACAAGAAAATCCGTATCGTCACCACCGCCAATGACGTGATCCACGCCTGGTCGGTGCCGGCCTTCGGCGTCAAACAGGATGCGATCCCTGGTTTCGTGCGCGACACCTGGTTCAAGGCCGAGCATACCGGTACCTACCGCGGCGCCTGCGCCGAGCTGTGCGGCAAGGAACACGCCTTCATGCCTATCGTCGTCAAAGTCGTCACGGCCGAGGAGTACAAGGTCTGGGTCGACGGCAAGAAAAAAGAAATGGCGGCACTGGCCGATGATCCCAACAAGACCTGGACCATCGACGAACTGAAAACCAAGGGTGAAAAAGTCTACACGGCCAACTGCGCGGTCTGCCACCAGGCCAACGGCAAGGGCATCCCGAACGCTTTCGCCGCCCTCGATGGCTCGGAAGTGGTGAACGGCCCGAAAGCCGAACAGATCAACGTTCTGTTGCACGGCAAGAAGAGCGGCAAGTTCCCAAGCGAAATGCCAGGCTGGAAACAGCTGTCGGACACGGACATTGCGGCAGTCATCACCTATACCCGCAATAACTGGTCGAACAAGGCCGCCGAAAACATCGTTCAACCAGCCGAAGTCGTGGCTGCACGCAAGTAATTAGGAGCTTCACATGAGCACAAGCACTTTGGATCACGCACACGATCACCACGATCACGCGCACGACCATCCGCACGGACTGTCGCGCTGGCTGTTTGCCACCAACCACAAGGACATCGGTACCCTGTACCTGTGGTTCTCCTTCATCATGCTGCTGTCGGGCGGCGTGCTGGCCCTGATGATCCGCACCGAGCTGTTCAAGCCGGGCCTGCAGTTCTTCCAGCCGGAGTTCTTCAACCAGCTGACCACCATGCACGGCCTGGTGATGGTGTTCGGCGCGATCATGCCGGCCTTCGTCGGCTACGCCAACTGGATGATCCCGCTGCAAGTGGGCGCTTCCGACATGGCCTTCGCACGCATGAACAACTTCTCGTTCTGGCTGCTGCCACCGGCCGCGATCCTGCTGGCCACCTCCTTCCTGGTGCCAGGCGGCGCGACCGCCGCCGGCTGGACCCTGTACGCTCCGCTGTCGAGCCAGATGGGCCCAGGCATGGACATGGCCATTTTCGCGATGCACCTGATGGGCGCCTCCTCGATCATGGGTTCGATCAACATCGTCGTCACCATCCTGAACATGCGCGCGCCCGGCATGACGCTGATGAAAATGCCGATGTTCTGCTGGACCTGGCTGATCACCGCCTACCTGCTGATCGCCGTGATGCCAGTGCTGGCCGGTGCGATTACCATGACCCTGACCGACCGTCACTTCGGTACCTCCTTCTTTAACGCCGCCGGCGGCGGCGACCCGGTCATGTACCAGCACATCTTCTGGTTCTTCGGCCACCCCGAGGTCTACATCATGATTCTGCCGGCCTTCGGCATCGTCTCGCAGATCCTGCCGGCCTTCGCACGCAAGCAGCTGTTCGGCTACGCTTCGATGGTGTACGCGACCGCGTCGATCGCGATCCTGTCCTTCATCGTCTGGGCCCACCACATGTTCGCCACCGGCATGCCGGTGACCAGCCAGCTGTTCTTCATGTATGCCACCATGCTGATCGCGGTGCCGACCGGCGTGAAAGTGTTCAACTGGATCGCCACCATGTGGCGCGGTTCGATGACCTTTGAAACCCCGATGCTGTTCTCGGTCGGCTTCATCTTCGTGTTCACCATGGGCGGCTTCACCGGCCTGATCCTGGCCGTGACCCCGATCGACATCCAGCTGCAGGACACCTACTACGTCGTGGCCCACTTCCACTACGTGCTGGTGGCCGGCTCGCTGTTCGCCCTGTTCGCCGGTTTCTACTACTGGTCGCCGAAATGGACCGGCCATATGTACAACGAAACCATGGGCAAGCTGCACTTCTGGCTGTCGCTGATCACGTTTAACATCACCTTCTTCCCGATGCACTTCCTGGGACTGGCGGGGATGCCGCGCCGTTATGCCGACTACCCGTCGCAGTTCACCGATTTCAATATGGTGGCCACCATCGGCGCCTTCGGTTTCGGCCTGTCGCAAGTGTTCTTCCTGTTCTGCGTGGTCCTGCCGACCATCCGCGGCGGCAAGAAGGCGGCCGACAAGCCATGGGAAGGCGCCGAAGGCCTGGAATGGACCGTGCCTAGCCCGGCCCCGTTCCACACCTTTGAAACCCCGCCTCAGTTCAAATAATGGAGATGGCGGACCGCTCGCGGTCCGCCCCTTCCGAAGGAAGCCGTGATGTCTTTGCAAAAGAAACCGAACAATCTGCGTACCGGACTGATCCTGGCCTCGGTCGCGCTGTTCTTCTTCCTGTCGGTGTTCGCCAAACGTTTCTGGCTGGGCTGACGTGGAGTCGCAACACCAGACCGAAACGCGCGGCCTGAACCGCACCATGCTGGGCAAGCTGATTGTCATCGCGGTGCTGATGTTTGGCTTTGGCTATGCGCTCATTCCGGTCTACAAGCAGTTGTGCGAAGTGCTGGGCATTAACGTGCTCACACAACCGGACGGCACGGTCAGCCTGGACAAGAATACCCAGGTCGACCTGAGCCGCAGCGTGACGGTGGAGTTCGACGGCAATGCCCAGGGTCCCTGGCGCTTCCGTCCGGTGCAAAGCAGCATGAAGGTGCATCCGGGCGAGCTGGTCACGGTGATGTACGAGGTGGTCAACACCCAGTCGCGCACGGTGAACGCCCAGGCGATCCCGAGCTACGCGCCGCAAAGCGCGACGCCGCACTTCAAGAAGGTCGAATGTTTCTGCTTTAAACAGCAGACGCTGAAACCGAACGAGGCGCGCCAGATGCCGGTGGTGTTCTTCATCGATCCGGCGCTGCCGAAAGAGGTGAAGACGATCACGCTGTCGTATACGTTTTTTGAAGTAGGCGGTCTGGACAAGACGGCCGCACAATGAACAGGATGAAGCATGGCCGATCCGGATAAGCGCCCCCAGGCGTCCTTTATGTATTCGCTGAAGGCCGTGGTCTGGTCCTTCTTCGGCCTGCGCAGGAAAAGCGATTTCGACACCGATTCAGCCAGGCTGAACCCGGTGCACATCATCATCGCGGGCGTGCTGGCGGCGGCCATCTTTATCGCCGTCCTGATCACGATCGTGAAATTGGTTGTCGTACATTAAAAACAGTAGCATTCTCGAATAGTTAGATTGAGGGAGATGAAGATGAGTTCACATAACGCCGCGGCGCCGTACTACTTCGTGCCAGGTCCGTCCAAGTGGCCGATGCTGGCCGGTATCAGCCTGCTGACGACCATGATCGGGGCGTCGGCCTGGGTCAATGATGTTTCCTGGGGTCCTTACCTGAACTTTATCGGTCTGGCCGCCATCATCACCGTGCTGTATTTCTGGTTCGGCGACGCCATCGCCGAGTCCGAAAAAGGCCTGTATGGCCAGCGCGTCGACCATTCCTACCGCTGGTCGATGGCCTGGTTCATTTTCTCCGAAGTGATGTTCTTCGGCGCCTTCTTCGGCGCGCTGTTCTATGCCCGCGCGATCACCATGCCGTGGCTGGGCGACCTGGACCATAAATTCATCTGGCCAGACTTCGCCGCCCACTGGGGCAATGTCGGCCCGGCCGGCACCGTGGAAGAGTTCCGCACCATGGGTCCGTTCCCGATTCCGACCATCAACACCGCGCTGCTGCTGACCTCGGGCCTGACGCTGACCATCTCGCACCATGCGCTGCGCGCCGGCCATCGTGCCAAGACCGCCTTCTGGCTGGCCGCCACCGTGCTGCTGGGCGCCGTGTTCATGGGCTTCCAGGCTTACGAATACATGCACGCCTACAGCGAGCTGAACCTGAAACTGACCTCGGGCATCTACGGTTCGACCTTCTTCATGCTGACCGGCTTCCACGGCTTCCACGTGACGATGGGCGCGATCATGCTGTCGGTGGTGCTGTACCGGGTACTGAAGGGCCACTTCACGGCCGACAACCACTTCGCCTTCGAAGGCGCGGCCTGGTACTGGCACTTTGTCGACGTGGTCTGGCTGGGCCTGTACGTCGTGGTCTACTGGCTGTAAGCGATGCCGTAAGCCGGGTGCGCGGCGAGCGCGCCGCCCGGCGATAAAAAACCGCATGCGGGCCAATGCCCGGATGCGGTTTTTTTTTATGGGGCGCCGCAGCGCCTGGCAGCGTTATCGGATGCCGGTCGGCTGAATATAGCCGAGCTTGTTGGCCAGCAGAATCAGCAGGAACAGCGCGATAGAAAAACCGACCCGCAAGCCAAGCGCGCGCACGGTATTATTGTTCTTTCCCTTGTCGCGCATCAGATAGAACAGCGCCGATCCTAGGCTGCCCAGGATCAGGATAAAGGCGATGGCAACGGCAATTTTCATGTGACGGACCCGGGCAATATGAGTGAAGCCACCATTGTAATGCGTAAGACCTTTCGATTTCGATGGATTCCCTTTATCGCCATGCTGGCCGTGGTGGCCTTGGGCATCGCGCTGGGCAACTGGCAGCGCCACCGTGCCGCCGAGAAAGTGGCTCTGGAGCAAAAGCTGACTGACGGCAATGCCGCGGCCCCCGTGCTGCTCGACGGCAGCGTGCTCAGCCCGGCCGCCGCCGAAGCGCTGGAATTCCGTCGCCTGCGCCTGCGCGGCAGTTTTGTTGCCGATTGGGCACTGTATCTGGATAACCGTCCTTATCAAGGGCGGGCCGGGTTTTATTTGCTGATGCCGTTTAAAATAAGCGGTAGCACTACCCATGTGCTGGTCGCGCGCGGCTGGCTGCCGCGCAATATGGCCGCACGCGCAACCCTGCCAGCCTATCTGACGCCGGCGGGGGAGGTCGAGATCGAAGGCTATGCGCGCCGCGGCGCCGGCCATGTGATGCAACTGGGCACCGCTCCTGCGCTGCAGGCGGGCGCCATCGTACAGAATGCCACGCCGGCCGAGCTGGCCGCCGCCAGCGGTCTGAGCTTGCAGCCGCTGGTGCTGGAGCAAAGCGCGCCGGCCAAGGCCGCCGGCGCCGGCGCTGGCGACGATACCGCCATGGTGCGCGACTGGCCGGCACCGGCGCTGGGCGTGGACAAGCACCGCGGCTATGCCTTCCAGTGGTATGCGCTGGCGCTGATGGCCTTTCTGTTTTTTGTCGTAACTGGATTTAAAGGTAATAAGAAAAGTGGAAACGAAAGTGGAACCGCAAGTGCAAGCTAATGTGCAGGAACGCCAGCGCACCGTCGCCGGCCGCTGGAAGCTGCTGGCCGTGCTGGCCGTGTGCGCGATGCCGCTGATCGGCTCGTATTTCGCCTATTACGTGGTCAAGCCCAGCGGGCGCACCAATTACGGCGCGCTGATCGACCCGCGCGACTTCCCGATTCCCGCGCTGGCGTCCACCAATCTGGAGGGCAAGCCGGCCAGCCTGGAAGACTACAAGGGCAAATGGATCATGCTCAAGGTCGGCCCGTCCGACTGCCAGCAAGCCTGCCAGGACCAGCTGTTCGCGATGCGCCAGTTGCGCACCATGCAGGGCAAGGAGATGGAGCGCATCGAGCGCGTCTGGCTGATCACCGACAAGGAGCCGCTGGAAACGGTGCTACTGCGCGTCAACGACGGCACCCGCATGCTGCGCGCCGACGCCGCGGCGGTGGCCAAGTGGCTGCCGCTGGAGCAGGGCGAGGGCGCCCAGCCGGGCGACCAGGCGGCCGACCACATCTATCTGATCGACCCGCTGGGCCATCTGATGATGCGCTTCCCCAAAGACCCTGACCCTGCCAAGGTCAAGAAAGACATTGGCAAGCTGCTCAAAGCTTCGGCGATCGGATAGGCGCCATGCAGACCGCCACCCTGGCCCAGATGGGCGTTACCGCATTGCTGGTCGCCATGCTGCCGCTGGCGCTGGTGTGGACTTCGTCGGATGCGAATAAATACCGCAAGCTGGTGTGGGTCTGCGTGTTCCTGACCTTCGACCTGATCGTGTTCGGCGCTTTCACCCGCCTGACCGATTCGGGCCTGGGCTGCCCCGACTGGCCGGGCTGCTATGGCCTGGCCAACCCGTTTTTGGCGCATGAGGAAATCAAGGCCGCCGAGGCGCTGCTGCCTGGCGGTCCGGTCACCGTGCTCAAGGCCTGGATCGAAATGATCCACCGCTATCTGGCCATGGGCATCGGCGTGCTGACCGTGGCGCTGATGGTGCAATCCTGGCGCCTGTGGCGCCGTGCGCACCAGGCCGAGTACGCTCCGGCGTTTCCGACCTTCCTGTTTCTGTTCGTCTGCCTGCAGGGCGCCTTCGGGGCCTGGACCGTCACGCTCAAGCTGCAGCCGGTGATCGTCACCATCCACCTGCTGCTGGGCATGGGCCTGCTGGCCCTGCTGACCTGGTATGGCGGGCGCCAGGACCATCTGCACGCCCCGGTGCGCGCGGTGACGGCCTCGCCGCCGGCGATGCGCAATATCCGCCTGCTGGCCGGCTGCTCCCTCGCCTTGCTGTTTGTGCAATTGGCCTTGGGCGGCTGGACCAGCACCAACTACGCCACCCTGGCCTGTACCGACTTCCCCCTGTGCGGCGGCAAGCTGGTGCCGGCGATGGACTTCGAGCATGGCTTCACGCTGTGGCGCGAGCTGGGCAAGACCGCCGCCGGCCACTATCTGCCCTTCGCCGCGCTGACCGCGATCCACTGGGTACACCGCAACTTCGCGCTGCTGGTGGTGCTGGTGGCCGGCTACACCTGCTACCGGGCCTGGGGCCACGCGGCCCTGTACCTGACGGCGCGCCGGATCGCCATCGTGCTGGCCCTGCAGGCCGCCACCGGGATCGCCACCATCTACCTGAACTTCCCGCTGGCGCTGGCGGTACTGCATAACGCCGGGGCGGCATTGCTGGTGCTGTTGCTGACCATGTTAAACTACCGGGCTAAATTCCAATACGAGATCGCCCAGAAGGCAGCGGCCAGCGCGGTTTACCCGCAAGCTTCCCCTGCACGGCACCACTGATGACTACCCAGACCGCACTCCATAAATCGAATAACCGCATTGCCCAGTACCTGGCGCTGACCAAACCGCGCGTCACCCAGCTGGCCGTGTTCTGCGCCGTGATCGGCATGCTGCTGGCCACGCCTGGCCTGCCCGACTGGCGCGTGCTGGTCGCCGCCACCGTGGGCATCTGGCTGCTGGCCGGTGCCGCCTTCGCCGTCAACTGCCTGGTCGAACGCGAAATCGACGCGCGCATGGCGCGTACCGCGCGCCGTCCGATGGCCATGGGCGAGATCAGCCCGACCCAGACCGCGCTGTTCTCGGCCGCCATCGGCGGCCTGGGCATGTGGGTGCTGTATGCGCTGGTCAACCCGCTGACCATGTGGCTGACCTTCGTCACCTTCGTCGGCTACGCCGTCATCTATACGATGATACTCAAGCCGGCCACGCCGCAGAACATCGTCATCGGCGGCCTGTCGGGCGCGATGCCGCCGGCGCTGGGCTGGGCCGCCGTGGCCAACGACGTGCCGATGCAGGCCTGGCTGCTGGTGCTGATCATTTTTGTGTGGACCCCGCCGCATTTCTGGGCGCTGGCCATGTACCGCCGCGACGACTACGCCAAGTCCGGCCTGCCGATGCTGCCGGTCACCCACGGCCTGCCGTTCACCCAGTTCCATGTGCTGCTGTATTCGATCGCGCTGGCCGCCACCACCATGCTGCCGTTCGCGGTGCATATGAGTGGCCTGATCTATCTGGTCAGCGCGGTGGCACTGAATGCCGTCTTCCTGCATTACGCCTGGAAGATGTACCGTCACTACACCGACCTGGTGGCCCGCAAGGCCTTCACCTGGTCGATCATCTACCTGTCGCTGCTGTTCGCCGCGCTGCTGGTGGATCACTACCTGCCACTGTGACCATGAAAAAACTGTTTGTCCCTGTGCTGCTGGCGGCCGCCGTGCTGCTGGCCGGCTGCGGCCCGCAGGCCGCGCCCAAGCTGGTGTTCAAGAACACCGACCTGACCGGCCTCGATTACGTCAAGGATTTCGCGCTGACCGACCATAACGGCAAGCCGCGCTCGCTGGCCGACTTCAGGGGCAAGCTGGTGGTGGTGTTCTTCGGCTATACCCAGTGCCCGGACGTGTGCCCGACCACCATGGCCGAGATGGCGGCCGTGATGAAGGAACTGGGGCCGCAGGCCGACCAGGTGCAGGTACTGTTCATCACCGTCGATCCGGAGCGCGACACGCAGAAGCTGCTGGCGTCCTACGTGCCATCCTTCGACAGCCGCTTCCTCGGCCTGTATGGCACCGCCGAGCAGACCGCCAAGACGGCGCGCGACTTCAAGGTGTTCTATTCCAAGGTGCCGGGCAAGACCCCGGGCACTTATACGGTCGACCATACCGCCGGTACCTATGTGTTCGACAAGCAGGGCAAGATCCGCCTGTTCATGCGTTACGGCCAGGGCAGCGCGCCCGTGGTGCACGATTTGAAGCAGTTGCTGGGCTAAGCGCGGCCTTGGGCCGGGCTTGAATGTGCCGAACGGGCACAGGCTCAGCCCCGCGGCGCTCCCTAAACGCACCTGAAACCATGGCAGGCCTGCTATCCTGACGGAGAAACACCGCCAGCGCGCCGGATCGTCCGGCGTGCGCACCTACCGGTGCCGGTGCCCAACGCTTCGGGAGATGCATGGATCAACGCCTTCAACCTTATACCCGGCTTGCCGCGGTTCTGTTCCTCATCATCGGCTGCCTGATCGTCATCCGCCCCTTCCTGGCGGCGATCCTGTTCGCCACCGCCATCACCATTTCAAGCTGGCCCCTGTACCTGATGCTGCTGGCGCGCCTGAAGCAGCGCCGCACGCTGGCCGCCGCCATCATGAGCATCTCGCTGACGCTGCTGATCCTGCTGCCGCTGTCGCTGGTCACCTGGAACGTCGCCGACAATGCCCAGGACCTGTATGTACAGATCAAGGCCGGCATCGACGCCAACACGCTGGCGCCGCCGGCCTGGCTGAAGGACTTGCCGCTGGTGGGCGAGGCGGCCGATGCCTATCTGCGCAAGCTGATGGGCAGCCGCGAGGAGCTGGTGGCGCTGGCGCACAATCTGCTTGAACCGGCGCGCCGCATCCTGCTGGGCGGCGGCATGGTACTCGGCAGCGGCGTGGCCCAGGTCAGCCTGGCGGTGTTTGTCAGCTTCTTCCTGTACCGCGATGGCCTGGCCATCCTGCGCGCGCTGGCGGCCGGTCTGGAGCGTCTGATCGGCCCCCAGGGCGCCGACGTGGCCGACACCGTCAGCCGCACCGTGCGCGGCGTCATGTACGGCTTGCTGGGCACCGCGCTGGCGCAGGCCGGCGTGGCGGCGCTGGGCTTCCTGATCGCCGGCGTGCCGGGCGTGGCGCTGCTGGCGGTGGCGACCTTCCTGCTGTCGCTGATACCGGTGGGGCCGCCGCTGATCTGGGGTGGTGCGGCGCTGTGGCTGTTCAACGAAGGCAGCACCGGCTGGGGGATTTTCATGCTGGTGTGGGGGATGTTCCTGATCAGCGGGGTGGACAATGTGGTCAAGCCCATGCTGATCAGCCGCGGCAGCAGCCTGCCCTTCATCCTGGTGCTGCTGGGCGTGATGGGCGGGGTGCTGGCGTTTGGTTTTGTCGGTTTGTTTATTGGGCCGACCTTGCTGGCGGTGGCGCTGGGATTGCTGCGCAACTGGAGTGACCGGATCGTCGATTAAACCGGAGGCCCAAGCGCCGGCGGCGAGATTAAAATCCACGCCAAGGAGCCGGCGGCGCGATTAGAACCCACGGCAAAGAGCTGGGGTCTGACCCGTCGGGTCAGACCCCGGATTTTAGCCGTGGGTTTTGGCTTGCTGCCGGCGGCCCCTTAGTCCCAGTCGTCCGAATCATGCCCGCGCGCGCTCTTCGGAATCACCTTGACCAGCAAAATGCGCGGGCCGTTCATCTTCTTGGCGACGATATCGAAGTAGTTGAAGCTGATACGCTGACCCTGGCGCGGAATGTCGCCCAGCTTGAGCATGATCAGGCCACCCACCGATTCCACATCTTCCAGACCCAGATCCTCGTTCTCGATATCGATGCCCAGCGTGCGTTCGAGCGAGAAGATCGGCAGGCTGGCCTTGCCGATCAGGGTGCCGTCGGGCTGCTTGAGCCAGTCGTTTTCGTTCAGGCGGAATTCATCGTGGATCTCGCCCACCATCGCGCCCAGCAGATTGTCCAGCGTGATGAAGCCGATCGGGCGCTTGCCCTTTTCGCCGATCAGCGCGAAGTGCGGTGCGCCTTCGCGGAAGCGGCGGAACAGTTCCAGCGCCGGCGTGCGCGCCGAAATCGTTTCCACCGGCCGCAGGAAGGGCGCCAGCGAAGCAACCGGCTTGCCATGCTGCTGCGCGAAGAACAGGTCCTTCAAATGCACCACGCCCAGCACGGTCTCGCCACTGGCATCGTAATAGGGATAGCGGCTGAAGCGGTTGCGCAGCATCGTGTCCAGGTTCTGCTCGAGCGAGTGGTTCGCGTGCAGGGCGATCACCTCATTGATCGGGCGCATCAGGTCGGACACGGCCAGGTCGCTGAAATCGAGCGAGTGCGCCAGGATGTTGCGTTCATCCTTGTTGAACTTTTCACCCGGCTGGCTGGTGCGCAGGATCAGCTTCAGTTCATCGACCGAATAGTGCGAATCGTGGCCGCCCTTGCCGGACAGGCCGGCCAGTCCCAGCACCAGATTCGCGCTGCCGTTGAGCAGCCAGATAAACGGGTACATCGACCAGTAGAAGCCATACAGGGGAATCGCGCTCCACAGGCCGACCGCCTCGGGCATGCGGATCGCCAGCGACTTGGGCGCCAGTTCACCGACCACGATGTGCAGGAAGGAGATGACGCTGAAGGCGAACGCGAAGGCGATGCCGTGGATGATTTCGGGGGAGGTCACCCCCAGGCCGTGCAGCAGCGGTTCGAGCAGGCTGGCAAAAGCCGGTTCGCCGACCCAGCCCAGGCCCAGCGAGGCGAGCGTGATGCCGAGCTGGCAGGCGGAGAGGTAGGCGTCGAGCTGGTCGTGGACCTTGGCCAGGATGCGCCCGCGCAGGCCCTGGGTTTTGGCGATGGCGCGGACACGGGTTTTGCGCAGGGTGACGATGCCGAATTCGGCCGCCACGAAGAAGCCGTTGAGCGCGACCAGGAACAGGGCGAGCAGGACTAACAGAAGGTTTTGCATGGGCGCGCCCTTGGGCGAACGGAGAATGAAAACATGCATCTTAGCCGACCCGCGCCTTGTGCAGCGCAATATTCGCGTTTTTGCGGGCCGGAAGCGCGCTAGACTGGCAGCGTGAAAGCCCCGCTCTGGGCCGCCGCCAGTATCGTTTCCACGGCCGGATGGCGGATCTTGCGCTCGTTGGAAATGGCGTAGAACTGTTCGCGCAGCTCGGGCGCGTCGCCTGTCAGCTCGGCGCCGAACTGGGTCTTGATGTCGTGCGCCAGCGTCGCGGGCGCGAAAAACAGGCCCATGCCGCTGCGTCCGAAGGTGTTGAGCATGGCGTTATCCTCGAATTCGCCCACCACGTCCGGGCGCACGTCGTGCTGCACGAACCAGGCGTCGATGCGCCCGCGCAGCGCGTTGTTGCGGGTCGGCAGCAGCAGCGGGGCGCCGTGCAGGCTGGCCGGGAAGTTCTTTTTGTATTTGCGCGCCAGCTTGGGCGCGCCATACAGCTGCATGCCGCTTTCGAACAGCAAGTGGCTGAACACGCGCAGGCTGGCGGTGGCGCGCACCGAGCGGTCGGTCAGCACCACATCGAGCTTGTTCAGCGCCAGATCGGCCAGCAGCGATTCGAAATCGTCCTCCACGCAGACCAGCTTGACCCCCGCCTCCATATGCTGGGTCGCTTCCAGCAGGCGGAAGGCGATCAGCTTGGGCAGCGAGTCCGAGATGCCGACCGACAGG
Source organism: Oxalobacteraceae bacterium (assembly GCA_013284265.1). Lineage (GTDB taxonomy): Bacteria > Pseudomonadota > Gammaproteobacteria > Burkholderiales > Burkholderiaceae_D > Rugamonas. The sequence continues at coordinate 3,728 of JABTBR010000077.1, read as the reverse complement.
CGCATCTTGCCGCTGTCCGAATCGCGCAAGACATCCTGCAACTGGTCGCCCAGCAGGAAAATCTGGTCGCAATAGCTGAGCGCCAGCCGGCCCGCCTCGGTCGGCACCAGCCGCCGTCCCTGCGGCTGCAGCAGCGAGGTGCCCACCGATTGTTCCAGCAGCGCGAGCTGGGTGCTGATGGTTTGCACCGACAGTCCCAGCCGTTCGGCGGCGCGGGTGACGCCGCCTTCGGCGGCCACCACCCAGAAGAAATGCAGGTGTCGAAAGTTCAGTCCGGTGGTTTTCATCTTCTGTTTTTCCGCAGTAATCCTTCCATTATCTTCCATTTTTAAAAAGCGTGTTTTTGTCTACACTGCTTGACATTGCATTTCGAAAGGAAAAGATCAATGAAACACTTCAGGATGTCATTCATCGTCACCTTCCTCTGTCTGGCAGGTGCCGGCTGGTGGGGGTACGAACATACGGGCTGGGCTGGCGCACTGTCGGCCGTGGGTATCGCCGTGATTCTGGGCGTGATGGAAGTCTCGCTCTCGTTCGACAACGCGGTGGTCAACGCCTCGGTGTTGAAGACCTGGGACAAATTCTGGCAAAGCCTGTTCCTGGGCGTGGGTATCGTCATCGCGGTATTCGGTATGCGTCTGCTGTTCCCGCTGGTGATCGTGGCGCAGGCGGCCGATCTGGGACTGGTGGAAGTATGGAATCTGGCGCTGAACGATCCTAACGCCTACTCGATGCACTTGACCAATCACCACGCGGAAGTGGCGGCCTTCGGCGGTATTTTCCTGCTGCTGGTTTTCCTGAACTTCCTGCTCGATGACAAGAAAGAGATGCACTGGCTGGGCCATATCGAAGAGAAGCTGGGCGCCCTGGGCAAGATCTCCTCGATCTCGGTGATGGTGGCACTCGGTACGCTGATGGCCAGCCTGACGATGATCGACGATGCGCAGAAACTGGTCGTGCTGACCGCCGGCCTGTGGGGTGTACTGACCTACGTTGGCGTCGATGTGGTGAGCGGCCTGCTGGAGAGTGAAGAAAGCGCCGGCAACGTGGGCGACCTGATCAAGCGTGGCGGTATCGGTGGCTTCCTGTATCTGGAAGTGCTGGACGCGTCCTTCAGTTTCGATGGTGTGATCGGCGCCTTTGCGATCACCAAGGATGTCGTGATCATCATGCTGGGTCTGGCCATTGGCGCGATGTTTGTGCGTTCGATGACGGTGTTTTTGGTGAAGAAGGGCACGCTCGACGAGTTCGTATTCCTGGAGCACGGCGCGCACTACGCCATTGGTATCCTGGCTTTCATCATGTTGGCGAGTATGAAGTTCCATATTCCGGAAATCTTCACAGGCCTGATCGGTGTGGCCTTCATCCTGGCCTCGCTGTGGTCCTCGGTACGCCACCGCCGCAAGCACGAAGCACTGGCGGTAGCGGCATAAGCAGTAGCGCTAGGTAGCAGAACACGTAATCCGCAGCGGGCATTGGACACCGCCCGCTGCGCGGCAGCCAGCCAGGCATGCAGCAAGCCTGGCAAGCGCCGCAAAGGGTGACGGCCGGGTGGCCGCACCAGGTGTCCATTCAATCACATAGGAGTAACACATCATGGCAATCAGTCTGCAAAAAGGCGGCAACGTAAATCTGAGCAAGGAAGCTCCTGGTCTGTCGAAGCTGACGATCGGTCTGGGCTGGGACGTGCGCAACAGCGACGGCGCGGCTTTCGACATCGACGGTTCGGCATTCCTGCTCAAGGCCGACGGCAAGGTCCGCGGCGACGCCGATTTCATCTTCTACAACAACGCCAAATCGGTTGAAGGTTCGGTCGCCCACTCTGGCGACAATCGTACCGGCGCCGGCGACGGCGACGATGAAACGCTGGCCATCGATCTGTCGAACGTACCGGCCGATGTGGACAAAGTCGCGATCTGCGTGACGATCCACGAAGCCGATTCGCGCAAGCAGAACTTCGGCATGGTGCAGAAGGCTTTTGTACGCTGCATCAACGCCAACGGCAACACCGAACTGGCCCGCTTCGATCTGTCGGAAGACGGTTCGACCGAGACCGCGCTGGTGTTCGGCGAGGTCTATCGCAACGGCGCCGATTGGAAGTTCCGCGCCGTAGGCCAAGGCTTCAAAGGCGGTCTGGGCCCACTGGCATCGTCGTTCGGCGTCGGCGTATAAGCGGCGTAGTGTAATCAGCAAGGAAGCCGGGGAGGGATGGTCCTGCCCCGGTACCAACAGACGTGCCTGGGATCAGGCGAAAAGGAACAAGGTATGCCAACATTTTCTGTCACTGGGGACGTAGACCCGTTCCTGCATGTATCGCTGGCGCAGGGCGAAAAAATCTACTGCGAATCCGACGCGATGGTAATGATGGAAGCGGCGCTGGAATTGAAGGGCAAGGTCACCGGCGGCATCGGCGCGGCATTGATGCGGCGCTTTGCCAACGGCGAGTCCTTCTTCCAGCAGCACATCGAAGCGGTGCGCGGTGCGGGCGACTGCCTGCTCTCGCCCAAGCTGCCTGGCGCCATGCAGGTGCTCGATGTGGGCCAGCGCCAGTACCTGCTGAGCGATGGCGCCTTCGTGGCGGCCAGCGACGGCGTGGACCTGAAGGTACGGACCCAAAACCTGGGCAATGCACTGTTTGCCCAGAGTGGCGGCTTTTTCATCACCGAGACGGCCGGCAGCGGCCAGGTGGCGGTGTCGGGCTTCGGTTCGATCTCGCAGCTGGAAGTGACGCCAGGGCGCGACGTGGTGATCGATAACTCGCATGTGGTGTGCTGGGACAGCACGCTGCGCTACGAGATTTCGGTGGCCACGTCCACCAGCGGCGGCTTCCTCAGCAATCTGGTGAACAGCCAGACCAGCGGCGAGGGCATGGTGCTGCGTTTCTCGGGCCAGGGAAAAATCCTGGTCTGCTCGCGCAACCGTGCGGCCTTCCTGCAATGGACCAAGGGCCCCGCCCAGTAAGCTTCCGTGTGTATCGGATAGCGAGCGTTTAACGAATATTCAAGGAGTTGTTATGTCAGTCAATTTGCAAAAAGGCCAGAAGATCTCTCTGGAGAAGGAAGCCGGCAGCAGCCTCGGTAAAGTCACCATGGGCCTGGGCTGGGACGCCATCAAGAGCAAGGGTTTCTTCGGTTTCGGCGCCAAGTCGGAAGCGGTCGACCTGGACGCGTCCTGCGTGATGTTCGACGAAGCCAACCGCCCGGTCGACGTGATCTGGTTCCGCCAGCTGCGCAGCCGCGATGGCAGCGTGCTGCATACGGGCGACAACCGCACCGGTGCCGGCGATGGCGACGACGAGCAGATCAATGTGGAACTGAACCAGGTGCCGGCCAGCGTCAAGAGCATGGTCTTCACCGTCAACAGTTTCACTGGCCAGAATTTCGCACAGGTGGAAAACGCCTACTGCCGCCTGATCAACGCGGCCAATGGCAGCGAAGTGGCGCGCTTTAACCTGTCGGTGCAGGGCGCCCACTCGGCCCAGATCATGGCCAAGCTGTATCGCCACAACAGCGAATGGAAAATGCATGCGATCGGCGAAAACGGCAGCGGCCGTACCTTCGACGACCTGATGCCCTTGATCACGCCGCACCTGTAATTCGCAGTCAGCGTGAGGCCGCGGGCAGTTGCGGCGGGTGGCACTGTACCGGCAGTGCCGATCCGCCACAGGCAAGCCACGGTTCTCACCCAGGCAGCGCCGCCATTCCCGGCGGCGCCGGCCGCGGCGCCGG
>JABTBR010000076.1 GCA_013284265.1 Oxalobacteraceae bacterium | reverse complement strand
CAGCTTACATCGGGTATATGAACGGTATGGTACTGAATACCCTTGAATACAAGATCGGCGCTAAGAAGCTCAGCTTGGCTAGCACCACGATATGGAACGAGAAGCATATTTTAGCGCGTGGAAAAGTGTTAACCGCCGCAATAATGAAAGCGTTCCCTCTATAACAGTTTGATTACAAGACGAGGCACGTGCGGCATCAGAATACCAAGTACCGTGCCGAGATTGAATCTACACCGCATAGGCGCGGGCATGCCCATGCACCGGTCAGTGCACAGCATGCGGCTGCATGATGCGCCGGTATTTCCCTTGCCCGCAGAGCGATGCCGAAGCAGGATTTTATCTTGCTTCGGGAAGACGAAGAGAATTGGTCCGTGGGATTTCGATGCCCGTGCGGGTGCGGGGATTTCATCGAATTGAGCTGCCCAGCTCGTAGGTGGGGATCGGTGCCGAAAAAATTCTCTTAAATCTATGTGCCAGCCATCCCAGTCTTCGCCATCAATTCGGCATATGCGTCTCGTGTTTCACGTATTGTCGCGTCCGTGCATGCAGCGCGGAAGGTCTTGATGAAAGGTACCTCGTCTCTGGCAGCGATTGCTTTGAGCTGGGGATGCGGGCCGCGCTAGACGCGATGGTCGTAGATGAATTGCCGAACGCGTTCGGTCGTGATCAAGGCCGCGTCGGGATGGGCCGGGTTGATTAGCACATTATCTTCTTCGTTGATGATCACCGACGGCACCACTAGTAACGCAGAAGCACCTCCCGCCAACCAGGCCGAGCCAATCGAGCGCGAGATTATGGCTTCGGGAACCACATTCCAGCCGACCGGCAAGGGATGGGGCGTGACCACGCGCGCGGCCCACACCGCGTCCGGCACGTCGATGCGCACGAGGATACGATTCCACGGCAGCATCATCCCTTTTGCGAAGTGGGCGCGGGTTTCCCAGGCCGCCAGCGAAATCGACGTGGCAGCGTAGCTTACATGCTCGCCCGCGTGGTTCCATCGCGACCCGCCGCTGGCGGCGCCCTTGCCGGCCATGTCTTCCGCTGTATAGCTGGTGGTGTCCGAGGCGATGCGCCACAGACTGACTGTCATGCCGCCAGCCCGCCGCGCATGCGCTCGAGCACCTGCTCCACCGCGCGCTGCCCTTCGGGATTGCGTAATAGGTCGGCTGGCGTCTTGTTCCCCAGCTCAGGCAGCTTTTCATGAACCCAGCGCGCAAACCAGCCTTCCAGGTCAAAGGTTTTCATCTGCTCCGGGTCGCCGCTCTCGTCCAGCATCCTGCGCAGGGTGGCCAGCAGGCGCAGGTAGGCCATGATGCGATGCCCCGCAACGTCAGGCAGCGGCCTGTTGGCGGCTTCGTTGCGCACAAAGGTCGTCTGCGACACACCAGCCAGGCCCATGATCACGGAAGCCGGTTCGCCGGTTGCCTTGGCGATCAGCTTGACGATGTCGGTTGGCACCCCGGCTTCCACCGCGTCGTACAGCTCAACGCCTGGCGCCTCGCGCACCCGCTCCACCAGCGCCCTGAGCTGGAACAGCGAGGTTTTCCCGACACTGCCGGCCTGGCCCATTTGTTTGGCCCACAGAAAATGCATCTTGCGTGCAGCGGGTTGTGTACGTTCCTCCACGCCCTTGGCTGCCAGTTTCTCCGCTGCCCGCCGGCTCCGGTGCGGGAGATTCACTTCACCCGTTGTGGCCATGCGGATATCCATTTGGTTAGATTGCGACAGTCAAATGGTAATCCACAATACAGCAAGACTCAATCGCTAATCGCGGGGAGGGCCTCCCGCCGGGCATCAGGCCTCCCAAGCGCGTGCACGGGGCGCAATGCTAGGCCAGACTTTCCGTCCAGCGCTTGAACGCGGCAAGGCGCCGCCGCATATCGTATTTATAGACCAAGCCGACGATGGGTTCGATGAGCCAGGCCAGCGCGACTGGACGGCAGGTGAAGTTGTAGATGAAACGCACCTCGGTGCGGTTCTGCGCCAGGCTCTTGAAGCGCCAGGTGCCGCCAAACTTGGACAGAATCCATGGCCCCGCCGTCATTTGAACGGCGGCATGGGTTGGGGGCGCAAACGAGATGTACTTCGAGACGATGACCGCGCCCGATTTGTTCTTGCAGAAAGACTCGGCACCAAGCGCCGCCTTTGTATGGCCGTTGAGCAAGTACGCATCCGCCAGGTAGATATCCCATTCAAGCCGGCGCGAATAGTCTTGCGAGTACCAAAAGAGGCGCTCTTCCGCCACGTCGATTTCGAGGGAGACGGTGACGCGCATCCTGCTCAGGCTCGCTGGCTGGACAGCACCAGCTTCAAGCCCAGCAGCATCATCACGCCGCCGGCCACGCGGTCGACACTGGCCTTGAAGCGCAGGTAGGCGCGGCGTGGACGCTCGGACGACAGCGCCAGCGCAACGATCGAGTACCAGCCTGCCTCAATCAGATACACCATGCTGATGAGCACGAAATCGAAGCCGAGCGAGGGAGCGGGCGGAAGAAAAGCGGCGAAGACGCTGGCGTACACGATGGCCGTCTTGGGATTGCTGATTTGCGTGACGAAGCCGAGAACGAAGGACTTCGGCAGCGAAGCGCCGCCGCCAGAGGACTCGCCTTGCACAACGAGCGCCTGCCTTGCCGAGCGCCAGATTCGGAACCCGAGATAGGCCAGATAGATCCCACCGGCGACTTTGAGCAGCAAATACAGCGACGGAACCGCCAGCAGAACGGCCTGCAAGCCGAGCAGCGCGGCCAATGCGAAGAGGACGCCACCGCAGCCCATGCCCAAGGCTGCGGCCAGTCCATTCGATCGCGACGACGAGACGGCGGTGCGGGCGATCATGACAAAGCTCGGCCCTGGGCTGACTACCCCAACAGTGAGCGCGGCGAGCACGCCGGCTAAGGCAGGCAGTTCTTGCATAGGTTCATTCCGGAAAAAGGTGTGGACTGTCCCAGCATACTACAGTGAGGCAAGATCTTGCCGCAACGTCATCTAATTGCCCGGCGCGCGATCGGCCCTTAATTGGCCGATACCAGCCTGAGTCAAGAACCTTTTGCGGCCGGTGTCGCGGAAAAACCCGGGCAGTTCTCAGGCCGCAGCCACGCACCTATAATCCTTGGGCCAGATGCGACAGCGCTTCTTGGGAAGGTCGAATTTCCGATTGCGGTAGCAGAGGGACGAATAGATTTGTTTGAACCATAGCGGAGACAAAAGCATGAACAAGACCAAAGAGCAATTGCAGGAAATAATGGCCAATCCCGATATCGCCTACGTGATTGAGGGCAAAGAAGCCTACATCAAGCTAGCGAGCCAGCAATACAATACGATTCAGACGTCGGTGGTGGAAGGGGTGGAAGAGCTCGATATCGCTGGCGATAAGAAAAGAACGCTATGGTGGGTGGATCTCTCCATGTGGCACCACTTGAGCCGCGGCATTCTCGATGGGTTTAACGCTGAGCCGCTGGCCAAACCCGATGTCACCATGTTGTGGAATCCCCGGCAGTCCGTGAGCCACACGATTCTTGACGAGGGTGCCCAGACGGCGAAGCTGCAATCGATCACGGTGATGGGCGGCCGCATCCTGTCATTGGAAACGAATATGGCGATTGCCGGGGCCGGACGCGGGATCCAGGACCTGTCTGCCTCCATCTACCGAGAATTCGCGGGTTCATACGAGTTGACGCAAGCGGACCCGCGCCACATCGGCACCCATCGCGACCGCACGCTGCCCGCCCAGCACAAACACCTGGTGAAGCCGGCTGGAGGAGAATGGAGCGCCGATGATGTCGAGACCATTTATGCCATGGCGATGAGTCTCGCATTGACGAAATGGGACCCCATCTTCGGTGCGAAACATAAAAAAGCGCTGGATCTTTCCAGAAAAAAATAGCCTCAACCATTGAAGCACTATGATAACAACGATCAGCATTATCTCCATTGGGTTTTCTGTTCTGAGCGCGGCGATATTGCTGATTGCCTATGTTTTCTTTCTTAAAAATGTAAGTCGGAAATGGTATGCCTTGGGTTCCTGCGCCGGACTGCTGATCAGTCTGAGCGCCTTGCAGCTCTGGCAGCTGGAATATTTTCTGCGGGGTGTAGATGTGCTGGGATTGCCGGAATATCGATTCTGGTTATTCCTGGCGCCCCCGATGTTTTTCTTCTTCAGCAAGGCCACCTTGCTCCCGGATGCATCCACACGTCCCATCCATCTGCTCCACCTATTACCCTTGCTGCTGAATTTTCTGCCGCACTATGAGACTGCCATTCCGCTCAACTTCATGATAGGCATGGGATATTGTTTTTGGTTGTCCAATTTGATTTTCGGGCGGCGCGACCAGCGCAAGCGTTTTAAGATTGAAATGTTCTTTTTCACGCTGTTCTCGATCACCGCCCTGTGTGTGCTGGGGCTGGGATTGTCGGTTCCCTATATCGACCATGTTTACTTCTATACGTTCTATACCAATAGCATCGGCATTTCATTTGCATTGGTTGTCGCCGCGCTGATCGTGTTCCCCGATCTGATGATGGATCTGGTCGAGGCAGCCAAGCTCAGTTACGCGGCTTCGACACTCAAGGAGGTCGATATCCAGGCCAGTGCGGCTAAACTGGAAGAACTCATGAAGGTTTCCAGGCTGTATCAGAACGAAAATCTGAATCTGGCCATGGTGGCGGAAGCGATGGACCTCACGCCGCATCAATTGTCCGAACTGGTGAACCGGCAGTTTGGCGTCAATTTCTCGCGCTTCATTCGTGAGCAAAGGGTCAATGCCGTCAAGGTCAAGCTGCTCAAGGAGCCCAAAGCCTCGGTCCTGTCCATTGGCCTGGAAGCGGGTTTCGCCACCCAGTCGAGTTTTTACGCCGCATTCAGCGAAATTGCCGGTATGTCCCCCGGCGCCTACAGAAAATCCATGGCCGAGTAGGCGGTCTCTCTTCATCCCTCCCTTCCAATACTCCGGAATGATCAATCTGGAGGTTTCCAAGTCATTGTTTTTGAACGACTTTTCAGTTATTTGTTCAAGGCTTATCAATCAGGAAGTTCAAACGTAGCAGCTGCTTTAGTCTGGCCACTGTTTTCAGGCATTCGGGGGTTTTCACCGGCCGCAACCGAAAACACATGACCAACATTACGGAGGCTGCATATGCGCACTGCCAGAACCACCCAGGACGGGGCCAGGATTTACCGCGCCCTTTTGCTGCCGTTCTATGACTTCCTGATCATGAAGGTGCTCTCCCCGTATGTCTGGAGATGCCCTAGCCACCATTACGTCGATCTCTACCGTAATTTCATGTCACGTAATCATGCCGATATTGGCGTCGGTACTGGCTATGTGCTTGACCGGTGCGAATTCAAACCGGACGAGGCCCGGATTGCCTTGTTCGACCTGCAGCAAAACTGCCTTGATTACACCGCGAAACGCCTGGCCCGATTTCATCCGGAAGTCTATCAATGCGACGCGATGGAAGCGATACGCGTAACTGCCGATCGTTTTGATTCGATCGCCCTTGGCGGGATCTTGCATTGCGTGCCGGGGAATATGGAAAAAAAGGGAGCGGTCTTCGAGGCAATCAAGCCCCTCATGCGTTCCGGCGCAAACCTATTCGGCTACACGATCCTGAATCAGGGCATCAAGAAAACTCTGGTGAGCAGAATGATCTATTTTATTTTGCAGAAGCTGAGGGTGATTAATGGCCTTGATGACTCCGCATACCAGTTGAGCCTGGAATTGAAGAAACGTTTTAAATTTATCAATGTCAAGGTGATTGGATGCGTTGCTTTATTTGCTGCCCATTCACCGATCTAGAAAATACCTATTTTTTTAACGCGATATCAACCCATCACCCGATAGGAAAAAGCCATGAACGAGCAAGCCATCAGCAGCGCAAGCACCAGCATGACAATTCAAGCGAGCAAGGCCGCCATTTGGACAAAAGTGGGGTTTTACGAGCACGTACAGAAGGAGCCGAGCTGGTTATTAAAATTGAGCCTGCCAGTGCCGCGGGAAGTGGAAGGCCATCACAGCAAGGTGGGCGATACCTGCCGTTGCAAATATAGCGATGGCGGCTTCCTGACCAAACGCATGACCCGCATCGTTGACGAGAGCCGCATCGAATTCGAGATCATCGAGCAAAGCATTCGTTATAGCAGCACCATCAAACTGCTGGGTGGCTCGATCGAGGTGGAGGAAGTCGATGAGGGCCAGTGCATTGTTCGCATGGTCACCTACTACCAAAATCTCTTCAGCCTGAAGACCATCAGCGCTGTGTTCATCGACAAGGTCATCAAGACCATGCATCAATTCGTCATTGCCGATATGCGCCTGCAGCTTGAAGGCTGCGCCAGCCCATCAAAAAATTATATAAGCGCTTATGTAAATGATGCTAATATCACTACATGAAACAAGGACTCGGAACTCAATTGCGGCACCTGATCGAACTGCTCGATGGCGCGGTCCAGCAATCCTATGCCGACGCTGGCCTGGATTACCGGCCGCGCTACACGCCGGTGATGCGGATATTTGCGCAGCAGCAAAGCGCGACCATCGGCCAGCTGGCCGAGCTGGCGGGCATCACACAGCCGGCGGTGACGCAAACGGTGGCGCTGATGAAGAAGGAAGGCCTGCTGCTGGTCGCCGCCGGCGGTGAGGATGGCCGGCAGCGCGTGGTGCGCCTGAGCCTGCAAGGCGAGGCGCTGCTGCCCAGCCTGCAGGCATGCTGGCTGGCGACCAAGAGCGCGGCCGACAGCCTGGATGCGGAATTGGCGGTTCCGCTGTCGGCGTGTCTGGCGCAGGCCATCGCGGTCCTTGAACAGCGTTCCTTCGGCGACCGCATCCGCGACGCCAACAAGAAAGTAGCAGCCACTTCCTGACGAAAGCGATGATGGAAAATACCCTGAATATGGCAAGCAGCAAACCTGCCCTGGCATCGCGCCTGATGGCGCATCCCCTGGTGCGTATCGTGCTCGGCCTTGTGCTGACCTTTGCCGCCATACCGCTGACGATGATCATCGCCGCCAAGCTGGTGGACAAGCCTTACCGCATCGTGTGGCCGCAGCTGCTGGCTGCCGTACTGGTGTGGTTCGGCTACCGTTACTATGTAGGCCGTATCGAAAAACGTCAGCCGCTTGAGCTGGCCACGCAGGGCATGGCGCGGGAACTGGGTAGCGGCCTGCTGCTCGGAGGCGGATTGGTGGCGCTCACCTTTGCCGTGCTGGCGGCGCTGGGCGTCTATCGCTTCGGCGGCGTCAATGCCGTGAGCATCGCGATGCTGCTGCCGCTGGCCGAGCTGGTGTTGGTGGGCATGGCCGAGGAAATGACTTTCCGCGGGGTGGTGTTCGGCGTCACCGAGCGTTCACTGGGCAGCAAGGCCGCCATCGTGATCTCGGCACTGCTGTTCAGCGTGGCCCATCTGCCGAATCAGGGCGTCACCGTACTGGCGGTCGCCGCGATTGCCGCCTATGGCGTGCTGCAGGCCGCGCTCTACATGAAGACGCGTACGCTGTGGGCCTGCATCGGTACCCACGTCGCATGGAACTATTGCGTCAGCCAGGTGTTCACATCGACCGTGTCGGGCCATGCCGCGAGCGACGGCTTGCTGCGCGGCGAGCTGGTGGGCAATGCCATGCTGACCGGTGGTGTATTCGGCGTGGAAGGCTCGCTGATCACCCTGTTGCTGATTGCCGCCGCCGCCGCGTTCTGGCTGCGTCGGGCCTTTGCCGGCAAAGTTTAAGTCCGGCGTGGACGAACCGAAAAAAAGGGATGAGGATGCAGGGTAGCGGAGGCGAGGTGTTCAGCTTTGCTCGGCCGACGCTGTGGCACGCCATGCTGTGGATGGCTGCCGGAATGAGTTTCTTCGGCCTGTTTGCCGTGCTGTTGCCGCCAGGGCCCAGCGCACCCTGGCTCCCCGCACCAGGGCTGGATGCTTTCTGGATGGCCGGCATGATGCTGGCGGGTGCCGTGTTTGCGCTCCTGGTCGCTGTGCCCCTTGGCGCTCAGCGCGTAGAGATCGAGGGCACAACGGTGCGTGTGCGCAATCTGGCGACTTTGCACCGCTGGCGCGCGTTCGACCTGAGCGAAGTCACCGGACTGGATCTGACGGGGCAGGGCAACGATAGCTTCGTGCTCAGTCTCGTCGTGGGACTGAGCGCCGCGCCGCATCGCAGCTGGAATCGCATCGATATCACCAGCATGCGCAAGACCCACGGCGATGGCGACCTGGACGCGCCCGTATTTGTGGCCTTGGTCCGTTGCCTTGCCCGGATGCACACGGACATTGAGGTTGGCCAGTTACCGCCGAGTTATGACGGCGTGTTGCGCCGGCCTCGCAGCGACAGATGAGCATGCGGCCATCGGCGGCGGCATCCGGAACAAATATTTATTCTTTCAGCTGTCGATTTTTCCGGCCTCAAGCGTCGTACTTATGTGCGAAGACGAACACGACGGCGCGTTTGCTGGCACAGTGACAGACACTTCAAACCGGAGGAAGAAATGAGTACGAGCGAAAAAATCAAAGGCCCGGCGTCCTATTTCCCATCGATCGAGAAAAATTACGGCCAGCCGGTGGAGCACTGGTTCCAGCTGCTGAAGACCATGAAGGAACTGAAGCACATGGAGATGGTCAACTGGCTGAAGGCCGAACACGGCCTGGGCCACGGCCACGCCAATGCCCTGGTCGCTTTTCATCTAAGCAAGTCGAAGGCCTAAGCGCAGCCCAGCTTTCATGCACACGGGTGTCCGCGCAGGGATGGCAGAAGGAATAATATGGATTTTTCATCAATTTCCATTAAAATAATATATTCGCTATATTAATGCGCATATAAGTTCGAGCCGCTGGCCTGACCGGTCCCGGCTTCACCCTTCTCGCTCGCGGCCACCAGGCCGCGATAAGCCATGCCGGTAACCTGTCCGGCCAGGTCTTTGTCTGGCGCCATCCGCGCCTGTCTTTCCGCCTCAACGATGCCACGACCCCCGGCGCCGCTGAGCGCTTGCGTGCCGCCCAACTTCACGAAAGACATGTATGAAACTGGAATCCCTCGATCCGGCGCTGCCCCAGGCGCTGGCGTATTACCATGAGCTGCTGGCCGGCTCCCACCTCGACAGTACGGTGGCGGCGGTGGCTGCCGTCACCGATCAGCAAAGCGACCCGGACAGCGCGCGCCAGATCTGCCACGTGCTGCGTCCGCGCATCATCACCAAGGCCCAGCAGCATGCCGTCAACGCGGCGGCGATGGCAGTGTTCGGCGCCCTCAAGCATTTGCAGGCGCGCATGCTGTCCGACGATAGCCTGCTGGCCGCCCTGCCGGCCGAAGCCGGCTATCTCGACCTGATCCGCCACACCGCCACCGCGCCGTCCGGCGTGATGGGACGGCTAGACGCCTTCGCCGGCGCGGCGGGCGACATCAACTTCATGGAATTCAACCCCAATCCGGGCGGCGCGTTTTATTTCGACATGATGGCCGAGGCCTTCGAGCAGTCGCCGATCATGCAGGAATTTCAGCGGCGCTATCCCTGCGAGTCGCACCGCCTGTCGGCGCGCATGCCGTCGGCGATGGCCACCAGCTATGCCCGCCATGGCGGCCAGGGCGTGCCGCGCATCGCCCTGGTGTTTGGCGATGGCGAGCCCGGCGCCGACGGCGCACCGGCGTCGCACCAGTTCGAGCAGTCGCTCGAAGGGCAGCGCCTGGTCGGCATGCTGAGCAAACTGGGGATCCCGCATGTGGTGGCCACCCCGGCCGACTTCGTCTATTCGGCGCGCGATGGATTGAGCGCGCGCGGCCAGGGTGTCGACGCGGTCTTCGTGGAAAACTGGCGCGCATGGCTGGGCCAGCCGGCGTCCCACCCCTTGTTCGTGGCGGTGCGCGAGCGCAAGGCATGGCTGATGAATTCGGTCGCCGACAAGATCTTGCTGGGCAACAAGGCCATGTTCGCCTTGCTGTCGGACCCGGCCTATACGAGTTTCCTGCCGGCCGATCTGCGCGCGGCGGTGGACCGCCATCTGCCGTGGACCCGCCTGTTCAAGCCGGCGATGAGCACCTTCCACGGCGAACGGGTCGACCTGCTGGCATTGGTGGCCGACAATAAAGACCGTTTCGTGCTCAAGCCGGCCGACGGCTGGGGCGGCGCGCAGGTGGTGCTGGGCAGCGATTGCAGCGAGCAAGAATGGCAAAGCACGCTGCAGACTGCCTTGCAGCAACCGTTCGTGGTGCAGGAAAAAATCGCCAGCACCGTGGAATCTTTCCCGCTGATGGAAGCGGGCGCACTGGCCTTCCACGATCACGTCGTCGACCTGAATCCCTACATCTGGTCCGACAGCACGCCTTACGGCATGGGCGCCCGCGCAGCACGTTCCGCAGTGACCAACTTCAAGCAGGGGGCCTCCCTGTTGCCGGTTTTTGTGCTGCGATGAACGAGGTTTAGGCGCACATAGGCCACGGTAACTTGCATATTAAAATATATCATTTGACATATATTGACTATATTGATAATATTTCTTGCCTAATAGGGAAATCTATTGGTCAAGCTTGACAAGCATCTAACGACGCGCACATCCTGCGCGCCTTTTTCGCCTGCACCACCAGGCGGGGCGCATCGCCGATACGCCAATGTCCGATTCCGCTTTTGCCTACCCGGCCGAAGCGGGGCGTAAATCCCCTTTCGTTACTCTTACATCCTCGGTGTCTGTGCCGGCATGCCATTCGCATGCCCTCCAGCGCTGCGACTTGACACGTCCCTGGCGGCCGCGTCCTGAGATGTCGCGCCTATACGGCGCCGGCGGGTAACGCTGCACGCTAACTTTGTTACCGGTTTTCTTATGAATAAATCAACTACTTCCCGTTTAACACCGGGCTGGGGTCTGTGCGTCCTTTTTTTGGTCTGCCTGATCGCCACGCTGGGCCTGCTGCATGCGCGCGGCCCCGCGCCCTTGGCCAGCGATGCGCCGCCGGCGGTGTTTTCCGCCGAGCGCGCCATGGTTCACCTGCGGCAGATCGCCCGGGAACCGCATCCGATCGGCTCGGCCGCCAACGCCGAGGTACGCGACTATCTGCTGACGCAATTGCGCGCGCTGGGGCTGGAGCCGCAGGTCCACAGCGCGGTCGGCGTCACTAAAACCGCCCTCGGCGGCAATGCCGGGACTGTGCATAACGTGCTGGTGCGCGTACCCGGCCGCACACCGGGCAAGGCCGTGATGCTGTCGGCCCACTACGATTCGGTGCCCACCGGACCGGGCGCCGCAGATGACGGGGCCTCGGTCGCCGCCATTCTGGAAACGCTGCGCGCGCTGCGCAGCGGCGCGGCGCTGGAACACGATGTGATCGTCCTGCTGAGCGATGGCGAGGAAGCCACCCTGCTGGGCGCGGAAGCCTTCGTCGCCAGCCATCCCTGGGCGCGCGATGTGGGCCTGGCGCTGAATTTCGAATACCGCGGCAATAGCGGCCCGATGATGATGTTCGAGACCAGCATAGGCAACGGCAAGCTGATCCCGGGCTTCGCCCAGGCCGCCAGCCACCCGATCGGCAGCTCGCTGCTGTACGAAGTCTACAAATTGCTGCCCAACGATACGGATATGAGTCCGTTCAAGCGCGCCGGCATTCCCGGCATGAATTTCGCTGCGATCGAGTCGCCCTTCAGCTACCACGCGGAAATCGACAAGCCCGAAGCGCTGAACCAGCGCAGCCTGCAGCACGAAGGCGAGTTGATGCTGTCGCTGGTGCGCCATTTCAGCGCCCGCGACCTGAGCGACCTGGCCGCGCCGGATGAAGTGTATTTCGATGTGCCCGGCATGCTGCTGCACTATCCGGCTGCCTGGGCGCTGCCGCTGGCGCTGGGCGCCGCCGTCTTGCTGATCGGCTTGCTGTGCTACGGCAAGCGCCAGGGCCAAATGCGCATCGCGCGCGTGCTGTGGGCCGTGCCGGCCTACCTGCTGATGCTGGTGCTGCTGGCCGGCGCCGCGCTGCTGCTGTGGCGCGGCATCACGCTGCTGCATCCGCTGTACACCCAGTTTATCGGCCCCTACAACAGCCACTGGTATCTGCTTGCCTTCATGGCCCTGGTTACGGGCGGTTTTGTCAGCGTGCAGGCGGGCCTGAGCCGCTGGCTGGGCGCGCTGGAACTGGCGGGCGGCGCGATGCTGTGCTGGCTGGCGATCCTGCTGGCCACCGCGCTGCGCATGCCGGGCGTCAGTTTCCTGTTCATGTGGCCCTTGCTGCTGACCATTGCCGTGCTGGCCTGGCTGATGTCGCCCCGCGCCAAGGCCTTGTCGGGCCGGGGGCGCAGCGCCTGGCTGCTGGCGGCCGCGGCACCGCTCATTCTGCTGTTCGCTCCGCTGTTGATGTCGCTGTATGTCGGCCTGGGGCCGAAGACGCTGATGGTGCCCGCCGCCGTGCTGGTGCTGCTGCTGGGCTTGCTGTCACCGCTGCTGGAAACCCTGACCCGCCGCTGGCTGCTGCCCTTGCTGCCATTGACGGCGGGCATGCTGGCGCTGGTGGCCGGTTCCGTCACGGCCGATTTCAGCGTGGTCCAGCCACGGCCTAGCGAACTGTCCTATGTGTTCGATGGCAAGGCGGGCGCTGCCCATTGGGTGTCCGCCAATCCTGAGCTCGACCAGTGGAATGGCAATTACTTCGCCGGCGTGACGGAACGCCTGCCGATGCCGCAGCTGTTCGGCGAGCGTCCCGGCGTGTGGTGGAGCGCCAGCGCGCCCGCCAGCGTGGTGAACGCGCCGGAAATCACCGTCCTGCAAGACACGGTCAGCGGCCAGGAACGCCGGCTGGAATTGGCGGTGCGCTCGCTGCGCACGGCCGCGCGCCTGACCGTCACCGTGGAAGGCGCCCCGGTGCTGGCCTCCACGCTGCAGGGACGCGCACTGGCGGACATTTCGCGCAAGGGCTGGACCGTCAATGGCTACGCGCTGGCCGGCAGCCCGCTGCTGATCACGCTGCGCCTGCCGGCAGGACAGCCGGCCGTCATCCGCGCGACCGACCGCAGTTACGGGCTGGGCGCGCTGGGCGTGGCCGCGCGTCCCGTCGGACTGATGAGCTACCCCTTCGGCGCCAGCGATACCGTCCAGGCCGTCAGTGTTCTCGATCTGGCCAAGAGCAATCTCACTTTAGGGAAATCCGATGAGCGCAGCAGCCAGCATTGAACAGATGCGCGCCCGCGCGCTGGAACTGATGCGTGGCGGCGCGCGTGCCGCCGTCCCTGCCCCGGCGGCGGCCCTTGCCGCCGCGGCGCTGGAGCATGCCGACTTTAGCCATGGTTTGACGCCGGTGCAGGAGGGCATCTGGTTCCAGGAGCAGCTCAAGCCCGGCACCGGCGATGCGCATATCGCGGTTGCGCTGCGGCTGCAAGGCAGCCTCGATCCCGAGCGCCTGGCGCGCGCAGTGGCGCTGGTGGTACAGCGCCAGCCCGCGCTGCGCAGCCGCGTGCTGGCCGGTGTGCCCGCGCGCCTGCAAGTGCAGCCTCAGGGCGCAGCGCTGCTGGCCCTGGCGCTGGCGCCGGACGGCGATGCCGAAGCCCAGCTGCTGCGGGAAGCCCGCCGGCCCTTCGATTTCGCGCACGACACCCTGTTCCGCGCCGCCCTGTTGCCGCTGGCGCCAAACGAGCACGTGCTGCTGCTGACCGCCCACCATCTGGTGTTCGATGGCTGGTCGATGAGCGTGACGGTCGGCCAGCTCGGCGCGGCCTATCGTGCCGACGATGACCAGGCCGCGCCAGCGACGCCCGATGGCCAGGCCTACCGCCGCTGGTTCGCTGCGCCCGCCGTCGCACCCGACGCCGCCGCCTCGGAGGCGATGATGCGCTACTGGCGCGAAGCGCTGGCCCAGTCGGGCGAGCGCCTGAGCCTGCCGGCCGACCGGGCCGCCGACGCCACCTGCTACGCCAGCCTGGATATCGATGCCGCCAGCGTGGCCGGCTTCGATGGCGCCTGCCGGGCGCAGGGCGTGACCCGCTTCCCGCTGCTGGCCGCGGCCTTCGGCGTGGTGCTGGGCCGCTATGCCCAGCAAGCCGCCGTGACGGTGGGTTTCCCGCTGACGGTGCGCCCGCGTGCCGAGCTGCAGACGGTGGCCGGCAACTTCCTGCACACCCTGCCCTTGCCGCTGACGCTGGACGCCGATGCCAGCGTTGGCGCCCTGCTGGCGGAAACCCATCGCCGCTTCCTGGGCGCGCTGGCCCACGCCGATGTGGCCATGGCCGATCTGGCGCGCCACTGCCTGCCTGGCCAGGATGGCCAGCGCGGCAGCGTCTTCGACGCCTTGATCAACCTGACCAATTTCGCGATGTCGCCCTTCGAGGCACCCGGCATCGTCTGCACCCCGTTCAGCGCCGACCAGCCCGAGTTGCTGGGACTGGGCGGCGCGAAGTTTCCGCTGACGGTGTACTGCGAACCGCTGAGCGATGGCGGCATGCGCCTGCGCGCGGTCGGCATGGGTGCGCACTACAGCGCGGCGCGGCTGGCGCTGGTGTTGCACCAGTTGCTGGCGGTATTGCGCCAGTGCGCGCAAGGTTTGGCGCAGCCGCTGGCCAGCCTGTCGCTGCGTACCGAGGCCTGCGACGCGGCGCTGCCGCGCCCCGCGCTGGCCTTGCCGGTGCAGGCTTTCCTCTCGGTGCCGCAGGAATTCCTGCGCATGGCGCGCAGCCAGCCCAAGGCGCCGGCCGTGCAATGGCGCGGCCGGCAGTGGAGCTACGGCGAGCTGGCCAGCGCCGCAGCCGGGGCGGCGCAAGAACTCAATGAACGCATAGGCCAGCGTGGCGAACTCCCGCCGGTGGTTGCCGTGCTGGGGCAGCGCTGTCCCGGCGTGGTCGCCGCGACGCTGGCAAGCTGGATGGCAGGGGCGGTGGTCATGCTGCTCGACCATACGCTGCCGGCCGCGCGCATCGCCACCATGCTGGAAACGGCGGGCGCCACGCTCGGTATCGCGCTGGGCGACGCCGCCTTCCCGCCGCAGGCGGCGCTGACGGTGCTGCGCTGGGCCGAGGCGCCAGGCGCCGATATGGATGCTGGCGCCAGCGGCGGCACTGGCACCGGCGCGGCCCAGGCGGCGCTGTCCGCATTGGCGGCCTCGCTGTCAGCGAGCAGCCACGATGCCGCCTACCTCGCCTTCACCTCCGGTTCCACCGGCAAGCCGAAAGCCATCCTGGGCAGCCACAACGGCCTGGCCCAGTTCCTCAACTGGCAACGCGGCCTGTCCGGCATCGGGCCGGGCGACCGCGTCGCCAATTTCACCAGCCTGTCCTTCGACGTGGTGCTGCGCGAGCTGTTCCTGCCGCTGACGGCCGGGGCCACGCTGTGCATCCCGGACAGCGCGGAGCTGGGGCCGTCGCCGGTGGCGCAGTTCCTGGAAGCGGCGCAAATCACCCTGCTGCACACGGTGCCGACGCTGGCCGCGCTGTGGTTGCAGCGCTGGCCGGAAACCCCGGCCGGAAGCGGCGGACACGGCACCTTGCGCGCTGTCTTCTTCGCCGGTGAACCGCTGAGCGATACGGTGGTCACGCGCTGGCGCGGCCGCTTCCCCGCCTGCACGGTCTACAACCTGTACGGACCGACCGAAACCACGCTGGCCAAGTGCGCCGCACGCGTACCCGATCCGGCGCCGGCCGGCATCCAGGCCATCGGCGCGGCCATCGAGGGTTCGCAAGCCTTGCTGCTGGCGGCCGATGGCCGCCTGTGCGGACGCGGCGAGCTGGGCGAGATCGTCATCCGCAGTCCCTACCGCTCGCATGGCTACTTCGCCGCCGGGTCGGCCCAGCCCACATTCGCCGCCAACCCCTGGTGCGTGGGTGAAGGTGAAACGCTGTACAAGACCGGCGATCTGGGCCGCTACGAAGCCGATGGCCAACTGGCCATCCTGGGCCGGCGCGACGACCAGGTCAAGATCAACGGCGTGCGCATCGAGCTGGCCGAAGTGCGGGCGGCGCTGCAAGGCGTCGCCGGCATCGCCGATGCCTATGTCACCGTCAGCGACAGCGGCGGTGCGAAACAGCTGGTCGGTTTCGCCGTCGCCGCTGCTGCTGCGGCAGCCGGCGCCGAAGCATCCGCCATCACGGCCATCACCCTGGCGGCCAGTCTGCGCGCCACCTTGCCGGCGGCACTGGTGCCGTCACGCCTGCTGCTGGTCGATGAATTGCCGCGCAACGCCAACGGCAAGGTTGATCGCCAGCGCCTGCTGCAAGCCGCCACTGCCGCCGCCAAAGAGGCGGCCGTCGCCGCACCGCCAGCGGCCTGCCGCGATGGCCTGGAACAGCAGATCCACGCGGTATGGTGCGCGGCCCTGGGCCAGGGCGCGATCGCGCCGGATTGTAATTTCTTCGACGCCGGCGGCCACTCCCTGCTGCTGCTCGATGTACAGCACCGCCTGCAGGCCGTGCTGGAACGCGAGGTGGCCGTGGTTCACCTGTTCCAGCACCCGACCATCCGCACGCTTGCCGCCTTCCTTGAGCAGCAGGCAGCGGCGCCGGACCAGGCGCCACGCGCGCCGGTGTCCGCACCCGCCCGTGCCGGCGCCGGCCAATCGGCACTGGCGGCGCGGCGCCAACGACTTTCCCAATCACGTCAACAGAATGGATCGAATTGAGCATGAGGACATATGTCAGCTGAATATAACGGATCGGAAATTGCGATCATCGCGATGCACAGCCGCCTTCCGGGCGCGCCGGACACCGGCAGCTACTGGGACAATCTGCGCCAGGGCGAATGCTCGCTGCTGCCGCTGAGTCCAGAGCAGTTGCGCGAGGCGGGCGTGCCGCCGGAAGTGGCGGCGCGGCCCAACTACGTGGCCTGGGCCGGCCTGATGGACGACATCGCCGAATTCGACGCGGAGTTCTTCGACATGAGCCCGCGCGAGGCGGAAATCACCGATGTGCAGCAGCGCCTGATGCTGGAATGCTCGGCCGAGCTGCTCGAACGCGGCGGCTATGATCCCGAACGCTACGCCGGCAATATCGGCGTGTTCGCCGGTGCGGCCATGAGCTCCTATATGTTCGGCGTGCTGCGCCGGCCGGAACTGCTCGAATCGCTGGGCGAACTGGCTCTGCGCCACGGCAACGACAAGGACTTCCTGTGCTCGCGCGTGTCCTACAAGCTGAATCTGCGCGGTCCGAGCATGGCGATCCAGACCTCCTGTTCGAGCGGCCTGGTGGCCGTCCACGTGGCCTGCCAGAGCCTGTTGTCGGGCGAGACCGACATGGCCATCGCCGGCGCCGTCTCGGTGCGCGTGCCGCAGACTGCCGGCTATTTCCACCAGACCGAGGGCATCCTGTCGCGCGACGGCCGTTGCCGGCCCTTCGACCATCAGGCCAGCGGCACGGTGTTCACCAACGGCATCGGCCTGGTGCTGCTCAAGCGCCTGGAGGATGCCCAGCGCGACGGCGACCAGATCGTCGCCGTCCTGAAAGGCACGGCCGTCAACAATGACGGCGCGGCCAAGGTCGGTTTCAGCGCGCCCAGCGTGGAAGGCCAGGCCGCCGTCATCGCCGACGCCCTCGCGGTGGCCGATGTCGATCCGCGGCAGATCAGCTATATCGAAGCGCACGGCACCGGCACCTATCTCGGCGACCCGATCGAATTCGAAGCCCTGCGCCTGGCCTATGGCGCCGACGGCGTTCCTTGCGCGATCGGCTCGGCCAAATCGAATGTCGGCCACCTGGGACCGGCGGGTGGCATCGCGGGCCTGATCAAGGCCGCGCTGATGCTGCAGCACCGCACCCTGGTGCCGACCGCGAATTTCGAGCGCTGCAATCCAGCCATCCCGATGGCGCAGACCCGCTTCCATGTGGCGCAGCAGAGCGCCGCGTGGACGGGCAGCGGCGACGCTCCGCTGCTGGCGGGCGTGAGCTCCTTCGGCATTGGCGGCACCAATGCGCACGCGGTGCTGATGGAAGCGCCCGCCGCGCAGCCGCGCAGCGTGACCCAGCGTCCGCGTGTGCTGCTGCTGTCGGCCAAGAACGGCGAGGCGCTGGCCGCAGGGCGCGAGCGCCTGGCCGCGTACCTGGGCGGCCCCGACGCCGACCCGGCGACCGATCCAATGGCCGGCTCGGTCGCCGCGGCGCAGGGCGGCACCGATGCCGACACCCTGTTCGCCGACCAGGCTTACACCACCCAGGTTGGGCGGCGCCAGCATGGCGAACGCTATGCCGTGGTCGCCGCAGACGCGGCGCAAGCGGTAGCGGCGCTGCGCGGCGCTGGCGCGCAAGCGGTATCGGGCAAGGCGAAGGAAGCCACATGCGTGCTGCTGTTCCCCGGACAGGGCAGCCAGCGCATCGGCATGGCGGCCGATCTGTATCGCAGCTGCACGCCGTTCCGCCTGGCCTTCGACGAAGTGGCGGCGCTGGTTTCGCGCGAACTCGACACCGATCTGAAGACCCTGCTGTGGGATGAGCATCCGTATCAGGCGCAACGCCTGAAGCAGACCGCCTTCGCCCAGCCTGCCCTGTTCGCGGTCGAATACGCACTGGCGCGCAGCTTGATCACGGCGGGCCTGCATCCGGCCGCCCTGCTGGGACACAGCCTGGGCGAACTGACGGCTGCCGCCGTGGCCGGCGTATTCACGCTGGCCGATGCCGCCCGCCTGGTGGTGCTGCGCGGCCGCCTGATGCAATCCGCCGCCCCCGGCGCGATGCTGGCCGTGCAGTCCGCCGCCGAGCGGGTGCTGCCGTTGCTGGCGGACGGCGTGGAAATCGCCGCGCTCAATTCGCCGCGCCAGACCGTGCTGGCAGGCCCGGAGGCCGCCATCGACGCGCTGGCCGCGCGCCTGAAGGCCGACGGCTATCCGCACGCGCGGCTGGAAACCTCGCACGCCTTCCATAGCGCCTCCATGGACGCGGTGCTCGAGGAGTTCGAGCGGGCCGTTGCCGCCTGCGCGCCGAAAGCGCCGCAACTGCGCATGCTGTCCAACGTCAGCGGCAACTGGCTCAGCGCCGAACAGGCGATGTCGCCAGCCTACTGGGCATCGCAGATCCGCCAGCCGGTGCGTTTCGCCGACTGCGTCAAACAACTGGCCGACATCAGCGCCGGGAACATCCTGCTGATCGAAGCCGGTCCGGGACAAACCCTGTCCGGCCTGGCGCGTGCCAATCAGTTGCCGCCACGGGTGCAGGCTTGCGCCGTGCTCGATGGCGCGCAGGGTGCGCAGGCCGAATACAGCGGCCTGCTGCTGGCCTGCGCACGGGCCTGGACGGCCGGCGCCGACATCGACTGGCGCCTGTTCGACGAGAACGAGACCTTGCGCCGTACCGTGCTGCCGGCCTACGCCTTCCAGCGCCGCCGCTACTGGATCGATCCGGTACCGCCGCTGCCCGCAACGGCGGCGCCCGCCGAGCGTGCTGTCCCGGCTGGCGTGACAGCAGCTACGGCAACTGGCGTGGCCGTCACCGCAGCCAGCGGCAACGGCGCAGCCGGTACTTCCGCTGCTTCCAGCGCTGCTGCCCCCGCTCCAGCCACCGTGGACTACGCCAACCCTATCGAAGGCGTGGTGGCGGCGCTGTACAGCGAATTCCTCGGCGTCGCCGTGGTCGACCCGGAAGCCTCCTTCTTCGCCATGGGCGGCAACTCGCTGGTCGCGGTGCAGCTGGTGGCGCGCCTGCGCGAGATGTTCCAGGTCGATGTCCCATTGCGCGGACTCTATCAATCCAACTCGGTCCGGGCCATCGCGGCGCTGGTGGCCGAGCAGTTAATCGCACAAGGACCCGTCACATGAGCAACTTCACTCCAGAGCAGCAGGCGGTACTGCAAGAACGCCTGCGTATGCTGGGCTTGCACGGCGTCGCGCCGACGGCAGCCCCGGCCCCGGCCCCGGCCCCGGCCCCGGCC
>JABTBR010000075.1 GCA_013284265.1 Oxalobacteraceae bacterium | reverse complement strand
ACGTAGTAGTGTAAAAACCCCCACCAGCCTGAACGCGCTCAAGATCGCGTTCAGTGCAGATGGGGGTTTTTTTACGTCTGTACTTGGGGTTTAATAGAGACAGTGGAATGTACTCATACTTTTGAGTTAAAGAAACATTCGGTGTACCATGTCTGCTTTCATGCCCGCTCAGACCTCTATGAAAATTCAGAATTCCCGGTTTGCAATTTTGCGTGCGCTCGGCCTTGCCAGCGCTCTTGCGATGCTGTCGGTATCTCCTGTCCGAGCCGATGATTTGGCCGATGTAGCCAAGTTACTCAAGGCTGGCAAGGTGCCGGAAGCGCTTGGCAAGACCAATGAATACCTGGCGAAGCATCCAGCGGATCCGCAGATGCGCTTCATGAAGGGGGTACTGCTCAGCGAGCAGAACCGCAACGATGAAGCCATAGTCATCTTTACCAAACTGACAGAAGACTATCGCGATCTGCCTGAGCCGTATAACAACCTGGCGGTGCTGTATGCCGCCGGTGGAAATTACGAAAAGGCCCGCATCGCGCTGGAAAAAGCCATCCGCACCAATCCTAGTTATATGACGGCCTACGAGAATCTGGGCGACGTCTATGGCAAGATGGCCAGCCAGGCCTATGACAAGGCGCTTGCCCTTGGCGCATCGACTCCGCCTGCCAAGACCAAGCTGACCATGTTGCGCACTTTCTCCACCACGACGGGGGCCAAGGTGGTGACGCCGGAACTGCTGGCACAGGCGACGGCGCCTGCCGCCGCGCCGGTGCGCACGAGTGCCTCCAACCAGGTACAGCTGATTACGCCATTGCCGGCCACGGCGGAAAAACCGAACCAGCTGCAGCGCATTCCTGCCTTGTCGGTAGCGCCGCCGGGCAACAAGCCGGAGGCGCCCAAGCTGGCCGCCGCGCCTGCCGCTGCACCGGGGGCGCTGGCGAAGGCCGTTGTTCCGCCTGTGGCGCCAGCCCCGGCCGGCGCCGCGCTGAAGCCTGCCGCGCCCGCACAGGTGGCTGCCAAGGTCGAGCCTGCCAAGCCCGCTGTCCCCGCTCCTGTTATCGTCATGGCCAAGGCCGAACCTGCAAAAGTCACTGCCGCCCCTGTCCCTTCCGGGCCAAGCAAGGCTGAGCTGGCAAAGGCCGAGGCACTCAAGGCCGAAGCTGCCAAAGCCGAATTAGCCAAAGCCGAGGCCGCCAAAGCCGAGCTTGCCAAAGCCGACGCCGCCAAAGCAGCGGCGACCAAGCTGGCCGCCGCTCAGGCAGCCAAGCTTGACGCTGTCAAAGCGGAAGCGGCGAAAGCGGAAGCAGCGAAAGCGGCCGCGCTTGCCAAAGCCGAGACGGCCAAATCCGCCAAGGCCAAGTCCGATGGCGGCGATCGCGAAGCCGTCATCAAGCAGGTGCATGGCTGGGCCAAGGCCTGGACGGCGCAGAATGTGGATTCCTATCTGGGTTATTACAGCAACGATTTCGATCCACCGAAGGGTCTGTCGCGCAAAGCCTGGGCCGAGGAGCGCCGCAGCCGCATCGAGGGCAAGGGCCGGATCAAGGTGGAGGTGGGCGATCCGGACGTGGTGCTGACAGGAAATACTGCTAAAGTGACCTTCCGCCAGACTTATATTTCGGACCGTTTGAACGCAAAGAGCCGAAAAACCCTCATCCTGGTCAACAATGGTGGAAAATGGCAGATCAAGCAGGAGTCTTCGGGTAGCTGATGTCACACTTTAGATTTAAGCAAGGCAAGCAAGCGGCTCGCTTGCTGTGCGCCATGTTGCTGTTCGCCGTAGCGGGAGACATCTCCCGTGCGGCGGCGGGGCCACTGCGCGCCGCGGCAAACAAGAGCAACCCGGAAGTGCTGCTGACGGAAATCTACAAGGATCTGGCCGAGAATAATCTGCGGGTGGCGCAGCAAAAAGCCGATGCGCTGGTGGAGGCCTATCCGAACTTCCGTCTCGGCCATCTGGTGCGCGGCGATCTGTTGCTGATGCATACCCGTCCGGTGACCATGCTGGGGGCGGCGGCGCCTGCCGGCGCTGACGCCAAGCTGAGCGATCTGCGCCGCGAGGATGCGGTACGCCGCCAGGCCGAACCGGGGCGCCCGTCCTTCGCACTGCTGCCGCGCGCCTTGCTGCAGATGCGCAAGGACCAGCGCCATGCGCTGATCGTCGACGCCAAGCATTCGCGCATGTATCTGTACGAAAACCGCAATGACCAGATTCGCCTGCTGAGCGATTTCTATATCAGCCAGGGCAAGCTGGGGATTAACAAGGCGACCGAAGGCGATATGCGCACCCCCGTGGGCGTGTACTACATCACCGGCCGCCTGCCCGGCGTCAAGTTGCCGAATATGTATGGCAAGGGGGCGCTGCCGCTCGATTATCCGAACGACTGGGACAAGGTGCATGGCCGCAGCGGTTCGGGCATCTGGTTGCATGGCACGCCGCCGGAAACGTTCAGCCGGCCGCCACTGTCGACCGATGGCTGTGTGGTGCTGAGTAATGACGATCTGCGCACGCTGACGCGGATGGTGGAAATCGGCAAGACGCCGGTGCTGATCGGCGAACAGGTGGAGTTCGTCAGCAAGGCGCAACTGGAAAGCGATTTGAAGATCGCCAGCGAGTTGGTGGAAAGCTGGCGCCGCGATGTGGAGCAGCGCAACGACGTGCGGGTGCGCGCGCATTATTCGGCACGATTCAAATCGGCCATGGCCGAAGATGCCGTGACCTGGCTGGCCAAGCAGGTGTTCCTGCCGGGGGCGCACAAGATCAGCGTGACGGTGAGCCAGCCCAGTTATTTCCGTCAGCCTAGCCGTGAAGAAATCATCGTCAGCAATTTTGTCCAGCAGACCGTGGTGGGCAAGTTCCGCCATGCCGTGCGCAAGAAGCAGTACTGGGCCAAGGAAGGGCGCGAGTGGAAGATCGTGGCCGAATCGAATGTCTGAGCCGCCGACATGGCAGGCGAAAAAAAAAGCGCTTCAGTTCACACTGAAGCGCTTTTTTATGGGCAGGCAGGTCAGAAGTGGTAAGCCGCTTTGACTGCCAGGAAGTTCACACCGCTATTGGGTTTTTTATAACCGCCGTTGGAGAAGTGCTGGATCTGTGCCGCGACTTCCCAGCGATTGGCGAACACATAACCGAGCGCGAGATGGTCGCCGAACTGGAAGCGGGTCGACAGGCGGTTATCGTCATTGTTATACAGGTCGGACAGGCGGTGCACGCCGATACCCGCCTCGTAGTACAGGCCTTTTTTAGTATCGTTCTGGAAGCGGAACACCGGCGTGAAACCGAGGTCGGTCAGGTGCATATGGGCACCGGGAATATTATTGGCCTGGGTGCCGCGCCAGTAGGCAGCGCTGGCATCCCAGTAGCCGCTCAGGTGGGTGCCGTTGGATTGGAACCAGCGCGCATCCCAGTCTTTTTGCACGCCCACACGCATCATTTGAATCTTGGACCCGGTGGCGAAATCCAGCGACACGGAGTCGATCAGTTTGTCATCGGCGGCAAACGCCGCCTGTGCTGCGAACCATGCGGCAGCTAGCACCATGCATTTTTTAGCGAACATAGTATCCTTACAATGTATTAGCTGTATCTCGATATGTATACGGCCGCACTAATTGTACCGGGGATCTGGATATAATTCCCGGCCTGCAAAGTTGTTAAAATCGATCATTAGCATCGACCTGGAGTATCAATTGTCTGTGAACACCCGCATTACTTTCCTCGGTATCGGCTTGATGGGAGACCCCATGGTACGCCGCCTTTTGCTGGCAGGCTATACCGTTAGCGTCTGGAATCGTAGCCATGCCAAAACCGCGCCGCTGGCCGCCGCCGGCGCCGTCGCAATGGTCGATCTGGACCAGGCGGTCGCCTCGGCCGAGATCGTCATCTCCATGCTCGAAGCCGGGCCGGTGGTGGGCCAGGTGATCGCCGCGGCGCTGCCGGCGCTGGCGCCGAATACCTTATGGATAGACATGAGTTCGACGCGCCAGTTGGAGGCCCGGCAGTTCCATGAAACCCTGCAACAGCGGGGTATCCGCTTTATCGACGCGCCCGTATCGGGTGGCGTGGGCGGCGCTCAGGCCGGGTCGCTGGCGATCATGGCGGGCGGCAGCGCAGCCGATTTCGCGCAGGCCGAAGCGGTGCTGACGGCGATGGGACGCGCGACCCTGGTCGGCCCGGCCGGCAGCGGCCAGGTGTCCAAACTGTGCAATCAGCTGATCGTCGGCGCGACCTTGAATATCGTGGCCGAAGCGCTGCTGCTGGCCCAGGCCGCCGGTGCCGACCCGACCGCCGTGCGCACCGCGATACGGGGTGGTTTTGCCGAGAGCAAGGTGCTGGAAGTGCACGGACAGCGCATGTTGGAACGTAACTTCGTCGCGGGTGGACAGGTCAAAACCCAGATCAAGGATATGCACAATATTCTCGATGCCGCCCAGGCCGCCGGCGTCACCCTGCCGGTGACGGAACTGGTGACGCAGCGCTATCTGAGCATCGAACAGATCTACCCGCAGGCCGACCACTCGGCGGCCCTGCTGGCGCTGGAGCTGAGCAATCCCGGCCAGCGCGTGGGCACGGCAGCGGACCGGCTGGGCTGAGGCGGACCGGCCGCGCGGATCAGCGCGCCAGCGGCAAACTGGTTTCCGCCATGCGCACCCAGAAGCTGGCGCCGATCGGCAGCAGATTGTCGTTGAAGTCGTAGCTGCCGTTGTGCAGCACGCAGGGACCCAGGCCGTGGCCGCCCTCGCGGTGCTCGCCTTCGCCATTGCCGATGAAGATATAGCAGCCCGGTTTTTCCTGCAGGAAGAAAGCGAAGTCTTCCGCGCCCATGGTCGGCTCCACGTTCGCATTGACCCGTTCGGGACCGACCAGCGCTTCCATCACGCCGACGGCGAAGGCGGTTTCCCTGGCATGATTGACCAGCGGCGGGTAGTTGCGGCGGAAGCGGAATTCAACTTCGGCGCCGAAGGCGGCCGCCGTGTGGATGGCGATTTCGCGCATGCGGTTTTCCAGCAGGTCGAGCACCGGCCCGGTGAAGGTGCGCACCGTGCCTATCATCTGGGCATCGTCGGGAATCACATTGGTGGCACTGCCCGCATGGATCTGGGTGATCGACAGCACCGCCGTATCGAGCGGACTTTTTTCGCGGGTAATGATGGTCTGCCAGCTTTGCGCGATCTGCACCGCGATCATCACCGGGTCGATGCCCTTGTGCGGCTGGGCCGCATGCGCGCCCTTGCCCTTGATGGTGACGTAGAACTCGTTACTGGAGGCCATCATCGGCCCCGGCACCACGCTGAGCGTGCCGGTGGGGGCGCCCGGCCAGTTGTGCATGCCGTAAATCGCATCCATAGGGAACTTCTCGAACAGCCCGTCCTCGATCATGCGCCGTGCGCCCGCGCCGCCTTCTTCGGCCGGCTGGAACACCAGGTAGACGGTGCCGTCGAAATTGCGGTGTTGCGCCAGATGGTGGGCCGCGCCCAGCAGCATGGCGGTGTGGCCGTCGTGGCCGCAAGCGTGCATCTTGCCCGGATGGCGCGAGGCATGGGCGAAGGTATTCATTTCCTGCATGGGCAGGGCATCCATGTCGGCACGCAGGCCGATCGCGCGCGCCGAGCTGCCATTCTGGATGATGCCGACCACGCCGGTCAGACCCAGGCCGCGCACCACCGGTATCCCCCATTCCGTCAGCTTGGCGGCCACCACGTCGGAGGTGCGCTGCTCTTCGTAGCACAGCTCGGGATGGGCATGCAGATCGCGGCGGATCTGCTGCAGCTCGGATTGAAAGGCAAGGATGGGCTCAACTAATTGCATCTGGATCTCCAGTCTGTTTTATTCCTGCGCGGCAGCTTGTGCGCCGGCGCCAGTATTCTTGCCTGATCAAAAAGCAAACACTGTGAGCGAGCATTGTAGCCCCTGAGCGCGCGGGAAATCCAGCCTGCTCGTCAGCAATGGGTGGCCGGGCCGAGAATGGTTTACGATACGCTTTTTAGTGTATGCCTCCGGATTCTGAAATGACAACGACTTACGTTCGCGCAACTTGTCCCCACGACTGTCCCGATACCTGTGCCTTGCTGGTCACGGTCGAGGATGGCGTGGCCACCGAGGTCAAGGGCGACCCGGACCATCCGACCACGGCCGGCGTGCTGTGCACCAAGGTGTCGCGCTATACCGAGCGTACCTATCACGCGGAGCGTCTGCTGTATCCGCTGCGCCGTATCGGCGCCAAGGGCGAGGGCAAGTTCGAACGGATCAGCTGGGATGAGGCCCTCGCTACCATCGTGGCCCGCCTGAAGCCGATCGCGGCGCGCGCGCCGGAAGCGATTTTGCCTTACAGCTATTGCGGCACCATGGGCCTGGTGCAGGGCGAGTCGATGTCGGCGCGTTTCTTCCACCGCCTGGGGGCATCGCTGCTGGACCGCACCATCTGCGCCACGGCCGGCTTTACCGGCTATAAATACACGATAGGCGCGACCATCGGCACCGATCTGGAGCAATTCCAGAATGCCAAGCTGATCCTGATCTGGGGGGGCAATCCGATCGCCTCGAACCTGCATTTCTGGACCCGCGCCCAGGAAGCCAAGCGCAACGGTGCGATCCTGATCGCGATCGATCCCTACCGCTCGCTGACGGCCGAGAAATGCCAGCAGCATATCGCCTTGCTGCCAGGCACGGACGCGGCGCTGGCCCTGGGCATGATGCATGTGCTGATCGCCGAGGACTTGCTCGACCATGATTATATTGCCAACTACACGCTGGGTTTCGAGCAACTGAAGGCGCGCGCGGCCGAGTGGACACCGCAGCGCACCGCCGACACCTGCGGCATCGGCGTCGATGAAGTGCTGAACCTGGCGCGTCTGTATGGGCAAATGGCCAAGGCTGGCGAGCCGGTGGCGATCCGCAGCAACTACGGCGTGCAGCGCGTGCGCGGCGGCGGCATGTCGGTGCGCAATATCGCCTGCCTGCCCGCGCTGGTGGGGGCCTGGCGCCATGCGGCCGGCGGCATCCAGCTCTCCTCGTCCGGTTCCTTCCCGACCGACAAGGCGGCGCTGCAGCGCCCCGACCTGATGCCGAACCAGCCGCGCACCATCAATATGACCACCATCGGCGACGATCTGCTGCGTCCGGCCTCGCCCGAGTTCGGTCCGCAGGTGGAGGCGGTGATCGTCTACAACGCCAACCCGCTGGCGATCGCGCCGGATTCGTCGAAGGTCGCGGCCGGTTTCGCGCGCGAGGATTTGTTTACCGTGGTGCTGGAGCATTTCCAGACCGATAGCGTCGACTATGCCGACATCGTGCTGCCCGCCACCACCCAGCTCGAACATATCGACGCCCACAATGCCTATGGTCATTTGTACATGATGGCGAACAACGCGGCGATCGCGCCGATGGGCGAGGCCAAGGCCAACACCGAAATTTTCCGTCTGCTGGCGGCGCGCATGGGCATGGATGATCCCTGCTTTAAAGAAAGCGACGATGAACTGGCGGCCCAGGCCTTCCGCAAGGACGATACGCGCGCCATCCATTTCGACTGGGATGCGCTCAAGCAAAAGGGCTGGCAAAAGCTGAACATGCCCGACGCCCCCTTCGCCTGTGGCGGATTCCCCACAGCCTCGGGCAAATGCGAGTTCTATTCGGCCCAGATGGCGGCGGACGGACTCGACCCCTTGCCCGGCTATACGGCGCCCTATGAATCTCCGGCAAGCAACCCTGAACTGGCGGCAAAATATCCGCTGGCCATGATTTCCCCGCCGCAGAGAAACTTTCTCAATTCTACTTTCGTCAACGTGAAGAGCCTGCGCGCGGCCGAGGGCGAACCGCAGCTCGATATCCACCCCGATGACGCCGCCGCGCGTGGCATCAAGCACGGCGAAATGGTCCGCATCTTCAACGATCGCGGCACATTTGTGGCCAAAGCGCGGGTCACCGCCAAAGCCAGGCCGGGCCTGGTGGTGGGCCTGTCGGTGTGGTGGAAGAAGCTGGCCAGCGATGGCAAGAATGCCAACGAAGTCACCAGCCAGCGCTTGACCGATATGGGCCGCGCGCCAACTTTTTACGATACACTGGTCCAGGTCGAAAGCGCTTCCGCATGAGAGTAATATATGCGCAACTTTGCCCGCCGTCTCGTCCAAGCCAGATACTGGCTGGCGGCCGGTTGCGTCGCCGTTTTGCTGGCCGGTTGTGCCCAGCTCAAGTACTACATGCAGGCGGCTCAGGGCCAGTACGCGCTCTGGTCTGACGCCCGCCCCATCGAAGACTGGCTGGGCGATCCATCCACCGATCCCCAGCTCAAGGCCCGCCTGGAAAAAGCCCTGCTGATCCGCCGCTTCGCGGTGCGCCAGCTGGGCCTGCCCGACAACGCCAGTTATAAAAATTACGCCCCGCTGACCCGTCCCTTCGTACTGTGGAATGTGGTGGCCACGCCCGAGCTGTCGCTGCGCCCCATCCAATGGTGTTTCCCGATCGCCGGCTGTGTCAGCTACCGTGGTTATTACAGCAAGGACGACGCCATGGCTTACGCGGCCGAGCTGCGCGCCGAGGGCAATGATGTGCAGGTGGGCGGGGTGCCGGCCTATTCCACGCTGGGCTGGTTCAGCGATCCCCTGCTGTCGACTTTCATCAATTATTCCGACGCCGAGCTGGCGCGCATGGTGTTCCACGAGCTGGCCCACCAGGTCGTGTATGTGCCGGGCGACTCCCAGTTCAATGAAGCCTTCGCCACGGCGGTGGAGGAGGCCGGTGTGCAACTGTGGCTGGACATGTATGGCAACGAGGCCATGCGGGAAGCCTATGCCCGCTATAACGCGCGGCGCCAGGATTTTCTGGCCTTGCTGGTCAAGCACCGCCAGGCGCTGGCGCACAACTATGCGCGCAAGGCCAGCCTGCGCCACAAGCGCGAGGAGAAAACCCGCATCTTCGCCGCCCTCAAGCACGACTATCTCAAGCTCAAGGATAGCTGGGCCGGTTACGCCGGCTACGACCGCTGGTTCGCCGAACCGCTGACGAATGCCCACCTGACGTCGGTGGCCACCTACAACGATTTCCTGCCCGGCTTCCGCGCTTTGCTGGCACAGGAGAAAACATTTCCAAAATTTTATGCATCCGTACAACAGTTGGCGCTGATGGAGGGCAGCGCCCGCCATGCCCGGCTGCATGCGCTGGGCCAGCCGCCCATACTCAACGCCGAGACGGCCGCCCCCGTGCAGGATGCCTCCCAAGGGCTGCAATAGTGCTAAAGTGCAATGGTGCGCAGCCTCTGGACGCCCTAGAGGCTGCGTTCCAATAACAGTAAAAGCGCTTGCTTCCCAACAGTGCGGCCGATAGCATCGTGTTAAGTAGCATCTGCGTGTGCGCATCGTCGGAACACTGGAGCATACTCACCGGCACTGTGCGCCGGCCCCCTAAAACGATAATATTCGAGACAAGAGGCACAGGATGGAGAAAATCTGGTTGAAGTCGTATCCCCCAGGCGTACCAACCGAAATTGATCCAAATCAATATCGCTCTTTGGTGCAACTGCTGGAAGAATCGTTTCACAAGTTTGCAGACCGTAATGCCTTCGTCTGCATGGACAAATTCATCACTTACGCCGAGCTGGACGCTTACTCGAAACGGCTGGGGGCCTGGCTGCAAAGCCGCGGCATGAAAAAAGGTGCGCGCGTGGCCATCATGATGCCCAACGTGCTGCAATATCCGATCGCGATCGCCGCCGTGCTGCGCGCCGGCTATACCGTGGTCAACGTCAATCCCCTCTACACGCCGCGCGAACTGGAGCATCAGCTCAACGATTCGGGCAGCGAAGCGATCATCGTGCTGGAGAACTTCGCCACCACGCTGGAGCAGGTACTGAGCCGCACGCCGGTCAAGCACATCGTCGTGGCGAACATGGGCGAAATGCTGGGCGGCCTGAAAGGCCATATCGTCAATTTCGTCGTGCGCAATGTCAAGAAACTGGTGCCCGCCTTCTCGCTGCCGAACGCGGTGCGCTTCAAGGATGCGCTGGCCCAGGGCGGACGCATGAAGCTGACCCCGGTCGAACCTGGCCATACCGATGCCGCCTTCCTGCAATACACGGGCGGCACCACCGGCGTGTCCAAGGGCGCGACGCTGACCCACCGCAACGTCATCGCCAATGTGCTGCAAAGCGAAGCCTGGTCGGCGCCCGCGCTGGGCAGTACCACGGCCAGCAGCGAGCAGCTGAGCATAGTCTGTGCGCTGCCGCTGTACCACATCTTCGCGCTGACGGCCTGCGCCATGTGGGGCATCCGCGTCGGCGCGCTCAACATCCTGATTCCGAACCCGCGCGATATCGGCGGCTTCATCAAGGAGCTGGGCAAGTATAAATTTAATATGCTGCCAGCCGTCAATACGCTGTACAACGCGATGCTCAACCATCCCGACTTCGCCCACCTCGACTTCTCCGGCCTGAAGATCGCCAATGGCGGCGGCATGGCGGTGCAGCAGGCGGTCAACGATAAATGGCTGAAGGCCACGGGCGTGTCCATCATCGAAGGTTACGGCCTGTCCGAAACCTCGCCGGTGGCCACCTGCAACCGCGCCGACAGCACCACCTTTACCGCCACCATCGGCCTGCCGGTGCCATCGACCGATATCGCCATCCTGGACGACGACGGCAATCCGGTGGCGCTGGGCCAGCCGGGCGAAATCGCGATCCGCGGCCCGCAGGTGATGGCCGGTTACTGGAACCGTCCGGACGAAACGGCCAAGGTGATGACGCCGGACGGCTACTTCAAATCGGGCGACGTCGGTGTGATGGACGAGCGCGGCTATGTGACCATCGTCGACCGCAAGAAAGACATGATCCTGGTGTCCGGCTTCAACGTCTATCCGAACGAGCTGGAGAACGTGATCGCGGCACATCCGGGCGTGCTCGAATGCGCCTGCATCGGGGTGCCGGACGAACACTCGGGCGAAGCGGTCAAGGTCTTCGTGGTGCGCAAGGACCCGAACCTGACGACCGAGGCGCTGATGGCCTATTGCAAGGAACAGTTCACCGGCTATAAAAAGCCGAAGTACATCGAGTTCCGCGATGAACTGCCGAAGACGAACGTCGGGAAAATTTTGCGGCGCGTACTGCGCGACGAAAAACCGAGCGACAGGAAGGCCGCATAAGGCTTCCCGGTTCGACAGGCTGAACCGCCTGCCGGTCGGGCGGTTTTTTTTCATCAAAAAAATATCGTAGTAATTTGCGCCACCACATAGAGGGTGGCACCCACCATAAAGATGAGGCAGAGAGATGGACAAGATTTGGCTGAAGTCGTACCCCGAAGGCGTGCCGGCGGAAATTGATTGCACCCAGTACCGCTCGGTAACGCATATGCTGGAAGAGGCTTTCCGCAAGTTCGGCGACCGCAATGCCTTCGTCTGCATGGATAAATTCCTCAGCTACGCCGAGCTCGACAAGTTGTCCCAGCACATGGGCGCCTGGCTGCAAGGCCGCGGCCTGAAACCGGGCGCGCGCGTGGCGGTGATGCTGCCGAACGTGCTGCAATACCCGGTGGCGATGGCCGCGATCCTGCGCGCCGGCTATACCGTGGTCAACGTCAATCCCCTGTACACCCCGCGCGAACTGCAGCACCAGATCAATGATTCCGGCGCCGAAACCATCATCGTGCTGGAAAACTTCGCCACCACGGTGGAGCAGGTACTGAAGAACACCAAGCTCAAGCACATCATCGTCGCCACCATGGGCGATATGCTGGGCGGCCTGAAAGGCATGCTGACCAATCTGGTGGTGCGCAAAGTCAAGAAAATGGTGCCGGCCTTCTCGCTGCCGAACGCGATCTCGTTCAAGAAGATGCTGGCCGAGGGGGCTAAGCTCTCCTTGAAATCGGTCAAGCAGGGCCACGAAGACATCGCCTTCCTGCAATACACCGGTGGCACCACCGGCGTGTCCAAGGGCGCCGTGCTGCTGCACCGCAATGTGATCGCCAATGTGCTGCAGAACGAAGCCTGGTTGCAGATGAAGCCTCAGAGCGAACAACTGGTGTTCGTCTGCGCGCTGCCGCTGTACCACATCTACTCGCTGACGATCTCCGCCTTCATGGGCATGCGCCTGGGCGGCATGAATCTGCTGATCCCGAATCCGCGCGATATCCCCGGCTTCATCAAGGAGCTGGCCAAGTACAAGGTGTCGGTGTTCCCTGCGGTAAACACCCTGTACAACGCGCTGCTCAATACGCCTGAATTCGCCAAGCTGGACTTCTCGACCTACCAGGTCTGCAATGGCGGCGGCATGGCCGTGCAACAGGCCGTGGCCGACCGCTGGCTCAAGCTGACCGGCACGCCCATCATCGAAGGCTATGGCATGTCGGAAACGTCGCCGGTGGCCACCGCCAACCGCGTCGACATCAAGGAATTCACCGGCACCATCGGCCTGCCGATTCCGTCGACCGAAATCCAGATCCTGGACGACGATGGCAATCCACTGCCGCTGGGCTCGACCGGCGAGATCGCCGTGCGCGGTCCGCAGGTGATGGCCGGCTACTGGCAGCGCGACGACGAGACCGCCAAGTCGATGACGGCCGACGGCTTCTTCAAGACCGGCGACGTCGGTATCATGGACGAGCGCGGCTTCACCCGCATCGTCGACCGCAAGAAGGACATGATCCTGGTGTCCGGCTTCAACGTCTATCCAAACGAGATCGAAGGCGTGGTCGCGGCCCATCCTGGCGTGCTGGAAGTGGCTTGCATCGGCGTACCGGACAAGAATTCCGGCGAAGCCGTCAAGCTGTTCGTGGTGCGCAAGGACCCTGCGCTGACGGCCGAAGTGCTGCTCGATTATTGCAAGCATGAACTGACCGCCTACAAAAAACCGAAGTACATCGAGTTCCGCGATGAACTGCCGAAAACCAATGTGGGCAAGATCCTGCGCCGCCAGTTGCGCGACGAGAAAAAAGCGGCCTGAGAAGGCCGCGCCTGAAATAAAAATCGCCTGCTAGCAGGCGATTTTTTTTGTCCGGAGCGCGGGTAGCGGCCGGAACGTGTTCAGTCGGAAGGCAGCAGATCCTTGCGGCCTAGCCGTGTGGCATTCAGTCTCGCGGCCAGGCGCTGTCGCACTTCGTGGTCGTGGTCGATATACCCTTCCGTATTGGCCAGGCGCGCAGCCGTAGCCCAGTATTCGTCCTCTGCTTCCTGCAGGCGTTCATATTCCACCATCGAGAGCACGACCAGTGCCTCATGGCCGCCTTTCTCGATTACAACAGGTTGCCTCAGGGCTTGATTCAGATAGGTATCAAGTTCGTCGGCGATGGCGTCACGATTGACCTTCAACATAGCTATCCTCCACAAGTGATGGTCTAGCCAGTATAGGCGGTGCTCGCGTCATTACAAGCGCTGTGCGTATCAGAACGTTGTCGGGCCCGGCTGGCCATCGCGCACCTGGAAACGCGCCAGTGTCGCCACGGACGACAGGGGATCGTGCACATCGGCCAGTCCCTGGAACAGCACGGTAGACGCTTGCGGCGTGATATCGAGCAGCATGAAGCCGCGCCTGTCGCTGCGGCCATAGGCCAGGTGGGGATTCATCGCCACGTACTGATCGGTGCGTTGCTGGGGGCGCGAGGGCGAGGTGAGCGAGGTGCCGCAGAACTCGGTGGCCAGCGCCGGATTGGCGGCCGACAGCGGACGGGTGGCATCGCGCGCCAGGGTGGCGGCGTAGAAACAGTGGACATCGCCCGACAGCACCAGCGGATTGGCGGCGCGGCTGGCGGCCAGCGCCTCGAACAGCTGGCGCCGGGCTTGCGGGTAGCCGTCCCAGCCATCGGTCCAGATGCGCGCATCGCCCTCGCGCCGCAGCGGCACCTGGCTGTTTTGGGCCATCAGGGTTTGCTGGGCCAGGATGTTCCAGCGCGCCCTGGAGCTGCGCAGGCCGTCGGCCAGCCACTGCTGTTGCTCGCCACCGAGCATGCTGCGGCCAGGGTCGCCCAGGGCCTTGCAGTCGCGCCGGTAGACCGAGCTGGAGCCGCCACGCCCGTCCGGCGTGCAGGCGTGGCCGGCGCGGTACTGGCGGTCGTCCAGCACGTGGAAGCGCGCCAAGCGGCCCCAGTCGTAGCGCTGGTAGATGCGCAGCGCGCCGAAGCCGGCGCCGGCCGGCAGGTTCAGGCGCAGCGGCATGTGCTCATAAAAGGCCTGGTAGGCCGCCGCGCGGCGCTCGGCGAAGCGCGGATCGAGGCGCTCGTCGCGCTCGCCGGCGTAGTCATTGGCCACCTCGTGGTCGTCCCAGGTGACGATCCAGGGCGCGGCCAGATGGGCCGCCTGCAAGTCCGGGTCGCTCTTGTACTGGGCATAGCGGGCGCGGTAGTCGCCCAGGCTGAAGCTTTCGGCGGTGCGGATGGGCGAGGTCGGGTGTTTCAGCTGATAGGGCCCCCATTCATAGATATAGTCGCCCAGGAAGGCCACCAGGTCGGGCGCGGCGGCGGCGATCTGGCGCTGGGCGGCGAAGCTGCCGAATTCCCAATGCTGGCAGGATGCCACCGCCAGTGTGAGCCGTTCCGGCAGGCTGTCGGCGGCCGGGGCGGTGCGGGTGCGGCCCACCGGGCTGACGGCGTCGCCCAGCATGAAGCGGTACCAGTACCAGCGTCCGGGCGCGAGGCCGCGCACGTCTACATGCACGCTGTGGGCCAGGGCCGGTGTGGCCGGCGCCACGCCCTGCGCGACGATGTTGCGGAAGGCGGCATCGGCGGCCATTTCCCAGCGCACCGACAGCGCCAGCGCCGGCATAGGTGCCGGGTTCTGCGGATCGGCCAGGGGGTTGTCGAGGATGCGGGTCCAGATCACCACCGCATCGGGCAGGGGCGAGCCGGAAGCGACGCCGAGACTGAAGGGATAGCTGGCGCCGGGACTGCGGGTAGCGGCGGCCGAGGTAATGCCAGCACCGCTGGCGCTGGCCGTCAGCGCGGCCAGGCGCGCGGCGGTCAGCAGAAACAGCCGGCGCTGTTCATCCACGCTGTTCATTCACGCTGTTCATTCACTCTGAGGGTGGATCAGGAAATCAGGGTTTCGATCGGCGGCACCTGGCGCGGCTTGCGGTTGGAGTCGGTCGCCACATAGGTCAGCGTGGCCTCGGTGACCTTGACGGTGCACGCTTGCAGGCGATTGCGTTCGGCGTAGACTTCCACATTGACGGTGATGGAGGTATTGCCAACCTTGACAATATCGGCATAGAAGGACAGCAGGTCGCCGACGAAGACCGGGTTCTTGAACACGAAGGAATTGACGGAAATGGTGGCAACCCGGCCATTCGCGCGGCGCGTGGCCGGCAGCGAACCGGCGATGTCGACCTGGGCCATGATCCAGCCGCCGAACACATCGCCATAGACGTTGGCGTCGGACGGCGCGGGCATCATGCGCAGTTCGGGCATTTTGCCGGGCGGCAGTCCACGGTTGATGCTGGCGGGGTCGGAATTTTCTGGCGTGGTCATCGTGAATTCTCTTGAAGGGCTACAATCGCCAGATTGAACCATAAAAAGCCGATATCCGCCATGCGCCGTTACCCCAATGCCGAACCCGCGCCAGCCAGCAGCGCCGCCCAGCGCAGCGATCTGGCCACGCTGAAGACTCTGATTCCCTATCTGTGGGTGTATAAATGGCGCGTGCTGCTGGCGCTGCTATGCCTGGTCGGCGCCAAGCTGGCCAATGTGGGCGTGCCGCTGATCCTCAAGCAGCTGGTCGACCAGATGAGCGTGACGCCGGCCCATCCGCAGGCGATGCTGGTGCTGCCGCTGGGCATACTGGTGGCCTATGGCGCGCTGCGCGTGTCGACCACCTTGTTTACCGAGTTGCGCGAGTTCCTGTTTGCCAGGGTGACCCAGCGCGCGGTGCGCACCATTGCGCTCAAGGTGTTCCGTCACCTGCACGCGCTGTCGCTGCGTTTCCACCTGAACCGCCAGACCGGGGGCATGACGCGCGATATCGAGCGCGGCACGCGCGGCGTCGGTTCGCTGATTTCCTACACTCTGTTCAATATCCTGCCGACGCTGGTGGAGATCACGCTGGTGCTGGGCTATCTGGTCACCCACTACGACATCTGGTTCTCGGTGATCACCTTTGTGGCGCTGGTGTCGTATATCTGCTTCACGGTGTTCATCACCGACTGGCGCACCCACTTCCGCCGCAGCATGAACGAACTCGATTCCAAGGCCAACACCAAGGCCATCGATTCGCTGCTCAATTACGAGACCGTCAAATACTTCGGCAATGAGGACTACGAGGCGCGCCGCTACGATGAAGGCCTGCAGCGCTACGAGTCGGCCGCCGTCAAGTCGCAGACCTCGCTGTCGCTGCTCAACACCGGGCAGTCGCTCATTATCGCCACCGCCGTCACGCTGATCCTGTGGCGCGCCACCCAGGGCGTGATCGACGGCAAGATGACGCTGGGCGATCTGGTGCTGGTCAATGCCTTCATGATTCAGCTGTATATTCCGCTCAACTTCCTCGGCGTCATCTACCGCGAGATCAAGCAAAGCCTGGCCGATATGGAAAAGCTGTTTTCGCTGCTGGACCAGAACCGCGAAGTGGCCGATGCGCCCGATGCGCGCACCCTGATGACCGAAGGCGGGGCCCAGGTGCGCTTCCAGCATGTGGACTTCAGCTACGAGAGCAAGCGCCAGATCCTGTTCGATGTGGACTTCACCATCGCGGCCGGTACCACCACGGCGGTGGTCGGACATAGTGGCTCGGGCAAGTCGACCTTGTCGCGGCTGCTGTTCCGCTTCTACGAAGTCAATCAGGGCAGCATCACCATCGATGGCCAGGACCTGCGCAAGGTGACGCAGGATTCGCTGCGCCACGCGATCGGCATCGTGCCGCAGGATACGGTGCTGTTCAACGACACCATCGAGTACAACATCGCCTATGGCAAGCCGGGCGCCACCAAGGAACAGATCGTGGCGGCGGCGCGCGCCGCGTCGATCCACGAGTTTATCGAGAGCCTGCCGGATGGGTATGCGTCGATGGTGGGCGAGCGCGGGTTGAAATTGTCGGGCGGCGAGAAGCAGCGCGTGGCGATCGCGCGTACCTTGCTGAAGAATCCGGCCATCCTGATCTTTGATGAAGCCACGTCGGCGCTGGACTCCAAGGCGGAGCAGGCGATCCAGGCGCAGTTGAAGGAAATCGCGCGCAGCCGCACCACCTTGGTGATCGCGCACCGCCTGTCCACGGTGGCCGATGCGCAGCAGATCCTGGTGCTCGATCATGGGCGCATCGTGGAGCGCGGCACGCATCAGTCGCTGCTGGCGGCCGATGGCCTGTATGCGCAGATGTGGCAGCGCCAGCAGGCGCGTGCCGATGAAGAACTGGCGTCGCCGCCGGATGCGGACCGGGATTTGAATCCGGTGGATGCTTGAGCGGGCTGTAAAGCCCAGGTGCCGGCGGCGGGTTCGTAAACCCAAGGCTCAAAGCTGGGGTCTGACCCGGCGGGTCAGACCCCGGAACTTTGCCGTGGGTTTATAAAAAAAGGCTTCCATATGGAAGCCTTTTTTCGTTTATACCGTTTAATCGATTACTTACGGCAGCGGCACGTCAGCCAGATCGCGATCGGTCGGATCAACCAGCTCACCCTCCCATTTGGCCACGACGGCGGTGGCAACGCTGTTGCCGATGACGTTGGTGGCGGAGCGGGCCATGTCGAGGAAGTGGTCGATACCGAGCAGCAGCACCAGGCCCGCTTCCGGGATGTTGAACTGGCTCAGGGTCGCGGCGATCACCACCAGCGAAGCGCGCGGCACACCGGCCATGCCTTTGGAGGTCAGCATCAGCACCATCATCATGGTCATCTGCTGGCCCAGCGACATCTCGATGCCGTAAGCCTGGGCGATGAACACCGTGGCGAAGGTGCAGTACATCATCGAGCCATCCAGATTGAAGGAATAGCCGATCGGCAGCACGAAGGAGGCGATGCGGTTACGCACACCGAAGCGCTCCAGGCCTTCCAGGGTCTTTGGATAGGCCGCTTCGCTCGAGGCGGTGGAGAAGGCCAGCAGCACCGGCTCGCGCACTTCGGCGATCAGGCGGAACACGCGCTTTTGCAGGAACAGGAAGCCGATCGCGATCAGGATCAGCCACAGAATCCCGATGCTCAGGTAGAACTCGGCCATGAACACGCCATAGGTCGACAGCACGCCCAGGCCGCTCTTGGCGATCACGCCGGCGACGGCCGCGAACACGGCGATCGGCGCGCATTTCATCACATAGCCGGTGACCTTGAGCATGACGTGGGCCACGCCGTCGAGCGCGTCGACCAGCGGGGTGGCTTTTTCGCCGACGGCGGCGGCGGCCGAACCGAAGAACAGCGAGAAGATCACGATCTGCAGGATTTCGTTCTTGGCCATGCCGTCGATGATCGACGATGGCACCAGGTGGGTGATGAATTCTTTCAGCGTCAGGCCGGTGGTGACGATGCCCGAAGCGGCGGCGGTGGTCGGCAGGTGGCCGAGCAGGGCGTCGCCCGGACGGAACAGATTGACCATGATCAGGCCGAGCGTGAGCGAAATCAGCGAGGCGATGAAGAACCAGCCCAGGGTTTTCAGGCCGATGCGGCCCACTTCGCTGGCGTCGCCCATGCGCGCGATGCCGACCACCAGGGTCGAGAACACCAGTGGCGCGATGATCATCTTAATCAGGCGCAGGAACAGGGTGGTGAGCAGCGACATGGTGTCGGCAAAGCCGACCGGATTGGCCAGATTGGTGTTCGCAATGTAGCCGGTGATGATCCCCAGCGCCAGGCCGACCAGAATATAGCTGGTCAAGCGGGATTGTTTTTTCATATACTGAAGTTCCTGTGGTAGTGTCTCTCTGGACGTTGGCTGCGGCAGGTTGTCTGACGCCGCACAATCTCGGGGCAAATAGTGTCATGTCTCGCGTTGGTGGATAAATTATCCTGCGATACAGCTTGTAAACTGATGAAACTATTAGCAAGTCCCGCAGTATCCTTGTGGTCAAGGGAGCTGTCAAGCGCGTGCCAGCCCGCATGGACACTGGTGCGCAGGGGACTTGCCAACCTATGCCAAATATGATCGACATAAAAAATCTCAGTAAATGGTACGGCCAATTTCAGGTGCTTACGGATTGCAGCACCGACGTGGCCAAAGGCGATGTCATGGTGATCTGCGGGCCTTCCGGCTCGGGCAAATCGACCCTGATCAAGACCGTCAACGGCCTGGAAGCGTTCCAGCAGGGCGAGATCACGGTCGACGGCATCAGTGTCGGCGCGGCCGGTACCGATCTGCCCAAACTGCGTGCCCGCATCGGCATGGTGTTCCAGAACTTCGAATTATTCCCTCATTTGTCGGTGCGCCAGAACCTGACCCTGGGCCAGACCAAGGTGCTGGGCCGCAGCGAGGACGAGGCCACCGTGCGCGGCCTGAAATACCTGGACCGGGTCGGCCTGCTGGCCCAGCAGGACAAATTCCCCAATCAGCTGTCCGGAGGCCAGCAGCAGCGCGTGGCGATTGCCCGTGCGCTGTCGATGGACCCGATCGCGATGCTGTTCGACGAGCCCACCTCGGCGCTCGATCCGGAAATGATCAATGAAGTGCTCGATGTGATGGTGGGCCTGGCCCAGGACGGCATGACCATGATGGTGGTGACCCACGAGATGGGCTTTGCCCGCCGGGTGGCCAACCGCGTGGTGTTCATGGATCAGGGCCGCATCCTGGAAGACTGCGCCAAGGAAGAGTTCTTCGGCGCGCCGCGCTCGGAACGGGCGCGCGATTTCCTTGCCCGCATCATCCATTAAGAAGAAAGACCGAATTCTTTTCTACTCAGGAGGCATCATGGCATTGTCGAAAGTGTGGGCGGTACTGGCTTGTGGAACAATTTTGGGTATGGCGGCGCCGGCTGGCGCTGAAGAACTCACGGGTACGCTGGCCAAGATCAAGCGTACCGGCACCATCACGCTGGGCGTGCGCGACGGCTCGATTCCCTTCTCCTACCTCGATGACAAGCAGCAGTACCAGGGCTATTCGGTCGACCTGTGCATGAAGATCGTGGTGGCGGTGCAGAAGCATCTGGGCATGACCGATGTGAAGGTGATGATGAATCCCGTGACCTCGGCCAACCGCA
Organism: Oxalobacteraceae bacterium; assembly: GCA_013284265.1. Classification (GTDB taxonomy): domain Bacteria; phylum Pseudomonadota; class Gammaproteobacteria; order Burkholderiales; family Burkholderiaceae_D; genus Rugamonas. Next base: position 745 of record JABTBR010000075.1, on the reverse strand, counting down.
TTCCGCTGATGGCCAACGGCACCATCGATCTGGAATGCGGCTCCACCACCAACAACGCCGAGCGCCAGAAACAGGTCGCGTTTGCGCCGACCATGTTCGTGATCGCCAATCGCCTGCTGTCTAAAAAAACGTCGAACATCCGCAGCCTGGCCGACATGAAGGGCAAGACGCTGGTGGCCACCGCCGGCACCACCACGCTCAAGCAGATGACCATCCTGAACAACGAGCAGCAGCTGGGCATGACTATCGTGGTGGGCAAGGACCACCCCGAATCCTTCCTGATGATGGAAACCGGCCGCGCCGCGGCCGAAGCGAATGACGACATCCTGCTGGCCAGCCAGGTGGCCACCTCGCGCAGCCCGGCCGATTACGTGATCTCCAGCGAAGCGCTGTCGGTGGAGCCTTACGGCATCATGCTGCGCCGTGACGATGCGGCCTTCAAGCAGGTGGTCGATGCGGCGCTGACGCGGCTGTACAAAACGGACGACTATCCCAAGATTTACGCCAAGTGGTTCACCAGTCCGATTCCGCCGAAGAACATCAACCTGAAATTCCCGATGCCGCCGCAGCTTGAGGCGGTGATCGCCAAGCCGACCGATTCGCCTGATCCGGCCGCGTATGCGGCGGTGCCGGCGGCGCAGAAGGCGGCGACCAAGAAGAAGTAGGTTTTGCGATTGGCTGTTAGTTAAGCGGGCCGCGACGCTCGCCACAACCCACGGCGTACCCCTGGGGTGGGGCCCCGCGG
>JABTBR010000074.1 GCA_013284265.1 Oxalobacteraceae bacterium | reverse complement strand
AAAACCGACTGTTGCGTCTAGAAGTGCTACGGAGATTACTAGCCAACGCTCCTCGCGACAATTCGAAGAATCTTCGCCGCAGTCCAAGCTGAAAGGAAGGAGTAAACCTGAAAGCCTTCCGTTGACTTCTCGTCGGCCGCCTCACAAGCCATGCTGACAAGAACTGTGTCGTTCTCAACAATGCCGGCGCTTATGGGTTTCCCCTCGGCACTAAAACACTGATATCCTGCTACGTCATTGAAAACGAGTTTCCGTTCTTGCTCTTGCCAGTCGACGTAGGTTACAACCAGTTGATTCCCGTCGGTGTTGATATTTTTTATTTCTGCATCGTCAAGGCGACATTGCGCAAAATCAAACATATGTTCTCAATTCAGAAAAAATGACCGCTACTGGCCGGATGTGGACTTCTTGCGCCCCTAATTTCACCCAACTTAAGGGCTGGCTTTTTTTTGCAAAGTTCGAACTTGCTCAAGAAACTTTGCAAACATGTCTCGATGCTCAGGGAAGCGGCTCTGCCCATCTCGAAAGATGGTCTCCGCATCCCTAAGATCACCCAGCTTCATAAGACACTCACCTCTTGAGAAGTAGGCTGCCATTCCATTGGGATTTACGCGTAAAGACTGTTCGAAATCGGCCAATGCCTCGCGAATTTTTCCAAGCTCCATATACGTGAACGCACGGTTATCAATGGCTTCGTAAAAAAGTGGAAAGATATCAATTGCCTGTGTGTACTCCGCTACGGCCTCGCCCCTATTACCTTGGTCGCCAAGCGCAATAGCACGTCTGTAGTGCTCATTAGCCTTGTGAACTAGCGCCTTGGGGTCTTGAGCGGTAGTAGTAAGATAACGCGGAAAGTCAGTCAGCTTTAGATATTCGAAAAAGCCAACGAGCTCGTCTTTTGTTGGCGCCAAGTTTCCGATCCGCTCCCATCCCTCGCTGAAGCTCCCGGCAGCGATTGGCGCATGCCACACCAACACCGCAGCCTGTTTGAGTGAATCGGTGGTTGGCTTTGTAGAAACTGACCTGTATGTCAGGCATTGAGCAGTTGAGGTGCCGTCCGGCCAAGGATCAATCGCAAGAATTTTGATGGCCGACCAACCTCTTTTGTCTTGCTGGACGATTATATCGCCTGGACTCACCACGAGCTTTTGTTCGCCATGGATATGAGCTTGAACATTTGCGCCGGATATTCCAAGCGATGAAAAAATAAACGCGAAAAACGTAAGAATAGATCGAATCATATATGAAATATTAACAAGAAAACTCAAAAAAAGGACATATATTTAAGGTCTGCTTGTGGCCGTAGTCGGCCCTAAGGGGCAATCATTGAAAGTGCAATTATTGTCAACGCTAGTGCTCCCCAGACAAACAGAAAAACAAAGGGAAGTATGTACCTAATAGGCTTATCTTCATATCGAACCACACCTTTCCATGTTTGTATAGGTGTTTTCCGTATCAAGTTGTCTATTAATACGGAAAAATATGCGGCACCCCAAGAGATGCCTCCCATTTGAAATAAAAACTTTTCGTCTTCAATTCTGATGAACGCTACACCAAACAAAGTTACTCCGGTCAGGAAACAAACGATTGCAATTCTATCTGCCTTATTCAATTTTGCTCCCTCACTGCCACGTCTGGTTCTGGTCGATATGTGACGTCATCCAAGGCACAATTTAAGCTTTTGACACTTTAATTTTCTTGGCGGCGATTGTCGCGAGGTTCACCATGGAAAATTTATCAGCATAGCGCGCATTTGTGAAGGCTAGCTCCAAGCCTGTGATGTCAGCGGGCCATTTGTGCCCCGTATTTTTTAACTTTATAGGCTGGTAATAGCTTGTTTGCTCACCGGATGGCTTCTTCAAAGCATAAAACCCAATTACCGCTGCAAAGCAAAATATCAAAAGAAACGGAGCAACAATATATTCAGTGAGTTCCTCTGATAACTGTGGGCCAGCGAAAAGCCAGCACATCCCAAGGACCAGAGCTAACAACAGAGAGACAGCAATAACTCCCAAGGCTGTTGGACGCCGCCGATTTGCGGTCGCAGCACATAACTCACAATAAGGGAACGGAAGTTTGACTTTGATTTCCGCCCCAGCTAGTCCCCAAAGCGGCATCCGACGAAGGTCCGTTAGCTGCGATGTCACGCTGGCGGTCGAGTCACAGTTACAGCAGGAGTCACCTGGGGCAACAACTGGGACATCGCTCTTGATTGGAAGATTAATTATCATCATGGGTTATGTACAATAAAATTTATAAAGCTGAAAGTCGTCTGCTTTTGGCCGGAAGTGGCCGGCCAGTTGGCCAATGGTGATCGCCCTATTTCCACCAACTCCTGCCACATGGCAGCAAAAAACCTGTTGGGGTGCAGTGCCTTGTGGTCGCTAGCCGATCAGGCAAAGATCACCAGCCCCATCACGAACTGCAGAAACGACTAGGCGACGGTCAAATGTCACTAGCTGACCGCCATGGGCGTGGGCCAGCGCGAGCAGGTAACTATCTGTAGTCTGCGCCGAATTGAGCAGGCGAGTCGCATCTACTCTTCTTTCGTCCAGCAGACTGATGTCATCACTCCAAAATACATGCCCGTCGAGCAAGCACATAGACCGCAATAACGGCGCCACAGCGGCTGGACTTCCCGGGGAGTTGGGGTAGCTAGCGTGACCAATAATGCGCAATACGCCGTTTTCGGTGATCGGGCAGGTGGCCCAAGCACTCAACCCATCCCTCGCGAACCAATCATGCGCAATGTTGTGCTGGACATGGCCAGGATCTATCAATGCGATCAAGACATTTACGTCAAGCAGGTACGTCATCCCGGGAGTTCATCGCGCAATTTATTTACCATTTCCAAGGTGACCGGCATGGTTCCCGTTTGCGTTTGGAGTAGCGGCACTCCGTTGCGCGTGGCGTGACCGGGTGTCTGCGGTTGAAGCGCCTGCCGGGCGAGCGCAGAGATGACTTCGCCAATGCTCTTACGCTGAAGCGATGCCAGCCCCTTGGCCGCGGCGAGGACATCGTCGTCGATTGCTAAAGTGGTACGCATCATTTCTCCTTCCGCTTAGCATCATGCATCACTCATCTTACGCCACTTGAATTCACATGTCCGTGCCTTCTCGGCGCCAAGCTATGAACCGGGTGTCAAATTATCCAAAACATCAATGCAGCTTTTCGAAACTTCAGCGTAGGAACCAAGAGCCGACTTTATCAAACGCATCGCGCAAACGCAAAAAAGCCGCACTAGGCGGCTTAATCGATCGAATCATTGCGGCGGGCTGTTCGCTACTGCGCAACAGCTTGCCTAATCTGGCGTCCCCAAGGGGATTCGAACCCCTGTACTCACCGTGAAAGGGTGATGTCCTAGGCCTCTAGACGATGGGGACCATGAACTGCAATATTTCTGCGCTATTGGTGGAGGTAAGCGGGATCGAACCGCTGACCTCTTGCATGCCATGCAAGCGCTCTCCCAGCTGAGCTATACCCCCCGGGCGCAGAAATCAAAACCATCGCGAACGATGTCGTGTCCTTCTACAAGACACTTTGTACAACTACCAGCACACGCTGGCGTCCCCAAGGGGATTCGAACCCCTGTACTCACCGTGAAAGGGTGATGTCCTAGGCCTCTAGACGATGGGGACCAGGAACTGCCGCACTACCTAACGTTTCTATCTCTGCACAGTGGTGGAGGTAAGCGGGATCGAACCGCTGACCTCTTGCATGCCATGCAAGCGCTCTCCCAGCTGAGCTATACCCCCCGGGTGCAGAAATAATAAAAGCCGCCAGGGCGACTTTTGTTTTCACTACTTGTTTCAATCCAGCGTAAAGCCAAACATCGAACAATCAGTACAAACAACGTCATCTACATCTACAACTACTTCAACAGTCTTGGCGTCCCCAAGGGGATTCGAACCCCTGTACTCACCGTGAAAGGGTGATGTCCTAGGCCTCTAGACGATGGGGACTGCGTACAACCATTTCTGCGCTACTTTCACATCCTATCAGATCCGACTGCTATCTGATGCTGGTGGAGGTAAGCGGGATCGAACCGCTGACCTCTTGCATGCCATGCAAGCGCTCTCCCAGCTGAGCTATACCCCCGTTGGCGCAGAAACAAGAGTATAGCAAAGATACTGAACTATGCAAATACCCTTTTGCAACTTTACCTCTGAGATCAGAGGAATTTCGCAAGGCGCGCCAGAATGGCATCGCGTCCAAAGATCTGCAAGACCGCATCGATGGCAGGCGTCTGCAGTTGACCGGTGACGATCAAACGCAAAGGCATGGCCAACAGCGGCATCTTCAGCGTGTTCGCGGCCAGCACTTCCTTGATCATCGCGGCCAGTGCTTCCTTGGTCCACTCCACCGTGGCGCAACGCTCGGCGAACTGCGCCAGCGCCGGCTTGACGGCGTCGGTCAGGTGCTGGGCCAGCAGCGCGGCGTCAGGCTGCGGCGTGCGGTAGAACAGCATCGCGGCGTCGGCCAGTTCATTAACGGTGTTGGTGCGCTCCTTCATCAGTGCCAGCACAGCCGGCAGCGCCGGTGCGCCTTCGAACACGGCGCCAGCGGCCAGCATGCGCGGCTGCGCCAGCGTGGCCAGGCGTTCGTTGTCCGCCTGCTTGATATAGTGGTTGTTGAGCCAGTTCAGTTTTTCGATATTGAATTGCGCCGCAGAGTTGGACAGATGGGTGCCGTCGAACCATGCGGTCACCTGCTCCATCGAGAACACTTCGTCGTCGCCGTGGCTCCAGCCCAGGCGCGCCAGGTAGTTCAGGATCGCTTCGGGCAGATAGCCTTGCGCCGGATATTCCATCACGTTGACGGCGTCCTTACGCTTGGACATCTTCTGGCCATCCGAACCCAGTATCATCGGCAGGTGGCCGTACAGTGGCAGCGGCGCGCCGATGGCGCGCAGGATGTTGATCTGGCGTGGCGTGTTGTTGACGTGGTCGTCGCCGCGCAGAACGTGGCTGATCTCCATATCCCAGTCGTCGACGGCGACGCAGAAGTTATAGGTAGGTGTGCCGTCCGGACGGGCGATGACCAGATCGTCCAGTTCCTTGTTACCGATGGTGATGGTGCCTTTGACGAAATCGTCCCAGCTTACTTCGCCATCGAGCGGATTCTTGAAGCGCACCACAGGCTTGCGGTCGGCAGGTACGGCCGGCAGGGTCTTGCCCTCTTCCGGACGCCAGGTGCCGTCGTAGCGCGGCTTCTCGCCGGCGGCGCGCATGCGCTCGCGCATCGCTTCCACTTCCTCAGGCGAGGAGTAGCAATGGTAGGCGGTGCCTTCGCTCAGCATCTGCGCCACCACTTCGCGGTAGCGGTCCATGCGCTGCATTTGGTAGAAAGGGCCTTCGTCGTGCGTCAGACCGAGCCACTCCATGCCTTCGATGATGGCCTGCACCGCTTCCGGCGTGGAGCGTTCCAGGTCGGTATCTTCAATACGCAGCACGAAGGTGCCGCCGAAGTGGCGGGCAAAGGCCCACGAGTACAGCGCCGTACGGGCGCCGCCCAGGTGAAGGTAGCCGGTTGGGCTGGGAGCAAAACGGGTGCGGACTGGCTTGGAGGCTGTGGTCATTGAAGTAAGAAAGCTTATGGAGAAAAGAAGCTATTTTACCGCGTTGACAGGGTTGCAGGACATCAGAAGGAGTACGAAGGGGCCGGCGGTGCCAAGCAGAACCCACGGCAAAGAGCCGGGGTCAAACAACTTATGCAAGCCGCCGCACTTTTTAGAACCCACAGCAAAGAGCCGGGGTCTGACCCGCCGGGTCAGACCCCAGGGTTACGCCGTGGGTTTTCGGATGCGCCGCCGGCCCGCCAAGTGAAGAATTACTTGACGGTGACTTTGATGGTGTTACTACCAGCCGGACCATACGACTGGTGCGCGCCATTGGCAAACTGCAGCGTCAGGGTGTAAGTACCGGGAGCCAGCTTGACTTCCGTCTCGGTCTGCCCCTTGCCGAAGTGCAGATGGGTCTCATCAAACGGCACCGACTCGCCAGCCTTGATCGGCTCGGCGTTAATCAGCAAATGGTGGTGACCGGTCTTCTCCGTCATATCGCCGGCCGGCTTGACTTCCATCCCCATCACGCCAAATTTCACCTTGAACGGGCTGCTGACGGTGGCGCCGTTGGCCGGCTCAATGAAAGACACAGCCTGGGCAAACGCGCCCGCGGCGGACAGACTCAGGACGGTTGCGGCGATGCCGCGTGCTGCTTGGCTCAGAAAACGCATAGGATGACCTCCAGGTGACTCAGGTTGAACAAACAAAATCGCTCTTATTAGTAACTTATACCGTTTAATCGTTTTTAATGACGATGCTAGGGAACTTGCTGGTCATATCCTTGGCCTTCTCCGCCACCTGTACCGCGATCTTGCGCGCGATATCCTTATAGATAGCGGCAACCGGACCATCCGGCTCGGCCACAACGGTCGGCTTGCCCGAATCGGTCTGCTCGCGGATCGCCATCGTCAGCGGCAGCGCGCCCAGGAATTCCACGCCGAAGTCGGCGCACATCTTGGCGCCGCCGCCGGAACCGAAGATCTCTTCCGCATGGCCGCAGTTGGAGCAGATATGGGTGCTCATGTTTTCCACGATGCCCAGAATCGGAATACCGACCTTCTCGAACATCTTCAAGCCCTTGCGCGCATCCAGCAGCGCGATGTCCTGCGGCGTGGTGACGATCACGGCACCGGTCACCGGCACTTTTTGCGACAGCGTCAGCTGAATGTCGCCGGTACCCGGCGGCATATCGACAATCAGATAGTCCAGATCGCGCCAGTTGGTCTGTTCCAGCAGCTGCTGCAAAGCCTGGGTCACCATCGGGCCGCGCCACACCATAGGCTCATCCGGATCGATCATGAAACCGATCGACGATACCTGCAGGCCGTGGTTTTCCAGCGGCTCCATGGTTTTGCCATCCTTGGTTTCAGGACGGCCGCTCACGCCCAGCATCATCGGCTGCGAGGGACCATAGATATCCGCGTCCAGAATGCCGACGGAAGCGCCTTCGGCAGCGAGCGCCAGCGCCAGGTTGACGGCGGTGGTCGATTTGCCCACGCCGCCCTTGCCCGAGGCGACGGCGATAATATTTTTCACGTTCGGCATCAGCTTCAGGCCGCGCTGCACCGTATGCGAGATTACCTTGCTATAGACATTGGCCACAACGCTGCCCACGCCAGGCAGTGCCTGCACGGCCGCGCTCACGCTGGCGCGCACCGCTTCGAATTGGCTCTGGGCCGGGTAGCCCAGCTCGATATCGAAGGACACCGCGGCGCCTTCAACCTTGATATTTTTGACGGCCTTGCCCGACACGTAGTCCTTTGTTGTATTAGGATCAACTACCTTGGACAGGGCGGCTTTGACATCTTCAACTGTGATACTCATGTAAATCTCCGTGTGTGAGCCCGCAGTCTAGCGCAAAATTGATATAAAAACAGGAGCCCGGAGGGCATCAGGTGCGCACAGCCGCCTTCCACTGTTAAAATGCTTCTTTTATTCACCCACAAAGTGCATCAATCATGACCCGCAAGCTGTTCGTCACCACTGCCCTGCCTTACGCAAACGCCGCCTTCCACATTGGCCACATGATGGAATACATCCAGGCCGACATCTGGGTCCGGTTCCAGCGAATGCAGCGCGACGGCGCCGGTTTGCGTGAAGTCCACTTTGTGGGCGCCGACGACACCCACGGCACCCCGATCATGATCGCCGCCGAAAAAGAAGGCATCACGCCCCAGGAATTCGTCGCCAAGATCGCCGCCGGCCGCGCCCAGTACCTCGACGGCTTCCATATCGCCTTCGACAATTGGTACTCGACCGATTCGCCTGAGAACGTGGAACTGTCCCAGGGCATCTACCGCAAGCTGCGCGACACCGGCCTGATCGTCACCAAAACCGTCGACCGCTTCTTCGATCCGGTCAAAGGCATGTTCCTGGCCGACCGCAACATCAAGGGCGAATGCCCGAAATGCGGCGCCAAGGACCAGTATGGCGACAACTGCGAAGTCTGCGGCGCGGCCTACCAGCCGACCGAACTGGTGAACCCGTTCTCGGTGTTCACCGGCTCCACGCCTATCCTGAAGCCGTCGGAACAGTACTTCTTCAAGCTGTCCGACCCGCGCTGCTTCGAATTCCTGAAGGACTGGCTGAACACGCCGGGCCGTTTGCAGCCTGAAATGGTCAACAAGGTCAGCGAATGGCTGGGCGAAGCCGGCGAGAAGCTGGCCGACTGGGATATTTCGCGCGATGCGCCCTACTTCGGCATCCCTATCCCCGACGCACCGGGCAAGTTCTTCTATGTGTGGCTGGACGCGCCGGTCGGCTACCTGGCCAGCCTGAAAAACTACTGCGCCAAGAACGGCATGGACTTCGACGCCCTGCTCAAGGACCCGGCCACCGAACAGATTCACTTCATCGGCAAGGACATCGTCTCCTTCCACCTGCTGTTCTGGCCGGCGATGCTCAAGTTCGCCGACCATCCGGTGATCGACAAGCTCAAAGTCAATGTGCACGGCCACCTGACCGTCAACAACGAAAAAATGTCCAAGTCGCGCGGCACCGGCATCTCGCCGCTGCGCTACCTGAACCTGGGCATGAATCCGGAATGGCTGCGCTACTACATCGCCTTCAAGCTGAACTCCAAGGTCGAAGACCTGGACTTCACCGGCGACGACTTCGTCGCCCGCGTCAACAGCGACTTGATCGGCAAATACGTCAACATCGCCAGCCGCTGCGCCGGTTTCATCGCCAAGAAGTTCGACGGCAAGCTCGCCACCACCCTGTCCGAAGGCGCGCAAGGCTGGATCAAGCGCGCCCTGACCACGGCCGAAGGCAATGAGCGCCAGGCCTCGATCGCCGCGCTGTTCGAAGCGCGCGAATTCGGCAAGGCCCTGCGCGAGATCATGGAAATCGCCGACATCACCAACCAATACGTGGACGAGAACAAGCCATGGATACTGGCCAAGGACGAAGCCAAACTGGCCGAGCTGCATGACGTCTGCACCACCGCCCTGATCCTGTTCCGCCAGCTGACCATCCTGCTGTCGCCGGTACTGCCGGGCGTGGCCGCGAACGTCGCCACCTTCCTGAACGACGACAAACTGGTCTGGGCCGACACCGAAGTGGCCAGCGGCGTAGTCTCGCAGGCAATGCTGGGCCGTACCATCGGCGCCTACAACCACCTGATGACACGCGTCGACGCCAAGATGATCGAGCAGCTGTTCGACGCGCCAGCCGCACCGGCAATTCCGGCGATCGCCGCTGCCGCCTCGGCCAGCGCCGCCGCAGTCGTTCCGGCCGCCGTCGCTGTTCCTGCGGGCGATATCGAAGAACTGGCGCCAGAGATCAAGATCGACGACTTCATGAAGATCGATCTGCGCGTCGCGAAAATCGTCAACTGCGAACACGTGGACGGTTCCGACAAGCTGCTGCGCCTGACGCTGGACGTGGGCGAAGGCCGCCTGCGCAACGTCTTCTCCGGCATCAAATCGATGTACCAGCCGGAAGACCTGGTCGGCAAGCTGACCGTGATGGTTGCCAATCTGGCGCCGCGCAAGATGAAATTCGGCGTGTCCGAAGGCATGGTGCTGGCCGGTTCGGCGAAGGACGAAAAAGCCAATCCGGGCATCTACATTCTCAACCCATGGCCAGGCGCTGAGCCAGGCATGCGCATTCGCTAAGGATTCGAATGACCATCGTGGTACGTGAAGCAAGTAACGACGATGCCAGACTGATCGCCGACCTCACGCGTTCCGCGTGGGCCGGCAAGGTCAACGTCACTTCCAGCGGCCATCGCGAAACCGCCGTCCTCGTTGCAGAACACCTGCGCGATGGCGGCGGTTTTGTTTTGCTGCTCAATGAAGAGCCGATTGGCTCGGTGCGCTGGCTGCCGCTCGACGCCGAACCCGATGTGTGGGAAATCGTGCGCATGGGCGTGGTGGCCGCGCACCGCGGCAGCAATCTGTCGCAGCACCTGCTAGAAGCGGTGATCCACCATGGCCTCGCCGTCGGCGTGGAAGAGCTGCGGTTGGCGGTGCGCAGCGATCAGCCCAAACTGATCGACTTCTACACGGCCTTCGAGTTTGAGCTCGCCGAGGAGCTGGAATACACCCACGCCAATCCGCTGGAGCCGCCGCCGCTGGTGATGCGGCGTTTGCTGCGGCATTAAGGATGCCTGCGCCGCGAGGACACCACGATTCCGGCGACAATCAGCATGAAAGCGAAGGCATGGTAGCCATGCGGCGTCTCGCCCAGAAACGCCGATGACATCACAGCCGCAAACAGCGGCGTGAAGTTGATGAAGAAGGCGCTGATGCCGGGGCCGGCCTGCTGCACACCGACGCCCCAGCAGCGGAAGGCGATCACCGCTGGCCCTACCGCCACATATAACAGGGCCAACGCCAGCGTAGTATTCCACTCTACCCTTGCGCCCGACACCGCCCACTCCCCCGCCGCGAATAAGCCTGACCAGACCGTGCCGAAGGCTACCTGCGCCAGCAGGAAGCTGGCCCAGTTGGCGCGGATCGCGGCCGGTTCGGGCGTACGCATCAGCAGCCAGCTATAAAAGGACCAGGCGATCGAGGCTAGCATCATGAAGATGTCGCCGGCCACCAGACGCAGTTCGTTCAAGTGGCTTAGATCACCGCGCACCAGCACTAGCAGTACGCCACTGATCGACAGCGTTGCGCCGGCTATCTGGTAAGGCGATATGGGCACGCCGAAGAACAGGCGGCCGGTCAGCATCATCCACACTGGCAGGCCGGTGGCTACCAAGGTGACATTGATCGGTGTGGAGGTTTGCAGCGCCAGATATTGGAAGCCGTTGAACAGGCCGACACCCAGCAAGCCAAGCAGGGCATAGCGGCGCCAGTGCTGCCACAGGCCGCTGTTGCGCCGGAATACAGGGCCGGCCAGCGGCAGCAGTATCAGCAGGGCGACGGCCCAGCGCAGGAAATTGAACAGGATAGGTGGGACCATCTCGTGCACCATGCGGCCCACGATGACATTGCCGGCCCATAGCAGTGGCGCGAGCGTCAGCAAGGCAGTGGTTCCGGGTGTGAGGCGATGCGTCATGCTGCGACTCGATTCGGTCATGAAAGCTGATATGCGCGAGCAGCCTTCATCGCGCCGCAGTCATTATCCGCCTAAAATCCAAGGCGTAACCCTGGGGTCTGACCCTAAGTGAAATTAGAAACAATGCTTAGTTGGCGGGCCGGCGCGGCGGTTTAAAACCCACGGCGTAACCCTGGGGGCCTGTTCCATCGGAACAGGCGGGGCAAAGCCCCTCCCCGGACCAAAGGGTCAGACCCCGGCTCTTTGCCGTGGGTTTTAAGCACGTCGTGGCGCGCTGAGAATTTAACGCGTCGCGGTACGCTGAGGCTCCTACTTGTAGATGCCGCAGCCAATCACCACATCATCAACCCGCTCCACATAGGTGCGCTTGGAATCGAGCGTGCCGGTCTTCGGGTTGGGCCATTTGTAATCGACCCAGCCCTTGCCTTCCTTGCTCATGCCGACGGCGAGAATGTCCTTGATCAGATAAGCGCCGTTGGCATCGCGCATATCCAGCACGTTCTTCCCCACCAGCTTGGGATTGGCGCCGTTGGCCTGCTCGATGCCGTCGCCATTGGCCAGGAAGGTAAAGATGTACAGGTCTTTTTCGATGAACTGGCCCTTTGCGTTATTGAACTCGGCGAAGGCTTTCTCCTTGCCGTTCTTTTTCAAAAACTCGCCCGCCCGTTTGACCATCGCCACAGCTTCATCCGCCGTGCCTTTTTCCGCGCCGCTTGCCATGCTGCTCACGGCACCTGCTATCAAAATCAGCAGGCCAGCGATGATGCCCTTAAATACTTTGCTCATTTTTCATCTCCCAATATGGTGGATAGAACGGGTGGTCAGAATGTGTGGCGCATGCCCAGGTTGACGGCGCTGTTGCCACTACCGCCTTCAATCGCGCTACCGACCGTGTAGCCGGCACCATTCTTGTTGCGCATATGGGCGTAGGCCGTGTACACGTCGGTGCGCTTGGACAGGTAATAGCGATAGCCCAGCGCGAACTGGTCGGCGTCCTGGTTCAGCGCGGTGCGGTCATCCTTGCGTATCCAGGACGCCAGCAGCACATGCTGGCCGCGCGGAACGGTCACGCCCAGCAGGGTCGCGCTGCTGTCGGTGGACGCCACCGGCGCCACCGCATAGGCAAAGGGATTTGCGGCATTGCGCAGCGGTGCGCTGTTCAGGCCTTTGTCGCGGCCATAGGCGAAGTGGCCCTTGGCCACGCCAAAGTCGTAGACGGCGGTGACCACCATGTTCTTGGCGCTGCTGGTGTTCTTGAGCGCGGCCGTGTCGTTGTTGCGGTTGTGGTGGGCCAGCTTCAGATTCAGGCCGCCGTTGGCATATCCCAAGGCGCCACCAAACTGGCGGCTGGCCGAATTGTCGCCCGCCACTTCACCTGCGCCGTACACCAGTTCCGCGCTAATGCCGTTCATCAGCGGCGAGGCATATTTCACGGCATTGTCCATGCGGCTGGCACTGTTGCCGGTGGCGGCCATCAGGTTCTTGGTGTCGCCTGCCATGCCGGAGCCGAAGGGGTCGGCCGCAGCCACCGCCAGGTATTGCGGCGTGTATTGGCGGCCCAGGGTCAGCGTGCCGGCGCGGCTTTGCAGGCCCACATAGGCCTGGCGGCCGAACAGCAGGCCGCCCTGCCCCATCACGCCGGTGTCGACCTGGAAGCCGCTCTCCAGCAGGAACAGCGCGGATAGGCCATTGCCCAGGTCTTCGCTGCCCTTGAAGCCCAGCCGCGAGCCGGATTCGACGCCGCTGGTCAGTTTGGTGGCGCTGGCAGCGCCGCCGCTTTCACGCACCAGCGCCATGTCCACGATGCCGTAGACGCTGACCGAAGTTTGGGCAGTAGCCGTCCCTGCCAATGCGCTCAGTGTGAGCGCAAGCATAGTCTTGTTCATTTTTTGTGTCCCCAGATGATCGGGCTCGATGTTGTTACGGCGGGGCGACGAGCCCGAACCATCCCGCCGATGGTGAAACGTTTCTAAACCCACTGCAATGTGCTGGGGTCTCCCCCTAACTTTAGCGTGCCGCAGAACGCTTTAGAACCTACGGCAAAGAGCTGGGGTCTGACCCGCCGGGTCAGACCCCGGGGTTACGCCGTGGGTTTAAAAATCAGGGTTACGTCGCAGGCTTACAACCCAGAGCCGCGACTCAAGCCCTGCCGAAGCCGCCGCCGCCCGGCGTTTCGATCGCGAATACATCGCCCGCGTTCATGTCGGCAGTGTGGGTCGCGCCAAATTCCTCGATGCCGCCATCAGCACGCTCGATCCAGTTACGGCCCAGCGCACCAGGCGCTGCGCCTTCCAGGCCGAACGGCGGAATGCGGCGGTGGCCCGCCAGGATATTCGCCGTCATCGGCTGCAGGAAACGAATCCGCCGCAGCGCACCGTCACCACCAATATGCAGCCCCGCGCCGCCGCTACCGCGCCGGATCGCATGCGTTTCCACCAGCACGGGGAAACGCCACTCCAGCACTTCCGGGTCCGTCATGCGCGAGTTGGTCATATGCGTCTGCACCGCCGCCGTGCCGTTGAAGCCAGGACCGGCGCCGGAGCCGCCGGCAATCGTCTCGTAATACTGATGCTCGTCATTCCCGAAGGTGAAGTTGTTCATGGTTCCCTGCGAAGCCGACATCACGCCCAGCGCACCATACAGCGCATCGGTCACGTACTGCGACACTTCCACATTGCCCGCCACCACGGCGGCCGGATAGCAGGGATTGAGCATCGAGCCTTGCGGGATGACCAGCTTCAGCGGTTTCAGCACACCCTCGTTCATCGGAATATCGGTGTCGATCAGCGTGCGGAACACGTACAGCACCGCCGCCTTGCACACCGACAGCGGGGCATTGAAGTTGGTCGGGCGCTGCTCGCTGGTGCCGGTGAAGTCCACTGTGGCACTGCGGCTGGCGTGGTCGATGGTCAGACTGACGCGCAGCATGGCGCCATCGTCCATTTCATATTCAAAGCTGGCGTCGCGCAGGCCGCTGATGGCCTTGCGCACCGCCGCCTCGGCGTTATCCTGCACGTGCTGCATATAGGCCAGCACCACGTCCTCGCCATACAGCGCGCTGGCTTTGTTCAGCTCATTGGCGCCGGTTTCGCAGGCGCCCAGCTGGGCGATCAGGTCGGCGATGTTCTGGTCGATATTCCGGCTCGGCCAAGGACCGGCGGCAAACAGTCCACGCACCATCGGTTCCAGGAATACGCCCTTGTCGACGATCTTGATATTGTCGAGCAGGACGCCCTCTTCCAGAATACTGGTGCTGTTCGGCGGCATCGAGCCAGGCGTAATGCCGCCCACATCGCCGTGATGGCCACGCGCGGCCACGTAGTAGATCGGCTCCGGACGCACGGCAAATGGCGTCAGCGTCTGCTCGGCGCCAAACACCGGGCTGACGATGGTGATGTCGGGCAGATGGGTGCCGCCGTTATAGGGCACGTTCAATACGTAGGCATCGCCCGGCGCCATCTTGCCGCCATGTTCGCGGATCACGCACTGCACGCTGTCGCTCATCGAGCCCAGATGTACGGGAATGTGCGGCGCATTGGCGATCAGGTTGCCGTGGCGGTCGAAGATCGCACAGGAAAAGTCCAAGCGCTCCTTCATGTTGACCGAGTAGGCGGTGTTCTCCAGCGTCGTGCCCATCTGGCGGGCGATCGACATGAACAGATTATTGAAGATCTCCAGATGAATCGGATGCACGGCCGTCGTCATCTTGTGCGCGCTGCCGGCGGCGACCACCCGCTCCAGCAGCAGCGAGTGATCCGGCAGCACCACGGCGCTCCAGCCGGCATCGACCACGGTGGTGGCGATCTCTTCGCGGATCAGTGCCGGACCGGCCACGCGGCTGCCGGGCTTCAGCGCAGCCCGTACATGCAGCGCGATCGGGCCGGTCTGGCCGTCGACATAGGCGTGGACTTCACCGGCTACGGCCGCACCTTCGCCAGCCGGCACTTCGATGACGAAATCGGCGCCGTCGCCCGCACCAATCGCTTCGGCGGAAATCGACTCGATCACCAGCGGCTGGCCTTCCATCACAAAGCCGAAACGGCTCTTGTACAGCGCGGAGAAGGCATCCGCCATGGCGCCGTGATCGCCCAGCGGGATCACGAAGGCCGAGTCGCTGTCCTCATATTTGAGGCGGGCGCACAGCTCCACGCGAATGTCGGCCGCGGCTACCTGCTGGGCCAAAAGTTCATCGCTGGCCTGTTGCGCCAGCCGCGCCAGATCCAGCTGCAGTTCGGCCAGCAAGGCCGGCGACAGCACCCTTTCCACCGCGCCTTCACGCATGGCGCGGATGTCGGCCAGACCCATACCGAAGGCGGACAGCACACCGGCAAACGGGTGAATCACAATCTTCGTCATGCCCAGCACATCGGCCACACGGCAAGCATGCTGCCCACCCGCGCCGCCGAAGCAGCACATGGCGTAGCGGCTGACGTCATAGCCGCGCTCCACCGAGATCGACTTGATCGCCTGCGCCATATTGTCTACCGCCACCGACAGGAAGCCATCGGCCACGGCGGCCGGCGTCAATCGGGTGCCGGTTTCGCGGGCAATCTGCTCGGCCAGCGCGGCAAAGCGCGCCTCGACCACCTCGCGGTCCAGCGGCAGATCGCCGTTCGGGCCAAACACGTGGGGGAAATGTGCGGGCTGAATCCGGCCCAGCATGACATTGCAGTCGGTCACGGTCAGCGGGCCGCCCTTGCGGTAGCTGGCCGGGCCGGGATTGGCGCCGGCCGATTCCGGCCCCACCTTGAAGCGGCCATGCTCGAAGCTGCAAATCGAGCCGCCGCCCGCCGCCACGGTATGGATATGCATCATCGGTGCGCGCACCCGCACACCTGCCACCACGGTTTCGAACACGCGCTCATAGCTGCCGTCGTAGTGGGCCACGTCGGTGGAGGTGCCGCCCATGTCGAAGCCGATCACCTGGCGCAAGCCTACCGCTTCGCAGCTTTTGACCGCGCCGACGATACCACCCGCAGGGCCGGACAGGATTGCATCCTTGCCCTGGAAGCGGCTGGCATCGGTCAGGCCGCCGTTCGACTGCATGAACATCAGACGCACATTGCCCGTCTCGGACGAGACCCGCGACACATAGTCGCGCAGCACCGGCGACAGGTAGGCGTCGACCACGGTGGTATCGCCCCGGCCCACGATCTTCATCAATGGGCTGACCTGGTGGCTCAGCGAGATCTGTGTAAAGCCCGCTTCCTTGGCCAGTTCGCCCAAACGCTGCTCATGCTGGGGATAGCGGTATGCGTGCATCAGCACGATTGCGATCGCATTGATGCCCTGGGCACGCAGGCGCATAAACTGGCGCCGCACGCTATCGTCGTCCGGCGCCTGCAACACCTCGCCCTGGGCGCCGATGCGCTCGTCGATTTCGATCGCTTCCTCGTAGATCAGCTCCGGCAGATCGATCCGCATCGCGAAGATGTCGGGCCGGTCCTGATAACCGATGCGCAGCTGATCGGCAAAGCCGCGTGTGATCGCCAGCGCGGTGCGCGCGCCTTTGCGCTCCAGCAGCGCATTGGTGGCGACCGTGGTGCCCATCTTGATCACCTCGATCTGATCGACCGGCAGCGGCTGGCCAGCCTGCAGGCCGAGCATGTCGCGCATGCCCTGCGTGACCGCGTCGTCGTAGCGCTCTGGATGCTCGGACAGCAGCTTGTGCGTCACCAGCTTGCCGTCTGGGCGGCGCGCCACGATGTCGGTGAAGGTGCCGCCGCGGTCGACCCAGAATTGCCAGCGCAGCTGTTTGGAGGAAGGTTGGTTTTTCATGATGATGTCTCTTTATCGGTTGCTGCGAAAATCAGGATTCCAGTTTCTTGCCGGCGGTTTCAGGCAGCGTCAAAGCGGCCAGGATCATCACGCCGTAAGCCACACCGGCGAAGATGCCGATCGCCTCGCCCAGCGGCATCGACTGGCTGCTCATGCCTATCATCAGCGGGAACAGCGAACCGACGGCGCGGCCCATGTTGTAGCTGAAGCCCTGGCCGGAACCACGGATGCGGGTCGGGAACAACTCGGTCAGGAAGGAGCCCATGCCGCTGAACACGCCGGACACGCAGAAGCCCAGCGGGAAGCCCAGGAACAGCATCACGTTGTCGGTGACCGGCAGACGGGTATAAGCCAGGGCGATGCACAGCGAGCCGGTGGCGAACAGGATGAAGTTCTTCTTGCGGCCCAGGTAGTCGGTCAGGAAGGCGCTGACGATGTAGCCGACATATGAGCCGACGATCACCATGGCCAGATAGCCGCCGGTGCCCAGCACCGTCAGGTGGCGCTCGGTCTTGAGGAAGGTCGGCAGCCAGGTCGTGATGGCGTAGTAGCCGCCCTGTGCGCCGGTGGTCAGCAGCACGGCACGCAAGGTAACGCTGAGCATCTTGGGCGAGAAGATCTCGGTGAAGGATGCGCGTTCCTCATTGCTGGCGGCCAGCTTCTTCTGCTGTTCGACAAACACTTCAGGTTCATCGACGAAGCGGCGGATAAAGATCACGAAGATCGCGGGCAGTATCCCCAGCAGGAACAGCGAGCGCCAGGCCCACTCGGGCGGCAGCAGCGAGAACATCAGCGCGTACAGCAGCGCCGACATGCCCCAGCCGATGGCCCATCCAGCCTGCACCATGCCGACCGCCTTGCCGCGGTCCTTGGCGCGTATCACTTCGCCGATCAGGATCGCGCCGGCCGTCCATTCGCCGCCCATGCCGAAGCCCATCAGGCCGCGCGCCAGCAGCAGCTGGTTGAAGTTCTGCGCCAGTCCGCACAGCACGGTGAAGAAGGCGAACCACAAAATGGTGATCTGCAGCGCCTTGACCCGGCCGATGCGGTCCGACAGGATGCCGGCCAGCCAGCCGCCTGCGGCCGAAGTCAGCAGGGTCACGGTGCCGATCAGGCCCGCGTCGCCCTTGGACAGGCCCCAGGTGGCGATCAGCGTGGGAATGACGAAGCTGAGGAACTGGGTGTCCATGGCATCGAGTGCGTAGCCGATCTTGCAGCTCCAGAAGGTCTTGCGCTCCTTGCCGGTCAGGGCGTGGAACCAGGCGAAGTGGCCCTCGGGCTTGGCGGTCGATAGTGCTTGGGTGTTCATGTCTCTCTCCTTTTGTTGGCGCAGCACTCCCCCGCCGGCCCCACAGGGGACCGGTTTCTGTGCTGCTTTATTCACTGCTAATGATTTACAAGGCGATGTACCAGGCGCGCTAGAAGGCGGCCAGCGTGGCGTTGGGTATGTCGGTGACCAGCATGTAGCCCGGCTGGTGCGTGATCACCAGTGGCAGGGCGGCGCTGCGGATCGCTTCCTGCGGCGTCACGCCACAGGCCCAGAACACGGGAATTTCGTCGGCCAGGATCTCGACCGCGTCGCCGTAGTCGGGACGGGCCAGGTCGGCGATGCCGATCAGCGCCGGATCGCCCAGGTGCACCGGCGCGCCGTGCACTGCCGGGAAGCGGCTGGTGATCTGGATCGCGCGGATCGCGTCCTGCGCCTTCATCGGCCGCATCGACACCACCATATTGCCGCCGAAGGGACCGGCACCCTGATTGAGGATATTGCTGCGGTACATGGCCACGTTCTTGCGCTGCGCGATATGGCGCAGCGGGATGCCCGCTTCCATCAGCATCTGCTCGAACGAGAAGGAGCAGCCGATCGCAAACACTACCAGGTCGTCGCGCCAGATGTCGTGCAGGGTGTGGGGCTGGGCGGCCAGCTGGCCGTCGCGGTAGACGTTATAGCCGGGGACATCGCTGCGGATATCCATGTCGGCGCCCAGGCGCGGCAGATTCCACTGGCCCGGCTCGCCCACCGCCAGCAGCGGACAGGCGCGGGCATTGCGCTGGCAGAACAGCAGGAAGTCATGCGCGTGGGCTTGCGGCAGGACCACCAGATTGGCCTGGGCGTAGGAACCGCAATAGCCGGCGGTGGGCTGGCGGAAATCGCCGTGGCGGACTTGCTGGCGGAATTCAAGAGGTGTCATGAGATGGCTCGCTGTTGATCGTGAACAAACTGCAATGACATAAGAATAAGCGTGAAGTTAGCGGCATGCTATCTAGTAATTTTTGCTGTTGCTGTATAGTTTTTCTTACCGACCAAGCCTATCCCCACGCGAAGGGTTAAGGTATTCTTGCCTGAACAATGATCGGTCTGCCATGAATACCCGCTTTCTGGAAACGTTTGTCACGCTGGCCCAGCTGCGCAGCTTCCGCGCCACCGCGCAGGCCCTGCATGCCACCCCGGCCGCGATCTCCCTGCGCATCAAGGCGCTGGAAGAGGAACTCCAGACCGAGCTGATCGACCGCGGCGCCAAGGACTTCCGCCTCACCGCCACCGCCGAATACCTGCTGGGCCACGCCAAGGCCGTGGTCGACGCCACCCGCCGCCTGCAGGTTGCGGCCCGCAAGGACAGCGCCATCCGTGGCCGTCTGCGCCTGGGCGTGATCGAATCGGTGGTGCACAGCTGGCTGGCCCAGTATATGCGCGAGTTGAACGCCAACTACCCCGAGCTGGAAATCGATCTGGCGGTGGACATGAGCAATGTGCTGGAAAAGCGCCTGCGCGCCCGCGAGCTCGATCTGGTGATCCAGGTGGAAGGGGTCGACAGCAGCGATATCGTGTCCGAGGCGCTGGCGATCTACCCGCTGCACTGGATCGCCCGCAAAGGTCTGCTGGACGCGCGCAAGGAAGGCTTGAACCAGCGCCTGCTGCAACTGCCTATCCTGACCTTCGGGCGCGGCACGGCGCCGCACCGCATGATCGAGGAAATCGTCACCAAGATGGCGCACCTGGCGGCGGTGCCGCTGGAGCAGACCCGCATCACCTGCTCGCCTTCGGTGGCGGCCATCGTCCAGCTGGTGAAGGACGGCTATGGCGTGGCGGCCATTCCCAGTCTGTTCGTGTCCGCCGCGCTGGACACCGGCGAATTCGTCGAACTGCCGGTGCAGCCGGACCCGCCCTCGATCATCGTCTCCATGTGTTTGCACGCCAACGCGGAAATGCTGGTGCACGCCGCCGCCAACGCCGCGCGCCAGGCTTGCGCCCATTATTGCGCACAGGTCGATCCGCGCTACATCAAGGCCCTATGCTGAGATGGCTCAAGCAAACGGGCCTTGGGGAGATGCTTTTTAAATAATAGTCGCGCTATAATTCATGCCTTTATATCAAGAAAGGAATAATTATGGCCTCCTCGAAATTGATATTGCCAGCGCTGGCGGCGCTGTCTCTCGCCGGCGTGGGCGGATGCGGCGGTGGCGGCGGTGGCTCCAGCGCCGGCCAGACCAGTACAGTGCCCGTGCCGGTGACCAGCAGTGCGCAAGGCGCCTACCAGGGAACGCTGTCGAACGGCATCGAACACTTCACGCTGGTGCTGGAGAACGATCAGTTCTATACCGTCTACGGCAGCACCGGCGGCGGCGCGTTCGGCGTCACCGGCTTCCTGCAGGGCAACGGCAAATCCAATAACGGCAATTTCTCGGCGACCGATGTGAAGGACGCCACCTCGACCGGACAACTGCTATCGGGTTCCTTGAGCGCCTCCTACACGGCCGGCAGCAGCCTGAACGGAACACTGACCGAAGGCACGAACTCGGCCACCTTCACCGGCGCCACCCTTCCCAGCGCCGTGTACAACTACAACACGGCCGCCAGCCTGAACGATATCAGCGGCAGCTGGAATC
Source organism: Oxalobacteraceae bacterium (assembly GCA_013284265.1). Lineage (GTDB taxonomy): Bacteria > Pseudomonadota > Gammaproteobacteria > Burkholderiales > Burkholderiaceae_D > Rugamonas. The sequence continues at coordinate 1,013 of JABTBR010000074.1, read as the reverse complement.
TGACTTCGCTGCGCGGCAATGCCAGCACATTCAACATCGCAGCTTCGGGGGCATTCACGGCCACCTCAGGCGCCTGCATTTTCACCGGCACCTTCAAGCCCCGCAGCTCCGGCAAGAACGTGTTCGACGTCGCCATCACCTTTGGCGCGGCCCCCTGCACCCTGCCTGGACAGACCCTTAACGGCATCGCAGTCGACTATCTGCTAAGCAATGGGCAGCGCCAGCTGATCATTGCAGGGCTGGACCAGGCACGCACCAGTTCAGGTGCATTCTTCGGCGTTCGCTGATTTTCCGCAGTTCAGTTCACCTTACCCCGTCAAAAGGAGCATCGCATGAATCGACAAGTTGGCCGCACCGTACTGGCAGTTTGCCTGGCCTGCAACGCACTGGCCGCAGGCGCCGACGAACACAGTCCTATCGCCACCCCGGCGGTCGCCGTCGGCGACAGCTGGACCTACCAGTACACCGATGTCTGGAAAAAACTGCCCGGCAACCGCAACCGGATGGAAGTGACCAGCGTGGACGATGCGGGCATTCATGTCGATATCAAGCGCGCCGCCAGCGGCGCTCTGGTGACGCGGCAGCGCTTCAGCCGCGAGATGAATCCGATTGACCGGGGCAATATGCACTTCGCACCTGCGTTTGGACGCTATGCCTTCCCGCTCGAAGCGGGCAAGGAATGGTCCAGCGACGCCACCGGCGACAATCCGGTGGCCGGAAAACACTGGCGCTACCGCTTCAAGGGCAAGGCGCTGGGCTGGGAAAAGATCACCGTGCCGGCCGGTGAGTTCGACGCGCTGAAGATCGTCGTCACCGCCTACTATCAGGGTGAGGAAGTCGGTTCGAACGGCGGCAGCGGACAGTCGAACGAAACGGTCTGGTACGCGCCGGCCGTCAACAACTTCGTCAAACTGGAATACCAGGACACCGACTGGAACGGCCGCATCTTCAACCGCGATATGTGGGAACTGGCTGCGTACAACAAGAAGTAAAAATCGCCCGCTGGCGGGCCG
>JABTBR010000073.1 GCA_013284265.1 Oxalobacteraceae bacterium | reverse complement strand
GGGGGGGGGGGGGGGGGGGGGGGGGGGGGGGGGGGGGGGGGGGGGGGGGGGGGGGGGGGGGCGGGGGGGGGGGGGGGGGGGGGGGGGGGCGCGCCCCCCGCGGCCGGTGCGGCCTGGGCGGAAGCTGCCACGCACAGCGCGGCGATGATCAGGGAGAGGCGTTTCACAGTGTTGTTCATACGATTCTTTAAATGAAAACGGGAGCGGACACCTGTCCGCTCCCTTTGCGATCAGCTCAACGCTGACGATTCACACCATTACAGGCCGAAAGCCGATTTCAGCAGGCTGAACACCTTGGTGTTGTCCAGCGTGCCCTTGAAGCTCTTGGCGCCGGCACCGGTGGCGAACAGTTTCACATCGCCGCCGCCGTGGGTTTCGCTGGCCAGACGCACGCCGGTTTCCTGCAGATAGTTATCGGCGAGAACGGTAGCGCTGTCCAGGCTGGCGCGGGTGTTGGGACGGTTAGGACCATTGCCGAACACCAGGGTGGTGTAGGTGTTGTCGTCGGCATCCTTGGTCGGCTGGTTATCCTTGTAGTCGCGGTTGATGTCGAGGATAGGATTGCCGCGCTTGCCGTAGCCGTTGAAGGCCAGCGTGTGGTCGTGGTCGGCGGTGACGACGATCAGGGTGTTGGCCAGGGTCGGGTCGCTCAGCTTGGCTTTGTCCAGCGCGGCCTTGACGGCGTCGTCGAAGGCGATGGTGTCGGTCAGCGCGCGCTTGGCATTGGTGCCGTGCAGGGCGTGATCGATGCGGCCGCCTTCGACCATCAGGAAGTAGCCATCCTTGTTGGCCGCCAGCAGATCCATGGCCTTGACGGTCATTTCCGCCAGGCTAGGCTGGCTCGCGCCTTCGCCCAGCGGCGGGGTGGCGGTGCGGTCCAGTTCGTATTCCAGATGGCTCTTGCTGCTGTACAGGCCGATGAATTTCTTGCCCGCTGCGGCAGCGTTCATCTCGGTCTTGTTGGCGGCCACGACATAGCCCTTGGCGGCCAGTTCGGTCAGCAGATTGCGGCCATCGGCGCGGCCGGCCTTGTTGCTGCTGGCATCGAACGGGGTGAAGTGGTTGCGGCCGCCACCCATCAGCACGTCCACACCGTCGAGCAGGGCGGTGTTGTAGCCGGCGCCGCCTGGAACGACCTGGGCCGCGATGGCGTACTGGGCGTTGCGGTTGCAGATGTGCGAGAAGGTCGCGGCCGGGGTGGCGTGGGTCAGTTCGGTGGTGGTGATCGAACCGACGGCCTTGCCCTTGGCCTTGGCCAGTTCCAGGATCGTCACGGCCGCGGTGCCGTTGCCGGCGGCGCAGTTGTTGACGGTCAGATTGCCGTTGGCATCCTTGCCCGGATTGGTCGCGACCGTCGCGGCCGACATCGAGATGACTTCATTGTTCATCTTGACGCCGGTCATGTAGGCGGCCATCGACGGTGCGCTGTCGGTGGTTTGGGCATCGTTCGAATAGGTCTTGATGCGCGCGGTGCGTTCCAGCTTGTCCATGGTCAGGCTGCCGTCTTCGCCGTATTTGTAGATACGCGAGGCGGTGATGGTGGACGGGCCCATGCCGTCGCCCAGGAAGAAGATGATGTTCTTGGCTTCGCCGGCCGCGTGGGCAGCGTTCGCGAAGGACAGCGCCAGCGCGGCGGCTAATAATGTACGTTTCATGTGAAAAATTCCGTTCTTAAAGTATTCGTGAGGTATCGGCGTGACGGATAGGCGTGAGTTACAGGCCAGCTGCGCTTTTCACCAGACCGAACACCTTGGTGTTGTCGATGGTGCCCATGAAGGTTTCCGAACCCTTGCCGATGGCGCCCAGGAAGACATCGGTGCCGCCGTGGGTTTCGCTGCCGACGCCGACGCGTACCACCGCTTCCTGATGGTAGGTATTGGCGCCGGTGACGGTATCGTCCAGCGAGGACTGGCCGGCACGGCTCGCTTGTACGCGGTTTTCGCCATTGCCGAAGCCGATGATCGAATACGGTGCGCCATCCAGATCTTTTTCCACCGCGCCGGTGACGTAGTTTTTCACCACGCCGAGCACGCCGGCATTGCCGGTGGCGGTCTTACCGGTACGCTTGGCGTAGCCGTTCAGCACCAGGGTGTGGTCGTGGTCGGCGGTGACGACGATGGTGGTGTTTTTCAGTTCCGGATCGGTCAGCTTGGCCTTGGCGATCACGGCCTTGATGGCGTTGTCGAAAGCGACGGTATCCTGCAGCGCTTTCTTGGCGGTGGTTTCGTGCAGCGCGTGGTCGATACGGCCGCCTTCGACCATCAGGAAGTAACCCTTGGTGTTCTTCGACAGCACGTCCATCGCCTTGGTGGCCATGTCGGCCAGGCTAGGTTCCTTGGCCGGGTCGCGGTCCAGGTCGTAGCTCATGTGGCTGGAGGTGAACAGGCCCAGCAGCTTGTCGGTCTTGCTGCCGTCGATGGCGCTGAACTCGGTGCTGTTGCTGGCGTAGGCGTAGTTTTTCGCCTTCATTTCAGCGATCAGATCGCGGCCGTCGGCGCGTTTGCCGCCGTCCTTGACCGGTTTGAAGAATTGGCTGCCGCCGCCCAGCAGAACGTCCAGGCCGGTGCTGCCCAGAGCGCTGTTGAAGCCGGCGCCGCCTGGTACGACCGCCGCGGCGATATCGTTTTCCAGATCGCGGTGGCAGATGTGCGAGTACGTTGCGGCCGGGGTGGCGTGGGTGACGCGGGTGGTGGTGACCACGCCGGTCGACAGGCCGGCGGCCTTGGACACTTCCAGCAGGGTGGTGACCGGGGTGCCGTTCTTGGCGCCGCAGTTGTTGCCCAGTTTGTTGCCGTTCGCGTCGGCGATCGGGGAGACGGCGACGGTGTCGGACGACATCGACAGCACTTCATTGTTCATCTTGACGCCGGTCATGTAGGCGGCCATCGATGGCGCGCTGTCGGTGACCTGGGCATCGTTCGAGAAGGTTTTGACGAAGGCGGTTTCCGGCAGGGTATCGATGGTCAGCTCGCCATCTTCGCCCACCGAGTAGATGCGCGCGGCGGTCAGGGTGGTCATACCCATGCCGTCGCCGAGGAAGAAGATTACGTTCTTAGGCGCTGGGGTGGCGAGTTGGGCTGCGGCTGGCGGGGTGTCGCTGCTGCAGCCAGCGATCAGGGCCGCGCTCAATCCAGCAATGTAAATAGACTTGCGGTTCATGTCATCAATCCGGCTGTGTTAGAAAGGCTTGTAAGATAACAATCATTTATTACCGGGATATGACGCGCGATTGCAGCGCGGAAATGAAATGTCAGTGCTGGGTGAGTATTATCTTGCGTTGAATGTAAGGCGAAATTGCATTACATTGTATTGATCACAAGACGAAGAGGTGGGTATGGCGATCTTGACTGTGACCGCACGTGGACAGGTGACATTCAGAAAAGAAGTGTTGCAGCACTTGGGCATAGGGCCGGGCGATAAGATCGAGTTGGATCTATTGCCGGATGGCCGTGCCTTGATCAGAACAGCCCAGCCCGATGGGACGCTCACTAGCTTTGTTGGACTACTTGCCGGCCGGAGCGCAAAGGTTGCCACGATTGAGGAGATCAATGAAGCGACTGCGGCTGGATGGGCTGGCAAGAAATGAGGATCGCAGTCGATACCAATGTTTTGGTCAGAGCCGTCGTTTGCGACGATCCAGTGCAAGCGAAGGCCGCTGCCAAACTCTTGACCAGTGCCGAGTTGGTCGCAGTGGCGCTGCCGTGCCTGTGCGAGTTTGTATGGGTGTTGCGCAAGGTGTATGGTTTCCTGCCATCCGATGCCGCAGTGGCAATTCGCACGCTACTGGCCGCGTCAAATGTCAAAACGAACCGGCCCGCTGTCGAAGCCGGGTTGTCAGTGCTCGATGCCGGCGGTGATTTTGCCGATGGTGTCATTGCCTACGAGGGGACATGGCTGGGAGGGCGGACTTTCGTTTCATTCGACAAAAAAGCCGTTAGTCTGTTGAAAGCACAAGGTCAACCAGCGCGTCTGTTGTAACGCCCACTTCGATGATTTTAGGTGGAGCACGCTGAAGAGCCGGCCGCAGCGGCAGCAGTGCTCGCCAGGGGATTCACCATGCGGGCAGTTAAAATAAAGGAAGCTGAATGTTGTCTCGCCACACTATGACCTGTTGCTTAACGTTAGCGCTTGCCGCTCCGTTTTCCTTCGCTCAGACGCCCACTCAGAGCAAAGCCTCGCTAGTCGCGACTGCCGAGCCGATTGGCGTGCTGGTCGGTCAGCTCGATCTGGAAAAATACAAGGCCACCATCAAAGGCCTGGCGCAGTTTGGCGACCGGCGCCAGGGCACGGAGCGCAATCGCCTAGCGTTGGACTGGATCGAGGCGCAGCTCAAGTCCTATGGCTGCGACAATACCGAGCGCTTGCAGTATCAATTCACCCAGGCAGCGCCGCTTCCGACAGGCGCTGCGGCGCCGGTGCGGGCGGTGTTGCCCGGTGGGCGGGGCGGGCCTGCCGGGCAAGGCGGCAGCATCCTGTTCGGCAACCGCATTCCCACTGGCGTCAACACCGATCCCATGCAGCAACCGGACGCCCGACTGCGCGCGCTCAATGCGGAGCAGACGCCGGTCGGCACCTCGCTGCGCGAGAATATCTACTGCACCAAGATCGGCAGCACCCACCCGGAAGAGATGTACATCGTCGGTGCGCACATGGACGGCATCGGTTTCGGCGAGGCGGTCAACGACGACGCCTCGGGCACGGCACTGGTGATGGAACTGGCGCGCATCTTCAGCATGCCGGGCGTGGAGACGGAACGCTCGATACGGTTTGTGCTGTGGAATAACGAGGAGTCTGGCCTGAACGGCGCGCGCGCCTATGTGGAGCAGCGCAAGGACAGGCAGGGCATCGAGTCGCCTGCGGGTTCTGGCAAATATCCGGAACCGAAGTGGCTGGGCATGATCCAGCACGACATGATGATGTGGGATCACGGCATGCCGATTCCTCAGCTCGATGCGGCGGGCAAGCCGGTGCTCGATGCCAAGGGCCAGCCCGTGCATGTGTCGCCGAAGGAGCAGCGGCGCGAGGCGGATGTGAATATCGAATTCCAGTCAGTCTCTAAACAGGCTGACGCGTCGGCCAGGCTGGCGTGGGTGTTCCATGCGGCGAACGGCAAGTATGCGAGCCATTATCCGGCCGCCGTCGGCCCGCATATGACGAATACCGATTCCACGCCCTTCATGGATCTGGTGCCGGCCATTTCGCTGCGCGAGAACGAGCGCGGCATGCAGATCGGGGCGGGCTGGGACCCCAACTGGCATCAGCCTAGCGATGTGTTCTCCACCTATTCGGACAAGGACTTCTTGCTGGGGCTGAATGCGGCGCAGACGACCTTGGCCGGGGTGGGGCAGTTGAGCGGCGTCAGCATCAACAAGGGCGGCGTCAAGTGAGTGAGGAACAGAAGTTGCGTCAAGTAGCGCTGGTGAGTTACGGCACCTTGTTCTTGCAAGGCAAGCTCGATCTGGAGGAATGGTACCGCCACGGTATTTTCTGGAATGCACGGTTTCAGTTTCGTGTGCCGGCCAACAAGGGGCTGCTGGCCGATGACTTTACGCTGTGGTTAGGCAGCTTGCGCGAGCAAGGCGCTGTGCGCTTGTCGCTGCATCTGGCCGCTGGATTGCCGGATGCGGAACCGTTGGGCATGGCGTGGGCGGAGCGGATGGTGATCGTGCATTTTGCCGATCGACATCAATGCTGGGCCCTGGCTGAGGAGTTGGCGGAATGGCGCTGTGACGATGATGATGGCCGGTCGCGAGCCTATCCCGATGCCGCCTACTATGCAGGCGAAGTGGATTGCTACTGTCTGATGGAAGAAAGTGCCGGTGTTCCGGCCATTCCGGAAACGGATTGGAAAGCGCTGGCCTACGCTATACGGGGCGACCTGGATGAGGGACGTCGCCTATCCGGCGCCAAGCCGCTAGCGGGCTATGCTCCGTATTGTGTTGCCATGCGCTCGGACAGCGAATGGGCGAAATTGCCGGTGATTCCCAACTCGCCGCAACTGGCCATGCCGCACCGCTTGCTGGCAATGCTGGATGCGGAGCGTGCGACGTTCAGCAATGATACGCATGTCAAGAATGAGAACAGCGACTACAAGAATCTTTCCGATCAACAGACGGCTGAAGTCACTCATTGGGGGCAGCGCCTGGATAGCTGGATCGTCGAAGTGCAATTGCGGGCGGCGAACGAGTTGCGCTGGTCTGGCGGCAGGGCTGACAAGAATGAATTCCTGCGATGGACTACGCCGCCAGCGCCGCTGGCCAAACCGGCTGGTGGGTCTGCGACCGAGACCGCCAGTCAGCCCTTTATCGCAGCCGGCAGCGGCGGCGCCACTGCCGTCAAGAAGGAGACGCGCTGGGTGAGGGGACTGGTCATGCTGCTGTTGATCGCCATCGTCGCCGTGTTTGTGATGGCGGGCGCGAGTCTGGTCGTCAAATTTCCGTGGCTATCGATTTTTTGCGGCATGATTGCGGTGGCATTGCTCAGTGCGCTTCGAAAATGAGCTGAGACCTTACGCCGCCAAGGCATCGCGGGGATCGGCGTGAGGGGCACGAGGTTCGATCTCGTCGATGATCTGCTGCATCGCTAACTTCGAAGCAACTTTGAGATCGTAGGTCTGCTGCAGGTTGAGCCATGACTCTGGATCGCCACCGAAATACCGCGACAGCCTCAGCGCTGTATCTGCAGTAATGCCGCGCCGTTCCTTTACGATGTCGTTTATCCGGGCAGGTGTGACGTGCAGTGCCTTCGATAGCGCATGTGCCGTGATCCCAAGCGGGAGAAGGAAGTCTTCGCGCAGGATCTCGCCAGGATGGACGGGCCGCATTTTATTTTTTGCCATCTCATGTCCTCCTAAACATCTAGTGATAGTCAACTATTTCCACCTCGGCTGGACCTTTTTCTGTGAAGGAGCGGATACCCATAATTGTACTGTGGCTAACGACGAATTTGCGCCTCTCAGGATGTCCGCAACGTCAAAACCAGCCATGGCTGCGATACCAGGCGACGGTATCGGCCAGCGTCTGTTCAAGCGGTCTGAAGGTCAACCCGAGTTCGCGTTCGCTCCTGGCGTGGTTGAAGTGGCTGCGCCCGGCTTCCCTGGCCATCAGGCGCACGGTGGCCAGACTGAGCAGAATAGGCTGGCCGCTGATGCGGGCATAGAGTTCCTGCGCCGCCGCCAACAGGTATAGCAGCGCCATCGGCAGGGCGCGCGCCGGTGTCTTGACGCCGGCGATCTGGCCCAGCAAGGGTACCAGTTGCTGCATTGTCATATGGCGGCCTGCCGCCAGATAGCGCGCGCCGCGCTGGCCCCGCAACGCCGCCGCGATATGGGCCTGCGCCACGTCGCGCGCGTCGACCACGGAAAAACTGCCTGGCACCAGTCCCGGCAATTTGCCGCGCACCACGTCGTTGACGAATTGTCCCGATGAGGTGGGGCCGATGTCGGCCGGTCCCCACATCCACCCTGGCAGGACCAGACTGGCATGCATGTCCGGGTGATGCGCCAGGAATTGCAGCACGGCTTGATCGGCCAGTATCTTGCTGCGGTAATAGTCGTCCGCGTCGTCCAGCGCGCGCAGGCAGGTTTCATCGATGGGAACGCCGGGTTCGCCGTTGAGCACGGCAATCGAGGAGGTTTGCACAAAACGGCGGACGCCAGCGCGGTAGGCCTGCTCGATCAGCAAGCGGGTGCCGTCGACATTGATGCGCTGCAATTCCTGCCAGTGGCTGCCACCCTTGTAGTTGTCCCGGAAGAAGGCTGCCGTGTGAAACACAACGTCGCAAGCTTGCAATTGGCTGGCGAAGGCGGCGACGTCGGCCATGTCGCCACGCACCAGTTCAACATTCTTCAGTCCGGCGAATTGCTGGCGACCCTTGTCCGGCGAGCGCACCAGCGCCTTGACCGTGCAGCCCTGCGCGACCAGGGCGCGCACCAGATTGTTGCCGAGCAGGCCGGTCGCGCCGGTGACGAAGGCGGAAGTCAGTGGTTTTTCTATCTGCATATCGGTTGAATTTCAAAGTTCGAATGATATTTAGTTTGATGTGAGCAGTTTTAGATGTCAAGTGATATCTGAATTGTTCTCGATGTGCTATCGTTCCAGCTATGAGCCAAAGCACATCAAAAAAGCGCCTGAGCCGCGAGGACAGCCAGGCACAGACCCGCGCGCGTCTGAGCGAAACCGCACAACAGTTGTTTGTGGAAAATGGGTATGGAGGCACGTCGATTCGCGATATAGCGGAGCGTGCCGGCTATTCGCAGGGCGCCTTTTACTCGAACTTTGCGAGCAAGGAAGAGCTGCTGCTGAGCTTGCTGCGGGGGCATATGGAAGCCGAGGCGGTGCAACTTTCCAGCCTGATGGACAGTGAGGGGCGCACACCGGAGCAGATATTGACGGAGCTGGAATCCTGGGCCGCAACGCTTAACCACGATGCCGACTGGTGCATGCTGTCGATTGAACTGCAGCTGCATGCCAATCGGAGCCCGGTTTTCGCGACCGAATTCCAGGCGGTGTGGGATGCCCACCGCGCCGGGCTCGGCCGCGTAGTCGGCAAGTTATTCGCCACGGTGAAACGCCAGCCGCCCGAGGACCCGGAAGAACTGGCGGCGGCCTTCATGGCGCTGACACACGGCCTGGCGCTGCAAAGAGTGGGGAAGGGGCCTGATTCCTCGGGACGCCTGATCGTGTTGTTTCTGCGCGGACTGATCGCCGCTGCCGCGCCGCTGGAGTAGCCGGTGGTGGGGGTAGCGCCGCGTTCCTCTTGCACTCCTTGAGAACAAGGGCGCCGCCAGCTTATGCCGCCACGGCGCATGATCAGCACGCCGTCCTGCCTGACGAAAGCCTCGTGCCTTACAGCTTACCTGGCCAGTCGGAATCCAATGTAATTCTTACGAAGATTGCCGTACAAATCATTGAAGCCTCTTGGATCTGTCGCTTTGGCGACTGTGGACCACGCCGCGCCGCGATAGATATACGTTGAGCATTCCTGGCTGCCTTTTTTCCTGCTTGGGAAACACGTCGATACCCACTCGGAGACATTGCCAACCATATCGTAGAGGCCGAACTGATTGGGCTTGAAGGAGGCAACCGGAGCGGTTTGCCGGTTATCCCATTTACTCGCGCAGCCGTCGCAGTTCGCATTCTTTTTGCCCAGTTTTTCTCCCCAGGAGTAGGTGGTGCTGGCGCCAGCCAGGGCCGCATATTCCCATTCCGCCGAAGTTGGCAAACGGTAGTGTCCGGATGTTTTTGCGTTCAACCAGGTCAGGTAGAGCTGAACGTCTTCCCAGCTGACGTTGATGACTGGGCGCTTGCCGCGGCCCCACGACTCATCATCGGGGTATTGACAGACGGCGTCGGCAAGGCAAGGCGGCGTCACTGGCCGGTTCTCGTAGGCCCAGTCGGAAGCCGGGCTCGCGCATCCGCCATCTTTTACGCAGGCGTCCCACTCCGCAAAAGTGACTTCGGTTTCAGCAAGTTCAAATGCGTTAATGGCCACTGCTTGCTCGACGTAATGTTGATAAGGGCATACCGCGGTACCGACAGGGCAGGCAGTGGTTTGGATCTTGCCCGGCTGAATCCGGACGAGTTTGGGCTCAATAACATGCTCAGTTGCAAGTGCGCTGCTAGCGAACAGGCTGGCGACAAAAAGAGAAACTAACGATTTCATAGACCTCAAGGGGGTTGGTAGCCATTTAGCTGGATTGCAATTATAGCAATTTTTTGATGATTAATAGTTTCCCCGCAACGCGTTCCATCGCTCACTTTTGCCCCCGCAGCACATTCAGCAAGTAATCCCGCGCCTCCCCTGGGCGCATCCCCTTTTCCTGCAGGTGCGGCAGTAATTTCTTGAACAGCTCGCGCCTATGCTGGCCGGCGGCGGAGATGTCGCGCCGGTCGGAGAACACGTCCATTAGCGTGGAGCCGCACAGGCAGTTCCGGTAGGCTTCGACGATGGTCACGTCGTCGTCGTCGACACTCTGCTTTAACCCCGTGATGTCCTTGCGTATGGTTTTGGTTTGAAGAAGAAATTCTTCGGCCGTGCTGAAGACGCGCCCGCAGTAGTTGCAATGCTTGGGGAAGGCGGCCTCGGCAAGCGCCTTCAAGCCTGCGAAGAACAGCTGGTTTTGCTCGTGCTCATCCATCAGGCGTCTCCCCTTACCCTGGGCCGAGTATGGCAAATATTGCACCGCTAATTCTCTCCAATACTCACGGCTGACCAGCGCGGCCGTCGGCGACCGTGACATTTGGTGTATATATCCCGGATTCGGCGAACTATATTGATCAGGGCTCGCTCAGATTTTTCCTACAAGAACAGGGCCTTTGCTGATATCCACCCTGGGGGAAATACATGAGAGTGATCGCTGACAATGATGGCTTGCGCGTCCACGCCATCCCCGGTAGCCACGTCATTACCTTCGGCCTGGACTGGCCGCAACATCGCACCGCCGAACTGCAAGGGTTCGCGTTGCACCGCACCGACCACAGCACCGGGCGCGCCGACTGGATCGATGCGCAGAAGCGCTATCTGTCCACCGATCCCGGCACCGATCGCGGCGAGCGTGTGTCAACCCGGCAGCATCCGGTGCAGGCTTTCCTGTGGGCCGATTACACGGTGCAGCCGGGCGTAGCCTACACCTACAAGGTCGTGGCGCTGGGCGGCACGCCGCAAGAGCTGAAGGAGCTGGCGGCGGCCAGCGTGGACGTGCATACGCTGGAGCGCACGGCGTCCAACCATGCGGTCCATTTCAACCGGGGTGCAATAGCGGCGCAGGAGTATGCGCGCCGCTTTAAAAACCGCGCGCCGGAGGAGGTGCCCGAGCGGGCGGCGTACAAGTGGCTGAGCCGGGGGCTGTTCGAAGCCTTGATCGCCTTCATCGAACGGGCCAAGAATGGCGATGCCTTGCATGTCGCCATCTACGAGGCCCGCTATGCCGGCGTGCTGAACGCGCTGGCCGAGGCGCGCGCCCGCGGTGTCGCCGTGCAGATCATTTATGACGCCAAGGAAAACGGCAGCGGCGACGATCCGCCGTTTCCCCGTGACGACAATATCGGCAAGCTGGAGGAGGCGCATTTGCTCGACGTGGCGATCGCGCGGCACAACAGTCCGAGCTATATCGCGCACAATAAATTCATCGTGCTCAGCAGGGAAGGGGAGCCAGCCGCTGTGTGGACGGGCTCCACCAACTGGTCGGACAACGGATTCTTTGGCCAGTTGAATACGGGGCATGAGATCTGGCAGGCCGAGACGGCACGCCGCTATCTGGCTTACTGGACGCTGCTGGCGGAAGACCCGGACGGCGAGTCGCTGCGCAGCAAGCTGACCACGGCCTTGCCGCTGCCTGCGGTTTGGCCGGATGACTGCACGCCGGTGTTCAGTCCGCGCCAGCAACGCGATGCGCTGGACCGCTATGTGCAGAGCATGGAGAACTCGGCGGCCGTGCTGGTGACGCTGGCGTTTTCCATCGACGACAAGCTGGGCCAGATGCTGAAGGCGGAATCGAGCGGCCTGCGCTATGTGCTGATGGATGGGATCAAGGGGAACAAGAAGCAGGTGGAGAAGATTGCGCAGACGGTCAGGGAGATCCGGGCGACCGAAGCGGGGCGGGTGGCGATTGGTGCTTATCTGCGCAGCAATGCGCTGGACCAGTTTCTACTGGAGCGCAGCAATGCCATGGCCAAGCATGTGCAGTTTATTCATACGAAGTTCATGCTGGTCGATCCGCTGGGGGAGTCGCCGCTGGTGATTTCGGGCTCGGCCAATTTCAGCCAGGCGTCGAGTACGCAGAACGATGAGAATATGCTGGTCATCGCGGGGGACAGGGAGGTGGCCGATATTTATCTGGGGGAGTTTATGCGCTCGTATACGCATTATGCTTTCCGCGATGCGGCCAATGCGATGGCATTGGCCGGCAAGCCTTTCGAGGCGCGGCCGTTGAATGAGGACTGTACTTGGGCAGCGGAGTATTACGGGGATAATTTCAGGAGCCGGCAGCGGCGGTATTTTGCCCGCAGCACGCAGTAAGGGAACCGCTAAATCGGGCGTGCCGCGACACTTTTTAGAACCCACGGCGAAGAGCCGGGGTCTGACCCTGGGGTCCGGAGAGGGGCTGCGCCCCGCCTGTCCCGATGGGACAGGCCCCCAGGGTTACGCCGTGGGTTTTAGGCTGACGCCGGCGGCCCGCCAAATATTTCCTTCGACGCCGGCGGTCCACCCAATAATATCCTTCCTATCTGGACATAAAAAAAGCTCGCCGAGGCGAGCTTTTTTGTCACAGCAGAAGCAGTTCTTAGAACTGGTTCATGGTGTTGTCTTTACCGGCTGCCTTCAGGGCTGCTTCGCCGCTGAAGTAATCTTTGTGATCGTCGCCGATGTCCGAACCGGACATGTTCTGGTGCTTGACGCAAGCGATACCTTGACGGATCTCTTTGCGCTGTACGCCAGCCACATAACCGAGCATGCCTTGGTCGCCGAAGTATTCCTTGGCCAGGTTGTCGGTCGACAGTGCCGCGGTGTGGTAGGTCGGCAGGGTGATCAGGTGATGGAAAATACCTGCTTCGCGGGCCGAATCAGCCTGGAAGGTGCGGATTTTCTCGTCAGCTGCGATCGCCAGTTCCGAACCGTCATACTCAACGCTCATCAGGCCAGCGCGGTCGTAGGCCGACACGTCTTTGCCTTCGGCTTTGAAGGTGTCGAAGATCTGTTGACGGAAGTTCAGGGTCCAGTTGAACGATGGGCTGTTGTTGTACACCAGCTTGGCGTTAGGAATGACTTTGCGGATTTCCTTGACCATGCCGCCGATTTGCGCGACGTGTGGTTTTTCGGTTTCGATCCACAGCAGGTCGGCGCCGTTTTGCAGCGAGGTGATGCAATCCAATACGCAACGCTCTTCGCCGGTACCTTCACGGAACTGGAACAGGTTGCTAGGCAGACGCTTAGGACGCAGCAGCTTGTCGCCACGCTTCAGGACCACGTCGCCGTTGCCCAGCGCGTCGGCCGACACTTCTTCGCAGTCGAGGAAGGAGTTGTATTGGTCGCCCAGGTCGCCAGGGGCGTTGGTCACGGCGATTTGCTTGGTCAGGCCAGCGCCCAGCGAATCGGTACGGGCGACGATGATACCGTCGTCCACGCCCAGTTCCAGGAAGGCGTAGCGGATGGCGCGGATCTTGGCGAGGAAGTCTTCGTGTGGCACGGTGACTTTGCCGTCCTGGTGGCCGCACTGCTTCTCGTCGGACACCTGGTTTTCGATCTGGATGCAGCAGGCACCCGCTTCGATGAACTGCTTGGCCAGCAGGTAGGTCGCTTCGGCGTTACCGAAACCGGCATCGATGTCGGCGATGATAGGCACGACGTGGGTGATGTGGTTGTCGATCTGGCTCTGGATCGCTTGCTTGGCGGCGCCTTGGGCGGCGTCCAGCTGACGGAACAGGCCGCCCAGTTCGCGCGCATCGGCCTGGCGCAGGAAGGTGTACAGCTCTTTGATCAGCGCGGAGACGGCGGTCTTCTCATGCATCGACTGATCTGGCAACGGACCGAACTCGGAGCGCAGCGCGGCAACCATCCAGCCCGACAGGTAGAGGTAACGACGATCGGTGCTGTTGAAGTGTTTCTTGATCGAAATCATCTTCTGTTGACCGATGAAACCATGCCAGCAACCCAGCGACTGGGTGTACTTCGACGAATCGGCGTCGTAGTTGGCCATGTCGTCGCGCATGATCTTGGCGGTGTAGCGGGCGATGTCCAGACCGGTTTTGAAGCGGTTCTGGGCGCGCATACGTGCTGCGGACTCAGGATTGATGGCGTTCCAGGCGCTACCTTCTTTGTCTTTCAGGCCGGCGATGGCTTTGATGTCGTCTTGGTACTGGGACATGTGAATCTCCTAGTTAGTGATGCAAGATTGAGAAAATTGTCTGGTGTTTCGGTACAGCTGCAAAGCAAGACTGCATGGATAAATAATAGACGTTTTTTGGAAGAGCGCCAAGTCTTATATAAGACATATAACTCAAATTAAACACATAAACATCAATGACTTAGATGTCTATTTTCGGTATGTGAAATCAATTTTCAAAAAATGGAATATTTGCCCCGTTTTTTTCGATGGCGAAATTTCGTAATGCGGAATCGATTTTCAGTGGATGGCCGAAACGGCATGAATTTCATTGCTCAGTTGTACGCCGCTTAGCGCATGGCCGTACTGTGATGGCGCAGGCCGGCGGCCGATGGCGAACCAGGCCGGCCCGGCCACCGGCGCCGTGCGTGGCGGCGGCATGATGACGGTGCTGCCGGGGGTGTCGTCGGTCCTGCAAACGGGAAGGCCAGATGGCTCGATTGTGCTCCCAATCAAATGCAAGCAGTACATTTTTGTGGCAGCGCCAAGGGGGAATGTATGCGGCGCAGTGGGCCATCATGCGAGCGGCCGTGCGGGCTGGCGGGCACCCGGCGTGGTTAATTGGCAGCATTTGCGCAGAAGCGGCCCTGGCCATGGGACTGCGCTTTTGCGCCAAGTGATACTGTGATAATGTGTTCGAAAATTCTGCCCGACGGAAAAGCACTGGAAGTTGCGGTAGAGGAATATCACAGAATGCGCGGGTCCAGGCATCGACGCTAGAGAGACAAGAGAACAACAAGATGCGGCCTATTCCTTCCAAGCCTAACCATTGCGCCTCGGCGTTGCTGCTCGCTGCCCTCGGGCTGCCGTTGGCGGCACTGGCAAGCGCTTCCGCCGACGAAGACGAACTGGCCCAGGTCTATGGCGACAAGTCCGTCGTCAGTATCGCCACCGGCAGTTCCCAGCCCTTGCGGCGCGCGCCCGCCGTGGCCACCGTCATCACCGCCGAAGATATCCGCGCGATGGGAGCAAGCGACCTCGACGAGGTACTGGAAACGGTGCCCGGCATGCATGTGGCCCGTTCACCGATCAATTACGAACCGCTGTATGTGACGCGCGGCATCTACAGCATCAATAATCCGCAACTGCTGGTGCTGCAAAACGGCGTGCCGATGACCACGCTGCTGACGGGCAGCCGGGGCGTGGCCTGGGCCGGGTTTGCGCTCGAGAACATTTCCCGTATCGAGATCATCCGCGGCCCCGGCTCGGCCCTGTACGGGGCCGACGCCTACAGCGGCGTCGTCAACATCATCACCAAGACCGCCGCCGAGATAGCGGGCACCCAGGCCGGTGCCCATGCAGGCTCCTTCCAGACCCGCGACGCCTGGGCCCAGCATGGCGGCACGCTGGGGCCGTTTGAAGTGGCGGCCTATCTGCGCCTCGGCAGCACCGACGGCAGCCGCGCCATCGTCGACGCCGATGCGCAAACTGCGCGCGACAAGGTGTTCGGCACCCATGCCTCGCTGGCGCCGGGACCGCTCAACAACCAGGCCAAAGCGGCCGACGCCAACGTCGACCTGCGCCTGGCGCAATGGCGTTTGCGCCTGGGCTACAAGCTGCGCAGCGACATCGGCACCGGGGCCGGGGTGGCCTCCTCGCTCGACCCGGTCGGCAAGATCAAGGGCGAGCGCATCACGGCGGACCTGTCCTGGAGCGAGCCGCAGATCGCCAGGGACTGGGGCGCGGGCGCGATGCTCAGCCTGATGCAATACAAGCAGCGCGTGCAGACCGATCTGCGTCTCGGCCCGCCTGGCACGCGCTTTCCGACCGGTCTGTTCCCGGACGGCTTTATCGGCCATCCGGATACCTCGGAGCGCCAGGTCCGGCTGTCGTCCTTCCTCAGCTATTCGGGCTTCGAAAAGCATGAGCTGCGCGCGGGCCTGGGCCACGACATCCTGGACATGTACCAGACCGCGACCTTCAAGAACTACCGCTTCAATGCCGCCGGCGTGCCGGTGCCGACCGGGCCGGTCATCGACTACTCGACCATCCAGCCCTTCCTGCTGCCGCACTTGCGCAAGGTCGACTATGTCTATGTGCAGGACGTGTGGCAATTCGCGCGCGACTGGACCGCCACCGCCGGCGTGCGCCACGACCGCTATTCCGACTTTGGCAGCGCCACCAATCCGCGCCTGGCGATCGTCTGGGATGCCTCGGTCGACCTGACCGCCAAGCTGCTGTATGGCCGCGCCTTCCGCGCGCCCTCGTTCAATGAATCCTACGGCATCAACAACCCTGTGCAGCGCGGCAATCCCGACCTGCGCCCGGAAACCATCAGCACGGTCGAGGCCGCGTTCTCCTGGCAGGCCAGCACGGATCTGCAGCTCAATCTGAACCTGTTCAAGTATGAGATGCAGGAAATCATCCGCGGTGTGCCGAACCCGGTGGCGGGCACCGGCGCGACCTTCAGGAATACCGGCAACCAGAGCGGCAAGGGCCTGGAGATGGAGGCCGGCTGGGATGCCAGCCGCTATGTGCGCGTGGCCGCCAACTACGCCTACCAGCGTTCCATCGACGCGAGCACCGGCCAGGATGCCGGCTATGCGCCGCACCACCACGCCAACGCGCGCCTGAGCTGGCGCCTGCCCGGCGTGGCCGTGCTGACGCCGCAGATCAACTGGGTGGCCGGACGCATGCGCACCGTCGGCGATACGCGGCCACAGGTGCCGAACTACACCACCGTCGACCTGAGCGCCAGCGCCTTTGGCGGCAGCGAAAAGCAGTGGGATTTTTCCGTCACGCTGCGCAATCTGTTCAATGCCGATGTGCGCGAACCGAGCGCCGCCCCCGGCGTCATTCCCCACGACCTGCCGATGCCCGCGCGCGCCTTGTATCTGCGGCTGAGCTACAAGATGTAAGACCCGCTCGTGGCAGGTGCCGCTTGCGTTCCTGCCAATCTTGACTAGTCTGTAGCTTGCACCCCTCCCAAACCGATACCATCGAAAGGAGCAGTCATGGCTTATGTTGACGGATTTGTGGTCCCGCTACCGAAAGACAAGGTGAATGCCTACCGTGAGATGTCGCGCAAATGCGGCGAAGTGTGGCGCGAATATGGCGCGCTCAGTTTCCGCGAATGCATAGCCGACGACGTCAAGCCCGGCAAGTACACCTCGTTTCCGCAGAGTGTGAATCTGGAGGACGATGAAGTGGTGGTGTTTTCCTGGATCGAGTTCGAGTCCCGCGCCGCGCGCGACGAGATCAATGACAAGGTCATGAAAGATCCGCGCCTGGCCAATATGATGAAGCCCGACGAGCTGCCCTTCGATGGCAAGCGCATGATTTACGGCGGCTTCGAAAGCCTGATCGAAATGTAAGCGCGCCCGCGGCAAGAGGGCAAGGAGTGTCCCGGACCGTGATCACGGCGCCCGCTGCTTCTTGTTCTGGTACATCGCCGCATCGGCCGTCTTGATGATCGCGTCGGGATCGGCCGTGTCGCTCAGGAACAGGCCGATGCCGATGCTGGCCGAGCCTTGATGGTGAACCTGGCCCAGGGTATATTCCTCGGCCAGCGCCAGAGCGATCTTGTGCGCCACCTGCGTGGCGTACGCCGTCGCCTGCGCGGCATCCGGCCCCAGGTCCTCCAGCAGCACGACGAACTCATCGCCGCCGAGGCGGGCGACCGTATCGTTCTCGCGCGTGGCCAGCCTCAAGCGTTGCGCGACCTGCACCAGCAATTGATCGCCGACCTCATGGCCGTGCGTATCGTTCAATGCCTTGAACTTGTTCAGATCGAGAAACAGCACGGCGCCATGGCTGTTGTGGCGCTTGCTGCTGGCGCTCGCATGCTTCAGGCGATCGAGCAACTGGCGGCGGTTGGGCAGTTGGGTGAGGGCGTCGTGGAAGGCGAGATCGCGCAATTCCTGTTCCAGCTGCTCGCGCTCGGCTTGCTGGCGCTGTAATGCGGCCTGGGTATCGACCAGCCAGGCCATGACACTGTCTTCCCGGCCCGGTGGGACCGGTGTGATGGCATGAAAGTCGCCGCCGCGCAGACGGTTGATCAGCTCGTGCAGTTCATCCAGTGCGCCGCCGAGCACGGTATGCAGGGTGCGGTAGGCGCGCCACTGGATGACGATCAGCATCAGGCCGAACAGGACGAACACCGTGCGCACCAGCGCGGCCCTGTGTTCGGCCAGCCGGACCGCTTCCAGCGTGCGCAGGTCCATCATCCGCTGGAAGTCGTGGATAGGCTGCATGATGCGCGACTTGGCCTGATGGTAGGGCGGGTCGTATAGCAGTTGCAGCGCCTGCGTCCGCTGGGCCTCGCTCGGCGGGCTGCTCGATTCGAACAGCGCGATGGCGGAAAATTCAGTCGCGGTCAGTTTGTCGGAATGGACCTGGGCTTGGGCCAGTTTGGCAAATTCCGCCGGGGTGAAGCCGCTGCGCCGCATCAGCTCCAGCAGCGAGACCGCCGGATCGCGCGGACTCTGGCGCCTGGCATCGGCCACCGCCAGATCCCAGTAGACGTAACGGTAATCCTTGGGGCGGGGCGCCACGCCGTTGCGGATGTCGAGGATTTCCTGATAATACTGTTTATACCGAATATCGCCGGTCGCCACATAGCTGCGCACCATGCGCGTGAGCTCGTCCGAGGTCTGACGCAGCTCGCTGCTGAGCAGGAAGGATTGCTGGCGCGTTTCGTTGGCCACGTCGATCTGCTTTTCCCAACGCACATAGACCAGAAACAGTACGGCGAACATGGCGATGCTGCAGAGGATCTGCAGGATGGTGCGTTGAAACCGGAGCGGTTCGGGGCGCATTGCTGTCGGTCGGCAGGCGGGTCGCTAAGGGAGAATCCAGTTTATATTGAAACTTTGTATTGCCTGTGGAAATAGTGACGATTTTTCGCATTCTTGACTTGAGGCGCTGAATGGCATAGTGCACGCGAGACTCAATTCGGACTAAAATTAGTCTTCCACGCTCAATCAGAGGGGGAATCGTGAAATTTTCCAAGCAAGTAAAACCGATCAGTTACCTCAAGAGTCATGCCGCCGAGATCGTCAAGAACCTCACCGAGAATCGTCAGCCAATGTTAATCACGCAAAATGGTGAAGCCAAGCTCGTGGTCATGGATGTAAGAAGCTATGAAGAGCAGGAAGAAACCTTGGCGATGTTGAAGGTTCTGGCGCTGGGCAATCGCGAAATCGAGCAAGGAAAATTCCGCGATGTCGAAGCTGTATTTGCCGAACTGGATCAGTTGGACAACTGATGGGTATGAAGATCGTTATCCTTGAATCTGCGGAGCGCGATCTCAAGGACTTGCGAAGCTATATTGTCAGGAATTTTTCAGTTGAAGTTTGGCGGGCCTGTTACGGGGCGGATAGCCTGCCCCACAGGCAGGCCATTCCACGATACGCTTAGCCGAACAGCTTGCCGCGCAGCAGGTTCAAGCCCTGCGTCAGCAATTCGTTCTGCGGCAGCTGGCCATCGGGCGTCAGCTTGTCGATGATTTGCGGCAGCAACTGGGCCAGGCCGGTGGCCGCATGTTCGGGTTCCACGCCCGCCTGCTGGGCGATCTGGGCGATGTTGTCTGCACCCAGCGCATCCTTGATCTGGTTGCCGGACACCGCCTGGTTGTCGCCCGTGCCTATCCACGATGCGACCTGATCGGCCAAGCCGCTGGCCTGCAATTGCTGCAGGATGGCGGGCAGGCCGCCCGCGTTGTTAATCAAGCCCATCACGCCGCTGAGCAGATCGCTTTGCGACACAGGGTCCTGTTTTTGCGCGCCCAATGAACCGATGACCTGTCCTGCCAACTGATCGAGTAATCCCATCATATGCTCCAGAGGTTGTGGTTAGAAAACAGCGAATAGCATGTAATTTCCACAAGCATTACACCATAGATCCGGCCGAGCCGGGACCTGTTGCGCCCGGGCATGGGCCGGCCGGCGACGGGACGGCGCAAGGCGGGTCTGCACGCTGGCGCGGCTGTTGCGTGCCTTGCCAGGACGGCGTGCACATTCGACGACACCGGCTTGTCATTTGGCGACGCCGGCGCCCTGCCGATGGCCCTGCCGCACCCGCTTCGGCGCCATCGCCGCAGCCGTTTTTCATAGGAGCGCAAAGGGGGCGCGGCGGTTTTCGCAGGGCGCCGGGACGGCCCGCGGCGGCACGGTTCTCAAATTGACGCATAACAACTAATGTGCCAAAGTGTTCGCTACCAACCCATTGCGCCTGATCAATATGTGGCACGGCCTGCCGGGTTCCGAGACACTTTCAAGTGAGGTTTACGGTAAAACTGAAAACGAAAATGTTGATGTGCATGGGCCTCGGTTTCTGCTTCTTCATCGCCGCGCTTGGCGTTGCGCTGAGCGGCATGCAAACCACCGAGAACCAGCTCGGCCGCTTCATCGAAGAAGACCAGACTTTGCTGCTGGCCGTCACCAATATGTATGCGCAGGGCTTGCAGATGGGCCAGGCGCTACGCAACGTCGTCATCGATCCCAGGAACAAGACCGGCTACAAGAATCTCGAGGATGCCGGCAAGGGATTCGAGGAGCATGCGAGCACGGCGCAGGCCCTGGTCGCGGCCGATCCGGATGCGCTGCAGACCATGCGCGAGCTGGCAGCCCTGCGCGAACGCCAGAAGGGTTTGCAGGCCGAGGTCATCGCGTATTCGCACCGCATGCTCGTCACCAGCCTGGTGCTGGCGCTGATGGCCAGCGTGTTCCGCCTAGCCGGGGGCAATCGGAAAAGTCTTGCGTTGTAGAACTTTTGCAGGCTAAGCTAGTCAACACAACACAGAAGGAGACAGGCGTGACGGATCTGGCTCGTATCATAGGGAGGCTGTTGCAGGCCCCCGAGAACTTCCTGAGTGAGGCGCACGGGGCGCAGGCGCGTACGGCGCGCCGCAGTTTCATGGGCAAGGCGCTGGCGATGGGTGCCGGCGTGGCCGGCAGCGCGGCGGCCCTGGCCCAGAGCGCCGCCGCCGGCGACGATGCCATACTGTCGCTGCCTGACCACAGCAAGACGCTGGGTCAGCCGGTCGCCGCCCAGCCCTACGGCCTGCCTTCCAAGTGGGAAAGCAATCTGCAGCGCCGCGAAAGCCCGGGCCTGACCCGGGTGCGCCAGGCCTCGGTCAGCTTCACGCCGCTGCAAGGCCTGTTCGGCATCATCACCCCGAATGGCTTGCATTTCGAACGCCACCATCAGGGCTGGCATGACATCGACCCCAGCAAGCACCGCCTGATGATCAACGGCCTGGTGCGCGAGCCGCGCGTATTCACCCTGGACGACCTGATGCGCCTGCCGTCGGTGTCGCGCATCCACTTCATCGAATGCGGCGCCAACACCGGCGCGGAATGGGCCAATGTGGCCCTGCCCACGGTGCAGTACACCCACGGCATGCTGGCCTGTTCCGAATTCACCGGCGTGCTGCTGTCGACCTTGCTCGACCTGTGCGGCATCGACCGCAAGCGCGCCCGCTATGTGCTGGCCGAGGGGGCCGATGGCTCGAGCATGACGCGCACCATTGCCGTCGAGCGCGCGCTCGACGATGTCATCGTGGCCTGGGGCCAGAACGGCGAAATGCTGCGTCCGGAAAACGGCTACCCGCTGCGGCTGGTGGTGCCGGGCGTGCAGGGCGTGAGCTGGGTCAAGTACCTGCGCCGCATCGAGGTCGGCGAGCAGCCCTGGGATACCAAGGATGAGACCATCCACTACATCGACCTGATGCCCGACGGCTTGCACCGCCAGTACACCTCTGTGCAGGAATGCAAGAGCGTGATCACCACGCCGTCCGGCGGCCAGACCCTGCTCGACCGCGGCTACTACAACGTCAGCGGCCTGGCCTGGTCGGGCCGGGGCCGCATCAAGCGGGTCGACGTCAGCGTCGATGGCGGGCGCAACTGGCGCAGCGCCCGTCTGGAGGGGCCGGTGCAGAACAAGGCGCTGACGCGCTTCAATATCGACTGGGTGTGGGATGGCACGGACGCCGTGCTGCAAAGCCGCGCCATCGACGACAGCGGCTATGTGCAGCCCGCCATCCGGCAGCTGCGCGCGGTGCGCGGCACGCGCTCGATTTATCACAACAACGCCATCCAGTCCTGGAAAGTGGCGCCGAATGGCGAAGTGTCCAACGTACAGGTGAGCTGATGAAGAACCGGATCGCCGCCTTCGCCCGCACCGTCGTCCGCAGCTTTGTCTGCTTCTGCGCCCTGGCCCTGCCGCTGGCGCACGCCGCCGACGCGCCGTGGCAGGCCATCGGCCGGCCCGCCACCCCGGCCGAAATCAAGGCCTGGGACATCGATGTGCGCGCCGACTTCACCGGCCTGCCGGCCGGGCGCGGTTCGGTGGCCCAGGGCGAGCTGGTATGGGAAAGCCGCTGCGCCAGCTGCCACGGCAGCTTCGGCGAATCGAACGAGGTGTTTACGCCCATCGTCGGCGGCACCACCGAGGCCGACATCCGCAGCGGCCACGTGGCCGCGCTGTCGAACGGCAGCGTGCCGCAGCGCACCACCTTGATGAAGCTGGCGCGCATTTCCACGCTGTGGGATTACATCAACCGTGCCATGCCCTGGGACGCGCCCAAGTCGCTCACGCCGGACGAGGTGTATGCCGTCACCGCCCACATCCTGAACCTGGGCGGCATCGTGCCGGCCGACTTCGTGCTCAGCAAGGACAACATCGCCGAGGTGCAGCAGCGCCTGCCCAACCGCAACGGCCTGGTGCGCCAGCCCGGCTTGTGGGATACCAAGGGCAAGCCCGACGTGCGCAACACCGCCTGCATGAGGAACTGCGCGGCCGAGACCAAACAGACCTCCAGCCTGCCCGAGTTCGCCCGCAATGCCCATGGCAACCTGGCCGAGCAGAACCGCGCGCTGGGCGGGGTGCGCGGCGCCGACACCACGCGTCCGGCGCCGGCCGCACTGGCGCTGACAGCGGCCGCCGCCGCCGCACCGACTACGGCTGCCGCTGCTCCCGCTGCCGCGAAGGCCAAGGCCGCAGCGCCGGGCGCGGCTGTGCAGCAACTGCTGAACAAGAACGGTTGCGCCGGCTGCCACGGCGTGACGAACAAGATACTCGGCCCCGCCTTGCGCGAGGTGGCCGCCAAATACCAGGGCCGCGCCGACCGTGCCGCTTATCTGCTGGCGCGGCTGCGCAACGGCAGCAGCGGCGCCTGGGGCAGCGTGCCGATGCCGCCGCAAACGCAATTGAAGGAAGCCGATGCCCAGGCCATCGTTGAATGGCTGGCCAGCGGCGCGCAATGAGCGGATCTGTCCGCAACCACAAGGAGACTGCATGAACCCGAACCGACGTTCCGTATTGAAGTCCACCTCGGCCCTGGGCCTGCTGGTGGCCTGCGGCCTGGTGAGCAGCCGGCAAGCGCTGGCCGCCACCGGCCGCGAAGGCTTTGGCGTCAAGAACCTGGCCGAGGCGCTGGCCATGCTGGGCGGCACCGCGGCCGACAGCAAGGACATCGTCATCACCTCGCCCGACATCGCCGAAAACGGTGCCGTGGTGCCGGTGGGCGTGGCCTCGGCCATTCCCGGCACCAGCGAGATCTACCTGTTCGTGGAAAAGAACCCGAACCCGCTGGCCGCCGTGTTCCGCTTCCCGGACGACACCGTCGCGGCCGTGCAAAGCCGCGTAAAGATGGGCCAGAGCACCAATGTGCTGGCGGTGGTCAAGACGGCCGACGGCAAGCTGTTTTCGGCCAGCAAGGAAACCAAGGTCACGTTGGGCGGCTGCGGCGGCTAGGCGGTTAAAAGTTAAGCATGCCACGGCGCTTTTAGAACCCACGGCAAAGAG
>JABTBR010000072.1 GCA_013284265.1 Oxalobacteraceae bacterium | reverse complement strand
GGCTATTTCGTCAACCCCTTCTATTTCTCCCCGCTCACTCTGCGCTACGCTGTTTTGCGCGCTCCGTTTTGCGGGGAGGCAAACTATATCAAAGGCCGTCGAACTTTGGCAAGCGCTTTTCGAGGAAAGCGTGCATGCCTTCTTTTTGCGCAGGCGTACCAAAGGCAGCCTGGAACAGGCGACGCTCATAGTTCACGCCTTCGGTCAGCGTGGTTTCAAAGGCGCGGTTCACCGCATCCTTGATCATCATCGCCACCGAGGTCGGCATGTCGGCGATGGTGGTCGCAGCTGCCAGCACTTCTTCGATCAGCTTATCGGCTGGCACCACGCGGGATACCAGGCCGATGCGCTCCGCTTCCACCGCATCGATGGTGCGCGCGGTCAGCAGCAGATCCATGGCCTTGGCTTTGCCGATCGCGCGTGGCAAACGCTGGGTACCACCGGCACCCGGGGTCACACCCACCTTGATTTCCGGCTGGCCGAACTTGGCGTTATCGGCCGCGATCAGGAAGTCGCACATCATGGCCAGTTCGCAGCCGCCACCCAGCGCGTAGCCGGCGACAGCGCCGACCACCGGTTTGCGGATGCGCAGAATATGTTCCCAGTTGCGGGTAATGTAATTGTCGCGATAGGTATCGGTATAGGTGTAGTCGGCCATGGCGGCGATATCGGCGCCGGCGGCAAAGGCTTTTTCACTGCCGGTCAGCACGATGCAGCCGATCGCCGGATCGGCGTCGAATTTATACAGTGCTTCGCCCAGCTCGTTCATCATGCGGTCGTTCAGCGCGTTCAGCGCTTTAGGACGGTTCAGGCGGATCAGGGCAACTTTGCCGTGAACTTCAACAATCAGGTCTTCATACTGCATAACGATCTCCTCCGATAGATAGTAAGGTGCGGGGATTGTATCGTTTATCCCCTATATACATCGTGGTGCCGCTGGTATTATTTACGTCTACAACGCACCCTGCATACGGGAACCTTATTCTTACCGCCGTCCACCAATATTTTCGCGAGCTGCTGGCAAAGGATGTCCAGCTACGCAGCGTCGACTTCCGCCGCTACTGGTTCAGCAGCGTCCTGAACAGTTTCGGTGGGCAGATCAGCGCGCTGGCCCTTCCCCTCTGCGCGGTACTACTACTGCACGCGACCCCGGCCCAGATGGGCACGCTGGTGGCGGCGCAGGCAATTCCCTTCGCCCTGTTCGCCCTGCCCGCCGGCGTGTGGCTGGACCGGCGCAGCAAGTTGCCGATTCTGCTGGTGAGCGAAGCCATACAGGGACTGACCCTGGCCAGCATCCCGATCGCATATTGGCTGGGCCTGCTCGATATCCACTGGCTATACGCGACCGCCTTTATTTTAGGCAGTTGCTCGGTGCTAGGTGGTGGCGCGGAACAGATCTTCCTGACCTTCCTGATCGGGCGCGATGGCTTGATCGATGCGCAATCGAAGTTCGCCGCCACCGACTCCGCCTCGCGCCTGCTGGCGCCGGGACTGGCCGGCATCCTGATCCAGAGTCTGACAGCGCCGTTCGCCTTACTGGTAAACGCCATCGGCTTTATCGTCTCGGTGCTGAATCTGCGCCTCATCAGCGTGCGCGACCCGCGCCCTGCGCCGTCGGACAAGCATCCGCTACGCGATATCAAGGATGGCTTTATCTTTATTTGGGGACACCCGCTGCTGCGGTCGCTGGCCTGGGCAGCCGGTGCCTGGCATCTGCTGTTCTACGGCTATTCCGCACTGCTGATCCTGTTTGCGACGCGCGAACTGGGCATGACGCCGGGCATGCTGGGTACGGCGCAGATGCTGGGTGGTATCGGCGTATTCGCCAGCTCGGTGCTGATCAAGCCGCTGAGCCGCCGCTTCGGCGCGGGCGTGACATTATTGATTGGCACTGCGTCGACCGCTGTGGGCTTTGTGCTGATGCCGACCATTCCGGCCGCCCTGTTCGGCAGTCCGGCCGCCAGTGCGATTGCCTATGCGGCGCTGGTATTCTTCTTCGATTGCGGCGTGATGCTGTTCTTCATGCCGTATATGACACTGCGGCAAAAGGTCACGCCGGATGAATTTCTGGGGCGCATGATATCGACGATGCGCTTCCTGACCGTCGCCACCGCCCCGCTCGGTGCGCTGGCCGCCGGCTATATTGCCGAGCATTACAGCATCCGCACCGGCATGGCTTGCGTGGCTGCCGGGGGCGTGGCGCTGACGCTGGCGATGCTGCTATCCAGGCCGATCCGTAGCGTGCGCCCATAAAACGGACAACTCCCTAAGCTGAAGACCGTGCTTCACCCACCGGAGATTGCCATGTTCAAAACGATACTGCTGCCGACCGACGGCTCTGAGCTGTCGGACCGCGCCACCGCCATAGCGATCGAGTTCGCCGTGCTGCACCGCTCCCGCCTGGTCGCCCTCCACGTGATCCAACCCCTGCCCTTCCCACCCGTCGGCGAGGCAGGCATGCTGCTCGATGGCGGAGCCTACCAGCGCCAGATGGAAGAACAGGCGCTGCGCACGGTGGACAAGGTAGCACTGGCCGCGCGTGCGGCCGAGGTGCCGTTCGAGGGCGTGATCAAGACCTCGACCAGTCCGTCCGATGAAATCGTGGCGGCGGCCACCTTCCACAACTGCGAGCTGATCATGATGGCGTCCCATGGCCGCAGCGGCTTGAACCGCTTTCTGCTGGGCAGCGAGACGCAAAAGGTACTGGCGCACACCACCTTGCCCGTGATGGTGCTGCGCTAGCACGCCGCGGGCTAAGGGGCTTAGCGGGCCGCGGTCGGGGCCGGGTCCGACTTGGGCAGCAGCACCCAGACATTGCCGCGCTGCTTCATGCGGCCGGCGTTTTCCGACGCTTCCGTACCGAACCCGAAGAAGTAATCGACCCGGATCGCACCGCGAATGGCGCCGCCCGTGTCCTGCGCCATGACCAGACGCTGCAGCGGAATATCGCTGTTGGCCTGGGTGGTGTTCAGGAATACCGGCACACCCAGCGGCAGCTGCGAAGCATCGATGGCAACCGAACGCTGCGGCGTCAGCGGCACGCCCAGCGCACCTTTTGGCCCCACGCGCGGATCGGGCAGGCGTTCCTCCTTGAAGAACACATAGCTTGGATTGGCGTTGAACAATTCCTGCTGGCGCGTCGGGTGGCCGGCGATCCAGGCCTTGATACCCTGTGCCGAAGCCTGCTCGAAGGTCAGCTCGCCCTTGTCCACCAGATAACGGCCGATGGATTTGTACGGATGGCCATTCTGGTCCGCATACGCCACGCGCACGGTTTCCTGGCTATCGGTCAGCTGCACCCGGCCGGACCCCTGCACCTGCAGGAAGAAGGCTTCCACTGGATCCTCGACCCACAGCAATTCCTTGCCCGTCACCTCGGTGGCGCGCTCGATCTCGGCACGGGTGGCATACGGCAGCACCTTCTTGCCCACCAGACGGCCGCGCAGGCGCATGCCCTTCAGCTCGGGATACACGCTGGCCAGATCGACGGTGACCATGTCTTCCGGCACCTTATATAGAGGAGTCTGGTAAGGCCCACCCTTTTTACGGGCGCCGCGCAGCAGCGGCTCGTAGTAGCCGGTGATCAGGCCATCGCTGGCGCCGTCCGGCGCGATCACCTGGTTCGGCACCAGGAAAGTCTGGAAGAACAGGCGAATCGCACGCTCATCGCTGGCGTTGACGGTGCGTGCGATGGTGCAGGCTTCCTTCCAGTCGACCTGCTTGACCAGCACGCCGCAAGACGACATGAAGGCCGGCCAGGCCGCGCGCAAATCATCCTTGCCCCAGCCCGGCAGCGCCGCGTAGCTGGACGGCAGGAACTTGATGGCCGCCGGGGCCGGGGTGGGCTGCGGCGCCGGAACCGGAGCCGGCTTCGGCGGCTGAGGTTGAGGCGGCTGAGCTTGCGGTGGCGTCGTGACTGGCGGACTCACCGGCGGCGCGGTGGTGCAGGCAGCCAGGGAAAGTGCGACGATCGTGAGCGGAACGAGTAGACTACGGCGTGTCAATAACATGAGGATTTCGATATGTGGCTATTAATGATAGAGGCGCTGGTGGCCTTCTTCCTGCTGGCGTTCATCGTCTGGTGGACCATGTACTCAGGCAAAAAACCGCAGCATCAGCAGCGCCAGGCGCTGCCGGAGCAAAAGAAGGACCAGGGCGAATAAAGCAAAAAGGCACGCCAGGCCGGCGTGCCTTGTCAATGCCATATCTTAGACCATCCGGCCTTGCGCCGCCCTCAGTGAAGCGTGCGCGGCAGCGACAGTACGAATTCCGGGATCTTGGCCTCGAACTGGTGGCCATCTTCGGCCACGCAGAAGTATTCCCCTACCATCGACCCTTGCGGCGTTTCCAGCGCGGTACCGCTGGTGTATTCGAACTGTTCGCCCGGCGCCAGCAGCGGCTGGTGGCCTACCACGCCCAGGCCACGGACTTCGTCGACGTGGTTATTGGCATCGGTAATGACCCAGTGGCGGGAAATGAGCTGCGCCGCCACCGTCCCCGTGTTTTTAATCGTGATCGAATAGGTGAACACGAAATTGGTGCGCTCGGGGTCGGACTGTTCGGGCAGGTATTGGGTTCTGACCGACACAGTGAATTCATAAGAGGCCATCGTAATCCTTAGTAAAGCGCCTGAATAAAGCGGTAACGCAACAGCGAAGCTAAATCGGCCTGATGCAAACATGACGAAATTTTATCGTCAGATCCACATTGCACCGCAAATCCGGGCCGCGCGCAAGGTGTAGCCGGTAATTCGCGCGCTTTTGTCGATATTTACGCGCAGTCATAGTTCAGCAGGCAAGCGCGGCGGAGCGTAAAATAGCGCATCTTTTACCTGCTAGCCAAGCGCCCGCCGAGCTTACCCATATCATAATGACCACTTTTAAAATCGCCCCCAGCATCCTGTCCGCCGACTTCGCCCGCCTGGGCGAGGAAGTACGCAACGTCGTCACGGCAGGCGCCGACATCATCCACTTCGACGTGATGGACAACCATTACGTGCCGAACCTGACCATCGGCCCGCTGGTATGCCAGGCGATCCGCCCGCATGTGCAAGTGCCGATCGACGTGCATCTGATGGTCAAGCCGGTGGACCGCATCATTCCCGACTTCGCCAAGGCCGGCGCCAACATCATCACCTTCCATCCGGAAGCGTCCGAGCACATCGACCGCACGCTGCAGCTGATCCGCGACAACGGCTGCAAGGCCGGCCTGGTGTTCAATCCGGGCACCCCGCTGCACTTCCTCGACCACGTGATGGACAAGATCGACATGATCCTGATCATGTCGGTCAATCCAGGCTTCGGCGGCCAGTCCTTCATTCCGGAAGCGCTGAAGAAAATCGCGCTGGCACGCCGCAAGATCGACGAGTCGGGCCGCGACATCCTGCTGGAAGTCGATGGCGGCATCAAGATCGACAACATCAAGGCCGCCGCCGCGGCGGGCGCCGACACCTTCGTGGCCGGTTCGGCCATCTTCGGCCAGCCTGACTACAAGGCCGTCATCGACGCGATGCGCGCCCAGCTGGCGGGTCTGTAAGATGGGGCTGCTGGCAGGCGTACGCGCGGCAATCATCGACCTCGATGGCACCATGCTCGACACGGTGCCCGACTTCCATGTGGCGATCACGCGCATGCGTGCCGAGTTCGATCTGGCGCCGATCAGCGCGGAACAGATCGCCAACATGGTCGGCAAGGGTTCCGAGAACCTGATCCGCTCCGTGCTGGCGCTGAATTTTGACGCCGCCGGCGTCGAACAGCGCATCGGCGCCGCCATGGACGCCTACCAGCGCCACTATCTGGACATCAACGGCGACTTCAGCACCCTGTATCCCGACGTGATCGCCGGGCTGGACGCGCTGAAAGGCATGGGCCTGCGCCTGGCCTGTGTCACCAATAAGCCACAGCTGTGGGCCGTGCCGCTGCTGGAAATGAAGGGCCTGCTGCCCTATTTCGAGGTGGTCTACGGCGGCGACTCGCTGCCCCGCAAAAAACCCGACCCCCTGCCCTTGCTAACGGTCTGCAAGGACTTCGACCTGCCGCCCTCCCAGGTAGTGGCCATTGGCGACTCCTCGAACGACGCCCAGGCCGCCCGCGCGGCCGGCTGCCCCGTGCTGACAGTGCCGTACGGCTACAATCACGGGCAGGCTATACACGAAACTGATTCCGATGGTATAGTTGCCACATTGCTCGCAGCGGCCGAGCTGATTCGTTCACACCAACTGAACTGACCAATTGTACTGACACCAACCGAAATGTCTCTCACCAAAAAACTCACTGCTACCCAACCAGGCTCGATTGAGGCCTGGCTTTGGCGACGCTGGCAATCCTGGCTCAACTAAGTTAGCCGCATTGATTGCTGTCGCACGTGCCCACGCACCCGACAGGTTTTTTGAAACCCACCGCCTACACATAAACAGGCGGCATGGAGAGCAGACATGACCGAACTCGAATTCAAATCGCTGGCCACGGAAGGCTACAACCGCATCCCACTGATCGCGGAAGCTTTCGCCGACCTCGAAACCCCGTTGACGCTGTATCTGAAACTGGCCCAGGCCCAGAACGGCGGCAAGAACACCTTCCTGCTCGAATCCGTCGT
This sequence comes from Oxalobacteraceae bacterium, assembly GCA_013284265.1. GTDB lineage: Bacteria > Pseudomonadota > Gammaproteobacteria > Burkholderiales > Burkholderiaceae_D > Rugamonas. The sequence goes on along the minus strand of JABTBR010000072.1, from coordinate 18,417 downwards.
CGGCGGCGAGCGCTTCGGACGCTTCTCCTTCATCGGCCTGCCGGCCACCACGGTGCTGCGCAGCTTCGGCTCGCGCACCGAGATCGTCAAAAACGGCAGCGTGATCGAAACCCACGAAGGCAATCCGCTCGACTTCATCGAATCGTTCCAGGCGCGCTTCAAAGTGGCCCTGCGTCCGGGCATGCCGCGTTTCTGCGGCGGCCTGGCCGGCTACTTCGGCTATGACACCGTGCGCCATATCGAGCGCAAACTGGCCGACACCCAGCCCAAGGACGATCTGGGCCTGCCCGACATCCAGCTGATGGTGACGGAAGAACTGGCGGTGATCGACAACCTGTCCGGCAAGCTGTATCTGATCGTCTACGCCGACACCACCCAGCCGGAATCGTTCTCGAAAGCGCGCCAGCGCCTGAAAGACCTGCGCGTGATGCTGCGCCGTGGTATCGACGCGCCGGTCACCAGTTCCTCGGTGCGCACCGAAACCATCCGCGACTTCAACAAGGAAGACTACCTGAAGGCGGTGGCCAAGGCCCACGAATACGTGATGGCCGGCGACCTGATGCAGGTACAGATCGGCCAGCGCATCCGCAAGCCTTACGTAGATTCGCCGCTGACCCTGTACCGCGCGCTGCGTTCGCTGAACCCGTCGCCGTATATGTACTTCTACAATTTCGGCGACATGCAGATCGTCGGCGCCTCGCCCGAGATTTTGGTGCGCAACGAGACCGAGTCCAGCGGCGAGAAAAAAGTCACGCTGCGCCCGATCGCCGGCACCCGTCCGCGCGGCTCCACGCCGGAACGCGACGTGGAACTGGCCAAGGAACTGCTGGCCGATCCGAAGGAAATCGCCGAACACGTGATGCTGATCGACCTGGCCCGCAATGACCTGGGCCGCATCTCCGAAATCGGCAGCGTCAAGGTCACCGACCGTCTGGTGATCGAAAAATATTCGCATGTGCAGCACATCGTCTCTAACGTCGAAGGCAAACTGAAAGGCGGCCTGTCGAACCTGGACGTGCTGCGCGCCACCTTCCCGGCCGGCACCCTCACGGGTGCGCCGAAGGTGCGGGCGATGGAAGTGATCGACGAACTGGAAATCTCCAAGCGCGGCATCTACGGCGGCGCCTGCGGCTACCTGTCGTTTGGCGGCGAAATGGATGTGGCGATCGCGATCCGTACCGGCGTGATCAAGGACGGCATGCTGTATGTGCAGGCCGCCGCCGGCATCGTGGCCGACTCCATCCCCGAGATGGAATGGCAGGAAACTGAAAACAAGGCGCGCGCGGTTCTGCGCGCGGCCGAACAAGTGCAAGATGGCCTGGATGGGGAGTTCTAAGATGCTGCTCATGATCGACAACTACGACTCCTTCACCTACAACATCGTGCAGTACTTCGGCGAGCTGGGTGAAGACGTGCGCACCTTCCGCAACGACGAAATCACGATCGCGGAAATCGAGGCGCTCAATCCGGACCGCATCTGCATTTCGCCCGGACCGAAAGACCCTATCCAGGCCGGCATTTCGCTGGAAGTTCTCAAGTACTTCGCCGGCAAGAAGCCGATCCTGGGCGTCTGCCTTGGCCACCAGGCCATCGGCGAAGCCTTCGGCGGCAAGGTTATCCGCGCCAAGCAGGTCATGCATGGCAAAACTTCAGTCATCGCGCATACGGGCGTGGGCGTGTTCAAGGACCTGCCCTCCCCCTTCACAGTGATCCGCTACCACTCTCTGGCCATCGAGCGCAGCTCGCTGCCTTCCTGCCTGGAAGTGACGGCATGGACCGACGACGGCGAGATCATGGGCGTGCGCCACAAGGAATACGACATCGAGGGCGTGCAGTTCCACCCCGAGTCCATCCTGTCGGAGCACGGCCACGCACTGCTGAAGAACTTCCTGGTCCGCTGAGACAGCCCGCGTGCGCTCCGGCGCACGTCCTGCTAGTCCAGCCGCGACCCGCGACCCACCTGAAGAAGGAACTACCATGCCGATCACCCATCAAGAAGCCCTGCTGCGCTGCATCGAACACCGCGAGATTTTCCACGACGAGATGCTGCACCTGTTCCGCCAGATCATGTCCGGCGAAATGTCGCCGACGATGATCGCGGCCCTGACCATGGGCCTGCGCGTGAAAAAAGAAACCATTGGCGAAATCGCCGCCGCCGCCCAGGTGATGCGCGAATTCTCCACCAAGGTGCCGATGGCCGACACCAGCAATCTGCTCGACATCGTCGGCACCGGCGGCGACGGCGCCCACACCTTCAATATCTCCACCGCCTCGATGTTCGTGGCGGCGGCGGCCGGCGCGCGCGTGGCCAAGCACGGCGGGCGCAGCGTGTCGTCCTCGTCCGGCAGCGCCGACGTGATCGAATCGCTGGGCGCCAACATCAACCTCAAGCCGGAACAGATCGCCCAGTCGATCGCCCAGACCGGCATCGGCTTCATGTTCGCACCGAACCACCATGCGGCCATGAAGCACGCGGCCCCGATCCGGCGCGAGCTGGGTGTGCGCACCATCTTCAATATCCTTGGCCCGCTGACCAATCCGGCCGGCGCGCCGAACATCCTGATGGGCGTATTCCACGCCGATCTGGTGGGTATCCAGGTGCGCGTGCTGCAGCGCCTGGGCGCCCAGCACGCGGTGGTCGTATATGGCCGCGACAATATGGATGAAGTCTCGCTGGGCGCGGCCACCATGGTCGGCGAACTGGTCAACGGCGAAATCCGCGAATACGAAATCCACCCGGAAGACTTCGGCATGCAGATGATCGCCAGCCGCAATCTGAAGGTGAGCAATGCCACCGAATCGAAAGCGATGATGATGGAGGCGCTGAGCGGCCAGCCCGGCGCGCCCTTCGACATCGTCGCCCTGAATGCCGGCACCGCGCTGTATGCGGCCGGTGTGGCCAGCTCGATCGAAGATGGCTTGGCGCGCGCGCGCCAGGCTATTTCCTCCGGTGCGGCGCTGAAGAAGATCGAACAGTTTGTCCAGGCGACCCAAAGCCTGGGCGCGGCCAACTAGGCGGCTGCCATGTTTGGCATCCACGACCTGACCCTGTTCATTGTTTCGGGACTGCTGCTCAATATCCTGCCCGGCCCCGATTCCCTGCTGATCATGACGCGCAGCGCCACCCAGGGCTGGCGCGCCGGATCGGCCGCCGCGCTGGGCATAGGCGCCGGCACCATGGTGCATATCCTGGCGGCGGCACTGGGCTTGTCGGCCCTGCTGGCGACATCGGCGACCGCGTTTTCGGCCGTCAAATGGATAGGCGCGGCCTACATCGTCTACGTAGCCATAGGCCTGTTGCGCAGCCGTCTGCGCACGAGCTCCGAGGCTGACGCCGCGAGCGCGGCAGCGACGGCGACGGCAAGCGCGCTACCTTACCGCCGCATCTTCTTCCAGGGTTTCCTGACCAATGTGCTGAACCCGAAGGTGGCACTGTTCTTCCTGGCCTTCGTGCCGCAATTTATCTCGGCCGATGCGGCCAGCAAGCCGCTGGCCTTCATTGTGCTAGGCTGTATCTTTAACTTCAACGGCATGCTGTGGTGCCACGCGCTGGCCTTGTTTACCGCCTTCGCCAGCACCCGCCTGAAGCTCAAGCCGCTCGTGTCGCTGTGGCTGAACCGCCTTACCGGCGGCCTGTTCCTGGGGCTGGCCGCGCGCCTGGCCCTGTCCGAACAGCGCTGAGCGCTGATTATTCCGTCTACTTTTCTGGTCCCATCATGTCCGATATCCTCAATAAGATCCTCGCAGTCAAAGCCGACGAAGTCGCCGCCGCCAAAAAACACCGCAGCCTGATCAGCCTGCGCGGCGATGTGGAGAACAACGCCGAACTGCGGCTGGACCTGCGCGGCTTCGAAGCCAGCCTGCGCGGCAAGATCGCCGCCGGCAGCGCCGGCGTCATCACCGAAGTGAAAAAGGCGTCGCCGTCGAAAGGCGTGCTGCGCGCCGATTTCCGTCCTGCCGAGATCGCGGTCAGCTACGAAAACAATGGCTCGGCCTGCCTGTCGGTGCTGACCGATGAGCAGTTCTTCCAGGGTTGCGAAGCCTACCTGCGCGAAGCCCGCGCTGCCGTATCGATTCCGGTGCTGCGCAAGGACTTCCTGGTCGATATGTACCAGGTCTACGAAGCGCGCGCCATGGGCGCCGACTGCATCCTGCTGATCGTCTCGGCGCTGGACCACGGCCTGATGGCCGAGATGGAAGCCTGCGCCCACGAGCTGGGTATGGGCGTGCTGGTGGAAGTGCATGACGGGGAAGAGCTGGATGCCTCGCTCAAGCTGCTGACAACGAATATGGTCGGCATCAACAACCGCAACCTGCGCACGTTCGAGACTTCGCTGGAGACGACGATCGGCCTGCTGCCGCGTATTCCAACAGAAAAACTCGTTATTACGGAATCTGGCATCATGGTCCCAGCGGACGTGAAACGCATGCGCGACGCCGCCGTCCACGCCTTCCTGGTGGGCGAAGCCTTCATGCGCGCGCCGGATCCGGGTGCGGAGCTGAAGCGCTTATTTAACTGATTGGAGTAGTCATGATGGCAAGGCGACATGCAGGCAGTATCCGCAGCGCCCTTGCCGGCGGCGCTGTACCTTCGGCTTCGGCTGCGGGCTTGGCGCTGATGATGGCCTTGACACTGGCCGGCTGCCGCAACAAGGAGCCGACCGTGCTGCCTCCCGCGCCGCCTACTCAGGGTGCGCAGACTCCTCCTGCTCCCACACCCGCGGCCAAGCCATTGCGCGAAGCGGCCAACGTGGAAGAGTACAAAGTTCTTGTGGCCGAACATATCGTCGCTTCGAATCCGGCGCTGATATTCACCCACAAGCTGCCGCCGATGCTGCCGGCGATTGTGGTGCTCGATATCGGGATCGACCGCGAGGGCAAAATTCACCAGTTGAAGGTGCATCGCTCGCGCGATGACAAGGCATCCACCGTAGCGATGGAAGCGGTGCGCAATGCCGCGCCCTTTCCCAAGCCGGTCAAGCTGGTCAAGTTCGGGCATAAGGATTTGCTGTTCTCGGAAACTTTTCTCTTCAATAAAGAGTATCAGTTCCAGGTGCGGACTTTGGCGGGACCGCAGTAGGTCTTTCTCAGCAAAAAACCCACGGCGTAACCCTGGGGTCTGACCCGCCGGGTCAGACCCCGGCTCTTTGCCGTGGGTTTTAAATGAGCCGCCGGCGCTTTAACGAACCGCGAAAACCGCGCATGCGCTTAACGCGCGGCGCTTGGACGCAGCGGACCCGCACCTTTGCGGCCGGACGCTTCCAGCGCCAGCGTCACCGCAGGCACGCGATCACCCTGCAGCTCCACCTCGAACTCCATCAGCTCATCGCGGCGGAAGGCATGCACGGTCACGCGTGAACCGACGCCATAGCGCCCCAGCAGCGTCTCCAGGTTAGTCGCATTGACGCGCAAACCATCAATCGCCACCAGCAGATCCCCCGCCGACAAACCAGCGCGGTGCGCGGCGCCCCCCTCATGCACGGTGCTCAGTTTGCAGTCGTTGCCATCGCGCCCGGGATTCACATCCAGGCTAGGCTTGGCCGACTTGCGCTCGTCGCTGTATTTGATGCCGAACGGCGCCAGCAGCTTGGCCAGCGGCAGATCGTCGGTGCCCCGGACGTATTTGTCGAAGAAGGATTTGAGCTTGCTGCCGCTGATCTCGTCGAACAGCGCTTCCACTTCGGCCGGCGTCACGCCACGGCCCGCGCCGTGATAGAAGTCGCGGCCATAACGCTCCCACAATGCCAGCATCACATCGTCCAGCGATTTTTTGCCGGCGGTCTTGGCGCGGATGGTCAGGTCCAGTCCCAGTGCCACCAGCGAGCCCTTGGTGTAGTAGCTGATGATGGCATTGGCCGCGTTCTCGTCCTGGCGGTAGTACTTGGTCCAGGCGTCGAAGCTCGACTCGGCCACGCTCTGCTTGCTGCGGCCGCTGCCGCGCAATACGCTGCCCACGGTCTTGCCCAGTAATTTGAAGTAGGCCGGCTCGCCGATAATCCCGGCCCGCACCAGCATCAGGTCGTCGTAGTAGCTGGTAAAGCCTTCAAACAGCCACAGCAGCGGCGAGTAGTTTTCCACCTGCAGATCATAGGGCGCAAAGGCGGCCGGCTTGATGCGCTTGACGTTCCAGGTGTGGAAGTATTCGTGGCTGCACAGGCCGAGGAATTGCAGATAGCCGTCGCTGATGTCCTTGGTCTTGGGCGCGGCGCTGCTCGGCAGGTCGGCGCGGGCACAGATCAGCGCGGTGGAGGCGCGGTGTTCCAGGCCGCCGTAGCCATCGCCCACGGCCAGCGTGAGGAAGACGTAGCGCTCCATCGGCGCCTTGCGGGTCTTCGGTTCGAAGAAGGCGATCTGGGTTTCGCAGATCGCTTTCAGGTCGGTGCACAGGCGCGCCATGTCCAGGTTCGGCACCTTGCCGCTGACGACGATGTCGTGCCAGATACCATGGGCCTTGAAGGTGGCCAGCGCGAAGTCGCCCATCTCCACCGGATGATCGATCAGCTCATCGTAATCGCCCGCGATGTAGCTGCCAAAGCCGTAACGCCTGGCCTTCAGCTCCGGCAAGGCGGTGGCCACGCGCCAGCTGCGCGCCGCTTCGTCGGCGGGCTTCTGGATATCTACCTGGTGCGGCTGGTCTTCCTGACCGAGCACTCGCAGGAACACGCTGGTGCCGTTGAAGAAACCGTGGGTCTGGTCCAGATGGGCCGCGCGCACCGACAGGTCCCAGGCATAGACTTCATATTCCAGCGTCAGCGCGGCGCTGCCATCCTTGAGCGGCGCGGCTTTCCAGCTATGTTTGTCCAGCTTGGTCAGCGCGACCGGCTGGCCATTCGATTCGGCGCGGATGCGCACGATATTGCGCGCGAATTCACGCACCATGTAACTGCCCGGTATCCATGCAGGCAGCGCAAACACCTGGCCATCCGCGGACGGCGCGTCGACGGTCAGCGTGACCTGGAACAGGTGGCCGGCGAGATCCTTGGGGACGATGGTGTAGGCGATTGCGGGATTTTTCTTGTTCAGTTTTTTCATCTGGGTTCTCGTGTTTTGCACTTACAAATCGGCGGGCGTGTCGATATCACGGAGGATGCCGGCGTCGTCGACCGCCACTTCCCGGGTCGGATGGGTGGCCACAATATGGCGCGCGCCCTGGTCGCCGTCCAGCGCCAGCAGCAATGGTAAATGATAGCGGCTGAAGGCAACAGGGTTGCCGCGCCGGCCCTGGTGCAGCGGCAGCGCGATATTGGCGCCGGCGTCGATGGCGGCGGCCAGCTGGCGGATCGTATCCGGCTGCACATAGGGCATGTCGCCCAGCGCGATCACCCAGCCCGGCGCGCCCTTGGCGTAGTCGATGGCGCAGGTGAGCGAAGCGGCCATGCCGGTGTCGGCGTAGTCGCAGACACGCACTTCGCAGCCAGCTTTTCCCAGCAGGGCCGCGACCCGGTCGTCGCCGGGGCGCACCACGGCCAGCACGCGCGGCAAGGCGGCCAGCAAATTCTTTGCGCTGGCGACGACGACGGCGTCACCGTCGGCCAGCGGCTGCAACAGCTTGTTTTGCAGGCCGGACGGGTCGAAACGCTTACCCCGTCCGGCTGCGAGCAGAATGCCCGTGACCGGCATCGCTCAGGCGGTGGCCAGGTCGAACGGCAGCTTGCGCAGCCGTTTCCCGGTCAGTTTGAAGATGGCATTGGCAAACGCCGGTGCCAGTGGCGGCAGCCCAGGCTCGCCCATGCCGGTCGGCGCATCATTCGACGGCACGATATGCACTTCCACCACCGGCATATCGTTGATGCGCGCCACCGTGTAGTCGCTGAAGTTCTGCTGCTGGACCACACCGTCCTTCAATGTGATGGCGGCGCCGGGCAAGGTCATGCCCAGTCCCATCAGGATCGCGCCCTGCACCTGCGCCTCGATCGACAGCGGATTGACGGCCTGATTGCAGTGCACCGCGGCCGTGACCTTGTGCAGCTTGGGCACACCCTTCTTGACCGAGGCCGTGACCACATAGGCCACCACGGTGTTGAAGGATTCATGCACCGCCACGCCCCAGGCCTGCCCTTTCGGCAAAGCCTTCTTGCCGTAGCCGGATTTGGCCACCGCCAGATCGAGCGCCGCCACATGGCGCTTGGATTTGTCGCTCATCAGCGATTTGCGATAGGCCACCGGGTCCATCTTGGCGGCGTGGGCCGCTTCGTCGATCAGGGTTTCCATCACATAGGCCGTATGGGTCGAACCCACCGAACGCCACCACAGCACCGGCACATTGGCCTTGACGTTGTGGACCGACAGATTCATCGGCACGTCATACGGTTCGCCCATGCCTTCGACCATGGTGTTGTCGACACCGTTCTTGACCATCATCGGCTCGAACGGCGTGCCGGTGATGATCGACTGGCCCACGATGGTATGGTTCCAGGCCACGATATGGCCTTTCTCATCGAGCCCCAGTTCGGCGCGGTGCACATGCGAAGGCCGGTAGTAACCGCCCTTGATGTCGTCCTGGCGGGTCCAGATCACTTTCAGTGGACCGGATTTTCCGCTGGCCTTCCAGGCCTTGGCCACATTGACCGCCTCCACCAGATAGTCGGAGGTGGGCACGGCACGGCGGCCGAAACCGCCGCCCGCCATCATGGTATTAAGTACCACCTGCTGCGGCTTCAGGCCCGCCGTGGCGGCAATCGCGCCCTGGTCGACGGTCTGGAACTGCGAGCCGGCCCAGACGGTGCAGCCGTCGGCCTTCAGGTCGATGACGCAGTTGAGCGGCTCCATCGGCGCGTGCGCCAGATAAGGGAACTCATAGACGGCGGTGATTTTTTTCGGTGCGCCAGCGAGCTTGGAGGTATCTGCCTTGTGCACCGGCAGCCCCGGCTTCTGCGCCAGCGCCTTGTACTCGTTCAGCTGCTGGTCGCTGCTGACTTTTTCGACCGCGCTGGTATCCCATTCGACCACCAGCGCATCGCGCGCCACCTGGGCCGGCCAGGTGCCGTTGGCGTAGATGGCCAGGCCACGGCCGCCACGGTCGGTATCGACTTCCAGCACCGCCAGCACACCCGGCACCGCCAGCGCCTTGCTGGCGTCGAACTTGGCTACCCGTGCGCCGAATACCGGCGGACGCGCCACCAGGACGAATTTGCTGCCCGGCGGGGTGAAGTCCAGCCCGAACTGCTGCTTGCCGGTGGACTTGGCGCGCGCATCGATACGTTTGACGGGCTTGCCGATGATGCGGAAGTTCTTCGGATCTTTCAGCACCACCGTTTCGGGTACCGGCTGCTTCATGGCGGCATCGGCCATGGCGCCATACGTGGCCTTCTGGCCGGCCGGGCCGGTGAGCATGCTGTTGGCCGCCTTCACCTGATCCGGTGCGACCTTCCACTCGGCCGCGGCGGCCGCCACCAGCATGGCGCGTGCGCGCGCGCCGATTTCGCGGTACTGGATATAAGAGTGGGCGATACTGCCCGAGCCGCCGGTGATCTGGATGCCGAAGGCCGGGTCTTTATAGGCATCGCCGGCCGGCGCCAGTTCGCTGCGCACGGTCGCCCAGTCGGCGTCGAGTTCCTCGGCGATCAGCATCGGCAGCGATGTCTGCACACCCTGGCCGAATTCCAGCCGGTTCACCTGCACGGTGACGGTGTTGTCCGGCGCAATGTGCAGAAAAGCATTGGGCTGGGACACCGGCTTGGCGGCCCCCTGCGCATTGGCGAAGCGCTGGCCATCGGCCACAAAGAAGCCCAGCATCAGGCCACCGCCGATTAGCGTGCCCGCCTTCATGAAACCACGGCGCGACATGCCGCCCGATGCGGCCGGAGCCAGACCCGCAGCCCCAGCCAGTGTTGCTTGATCATTCAGCCATTCGATACGCATTGCGTTTCTCCTCAGGCGATGGTTTTGGCGGCGTCTTTGATGGCGGCGCGGATCCGTTGATAGGTGCCGCAGCGGCAGATATTGCCGCTCATGGCGTTATCGATGTCGGCGTCGCTCGGCGCCTTGTTCGAGCGGAGCAGCGCCGTCGCGCTCATCACCTGGCCGCTTTGACAGTAGCCGCATTGCGGCACATCGTGGCGCACCCATGCGTCCTGCACCGCCTTGCCGACCTTGTCGGACTCCATCGCCTCGATGGTGGTGATTTTCTGCCCGGCCGCCGCCGAAATCGGCGTGATGCAGGAACGGATAGGCTGCCCGCCCAAATGCACGGTGCAGGCGCCGCACAGCGCCGCGCCGCAACCGAATTTGGTGCCGGTCATGTTCAGGTTATCGCGCAAGGCCCACAGGATCGGCGTCGAGGGATCGGCGTCTACCTGCATGTCCTTGCCATTGATATTCAGAGTGATCATCTATTTTGCTCCTGGTGCGCTACGCTTTTGATGGGAGAAACCAGCTGGGACGGCAGACGGCGCGCCACGATTGGGCGCGCCGCAAAGCAGCGGTTGGAGATCCCGCTTTTATGGTGGACTGCAAAAAATACGGCACCGCCTTGACTACACTTCGGGATGCTACCGTAACTGAATGCGGGTCATTGCTTGATTGTGGAGAACTTCGTTTCCAGCGCCTTCACATCGACGGCGCCCGGAATGCGGCTGCCATCGGCAAAGAAGATCGCCGGCGTGCCGCTCACATGCAGCTTGCGGCCCAGCTCCACCACCTTGTCGTTGGGCGAAATGCAGGCTTCCGGCGCGGTTGGCGCGGCTTTACCGGAGATCATCCAGTCGTCCCAGGCCTTGTTGCGGTCGGGCGCGCACCAGATGTTCTTGGATTTGACGAAGGAATCCTCGGCCAGGATGTTGTACATGAAGGTGTAGACGGTGACGTTGTCGATTTCCTTCATCGTGGTCTGGCGGAAGCGCTTGCAGTAGCCGCAGTTGGGATCTTCGAACACCGCCATCACGCGTTTGCCATTGCCCTTGACGGTCTTGAGCGCCTGCTCCAGCGGCAGGTCGGAGAACTTGATGCGGTTGATCTCGTCGATACGCTCGCGGGTCAGGTCGACCGAGGTCTTGGCGTTGTAGATATGGCCGGAGAACAGATAGGTCGCGGTCTTGTCGGTGTAGAGGATGTCGCCGCCCAGGCGGATTTCATACAGGCCGCTGTACGGGGTTTCCTTGACCGATTCGATCTTGGCGCCCTCGCCCAGGCGCGGCTCGATCAGTTTGCGGATTTTTTCCTCCACCGGCGTCTCGGCGCCCACGCAGGAGGCAACCAGTGCCGACAACAACAGCAACGCGATCTTGCTCTTTCTCATACCATCTCCGTTAACTACACATTACAAAGGCATGGCCCGCAGGAGCGGACCAGCACATCAGAAGCGCCAGGCGCACAGTTCTGCTCAGTTCAACTTCCCCAACGCGTGGGAGATCAGGCGGCGCTTCAGCACAGGCAATTTATCCAGCAAGTTTAATCCCAAATTGCGCACCACGCGCAACGGCTCCAGTTCGGTGCCGAACAGGCGCGCCAGGCCATCGGTGGCCACCTGCATCAGCAGCACATCCTCCTTGCGCGCGCGGGCATAGCGCGCCAGCACGCGTTCGTCGCCGATGCCGCGCTGCGGCTCGCGCGCGGACACGCATTTGACCAGCTCCGCCACGTCGGCGAAGCCCAGGTTCATGCCGTGGCCGGCCAGCGGATGCACCACATGGGCCGCATCGCCCACCAGCGCCACGCGGTCCGACGTCATCGCGTGGGGACGCAGCAGCTGCAAGGGGAACTGGCGCACCAGCTCCGGCTGCAGCGGCGTCAACGCACCGAGTTTTTCCTGCGCATAGGGCGCCAGGCGCTGCGCCAGCTGGCTGGCCGACTCGCCTTGCAGCGTGCCAGCGAACGCATCCGGCGCCGACCACACCAGCGACACCTGATTGCCCGGCAGCGGCAGCAGCGCGACGATGCCATCGGCGCCGGTGAACCATTGCTGGGCCGCGCCATGGTGCGGCCGCTCACAGGCGAAGTTGGCCACCACGGCGTTCTGGCCATAGGGACGGTAATCGAGGCCGATATCGCACTGCCCGCGCACCCAGGACTGGGCACCGTCGGCACCGACCACCAGCGCGGCCTGGATGGACGAGCCATCGTCCAGCTGCACGGTGGCGCCGTCGGCGTCGCGCAGCAGCTTGCTGGCGCGGCCTTCGACCACGGTGACGTTCTGGGCGAAGCGCAGGGCCGCGTCCAGCGCCTGATTCAGGTTGCGGTCTTCCACGATCCAGGCCAAGGTGCCGGTGTGGGCGCCATAGGCGTCGAACGCCAGGTTGCCGGCCTGGGCGCCGTCACCATTGACCAGCATGGCATCGACCGGCGCCACCCGCGCCATATCCAGCGCGCCCCAGACCCGCAGCGAGGACAATAAATGGTGGGCGGTGTGGTTGAGGGCGTAGACCCGCACGTCCCAGCTTTGGTCCGCTGGCGCGGCGCTCGGCGCGGAGGCGGGACTGAGCAGGGTGACGCGCTGCCCGGACTGGGCGAATCCCAGCGCCGCCGTCTTGGCGATGGCGCCGTTGCCGACGATGCAAATATCACTCTGGATCTGGCGCCGCACGGCAGGAGAAGATGGACTGTTCATCCGGGCATTATAGCGTTTGTTGTGCAGGAAGAATCACCATGTGCCTCCATGGTGGAAACACGAAAAAACCGGGCTATAGACGTGATCAAAAACTAAATGCACGCCCTACCCTTGCAATTTCGTTCCGGCCTGCTATAATTCTGCTCCTTGGCCTGGTAGCTCAGTTGGTAGAGCAGAGGATTGAAAATCCTTGTGTCGGTGGTTCGATTCCGCCCCGGGCCACCAAGAACAGTATCAAACAAAACGCCAACCCATGCAGGTTGGCGTTTTTGTTTATGGAATTCTAGTCCTCGCGTCCGTTTGCACCGTCCTCCATGGCCTCGCGAACGGTGCTAATCGGCCATATGCCTGCCCCCTTTGCCCCCCCTATCCCATCGCTCCTCGCGAAGCTGCACACCCTCTGCGACTGACAAACCATTAAAATTTTCAATTAAATTGATTTTGATAGACTGCAAGCTCTTTGAAAACTGCCGAGCTTCGAACTAGCCTTCACCTAACAAACTCGTCCATACTTCCGCACGCTCAGCCGAATCCTCCGGCCTGTAGCCGCGCTCGCCTGCATCTCTTATAAGTCGGATCGCTTCCATCTGGCGAGCCCTCCATTCGTCTAAATTGTCGCCCATTGGTTTCTGGACGTACCAGAAGGCCATCGTGGATTGGGCTTCCAAGTCGCCCAGTGCGACCGCTTTCTGCAGCCACTGAATAGCCTCAACGCTCTGCTTGGGATTCTGTATGTTCTCGTCCATCAGATACTTTCCCAACATTCGCTGTGCAATGGGGTCGCCCATGTTGGCGGCCCGCCGCCACCACATAATAGCTACTTGCTCATCCTTCTCGACACCTTGGCCACTTGCATAGCGTGATGCGAGCGCAATCTGTGCATTAACGTCTCCGGCCTCGGCATGTTTAAGCTGAATGCTCGCTTCCTCGGCAGGACTCGCAGGTGCGGTTCCCCATGGGAAGTAGTTGATCAGATACATAGCCGCTCCGTTGACACCCAACTGGTCGGCCTTCCGGCGCCATTCCTGCGCCATTTTTCCGTCCTGCTGTGTTCCGATTCCGTTCTGATACAGTTCGCTCAAGTCTTGCATCGCTTCGGCATAACCGAGTCGAGCACTTTTCTCATACCAATAGAATGATTTTTCCAAATCGACCGGTACATGGTTTCCAAACTTAAAGATATATGCTAACGCGGCCGCCGAATAACGATCACCCAGATCAGCCCCCTTCGTATACCAACTCAAGGCCTTGTTCATGCTTTTGTGTTTTACCGGTCGCCCATAAGTCTCCCCGTCAATAGATTCTTCATAGATGTTAGCAAGCGCTCTCATTGCATTACGATGCCCCTGATTGGCAGCCATCGTAAGGAACCGAATTGCCTGGTCAAAATCGATACCGCTAGGCCCTGTCGCTTTGGTGTATTGACGTCCCGTTAGATATTGCGCGTCGACATTTCCACCAATCGCAGCGCGCCGTAGCCAATATCCCGCTCGTTTTTCATTTTTAGGCACATCAGCGCCTTCAGTATAAAGAGCATATGCCTCAATTTGTGCAGTGATATCGCCTTTCTCAGCAAGTTTCAACAGCGTCATCGTAGATGCGCTCGGCCGGAGATCATTGGGTACCCAACTCGAATTTTCTTCCGACAAAATATCGAATTTACACTTATTTTTTTCAAGTGCTTTCGCAATGTCTTCACGCTCCTGACTTGTTAAACTCTGAAATGGCACACCGCCACCTATAGGCTCCCGGGTTCTGAAATCGATATATTGCGCGATGACTTTATCGCAAAGAGCAACAACTACTGGCTTGTTCTTCATCAGGCACTGCTTAATTACTGAAGGAAGTCGAATGCCCGTGAAGAGTCGCATGCGCGAGGGCTTCGACATACTCTTCATCCAAATCTGCATATTCGGCGCCCCCCAATTTTGGGACATACAGAGTTGAGATATAACCAAATCGTCGACAAAGCCAGCCTGGGCTTTCGAATAGATTGGAAGTAGCGAAACGACAGCTATAGCCAGGCTCTTGACCATTGCCGTGAAAACAGCAGAATCGTTCATATGGGTATCCTTGTTAAGTACGCACCGATATATGCGCGGCATGGGGTTGAAGTATCAAAACCGAAGTTTGGCTTTCATTCTGTTACATCCAGCCTGAACGGCATTGCCTTAGCGCAATAGTCGCCCACACTACGAATTTATGCGTCATGTTTGGCGGCAAATAATTGTGTTCAACTTAGTCAGTTCATGCAGCTTGGGGCACATCGTCAGCACGGCCCAAGCCGACGTCGACCAGGTGTAAGCGTCCGGCGCATCCACCTACGAATCCTTAAATTTCCAGTCGATACTCCGCATTTTTTTCTCTATGTGTTCGCCAACCGCCGCCGTACGCGCCCCAAGCTGGTGCGCTGGGACGGCACCGGCGTGTGGATGTGCCTGCGCCGCCTGCATGAAGCCCTGGGATGTACTGAGCACGGATGTTGAGCGCCCGGTTCTGTTGGTGTGGAAAAATTCGGCCGTATCTCAGGCTGCTATGAGCTCTCGCTTCGACCGCCTTGTAGATGTGTTGCGCCGAGTGGAGAAGCAAATCGAATGGAAACTGTCTAACAGATTCGAGCTCGTTCTCAATTAAGAAATAGCTGCTAAAAATGGCGGTGTATCAGAATTAAATCGCTGGTTCAACGAAAACTGCATTAGTTTTAAATCGCCGTTGTCAAGGAACAAAGGACGGCCCTTATAGATGCTGGATCGGCATAGATCTCCGGACCGGAGACAGCGTCGGGACCGCGAGCTGTTAGCGACGACGTCACACGAAAGTCCGATTCCTGTAGACACGAAGGCAATTCATGGACAAGGTTATTTCGACGCTATCGCTAGCACCATTGGGTGTGACGACGCACGAACATGGCCTCGTCGAGCATCTGGGCAAAAGGAATGAGACTATCCACGATGGCCCGCCGATCGGCGCCATCCAGATGCTCGTCGGAGTCGTTCAGCATCTCCAGCAAGGCGCGTAACGCTCCGTCAGCTGCCCCGGAGTTCGCACGGACGCGCCCGCTACGGACGTATTGGTAGATGTAGGCAATCAAATCGGCGTGATCAGCAACGTCTGCCCTGATTTCCAGCTTTGATTGCGCATAGCCCACATACCCGCGAGCCGCTTTCGCAGCCAAGGCGACGGCTTCATACAGTGCGTCCACTTCGCCGGGGCGAATGAAGTACCGCTCGGCCGAGGCTCCATAGAAAAATGATTGCAGCTCCCGCACGCTCTCGACAATTGATCTGGTGAGTCTGCCCTCTACCAATAACGGCCGTTCTCTAAGGTCGCGCATGACAAACGCCTCGTCCAGATACTGCGAGTAGGCGTACGCCTGGCGCGACTTGAAAAACCGCGACCAGGCCGTGCCGAAACTGCGCTGGTACGCGCACCGTTTTATTTCCGGCAGCAAGACATCATTAAACCAGGCGAACGCGAATTCACATGACCACCGTCCACGCGGCGAGCAACCTGCTCGCGGTTCGGCCCGTCCGGCTGCCATAGCAATACCACCTCATTGATAAAGGATAGGTCATCGATCTCGGCCACGAAAAAAATACCGTGATATCCCATGCCGAATTGCTCCGTCGCGATTTGGTGAAACGGTTTTAACACCTGGGCATTTCCATCAAACATATGCCAGGCGGCATTACCCTTTGACACATCGTGCTCCAAGGCGAACTGACCGATCGCCGTCCAAAGCGGCTTGGGGATAGCGGCAAGCGCAACTTTCTTCCCTCCGCGCATCACGAACGGAAAATGTTGTGCGGACCACGCAAGTTCGAGCCTTTGCAAGGCATTGTGCATCGCAACAGTCAGGCAGTCCGCTACTTCGAGCAGGTGCCGCACTCCCGCTTCCTGAAGGGAAAGCCTGCAATGCGGAAAATCAAGCACGAACAACCCCTGCTCGTTGGGCACTTCACCAAGAATGACATAACGGCACCGACTACGCAGCGGTGCCTGTGGACCTTTGCCTTAATTTGAATCGACGACTTACGCCCAGTTGCTGCTATCGGCACTTGGATTGACCAGCCCCAACGCTGCCTCGAATACGGCAAGCAACAATGCCATGGTTCCCCAATCACTTCTGGAGATATCATGGCAATCGACGCATACCTGCAAATCGACGGCATTAAAGGTGAATCGGCCGACTCGGCGCATCAGGGCTGGATTGAAATCAGTTCCGCCCACTGGGGCGTAACTCAACCTAGAAGCGCGACTGCATCAACGGGCGGAGGCCATACAGCTGAACGCTGCGAGCACCGGACACTTTCAATCACCAAGTTGGCAGACTTATCTTCACCGATCCTGATGCAGACCTGTTCCATGGGCAGGACGATTCCAAGGGCCAAGTTCGAATTCATGCGTGCCGATGGCGAAGGGAACCCGGTCAGGTACTACGAAGTTGAGTTGGAAAACGTTCTGATCGCCAGCATAGAACAGGTGGTGACCGAGGGCAGCGTCCTGCACGATTCAGTAGGCATCCGGTACTCAAGGGTCAAGTGGAAATACACCCAACAAAAGATCGGCGGCGGCTCGAGTGGCAACACTGCGGGCGGCTGGTGCCTCTCCTCAAACAAGTGCGTATAGCGGAGGACATTCCATGGCCGAGGACGATCCGCTGCGCCCGCCCCAAGATTCGCGCCGCTTTTTCATGCTTCCCCAAGCCCCCATGGATTCGGGCTACTATGTCTACGGAAATTTCCGAGGTAGACCAGCAAAAGGGGCGTACCAGTTTGCGCACCCAATCATGATGACCGCCATCCTCCGCGTGGCGCTGGAGTGGCAAGCAATCGACAAACGCCGGATTGGCATCGGGGATATCAGTCTTGCGGGAGGATCAAGGCCACCGGATCACGATTCGCACCGGAGCGGTCTGGAATTAGATGTCCGTCCACTACGTAAAGATGGCCACGAAGAGTCGATACGATGGTGGGAGCCTCAGTACGACAAGGAGAGTACCGCGAAACTGATCGAACTGTTTCGAACCTTCGCACCTGTCGTTACAGTTCTATTCAATGGACCGGATATTCCGTTCGTCAATCATTATGCCGGGCACGATGACCATTTCCACATAAAGCTGCGAGGTTGACTATGCGTTTTCGTACATTCGTCGGGCTATTGGCGGGAGCAGGTTTTGTGCTCTCGCTCGCCCAAGCAACTGTGCCGATGGGTGGATGGCAATCCCTGCCTGGTGCAGTCTACCTGATCCATGGTGGCTCGCTTGCGGATCAGCAGGCGCCGACAGCAAGCGATAACAAGCTGTCCATCCTGATTGAAGGTCAGCCTGCGAAGGACATCTTCAATTCAATTGGCCCTGATTTGTCCGCCACCTGCTCGGATGAAAAAGGCGACCGGGCACGGAGCAAAAAGGGGGTCACTTGCTCGTATACCGCAAAGGACAAGCGGGTAAAGGAAGGCCCTTATCGGTGCTGGATCGGGATTAATCTCAGGACCGGAGATAGCGTAGGGACCGTGAGTTGTTAGCGGCGACGAGTGTAGAGGAAAGAATGAAAAAGCACCTTGCACTTCTTGTCGTGACATCCTCCCTATTTCTGCAGGCATATGCGGGCACCGAAAAACTTTGGGATGGAACATACACGCCGTACAAGGGGCGCTATCTGAGCTACTCGAACGACCTGGACGAAAAATAAGCGCCCACGCGAGAGGATCGAAAAATGGCGTTCATGGTCGAGGGGCCCATGGCAAAGGAGATATTCGAATCCATAGGCCCCGATCTCAAGGAGGCTTGCGGCGCATCGACTCGCCTACGGATCAGGGAAAAGGGTGGCGTGGAATGTACCTATGAGAAGGAGACTCCATCATCGCCTGGC
>JABTBR010000071.1 GCA_013284265.1 Oxalobacteraceae bacterium | reverse complement strand
CGGCGCCGCGCGACTTTGCCCTGATCGGGGAATTGGACGGGCTGCGCCAGGCGTATGGGAAAGCCCTGCCTGGCCGCCTCGATGCGCTGCGCGCCGCCTTGTGCGCGGGACGGCTCGACGATGCGGCCGGCCAGGTCCATATGCTCAAGGGCTCGGCCGGCTCCTTCGGCCTGGCCGAGGTGAGTACGCTCGCCGTGCTGGTGGAGGCGGCCACGCTGCGCGGCGCCGTGGCCGAGGCCCTGGAGCAACTCGACCGTATCGATCATCTGGAAGCGGTGCGCGCGCTGCGCGCCACAGGGGAAACGTATGACACACCATGAAGCGGGCAATATCCTGATCGCCGACGATGAACCGGCCATGCGCCAGCTATTGAGTTCGGTACTGCGCAGCCATGGCTATCGCAGCATCTGCACGGCGGCGGACGGCCAGCAGGCCATCGATCTGTTCGGGCGCGACGACTGCCGCATCGATCTCGCTTTCATCGATCTGAACATGCCCGGCTTCGGCGGCCTCGAGGTGATCGCGATGGCCAAGACGCTGCGTCCGTGCTGCTATTGCGTCGTCGTCAGCGGCAATAGCGACCTGAGCAATGTAATGGCGGCGATCCAGGGCGGCGCGCGCGGTTTCATCGTCAAGCCCTATACCGCCGCCAAGATCAGCGACATGCTGGAAAAGTACACGCGCGACATGGCGGCGGCCAGGCCGGCAAGGGACTGAGCAGCGCCGCGGTCCGCCCGGGCGCGCGCCGTTCCCGCGCCGCGGCCAGGCCGGCCGTCCCGGATCAGCGCGGCGCCGTCGCCATGCCCTGGCCGAAATCGAGCTGGTTGAAGGCCGGCTTGAGTCCATCCCTGCGCAGGTTGGCCAGCAGCCGCGCCGTGACGTTCTGGGCGGTGGGCAGCACGCCCTGTTCGCGCTGCTGCTGCCACCACAGCGCCGCCAGGCCGGCCACATGGGGGCAGGCCATGCTGGTGCCGCTGATGGTGTTCATGCGTCCGCCCGGCCAGGCCGAGGTGATGGCCACGCCGGGCGCGGCCAGCAGGGCGCCGCTGTTGGAGAAGCTCGCCACCCGTCCCTCCATGTCGACGGCGGCCACCGAGACCACGCTTTCGGCCGCGGCCGGCAGCGAGGCGGCGATGCGGAACTCGGGATTGACGTCGCGCCGGCTCTCGTTGCCGGCGGCCGCCACCACCAGCGGCGACTGGCCGAAGTCCTCGTTGGCCTTGAGGATGCGCATGATCGCGTCGAACATGCGCAGATTGGCGCGGTAGGATTCGAGCGCGGTCGAGGTGGCCAGATCGAGGGGCCAGCTTTTCTGGTTCAGCCGCCCCACCAGGCCGGCGAAATCGAAGCCCAGCGACATCGAGATGATGTCCGCCTTGTTGCGCAGCGCCCAGGTCAGCGCATCGAAAATCATGGCCGATTCGCCCTGGCCATCGTCGCCCAGCACCTTGCCGATCAGCACGTTCTCCACGCCGCGGGCGATGCCGATGCGCTGGCCGTTTACGTCGCGCCCGAAAATGGTGCCGGCGCAATGGCTGCCATGGCCCTTGCGGTCGCCATTGCCGCTGTTGCTGAAGTCCTGCTCGGTGATCTGGGCGCCGCTAAAGGCCGGATGGGCCCGGTCGATGCCGGTGTCGAGCACGGCCACGGTGACACCCTTGCCGGTGAAGCCGCTCTGGTCGGCGCCGACGGCCGCGATCCCCCACGAGGAAGGGGCCGCCGCCGGCGCGGCCGGCACGCTGGTCTCCAGATCGACCGGCGCCACCAGCGTGGTGGGCATGGTGCGCGCGACCAGCCCGACGGCGGGGTCGGCCGCCATTTCGGTCGCCTGCTGCTTGTCCGCGCTCTCGATCGCCAGACCCCAGTTCTCCGTGCCGGGGCCGTTGCCCAGGGCCTCGTATCCCCTGCCGGGCGCCGTGCCACGGCCCGCGCTGGGAGAGACGCGTTTCAAGACGATATAGGAAGACATGATCGGTCCTTTCAGTGATGAGTTTGTAGCTTGCGTGCCCGTCAAAACACCGGGTCGAATATCTTAGAACGTACGCTGGAATAAGGCCCGCCTTGAAACGTGCGCGATCGATTCGCTTGTTGCGGCGCTTGACTTTGGTGGCGAAGGTCGAAGCGCGCTGGAGCGTTGAGGCCCCCATCGGGGGGCAGTCAGCGGCGCCGCGGCAAGCGGGTTGCAAAAAATCATTTGACTTAGTTGTATAGACAACCTATCCTTCAAGGATGCGCGGACCGGGCGCCTTGTTGCGCCTGCCCGGCCAACCACATATATCCTGAGGAGACACCATGACGACCCCTTCGAGCAGCCAGAACAAACTGGACAACGATCCCCGCTTCGACGCCAGCCGTGAGATCCGCGCCCCGCGCGGCACGGAACTGAGCTGCAAGAACTGGGGCGCGGAAGCCGCCTACCGCATGATCCAGAACAATCTGGACGCGGAAGTGGCGGAGAACCCGAAGCATCTGGTGGTGTACGGCGGCATCGGCCGCGCGGCCCGCAACTGGGCTTGCTACGACCAGATCCTGGCCTCGCTGCGCGCGCTGGAGGAAGACCAGACCCTGCTGATCCAGTCGGGCAAGCCGGTGGGCGTGTTCCAGACCCACGCCGACGCGCCGCGCGTGCTGATCGCCAATTCGAACCTGGTGCCCAAGTGGGCCAACTGGGAACACTTCAATGAGCTGGACCGCCAGGGCCTGTTCATGTACGGCCAGATGACGGCCGGCAGCTGGATCTACATCGGCACCCAGGGCATCGTCCAGGGCACCTACGAAACCTTCGCCGAGGCGGGGCGCCAGCACTTCGGCGGCGACCTGAAGGGCCGCTGGGTACTGACCGCCGGCCTGGGCGGCATGGGCGGCGCCCAGCCGCTGGCCGCCACCATGGCCGGCGCCGTGTCGCTGACGGTGGAATGCCAGCAGAGCAGCATCGACTTCCGCCTGCGCACCCGCTATCTGGACAAGCAGGCCGCCAGCATCGACGAGGCGCTGGAGATGATCAAATACCATACCGAGCGCAAGGACGCGATCTCGATCGGCCTGCTGGGCAACGCGGCCGAGGTGCTGCCGGAGCTGGTGCGCCGCGCCAAAGAGGGCGGCGTGGTGCCGGACATGGTGACCGACCAGACGTCGGCCCACGATCTGGTCAACGGCTACCTGCCGCGCGGCTGGAGCGTATCGGACTGGAAGGCCGCCCAGCAGGACCCCGAGCGCCACGCGCGCCTGCAGGCCGCCGCCGCCGATTCCTGCGCCGCCCACGTACAGGCGATGCTGGAGTTCCAGACCCTGGGCGCCAAGGTGGTCGATTACGGCAATAATATCCGCCAGGTCGCCTTCGACCAGGGCGTGGAAAACGCCTTCGATTTCCCCGGTTTCGTGCCGGCTTACATCCGTCCGCAGTTCTGCGAAGGTCGTGGCCCGTTCCGCTGGGTGGCCCTGTCCGGCGACCCGGAAGACATCTACAAGACCGACGCCAAGATCAAGGAGCTGTTCCCGCACCACAAACAGGTGCACAATTGGCTCGATATGGCACGCGAACGGATCGCCTTCCAGGGCTTGCCGGCGCGCATCTGCTGGCTGGGCCTGGGCGAGCGTCACATCGCCGGCCTGGCCTTCAACGAAATGGTGCGCAATGGCGAGCTGAAGGCGCCGATCGTGATCGGCCGCGACCACCTCGATACCGGTTCCGTGGCCAGCCCGAACCGCGAAACCGAAGCCATGAAGGACGGCACCGATGCGGTGTCCGACTGGCCGCTGCTGAACGCCCTGCTCAATACCGCCGGCGGCGCGACCTGGGTGTCGCTGCACCACGGCGGCGGCGTGGGCATGGGTTACTCGCAGCATTCGGGCGTGGTGATCGTGGCCGACGGCACCGATGCCGCCGCCAAGCGGTTGGCGCGGGTGCTGGTCAATGACAGCGGTTCCGGCGTGATGCGTCACGCCGATGCGGGATACGAGACGGCGGTGGCGTGCGCCAAGCGCAACCACCTGAATCTCCCGATGATTAAATAATTGAAGAAAGCAGAACATGAAACAAAAACCAAATAACGCCTGGACCCTGAAGCCAGGCAAGATGACCCTGTCCGAGCTGCGCGCCGTGTGGGCCGCGCCTGGCCCGCTGACCCTGGCCGCCGAAGCCTATCCGGTGATCGAAGCCTCGGCCGCCACGGTGCAAGCCATCGTGGCCAAGGGCGACGCCGCCTACGGCATCAACACCGGCTTCGGCATCCTGGCCAAGACCCGTATCCCGGACGAAAAACTGGAGCAGCTGCAGCGCAACCTGATCCTGTCGCACTCGGTCGGT
Organism: Oxalobacteraceae bacterium; assembly: GCA_013284265.1. Classification (GTDB taxonomy): domain Bacteria; phylum Pseudomonadota; class Gammaproteobacteria; order Burkholderiales; family Burkholderiaceae_D; genus Rugamonas. The sequence goes on along the minus strand of JABTBR010000071.1, from coordinate 20,932 downwards.
ACCGGCGAGCTGCTGTCGGACGGCGTCACCCGCCTGGTCATGCTGATGAAAATCGGCAGCCTGGCGCGCGGCTACTCGGGCGTGCGTCCCTTGATCATCGACACCCTGATCGCGCTGTACAACGCCGGCATCATGCCGGCCATTCCGGCCAAGGGTTCGGTCGGCGCCTCCGGCGACCTGGCGCCGCTGTCGCACATGACGCTGGCTATGCTGGGCGTGGGCGAGGTGCGCGTGCACGGTGAGCTGATGCAGGCCGCCGACGCGCTGAAAGCGGCCGGCATCGCGCCGGTGGTGCTGGCGGCCAAGGAAGGCCTGGCCCTGATCAACGGCACCCAGGTATCGAACGCGCTGGCGCTGCATGGCCTGTTCATGACCGAGCGCCTGCTCGAAGCGGGCATGGTGGCCGGTTCCCTGTCGCTGGACGCGGCCAAGGGCAGCGACGCGCCCTTCGACGCGCGCGTGCACGAAGTACGCGGCCAGCCGGGCCAGATCGCCGCCGCATCGATTTACCGCCAACTGGTGAGCAACAGCGCGATCCGCGCCTCCCACCTGGAAGGCGACGAGCGGGTGCAAGATCCTTACAGCCTGCGCTGCCAGCCGCAAGTGATGGGCGCCTGCATGGACGTGATCGCCAATGCCGCGCGCACGCTGCTGATCGAAGCCAATGCCGTGACCGACAATCCCCTGATCTTCTCGGATGCCGATTCCGGCCTGGCGCAGATCGTCTCGGGCGGTAATTTCCACGCCGAGCCGGTCGCCTTCGCGGCCGATTCGCTGGCGCTGGCGATCGCCGAAATCGGGGGCCTGTCCGAGCGCCGCATCGCGCTGCTGATCGACGCCACCCTGTCCGGCCTGCCGCCTTTCCTGGTGCGCGATCCGGGCGTCAATTCCGGCTTCATGATCGCCCACGTGACCGCCGCCGCGCTGGCGTCGGAGAACAAGTCGCTGGCCCATCCGGCCAGCGTCGACAGCCTGCCGACTTCGGCCAATCAGGAAGACCACGTCAGCATGGCCACCTTCGCGGCGCGCCGTCTGGACGATATGGCGCACAATACCGCTGTCATCGTCGGGATCGAACTGCTGGCCGCGGCACAGGGCATCGACTTCCACCGCCCGCTGAAGACCTCGCCGCATCTGGAGCATGTGCATTCGCAGCTGCGCCAGAAGGTGCCATTCTTCGACGCCGACCGTTTCTTCGCGCCCGATATCGAGGCGGCGAAACAGATGGTGCTCAAAGGTGAGCTGAGCGCCTCGTGCAAGAGTTTGTTCACACCGCTGCACCCTTAAGCGGCGCCCTGGAGGAAGCGAGCACCATGGATTTTCACTTCAAAGCAGGCAGTATTCCCTTGCTGGTGTCGATGCCCCACGTGGGCACCGACATCCCGGACGATATCGCGGCGCGCATGACGCGGGCGGCCGGCGACAGGGCCGACACCGACTGGCATCTGCCGCGCCTGTACGATTTCCTGGAGCGGATGGGCGCGTCGGTGCTGTCGGCGCGCTGGTCGCGCTATGTGATCGACCTGAATCGTCCGCCTGAGAATACCAATCTGTATCCGGGCCAGGACACCACCGGCCTGTGCCCCGTCGACACCTTCCATCGCGAGCCCTTGTACCAGGATGGCTACCAGCCGGACGAGGCGGAAGCGCAGCGCCGTCTGGGCTTGTACTGGCGGCCTTACCATGGCCAGCTGCGTGCGGAGCTGGACCGGCTGCTGGCGCTGCACGGCACCGTGGTGCTGTGGGACGCGCATTCGATCGCCTCGGTGGTGCCGCGCTTTTTCGAGGGCAAGCTGCCGGACCTGAACTTCGGCACGGCCGACGGCAACAGCTGCGCCGACGGCCTGCGCGCGGCCATCGTCGAGCCGGCGCTGGCGCAGCAGCGCTACACGGTGGCCGTCAATGGCCGCTTCAAGGGCGGCCATATCACGCGCCACTACGGCCAGCCGGCCAGCCGGGTGCATGCGATCCAGCTGGAGATGTGCCAGTCCGCCTATATGGATGAACAGGCGCCGTTCGGCTATCGCGCCGATCTGGCCGAACAGGTGCAGGGCCTGCTGGAGCAGATGACCCGCGCCGCCGCCGATTGGGCACGGCGATGAGCCGCCTGTATGCGCGCCAGGCGCTGCTGGAAGATGGCTGGCAGCGCGATGTGCTGCTGGAATGGGATGCGCAGGGCACGCTGACCGCCGTCACCGCCAATGTCAGCGCGGCCGCCGCTGCGGACGTGGAACAGGTGCAGTATGCGCTGCCGGGCATGATCAATCTGCATTCGCACAGCTTCCAGCGGGCGCTGGGCGGACGCACCGAAAAGGCCGGCGACGGCCAGGACAGCTTCTGGACCTGGCGCGACCTGATGTACCGCTTCGCGCGCAATATCACCCCCGAGCATATCGAGGCCATCGCGGCGCAGCTGTTTTCCGAATGCCTGCGCCACGGCTATACCTCGGTATGCGAATTCCATTATGTGCAGCGCGCGCCGGACGGCGCCATGTATCCGCGCGTGGCCGAAACGGCCGAACGGGTGATCGCCGCGGCACGGTTGACCGGCATCGGCATCACCATGCTGCCGGTGTTGTACAGTTATTCAGGCTTTGGCGAGAGCCCGCTGAAGGCCGAGCAGCAGCGCTTCCGCACCGATGCGCAGGACGTGCTGCGCATCGTCGAGGCGCTCGAGCCGCTGCGCGACGGCCAGACCGAAGTGGGCGTGGCGCCGCATTCGCTGCGCGCCGCCTCGGCCGCGCAAATCAATGAAATTCTGCTGACCTTGCCGAAACAGCGGCCGGTGCATATCCACATCGCCGAGCAGATGCCGGAAGTGAACCAGTCGCTGGAATGGAGTGGGCGCCGTCCGGTGCAATGGCTGCTGGAGCATGTGCCGGTGGACCGGCGCTGGTGCCTGATTCACGCGACGCACCTGACGCGCGCCGAAGTCGATGGCATCGCCGGCAGCGGCGCCGTGGCCGGCCTGTGCCCAACCACGGAGGCCAATCTGGGCGACGGCCTGTTCCCCTTCGAGGAATTCATGGCGGCGGGCGGGCGTTTCGGCATCGGCAGCGACAGCCATATCTCGCAGGGCGCGGTGGAAGAGCTGCGCTGGCTGGAATACGGCCAGCGTTTGCTGCATCAGCGCCGCAATATCGCCGTGTCGAAGCAGCAGCGCAATGTGGGCGATTATTTGTGGCAGGGCGCGCTGCAGGGCGGCGCGCAAGCGTCCGGCCGGCCGGTGGGCGCGCTGGCGCCCGGCAAGCGGGCCGACCTGATTGTGCTCGACGACGCCCATCCGGCGCTGTTCGGGCTGGAGCTGGATGAGATTCTGGGATGCTTTATTTTCTGCGGTAACGACAACCTGGTCAGGGATGTGATGGTGGGGGGGCAGTGGCAGGTGCGCGATGGCCGCCACGTGGCGCAGCAGGCGATCGCCGCGCGCTTCCGCCAGACCCTGGCCGAACTGAAGGAGTTCCGATGAGCCAGTTAATTCAATACGCCAGCCTGCGGCCCGCGCCGTGGAAGAATGGCGGCGGCAGCACCACCGAGATCGCGGTCTTCCCGCGCGGCGCCAATATCGAGCGTTTCGACTGGCGCATCAGCCTTGCCACCATCGCGCAGAGCGGGCCGTTCTCGGCCTTCCCCGGCGTCGACCGCACGCTGGCGCTGGTCGATGGCGGCGGCGTGCTGCTGGACTTTGGGACTACCCGCACGGTGCTCAGCGAGAGCGAGCCGGTGGTCAGCTTCGCCGGCGAGGATGAGGTCCACGCCACCGTGGCCAGCGGCGCCACCACCGACTTCAACGTGATGACGCGGCGCGGCCATTGCCGCCACAAGCTGGAACGGCTGCCGGTGCGCGGCACCTCGGCGCTGCCGCGCCGTAGTGGCACCACCTTCGTGTTCCTCGCGGAGGGTGAAAGCGTCACCCTGCGCAGCGCCAGCGAGTGCATCGCGCTGGTGCGCTTCGACGCCGTGCTGCTCGACGCGGACGACGCCTGGAGCGTGGAAGCGCTGCAGGCCACGGTGTTCGTGGTCGACATCATTCAACACTAATAGCGGAAGCGAGCTTCATGGATCAAATCTGGGACATCCTGTTTACCAATGTGCACCTGGCGACGATGGTCGAGGGTTACGGGGAAATCCGCGATGGTGCGATCGCCGTCAAGGATGGCAGGATTGCCTGGCTGGGCGCGCTGGCGGAACTACCCGGCGGTGCCGCGGTATCGGCTGCGCCGTCTGCTTCTTCGCTTGCCGCGCGTGTCGTTGACGGCGCGGGTTGCTGGCTTACGCCGGGGCTGATCGACTGCCACAGCCACATCGTCCATGCGGGCAACCGCAGCGCCGAATTCGAGGCGCGCCTCAATGGCGCCACCTATGAAGAAATCTCGCGTGCCGGCGGCGGCATCATGTCCACCGTGCGCGCCACCCGCGCCGCCAGCGAGCAGGAGCTGCTGGCACAAAGCCTGCCGCGCGTGGCCAGCATGCTGGCCGAAGGCGTGACCACGCTGGAAATCAAGTCCGGCTACGGCCTCACGCTGGAGTCGGAAGCGGCGATGCTGCGCGTGGCGCGCCGCATCGGCCGCGAGCTGCCGGTCAGCGTCCGCACCACCTTCCTCGGCGCGCATGCGCTGCCGCCGGAATTCGCCGGCCGGGCGGACGACTATGTCGATGCCGTCTGCGCCATGATCGCACCGCTGGCGGCCGAAGGCCTGGTCGACGCGGTCGATGCCTTTTGCGAGAACATCGGCTTTAGCCGCGAGCAGACCGCGCGCGTGTTCGCCGCGGCGCGCGCCCAGGGCCTGCCGGTCAAGCTGCATGCGGAACAGCTGTCCGACCAGCGCGGCGCGCAGCTGGTGGCCGAGTATGGCGGCCTGTCGGCCGACCATCTCGAACATCTGAGCGAGGATGGCATCGCCCGGATGGCGGCGGCCGGCACCGTGGCGGTGCTGCTGCCGGGGGCCTACTACTTCCTGCGCGATACCACACCGCCACCGGTGGCCCGCCTGCGCGCGGCCGGGGTGGCGATGGCGGTGGCCACCGACTGCAATCCCGGCACTTCGCCCATGACTTCGCTGTTGCTGGCGATGAATATGGCCTGCACCCTGTGGCGCCTGACGCCGCAAGAGGCGCTGGCCGGCTGCACCATCCAGGCGGCGCGCGCGCTCGGCCTGCAGGGGCAGGTGGGCAGCCTGGAAGTGGGCAAGCGCGCCGACTTCGCGCTATGGCGGATCGACCGTCCGGCCGCGCTGGCGTATGCGATCGGCTTCAATCCCTGCCAGATGGTGGTCAACGGCGGCATTGCGCGCCAGCCGGCGCTGGTCGCCGGGGCGGCATCCCCGGTTTAGAGTAAACACTCAAAAAACTCGTGTGCGGTGCGGGCAATCAGGTACATTATTATGGTTGTCTTATTTGGAACAACCACCCGTACCAGGATTGCCATGCGTGCCTTGCCGTCGTCTTTCGTTCTGAAGTCCCTTCGTGCCGCCGTTTTATGGTCCATCAGCATCAGCGCGCTGGCGCAGGACCCTCCCGTACCGCCCCCTGTTCCCACGCCTGTCCCGGATGTGCCGGTGGTCGCCACCACGCCGGTGCTGCCTCCCGCTGCTCAGGCGGCGGCTGCCGTCGCGGCGGCGGTGGCCGCCGCCGGTGCGCCCAAGCCCTTTGTGGATGTGGTTCGCGGCGCGGCGCATTTGCCGGGCTTCCTGGGGCTGTACCAGAAGGACGAGAAGGTCTGGATCGAACTCAGGCCCGAGCATTTCAACCGCCCCATGTTCATGTCGGTGAATGTACCCAATGGCGTGGGCGAGCGCGGGCTGTATGGCAGCCAGATGGGCGACAGCCACGTGGTGTTCTTCCACCGTGTGGGCAATCTGGTACAGATGATCGCCAAGAACACCGACTACGCCGCCAAGGGCATTTCGCCGCAGGCGCTGGCGGTGTCGCAGGGTTTTTCGGACAGTCTGCTGGCCGTGGCGCCGGTCGCCAGCGCGCCCAATCCCCAGAGCCACGCGATTCTGGTGGAAGCCAATGCCCTGCTGTTTTCCGATATTCCCAGCTATTCCACCGGCCTGGAATACGCCTACCGGATGCCCTTCACCATCGATCCGCGCAATAGCAGCTTTGTCAGCATCCGCGCCGATGCGGCCATGACGGGGCTGGGTGTGAATGCCCACTTCGCCGTGCCCAAGATCTCCCCGCCGCCGCTGGTGCCGTCGCCGGTACCAGTGCCGACGCCGCCGACGACCACGCCGGACCCGCGCAGCATGTTCATCGGCTTCTATTACAGCTTCATGCCGCTGCCGGCCCAGCCGATGGCGGCGCGTCCGGCGGACGACCGGGTCGGCCACTTCGTGACCACCACCTACGACTTCAGCGACGACATCAAGCCCAGCATCGCCAACCATGTGGTCAACCGCTGGCGGCTGGAAAAGAGCGATCCGGCGGCGGCGCTGTCGGAGCCGAAGCAGCCCATCGTTTACTGGATCGACAAGAACATCCCGGAAAAATATCGCCAGTCGGTGCGCGAAGGCATCCTGGCCTGGAACGCGGCCTTTGAACGCATCGGCTTCAAGGATGCCATCGTGGTCAGGCAGCAGCAGGACAAGGACAGCTTCGACACCATGGATGCGCGCCACGCCGGCGTGCGCTGGTTCGTCGGCGCCGACGTCGGCTTTGCGATCGGCCCGCGCCAGGTCGACCCGCGCAGCGGCGAGATCCTGGACGCCGATATCGGCATGTCCGACGTGTTCGCGCGCGGCGTGCGGCGCATGATAGGCGAGGATTCCAATCTGCCGGAGCAGGCGCCGCTGGCATCGTTCAAACACCGCAACGACGATGCGCATTGCGACTATCTGGCCGAGTCGTCGGCTGAACTGGGCTTTGCCATGGGCCTGCTGGAAGCGCGCGGCGAGTTCGAGATGGATAGCCCGCAGGCCGAGGCCGTGGCGCAGTCCTATGTGCGCGCGGTGATCATGCACGAGGTGGGCCATACGCTGGGATTGCGGCATAACTTCCGCTCGTCGACCATCTATTCGCTGGCCCAATTGCAGGACAGCGAATTCACCCGCAAGAATGGCCTGAGCGGCTCGGTGATGGACTACAACCCCTTCAATCTGTCGATCAAGGGCGAGAAGCAGGGCGAGTACGTCACTTCCGCACTCGGCCCCTATGATTACTGGGCGATCGAATACGCTTACAAGCCGATCGAGCCGGAACAGGAAAAGCAGGAACTGGCGCGCATCGCGGGGCGCTCGAACGAACCGCTGCTGGCCTTCGGCACCGACCAGGATGCGAACGGTTTCAGCTCCGACCCGGACGTGAATATTTTCGACCTGAGCAGCGATCCGCTGGCCTACTTCCAGAAGCGCCTGACCATGTCGCGCGAGCTGTGGGACCGGATTCAGACGCGCGAGCTCAAGCCGGGCGAAAGCTATCAATCGCTGCGGCGCAGCTTCGACTTCGGTTTTGCGCAGTTCGCGCGCACGGTGCCGGTGCTGATGAAATACGTGGGTGGCACCACCTATCTGCGCGATCACGCAGGCACCGGCCGCGCCACCTTCACGCCGGTGGCGCTGGCGCGCCAGCGCGGTGCGCTGAGCATCGTGACCAACAGCCTGTTCAAGGCCGACAGCTTCAAGTTCACGCCGGCGATGGTGAGCCGGCTCGGTGCCGATCACTTTGAAAATCGCGGCCGCCCGGATGTGTCGATCCGGACCCGCGTGCTCAGCCTGCAAGCGGCAGCGCTCGATCAACTGATGTCCGACGCGGTGGCGGTGCGTCTGCTCGACTCGCAGGAAAAACTGGACGACGGCAAAAAGGCCCTGAGCCTCGATGAGTTGTACAACACGGTGCAGACGGCGGTATGGAGCGAACTGAAAGCCGGCAAGGAGATCACCGGCATGCGCCGCAATCTGCAGCGCGAGCATCTGAAGCGCGTTACCGGCATTCTGTTGCGTCCCTCCGGTGTGACGCCGGCCGATGCGCGCAGCCTGCAGCGTGAATATGCGCTCGATTTACAGCGCGATATCCGCGCCGCCATGGGCAAGGCGGGCAGCCGCGAAACGAAGGCACATCTGTCGGAAAGCTATGAAGCCTTGAGCCAGGCGCTGAAGGCGTCGATGCTGCGCGCGGGCGTTTAAGCCTGGCGGTGGTAAGCTTGCCGGATTGTCCACAGACTTCCGGAGCGCGCGTGCGCATGACAGCGACTGCATTACCTTCACCCGTATGGCGCCCTTTGCTGGCGGCTCTGTGTCTTGCGCTGGCGGGGGCGCAAGCGGCTGCCGCGCCGCAGGCCGGTGCCGGTGCCCATGCCGGTGCCACTGCCTTCGAAGCCGATGGCACGCTGCGCATCGGCTCCAAGCGCTTCACCGAATCGTATATCCTGGGCGAGCTGCTGGCGCACAGCGCCGCGCCCTACGTCCGCACGGAGCACTTGCAGGGACTGGGCAATACCGCCATCGTGCTGGCCGCGCTCAAGGCCGGCAAGATCGATGTCTATCCCGAGTACGTGGGTACGATCGATCTGGAAATCCTCAAGCATCCCCATACCACCTCGATGGAGCAGATCCGGCGCGAACTGGCGCCGCTGGGACTGGGCGTGGCGGTGCCGCTGGGCTTTAACAACAGCTATGCGCTGGCCATGCGCGGCGCCGATGATGGCATACATACTCTCGGCGAACTGGCCGGGCAGGGCGGTCTGCGCCTGGGCCTGTCGCACGAATTCATCGGCCGCGCCGATGGCTGGCCGGGACTGGCGCGCCACTATGGCTTGCCGCAGCGGCCTTCCGGCCTGGATCACGGCATCGCGTACGAGGCGCTGGCCGGGCGCCAGGTCGACGTGATCGACATCTATTCGACCGACGCCAAGATCCGCCAGTATGGCCTGCGTGTGCTGGAGGATGACCGTGCCTTCTTCCCGCGCTACGACGCCGTGCTGCTGTACCGGCTCGATGCGGCGCAGCGTTTCCCTGCCGCCTGGCGCGCGCTGTCCGCGCTGGAGGGCAGTATCAGCGCGAGCGACATGATCGCCATGAACGCGGCGGTGGAAATCGATGGGAAACGCTTTGCCGATGTCGCCGGCAACTGGCTGGCGGCGCGAGCCAATGCCAAGAAGGCGCTGACGGCGGAGTTTGCTCCAGCGCCGCCGCTACGTAGCGGTTTTCTGGACAAGCTGTTCGACAGCAGTCTGTGGCCGTTGACGCGCCAGCACATTACGCTGGTGCTGCTGGCGATGGGACTGGCGTGTGTGGTGGGCGTGCCGCTGGGCATATTGGCCACTTACCGTCCGCGCCTGCGCCAGGCCGTGCTGGCGCTGGTCGGCGTGCTGCAAACGGTGCCCTCGCTGGCCCTGCTGGCGCTGCTGATTCCCTTGTTGGGCATGATAGGCATGGTGCCCGCGCTGATCGCCTTGTTTGTGTATGCGCTGCTGCCCATTGTGCGCAATACCTGTACCGGCCTGTTGCAGGTGCCGCAGGGCTTGCGGCTGGCGGCGCTCGCGCTTGGCCTGCGTCCGCGCGACCGCCTGCTGCGCATCGAGCTGCCGCTGGCGCTGCCGGTGATACTGGCCGGTGTGAAAACGGCGGCGGTGATGAGTGTGGGGACGGCGACGATTGCCGCCTTCATTGGCGCCGGCGGCTATGGCGAAAGGATCACCATCGGGCTGGCGCTGAACGATAACCAGATGATGCTGGCCGGCGCCATTCCGGCGGCGCTGCTGGCCTTGATCACGCAGGGCATATTCGAGCTGCTGGAACGGCTGGTGGGGTATCCGGTTCCGGCACGGCGGCTGTAGCGAGTGACGGCTTTATGTAAGGTTTTTTGCGGCAGGTGCTAATGCCGCCAAGTTAAGAAAAACTCGTTGTTCGCGGGCCGCCGGCCGCACCTAAAACCCACGGCCAAGAGCCGGGGTCTGACCCGCCGGGTCAGACCCCAGGGGTACGCCGTGGGTTCTAAAAGCAGTGCGGCATGCTTAAGTTGGCGTCAGACGCGCGCCAGCTGCGCCAGCGCGTCGCCGGCCACGCGGCAGATGCGCCAGTCGGGCAGCAGTTCCGCACCCATGCCTTGATAGAAATCGATGGCGTTCTTGTTCCAGTCCAGCACCGACCATTCGAAGCGGCCGCAGTTGCGCTGCACCGCCAGCTGGGCCAGCGCCACCAGCATCTGCTTGCCATAGCCCTTGCCGCGGCAGTTCTGCTTGACGTACAGGTCTTCCAGATACAGGCCCTTGCGGCCCAGGAAGGTGGAGAAATTATGGAAGAACAGGGCGAAGGTGACGGCCTCGCCGTTTTCATCGCCCATGATGGCTTCGCATACCGGATGGGCGCCGAACAGCGCATCCTGCAGCATGGCCGGATTGGTCACCACCATGTGTTCCAGTTTTTCGAACACGGCCAGTTCGCGGATCATGCCGAAGATGGCATCGACGTCGGCGGCGACGGCGGGACGGATGGTCAGTTGGGAAGTCGTCATGGGGCTTAGGCTGCGCTTTCTGTTTGAGGGATGGAAGGGGCCTTGGCGGCCTGTGGACGGAGCGCCCAGGCCACGCTGGCCAGGCACAGCGCCATGCCCGCCCATTCGAGCGGACCGGGGCTGAAATGTTCGAGCCGGATCGACAGCAGCACCGATATGACCGGCGTGGCGACGCCGATATAGGCGGCTTTCTGCGGACCGATGCGGTGGATCATGGTGAAGTAGGCGGCGAAGGCGATCACCGAGCCGAAGACGGCCAGGTAGACCAGGCCGCCCCAGTAGCTGGCCGTGGCCGGCAGCTTGAAGGTCTGGCCCGTCAGCAGCGCCCACAGCGCCACCAGCGCGCTGCCCCACAGCATGGACCAGGCCATCGTCAGTGGCACGTTGGACGATTGTTCGCGCACCTTGATCACCAGCAGATTGCCGATCGAGCTGGCCAGCGTGGCGGCGATCGCCAGCCCCAGGCCGAGCAGGAAGTGGCCGCTGCCGCCGCTGCGCAGTTCCGACCAGGCGCCGGCGATGGAATGGAAGAACAGCATCGTCACGCCGCACATGGCCAGCGCGGACAGGCACAGCGTGCGCATGGCGATGGGAGTGCCGAAGGCGATGCGGCTGAGCAGGGGATTCCAGAACACCATCAGCGCGAACAGCAGGCCCACCAGCGCCGACACCAGATACTGTTCGGCGCTGTAGGTGCAGATATAGCTGACGGCGAAGCTGGCCGCGCCCTGCAAGGCCATCCAGCGCTGGGTGCGCCAGGGCAGCATCAGGTGCTGGCCGCGCGCCAGGCACCAGGCAAACAGCAGGACCGAGGCCAGCGTGAAGCGGTAGACCACCGACACGGCCGGCGCGATATCGCCCAGTTGCAGCGTGATGGCGAAGAAGGTGGAGCCCCAGATCAGGCTGCAGATGAGGAATAAAACGGAAGAGGGCATCGGTGCGTATTCTGGCTGAGCGGGAGATGCCGGGCAGCCAGGGTGGGGCCGTGCGGGCATGCGCCGCGGTGGAGCGGGTAGCTGGCCGAACAGTATATATTAATTGATTGGAAGCATGCCGGAAGCGAGCTGGCACGGCTGCCAGCGGCTTGCGGGCCAATGGCCTGGCCTATCAGTGCCGAGCGCCATGGGACGGCCGCGCCGCCTGGGGTGGGCGGCCGTCCTGGGGGCTGACTTAGTGGGTGACGCGGGTCTTGCGGCCGTCGGACAGCAGGCGTACCCGTTCGCCGGCGCGGAACTGTTCGTCCGCATCCTGGACGATGGAGCGCAGGTCGCCATTTTCCAGACGCACGGTGATCTCGAAGCCCTTGTGTTTGCTGGCGTTGTTTTCGATGGCATTGCCGATGATGCCGCCGGCGACGGCGCCGATGATGCCGGTGGCGATGGAGCCCTTGCCGCCGCCGACCGAGGAACCGCCCACGCCGCCGAGCGCCGCGCCGGCCAGGGTGCCGGTGCCGGTTTCGCCCTTGTCGATGGTCACTTCGCGCACCGATTCAACGGTGGCCATGCGCACGCTCTGTTCGTTCTGGGCCTGGCCGGCCGAGTACACGCTATTGGAATTGGATGGCGTCGCGCAGCCCGACAGGGCGAGGGCGGATGCGACGGCAACAGCGATCAATGCTTTCATGCTGACTCCTGGAAAATGAGGTCTGTAGAAGGGATAGGGCAGATGCGTCGATCGCTCACTGGATCGACGGCAGGAACTAGTTTACCGACATTTCAAATTTGCAACTAGTCTAAAGTAGTAAGAATCTGTTACTAAATTGGCAGCATAGCGTAGTTTTAGCCTGCAAGAAGCCGATGTGCGCAGCAGTGCGCGGGGGCGGTGAGCAGTTGATACGCTCCGGTAGAATGCGGGGATGCCCATCGTTTCCGCTACCGACTCCGCCGCAGTGCCTGCCGCCGCCCTGACCGGACTCGCGCCAGTCATTTCCACCCAAACACGCATCCTGATATTGGGCAGCTTTCCGGGCGCCGCCTCGCTGGCTGCGCAGCAGTATTATGCGCATCCGCGTAATTTGCTGTGGCCGATACTGTCGGCGCTGACGGGAGAGGATCTGGCGGGCTTGCCCTATGCGCGGCGCCTGCCGCGTCTGCTGGCGCATGGTTTTGGATTATGGGACGTGCTGGGCGCCTGCGAGCGCGAAGGCAGTCTCGACTCCGCCATCCGCAAGCCCGCCGCCAACGATTTTGCGCGGCTGCGCGAACTGTGTCCGCTATTGGAAACGGTGGGCTTTAATGGCCAGACCTCAGGCAAGTTTGCTCCGCGGTTCGCCGCCGAAGGCTACCGCACGCTGGTGTTGCCATCGACCTCTCCGGCACACGCTTCGCTCACCTTGGCGCAAAAACTGGAGCAATGGAAAATGCTTCCCCTCTCTTGATACCTGCCCGGCTAGCGAGCGCATGGTAGTGCTTGCTTGCCCCCCGAATCTTAATATGAGAGATTTGTGACTGGAGAAATTAATACCCGTACACAGGAGGAGCAAATGGCAGACAAAGAATTTATTGGAAGGCTTTCAGAACAAGCTATTACGATGCTTGATCGGGTTGTTCAATTTCGCTGGGCCTTGCTGGTTGTTTCATTCATGCTGGCAGCGGATACAGCATTGTCTATTTTTTGGCATCAAAGTATTCTCACCTTCGACATGGGCACTGCTTCAGGGGGGAGAGGGCTGGGCGCGTCAATCCCGACAGGAAATTATGTTGCTTTTGCCGCTGTTTACGTGTTTTTTATGGCAGGAGTTTCGCCCTTTTTTCAGCACTGCGTCGGGTGGTTTCTTTCGGAATTCAAGTCCTCAGCCTTGGGGTATTGGCTGCGTATACCCGATGCGTATGGCTCGATGAAGCCACGCGAGCGGTACTATTACAAAATGGTCCGTCGCACAGATGCGGAAACGGTTGCGTTGGCCGAAAAGGATAGTTTTTGGATCGCCCGCATTAGTGTGATCAGTGCTGAAGCTAAGAAGGAGCAATCCGACAATGAAATGCTTGCCCAAATGTCGTTTGCATGCACTTTTCTATTAATAGGGAACTATTTGGCGGCACACCACAATATGAGTGGAGTCATCGGTGGATGGCTAGCCGGAATGGTTGGCTTCGATCGAATTATGTCGGACGTATTTGCCTTCATATCGCTGATCTTGCTGTGCGCTCCGTGGTGGCTCAGTACATGCCAACGGCATGATCCTTATGAATGGATCGAACATCCTGAACTAGCCCGACTAAGGCTAGAGGAATGGGATGAGCGCGAGCGGAAACAACGCGAAAGTCAGACGATTGGCTGAACGGCAAGACGTAGGCCCAGGTAATATGTTGCCATGCTGAGTGTGGAGATGACTTACGCGCCTATCAATCCCTGCCCGCACACGCGTATGGTATTGCCGCTGATGCCGCTCGCTCCCGGCGTGCTGAGGAAGGTGATCAGTTCGGCGGCGTCGCGCGGCTGGCCGCCTTGCTGCAGGGAGTTCAGGCGGCGGCCGATTTCGCGGGTGAAGAAGGGCATCGCATCGGTCATCGCCGTTTCGATGAAGCCGGGGGCGATGGCGTTGATGCAGATGCCGCGCGCCGCCAGCGCCGGCGCGCGCGCGGCCACGTAGCCGATCAGCGCGGCCTTGCTGGCGGCGTAATTGGTCTGCCCGAAATTGCCGGCCACGCCGCTGATCGAGGACAGGCAGACGATCCGGCCTTCATCGCGCAGCACCTTCTCGGCCAGCAGCAGCTCATCGACCGCCACGATGGCGGCGAAGTTGATGTTGATGACCATGTCCCAGTAGTGCTCCTTCATGTTCGCCAGGGTGCGGTCGCGCGTGATGCCGGCGTTGTGCACCAGGATGTCGAGGCCGCCGAATTGCTGGCCGATGAAATCGGCCAGCTTGCGCGGCGCATCCGGCGCGGCGATATCGAGTAACAGGGGCGTGGCGCCGATGCGCTGGCAGTTGCGCTGCAAGTCGTCGGCGGCGCCGGGCACGTCCAGGCAGATCACGCGCGCGCCTTCCTGCACCAGCCGTTCCGCCGTGGCCAGGCCGATGCCGCGCGCGCTGCCCGTCACCAGCGCGACCTTGCCGGCCAGCGCCTGCGCAAACGGTTCCCGCGCGGGCTTGATCACGCGCGCGGTCACCTGCACCACCTGGCCCGATACATAGGTGGTCTGCTTGCCGCAGAAGAAACGCAGCACACCGGCCAGCCGGTCCACCGCATCGCGCGCGACGCAGGCGACGTTGACGGTGATGCCGTTCTTGCCCAGTTCCTTGCCCAGCGAGCGGCCGAAGCCTTCGATGCCGCGTGCCAGCGCCGCCGCCACCGGGTCGCTCATCTCGGCCGCCAGCGCGGCGACGATCAGCACGCGGCCATTGCGGGCGATGCGGCGCATCAGCGGATGGAAGCTGTCGTACAGGGCGCGGTAGTCGGCCGGCGTGGCGCAGCCGCTGGCATCCATGACGACGATGTCGAGCCGCGCATCGGCGGCGCCAGGCGGCGCCGCGAGCGGTTCGGCGCCGGCCGCCCGGAAGGCCGCGTCCAGGCCGGCCGCGGCATAGCCGCGCTCCGTGCGGCACAGCAGCACGGACTTGCCCGCGAAGGGCTGGGCTTCATAGCCGCCGGCGGCGCGCGCCAGTTGCACGGGAGCGGGCAGGCCCAGTGCCTTGACGATGCGGGCGGTGGCGCGGTTGCGGTTCAGTTTGATCAACAGGTCGGACATGGCGGGGCGGTCTTTCGGTGGGAGGCTGGGGGGCGGCTGGCGCGCGCTGCCATACTTAGGCAGCGCGGCGGCTGGCCTGCGGTTTAATTGGCCGGCGCCGTCGCCGCGTCGAAAGCGGGCAGCGGCTCGCGCGCCAGCGCGCCCGATTCGGCGTCGGACAGGCCGAGCATGCGCAGCAGCAGTTCGCTCATGTGGATGGCGGCGTCGGCATCGGCGCGGCCTTCCAGGATATTGCGGGTGGTCACCAGCAGGGAACTGAGGATGATGCTGACCGCCGTGTCGATGCTGGCGCCGCAGGTGAAGCGGCCTTCCTGCACGCCGCGGCGCAGGTTCTTGCGCGAGCGGTCGGCGAAGGCTTCGTCGAGCTGGCGGAAGCCCTGTTCGGCGTGGATCAGGAACCAGCCCCAGATCGGATCGGCCTGCGATTTCTGCACGTACAGCCGCAGGATCTGGGCGATCGCCCGCGCCGGATCGTTGGCGCCGCGGCCGATGGCGTCGAGCAGCCGGCCCAGCTCTTCGGTGCGGATCGCGAACACGGCCTTGGCCAGCTCTTCCTTGCAGCTGAAGTAATTGTAGAAGGTGCCGGTGCCCAGCTCGGCTTCGCCGGTGATTTCCTGGATGGTGGCGCCATCGACGCCGCGCCTTGCCATCACGCTTTCGGCGGCGGCCACCAGGCGCATCCGGGTGCGCTGGCGCAGCCGGCCTTCCTTGCTGGCCAGTGGCGCTTGCGCGGCCGGAGCCGGGTGCTCGGGCCGATCGGGGAGAGAGGCAGGATTGTGCATGGCGGGCGATGGCAAAATGCCCATTCTACCGCAGCGCCGGGGCCGTTCGACGGCCTCGGAATTAGAGGTAGTCACCCAATATAAGGCTGTATTTTGTTGCAAATTTGAAGCTGGAAGTCGTCCGGACAAGCTATTCCGCAGCCGGGCGCGCGGGCGGAAAGATCTTTTTTGCATCGCCGTCCATCATAGGCTATGCTTTCTTGGCATTAATTTATTTCCAAGAGGCACAACAACGGCGGTTCAACGGACTGGGGACATCATGGAAAATCAAAGAGTGGCCATCATCGGGCTGGGGCGGATCGGTTCGGCCTTCCTGAAGAATATGTTGTCGCGCAAGGGGCGCGGGGTGGAGCTGGTGGGGGTGGCCGAGTCCAACCCCACGCCGGGCCGCCAGCTGGCGATCGACGCCGGCCTGACGCTGCTGTCGCTGGAGCAGATCGTGGCGCTGGGCGACCGCGTCGATGTACTGTTCGACCTGACCGGGATACCCACGGTGCGGCGCGAGTTGCGCGAACAGCTATCCGCGCGCGGCAACCAGCATACGGTGATCGCGTCCGAAACCATCGCCCGCCTGATCTGGACCATGACCACGGACGATGAACTGCCCGTGATCGCGGGCCGCAGCACCGGCTACTGAGCGGCGCGGCGCGGCGGCACATTCAGCTGCCGCGCGCCGCCTCAGGGCGTGCCCTGCGGCTGAGCCTCGTGCGCGCGGATGCGGTCCAGCTTGGCCGTGTACAGATCGTGGTCGCTGCGGTTGGTGCTGTTTTCCATGGCCAGCTTCATGTGCTTGTCGGCCGTGTGCAGGTCGCCCAGGCGGAAGGAGGCGGCGGCCAGCCAGAAGTGGAATTCATGGTAGTCGGGCGAGCGGTCCAGTTCGCGGTTGAACAGATTGCGCGCCTTGGCAAAATCGCCGTCGCGCATCGCCTGCACCCCCTGATTGAAGAAGTGGAAAGGCGGATACGGTTCCAGCTTGGCCAGCCGCTGCGTCAGCAACTGGGCTTCGGCGCTCTGGCCCAGGTCGCGCAGCGCCTGCGCCAGGTTAAACAGGAACACGGTATTGTCGGGGGCCTGCTGGTGCGCATGGCGCAGCACCCGCGCCGCCTCGGCGCCATTGCCGTGGTGCTGATAGATTACGCCCAGGGTGTTGTAGGCGTTCAGGAAGGCGGGGTCCTGCACCACCGCCTTGCGCGCCCACCAGTAGGCTTCCTCGATCTTGTTCTCGGCCAGCGTTTCGGCGGCGCGGTTATTCATGTACATCGCCACGACGGTGCGCTCGTCGAGCGGCGTGGCCTGCTGGCGTCCCAGGTCGGGCGGCGGCAGGAAGTCGATGGTCAGGTATTGCTGGTTATCGTAGGATTTGTTGACGTCGTAGCGCGGCTTGCCCAGCACCAGGTTGACGTGGCCGCTGGAGACGTAGAGATTGCCGCTGCGGCTCCAGTTTTCGTCGATCGGCACGCTCTGGAACTGCACCGTCAGATCCATTTCGCGCGCCAGCGCGGCCGTCATGATCACCAGCGACAGGCAGTTGCCGGCGCGCGCCTCGAAGGTCTGGCTGGCATTGCGCGTCATGGCCGAGTCGTAGTCGAGCTTGAGCTGGCTCTTGCGGTACAGGGCGTTGAACAGGGTCTGCTGGACGTTCCCGCCATGGACCTTGGCGCGGATCTCGTCCTTGGCATACTGGCGCATGGCCGCACTGAGGGCGAAGATCTGGTCGGCGTTGACATGGGCCGGCGCGGCGCCGAACAGCTGGTCGCGGAACAGGTTCTCGTTCGGTGGCGCCAGCGGCGCCTGGCTGGCGCAGGCCGACAGCAGCAGCGCGGCCAGCAGGATGGTCCAGTGTTTCATGACTCGTCTCCCTCACGGCAGCTTCCGCGAAGCCGTGTTGATCAAGCGGGAAGCAAGCCTGCACCGCATCAGGCAGCAGCAAACGCTCCGGGCTGCATGCTGAAAGTATCCTCGGCCCGCCCGCCTCTGTCAAACGGCAAATGGGGCGCGCCGGCGCCCGGGATAGGGCGCGGAGTTACGTCAGCGCCTGCACTTCCAGCGGCAGGCCGCGCTCGTCGAAGCGCAGCGCCACCGACAGCTGGTGCACGCCGATGCTGGCCAGCGCGTCGCGCACATCGTCCACTTCCAGCTCCAGGTCGGCCGCCATGGCGAGTGGCTTGTCGCAGCTGGCCAGCGGGGCGCCGCCGTCCGGGCCATACAGTTGCACGCGCAGCAGCATTTCATCATCGACATCGGCCGGGCCGACGATCGCGCTGGCCTGGCCGGCGGCTATGCCGTGTTCCTGCAGGGCCTGGCCCAGCTCGGACAGCAGCTGCAGCATCGCATGTTCGTTGAGTGCCTGTTCCTTGGCACCGAAGAACAGATCCTGGTACAGGAAATTGAGTTCCGGCCTGGCGGCGCCGGAGCTGGACAGGCAACGCTGCACCAGCGGCGTCACGCTGCCGGTCCACTGCTGATAGCGCTCCATCCGTTCGGCGAAATAGGCGTCGGCGGCGGCTTCGCCGGCGGGCACGGTGTAGAAGGGATCGTCCTCGCGCTTGAGCGCGAAGCCGATCAGGAAGCGCAGCTCCACGGCGGTATCGTCGGCGCCGAAGGCGGTGGGCGACCAGCCGCTCATGCTGCGTTCCAGCGCCGGCATCGGCACCAGCTTCTTGTCGGTCATGGCATTGGCCGCGTCGCGCACCATCGCGTGCAGATGGCTGTAGGTGATGTTGTCGACTTCATTCAGGTCGTAGGCGTGGCGCAGCAGCACCACCTTGGCTTTCGGGCCTTCCAGTCCGGCTTCCTGGAAGCTGGCCACCAGCGCCTCGAAGGCTTCCGGGTCCTGGAAGTCCTGGGCCGCATCGAGTCCGCCGCTGCTGCGCACGAACAGGGGAATGGCGAAGGCGTTGATCTCCATGGTGGGGGCGCCGTCGCGGCGCAGCAGCACGGTGCCGGCCGCTTCCTCGATGGCGTCGCGCAGCAACTGCCAGGCGCCGATGTCTTCGTAGCGGGCCAGCTCGACGGCGCCGTACAGCACTTCGTCTTTTTGCTGGTTGAGCAGCTTGCGCACCAGCTTGTGGAATTCGGCATCCTTCTCGCGCAGCTCGGCGTTCATCGGCGCGCCGGCTTCATGCTCGGCCAGGTCCAGGGCCAGCGCGCACAGGGCGTTGGTTTGCTGCTCGTCTTTGAGTTCCGGTGCGTCCGCGCTCTTGCGCGGAACAGGTTTTTTATTTTTTGCCATGGGTGTTCAGAAAAGGGGGGGGGAGAACGACAGGCGATGGCAGTGCCGGGCCGCCGCGGGCGGCCGGCGCCATCAGCGTTCGTTGTGCAGGGTTTCGTGCAGTTCGTCGAGCAGGTCGGCCGTTTCGTCGGGCGACAGGGCCAGGTGGCGGCAGGCGCGCTCGCCGCCCTTGTCCCACTCCACCGAATCGGCGTTGCCGTGGTAGCGCTGGATGCCTTTTTCGGCCAGCACCGACAGCGCCACCAGCGAACGCACGGCGTCGTCGGTGGCCGGGTCGTCGAGTACGCGGTAATCGTGGTGCAGCAGGATCGCCCAGGAGACGTCCGGCGACAGGCCCCAGTTACGCGCCAGCAGGCAGCCGATGGCGGCATGGTTGGTGCTGTGGCGGGCATCCTCGATCGTGGTGAAGCAGCGTTCGCTGTCCTCGCTGGCCATGGCGAAGGTGTCGGCATAGTCGGGGAAGCGGTTCATCAGCAGCGGCACGCCGATGTCGCAGAACAGGCCGAAGGTATGGGAGATGTCGGGCGGGGCGATGCTCAGCTTGCGCGAGGCGAACACCACGGCCTGGGCGCGCTGGGACGACATTTCCCAGAACTGGTTCAGATGGGCTTCGTCGCCTTCGATCGCCTGGCGCGCCAGCAGGCCGGTGAGCAGGGCGGCGCACTGGCTCACGCCGAGGAAGTTGATCGCCTGTTCGACCGACTTGGCCTTGCGCGCGGCGCTGAAGAACGGCGAATTGGCCAGCTTGAGCAGGGCGCCGGACATGCCGACGTCGTTGCCGATGATGCGGGCGATCTTGCGCGGCGAGGGGTCGCTTTCGGCCAGTTCGCGCTGCAAATCGACCAGCAGGCTGGGCCGCGGCGGAATACGGATCGAGCGCATCAGCGCATCTTCTACCGTATTTTCTGCTGGCAAAGCGGGGGCGGCAACTGTCGTCATGTCGGTCTTCTGGGTAATCGTCCGGCCAAATCCGGCCGAGCGTGCTTACCTCGATTATCGCCGCTTCCGCCTCCGGTTTGCGTGAAATTCCGAGGAAAATCGCGCCCGGAGGCGGTTTTTTTCCGACTTAGTTTCGTAATGACAAGCAATTTGATATGGATTTGTTACCAAGCCAGGCCGGCGCGCGCGGCAATGTGGTCGAGACGGCTACAATTGCCGGCATGACTACACTTCTCGCCGGAATTGATTTCTCTGCGCCATCGCTGGAGGTGGCGCGCCAGTTGATCGGCGTCACCCTGCTGGTCGATGGCGTGGGCGGGCGCATTGTCGAGACCGAGGCCTATGACTGCAGCGAGGCCGCCGCCCACAGTTTTCGCGGGCCCACGCCGCGCAATTTCTCCATGTTCGGGCCGCCGGGGCGCAGCTATGTCTACCGCTCGCATGGCTTGCACTGGTGCCTGAATTTTGTCTGCCGCGAGCAGGGCCATGGCGCCGGGGTGCTGATCCGCGCGCTCGAGCCGGTGGAGGGCTTGGAGCTGATGCGTGAGCGGCGCGGCATGGATGAGGAACGCTTGCTATGCGCGGGGCCGGGGCGGCTGTGCCAGGCGCTGGCCGTCACGCGGGCGCACAATAATCTGGCGCTGGACCAGGCACCGTTCGAACTGATCGCCGGCGCGGCGCCGGTGGCGACGCTGGCCGGGCCGCGCATCGGCATCAGCAAGGCGGTGGAACTGCCGTGGCGCTTTGGGCTGGCTGGTTCGCCGTATCTGAGCCGGCCGATGCGCTAAGGTGCCGCGCGACGCATTTAGAACCCACGGCAAAGAGCCGGGGG
>JABTBR010000070.1 GCA_013284265.1 Oxalobacteraceae bacterium | reverse complement strand
CTGGGGTCTGACCCCAGGGGTACGCCGTGGGTTCTAAAATGTGCGGCGGCATGCGTGATTTAGCCAGATTCGATCAAACCGCCAAGGTCATCAAGCTGGCATTCCCCCCCGCAGCCGTCGTATTCACGCACAGAGCCCGCTCAGCAAGCAAACGCCACAGCGGGATGGGGTGGTCGGCATCCGTGTCAATCAAGCTCACCAGCGCCCCCTCACGGGCCGCCAGTTGCGGACGCATCTCGTTGGCCAGCGTCGTTTCCACCAAAGCAATCTGGAAATCGCCCTTGTAGGCATCCAGCTTGCCGATCACTTGCAGGCGGTCACGTACCAGTGGCGGCAAGTCGGCCGGCACCAGGCTGGCGGATTGGGCCAAAATCACGGCGCGATTGCCAGTCGCCAGGGTCGCGCCCAGCTGGTTCAGCAGGCCGGCCGTGCTGCTGGCCACGCACAGCAAGGTACCGCGCGCCACGAATTGCAGGGTATTGCGTTCACCGGTCGGGCCCGGCAAGGTCAACGGATTGCCCAGCAATGTGTCGCGCGAGTATTGCTCGGCCAGCGTGGCAGGGCGCTCGTCCCCATGCTGGCGTGCCCAGGCAATCAGTGCATCGAGCGCGGCGTTGGTCTGGCGCTCATGGCGCGGCAAGCTGACCGGGCTCTTTTGCAGACGTTTCAGGTACAGCGGACCGCCAGCCTTGGGACCGGTACCGGATTTGCCTTCGCCGCCAAACGGTTGCACGCCAACCACCGCGCCAACAATGTTGCGGTTTACATAAATATTGCCGACATGGGCACGCGAACTGATGTAATCGATGGTTTCATCGATACGCGAATGGATGCCCAAGGTCAGGCCGAAGCCGCTGGCATTGATCTGTTCGATCAAATTCGGCAGTTCGGAACGGCGATAGCGGATCACGTGCAGCACGGGACCGAACACTTCCTGCGTCAGTTCTTCCAGCGAATGGATTTCCAGCACGGTGGGCGGAACGAAGGTGCCGGTCGGCGCATCGGCGCCCTTGGGGACGTCCAGCGAGAAATGGTTGATCGCGGTCTTTTTCAGGGTTTCGATGTGTGCCAGCAGCTTTTGCTGGGCTTCACGGTCGATCACCGGGCCGATATCGGTGACCAGACGGTCGGGATTGCCCACTTTCAGTTCCAGCATCGCGCCTTTCAGCATTTTGATGGTTTTGTCGGCAATATCTTCCTGCAGGAACAGCACGCGCAGCGCCGAGCAGCGCTGGCCGGCGCTGTCGAAAGCCGAGGAAATCGCATCCTGCACCACCTGCTCCGGCAGCGCGGAGGAATCGACCAGCATCGCGTTCTGGCCGCCCGTTTCGGCGATCAGCGGAATTTCGGCACCTTCGGCCGCGGCGCGCTTGGCCAGGGTACGGTTGATCAACTGGGCCACTTCGGTCGAGCCGGTGAAGATCACGCCCTTGACGCGGGCATCCTGGCACAGGCCGGCGCCGACGATTTCGCCGCGGCCGGGCAAAAATTGCAGCGCGGCGCGGGGAATACCGGCCTGATGCAGCAGTTCCACCGCGCGGAAGGCGATCAGCGGGGTTTGCTCGGCCGGTTTGGCCAGCACCACATTGCCCGCAGCCAGGGCGGCGGCCAGTTGGCCGGTGAAAATGGCCAGCGGGAAGTTCCATGGGCTGATGCAGGTGACCGGACCGAGCGCGAGGATATTCGTGCTTTCCTGCACTTGTGCGGCGTAATAGCGCAGGAAGTCGACCGCTTCGCGGATCTCGGCGATCGCGTTCGGCAGCGATTTGCCCGCTTCGCGGATCGCCAGCGTCATCAGTTCCATCGTATGGGTTTCGAACAGATCGGCCGCGCGGTTCAGCGCGGCGGCGCGCAGGCTGGGCTCGGTGGTCTGCCAATCCATCGCAAACTGGCTGGCGCTGGCCAGCGCGGTTTCCACGTCGGCCGCGCTCGCTTCACTCTGATGGCCGACGATATCGGCATGCAGGGCGGGATTGATAACCGGCTGGGCCAGACTTTCCGTCTGCAGTTCGCCGGCGATCAGGGGCGTGGCTTGCCAGTTGCGCGGAGCGGCCAGCGCGGCGCTCACTTCGCGCAGCACATCTTCGTTCGACAGGTCCAGACCGGCGGAATTCTTGCGCTCGGCGCCAAACATATCGCGCGGCAGAGTTATGCCGGCATGCGGCAGGCCGCCCAATTGCCGGGCTTGCGCCAGCGGGTCCTGGATCAGCGAATCGATGCTGATGGCTTCATCGACGATCTGGTTGACGAAGGAGGAATTGGCGCCGTTTTCCAGCAGACGCCGCACCAGGTAGGCCAGCAGGGTTTCGTGCGAGCCGACCGGCGCGTAGATGCGGCAGCCCTTGCCCAGCTTGTCGGCGCCGACCACCTGGTCGTACAGGGTTTCGCCCATGCCGTGCAGGCACTGGAATTCGTAATCGTCGATGCCGTCGCGACGGGCCCAGGTGTAGATGGTGGCCAGGGTCTGGGCGTTATGGGTGGCAAATTGCGGGTAGATCACATCGGTCGCCCCCAGCAACTTTTGCGCGCACACCAGGTAGGACACGTCGGTGTAGACCTTGCGGGTGTAGACCGGATAGCCAGTCATGCCGTCGACCTGGGCGCGTTTGATTTCCGCGTCCCAATACGCGCCCTTGACCAGGCGCACCATGAACTTGCTGCCGCTGCGGCGCGCCAGGTCGATCAGATAGTCGAGCACGAAGGGGCAGCGCTTCTGGTAAGCCTGCACCACGAAGCCGATACCGTGGAAACCTGCCAGTTCCGGATCGAAAGCCAGCGCTTCCATCAGGTCCAGCGACAATTCCAGGCGGTCGGCCTCTTCCGCATCGATATTCAGGCCGATATTGTATTGCTTGGCCAGCAGCAGCAGCTGGCGCAGGCGCGGCAGCAGTTCGTGCATCACGCGCGAGCGCTGGGCGCGGCTGTAGCGCGGGTGCAGGGCCGACAATTTGACCGAAATACCGGGGCCATCCTTGATGCCGCGGCCATTCGAGGCCTTGCCGATCGCGTGGATCGCCGTTTCGTAGGCTGCGTAGTAGTGGCGCGCATCGGCCTCGGTCAGGGCCGCCTCGCCCAGCATGTCGTAGGAGTAGCGGTAGCCGCGCGCTTCATTGTCGCGGCCGTTCTTGATGGCTTCATCGATGGTCTGGCCGGTGACGAACTGGTTGCCCAGCATGCGCATGGCCAGATCGACGCCCTTGCGTATCAGCGGCTCGCCGCCCTTGGTGATCAGCTTGGACAAGGCCGAGCCCAAACCGGTTTCACTACTGGTGCTGACAAGTTTGCCGGTAATCAGCAGACCCCAGGTCGCCGCGTTGACGAACAGCGAAGGCGATTCGCCCAGGTGCTTGCGCCAGTCGCCCTTGCTGATCTTGTCGGCGATCAGGCGGTCGGCGGTGGCGCTGTCGGGGATACGCAACAGTGCTTCGGCCAGGCACATCAGGGCCACGCCTTCTTCCGAGGACAGGGAGAATTCATGCATCAGCGCATCGACGCCGGACGCGCGCGTGCGTTTTTCGCGTACCGAGGCCACCAGGGTATGGGCCAATGCTTGGGCTTGCTGCAAACTTGCCGTATCGTTATTGTTTACTTGTGCCAACAACCAGCGCACCGCTGTTTCCTCTTCGCGGCGGTAGGCCGCCGTAATGGCGGCGCGCAGCGGCGATGGGTCGCGCAGGATTTCCGCCTGCAGTGCGGCAAAGGGAGTAAGGGGCGAAACCGATGGTGCGGCAGAGTGCATGAAGGGCTCTTTTACAGAAGAATGGGAACGAACGCCGTGGCCAAACAGGCCATACCCGCTTATGGCGGGCAGGCCGGTAGGGTCCAAAAACAGCGGCAAATTGTGTGAACTGCTGATGATTTGATTGTAAAGCGGAATCTTCTGGATTAATTCTGGTATTACTCGGCACTAGCAATAGATAGTTTTTAGTGAGACAATTTAACCAAATAAAATTAAAGGGGGAGTGGCCGGTATGCTGGACAAGATCAGTAAGAAAATCTTGATGGAATTGCAGAGTGACGGACGTATCAGCAATGTGGAGCTGGCAGCCCGCGTGAACCTGTCGCCGGCGGCCTGTCTGGAGCGCGTGCGCAAGTTGCACGAATCCGGCTACATCATGGGCTACACGGCCCAGCTCAACCCGCAGTTGCTCGACGTATCGCTGCTGGTGTTCATCGAAGTCGTGCTCGACCGTACTACGCCGGAAGTGTTCGACGCTTTCAAGCACAGTGTGCAGGTGATTCCCGAAGTGCTGGAATGCCATATGGTGGCCGGCGGCTTCGACTACCTGGTCAAGGCGCGCGTGAAAGACATGGCGGCCTATCGCGAATTCCTGGGCAAGACCCTGCTGCAAAAAGGCGTGCGGGAAACCCACACCTATGCCGTGATGGAAGAAGTGAAAAACACCAGCAAGTTGCCAATCAAGTAAGTTCGCAACCAGGCACTGAGTCGGGCAAGCGACATGTTTGCGCATTGTAAGCAGGCAGACAGGAAACTAAGCTAGGGTAAGGCCGCTTGCGCGCCAACCATATGCCTGACTCAGCTGCCGTCGTCCCGCCCGTCCCCATAAGATAGGCGGCGCGCGCGCGTCCCGGTCCGGTCTGCGTTTGCGCAGCGCCAGCCAGAATCTGCACAAGCAGATCCATAAAAAAATGGGGGACGGGACGGATGAAGCTAGCGCAGCACAAAATGGTGCAACAAGGGGCGAGCCTGTTGGGCGCAATGGCGGGTGGCGGCGTGCTGGCCTATCTGGCCGATATGGCTTTCGCCAGTCCGGTGGCCGATGCCTTGCTGGCCGCGGCCGGCGGCGCCGTGATCGCCCGGCTCAGCCGCAGCAAGGCTGGCGAGGAAGGCACGCGCCACTTCGCCAGCACTGTCGGCGGCCAGATCGACGCGATCATGATAGGCGCGGCCGAAACTTCCTACTTCGTTGATTCGGTGAAGAAAAAAATCGAATCGGACGTGCGCACCGCCAGCAGTATCGCCAGCAGTTCCCAGCAAAACGCCCACAGCACCGAAAAAATGGCCGCCAACGCCGAGCGCGCCGCCAAGGTCGCCGCCCAGGTGCGCCAGGAAACGGTGGCCGGCCGCGCCGAAGCCGATCAGGGCTTGCAGCGCATCCACAGCGCGCGCAGCGATGCCCAGGCCGCTGCCACTTTAATGAGCAGCCTGCAGGACAAATCGCGCCGCATCACCAGCTTTACCGAAGCCATCACCGAAATTTCCGCCCGCACCAATCTGCTGGCGCTGAATGCCGCCATCGAAGCGGCCCGGGCCGGCGAGCAAGGACGTGGCTTCGCCGTGGTCGCCGGCGAAGTGCGCCAGCTGGCCATGCGCACCAAGGAAGCATCCGACGAGATCGGCATCATGGTGCGGGAAATCAATGAGCAGGCGGAACGCGCATCCAAGGGCATGAACTCGCTGGCCATCGGCGTCAGCGAGGCCGCCGGCAATGTGGAAACCGTGCACGGGCTGCTGAGCAATATCGAGCGTTCCTCCGGCATCTCGGAAGACGAGATCGGCGAGATCGCCAGGGTGTCGCGCGAGCACGTGGAAACCACGCTCAGCATTGCCGCCGCCATCACCGAGATCCGCGACAGCATGCTCTCGACCGATGCCGAGCTGCCGCGCGCCGCCAGTTCGGCCATGGCCTTGGCGGAGCGGGCCGAAGTGATCGCCGGCGCGCTGGGCGAGTCTTCGGTGGCTACCGCCCACGATGCGATCCGTCTCGCTGCCCAGCAGGCGGCGGCGGACATCGGCAAATTGTTCTCCGCCGCCATCGCCGGCGGCAAGATCAGCCGCGAAGCCCTGTTCGATCGCCATTACACGCCGATTCCGCATACCGATCCGCCCAAGCACAGCACCCGCTTCGACAAATTCACCGACCAGGCTCTGCCGGCGCTGCAGGAAGGCTTGCTGCAAGCCATGCCCCAGCTGGCCTACGCCGGGGCGGTGGATAACAATGGCTATTTCCCCACCCATAACAAGAAGTTTTCCCAGCCGCTGACGGGCGATTACGCGGTCGATATCGTCAATAACCGCACCAAGCGCATCTTCAGCGACCGCACCGGCAAGCGTTGCGGCTCGAATACCAAGCCCTTCCTGCTGCAAACCTATAAGCGGGATACGGGCGAAGTGATGCACGACCTGTCGGCGCCGATTTATGTGGATGGGCAGCATTGGGGTGGTTTCCGTATCGGTTACCGGTCCAGCGCGCATTAGGTGTACGCCCAAGCGGGCCGGCTATGCTTGCTAAAACCCAAGGCAAAGAGCCGGGGGCCGGTCCCGCAGGGAGCGGCGGGGCGCAGCCCCTCTCCGGACCCAGTCAGACCCCAGGGTTACGCCGTGGGTTTAAGGATACGCCGCGAACCTTGAAGGATACGCCGCGAACCATATTGCAGCGACACCAAGAAAAAACGGGCGCCAGCGGCGCCCGTTTCACTTAGTAAGTATCGTTCTTGGGCGCCGTCCCCGGCGCCGTCCGCTGAGCCACCGAATTCATGCCCTCCAAGTGCATGCGCAGCCATTTATGCGCCGGGCTGCGTGCATCGCGCTCATGCCACAGCATGTCCAGATGGACCGCCGGCAAGGTGAACGGCAATTCCTTGGACACCAGCGCATCGGTCATGCCGGTGGAGGCGATCAGGTGGCGTGGCAGCACGGTGATCAGGTCCGAATTGGCCACCACCCGCCCTGCCGTAAAGAATTGATTCACCGTCAACAGGATGCGGCGTTCGCGCTGGATCTGTGCCAGCGCCTCGTCGACCAGGCCATGGGCGCGGCCCGAAAAACTCACCAGCAAATGATTCGCCGCGCAATAGTTATCCAGCGTCAGTTCCAGCTTGGACAGCGGATGGTCGCGCCGCATCACGCAGACATAATGGCCGGAATACAGGCGCTCGTGGCGGATCGGCGAACCGGTCTCATACGACAGCTGGGCCGCCACGCCGGGGAAGAAGCCCACCGCCAGGTCGATATCGCCGCGCAGCAGCATGGGGCGCGGTTCGCGCGTGGTCAGCGGCATCATGCGCACATTGACGCCGGGCGCTTCGCTTTCGATCGAGCGCATCAGCGAAGGCAGCCAGAAGGCGGCGGTCGCATCGGCCATGGCCAGGCGGAAAGTCGCATGGGCCTGGGAAACGTCGAAGGTTTCCGGGGCCACTGCCGCTTCCAGGCTGGCCAGCGCGCTGCGCACCGAGGGCCACAGGGCTTCGGCGCGCGGGGTCGGCTTGACGCCGTAGGCGGTGCGGATCAGCAGTTCGTCGCCCAGGCTTTCGCGCAGGCGCTTGATGGCGTTCGATACGGCGGGTTGTGTCATGGCGAGATGACCGGCGGCGCGTGTCAGATTTTGCTCTGTCATCACGGCGTCGAAGACGCGTAATAAATTCAAATCCAGCGTCAGAAAACTCATGGCAGCCCAGGTAAGTTAGATGGTAAAGAGTGGTGGTGCCGAAGACGGTTCTTCGAGTATGCCCCATCCTATTCACAATTCATATGGTTGGTATGGGGAAATGAAATTGGATTGATATGTTGCGCTGCACTATAGTTACGCTTGATTCTAAATGCACCCGTACATCATGTCCACCATCATCGCTGCCGTGCAGGCAGTCACCCTGCATATTTCCTTTGTTGCTGTTGCGCAATTCCTGATGGGATTGGCGCTGGCTGCCGCCCTGCTGGTCTTGTTCCGGCCCCTGCTGCGCGGCATTGCGCGCGCGCTGTTGCTGGTGGTACGGCCAAAACTGAGCAAGGAAGCGCGTCTGCAAAAGAGCCAGATGCGCGATACCATGATGCTCAAACGCATGCTCAACGCCATGGATGGCTGCCCTAGCCATGCCGCGGAATTACGCGCGCTGGCAGCACGTGCCTAAAAAACAGGCAGCGGCGGCGGGAGATTTTCCTCTCCCGCGCTGCAACATTTACTTTTCGTTCAGCAACAAGGGCTTCAGCGAGCTATCCACAGGCTTATCACCCAGCCAGATACGCAGGATGGCGTTGTAGAAGCTCACCTCCGGCAAGGTGTCGCCGACTTTCTTGCCATTCAGATGGCAGACCGTCCCCTCGCCTGGCAACCAGTCCACATTCAGCACGTCGCCCTTTTTCAGGCCCGGAATCTGGGCGAATATTTCGCCGAACTTCATCGTTTGCGGCACGATTCGGTTGCGCTCGCCCTTGTCCGAGTTGTCGTTCAGGCCATCCATGAAGGCATTGCCGAACTGCTCAGATGTCAGTTCGCGCAGCACATTGATGGAGATACGGCGCGGTCCCGGCGAGGCCAGCACCTCGGCGACGGTGGACTTCTTTTCAGGCAGGTAAATGCCCAGCGCATACAGCTTGAACATCACCTTTTTGCGCACGCCAGCACCATTCAGTTTCAGATCCTTGCCGCCAACGCTGATGCTGTCTTCAAACTTCACGCCCGCCACCTCGGTCGCCGCGAAAACCGGCAGGCTGAAACTGGTGGTGAGGAGGGCGGCAGCCAGCAGGCTTTTCACGGTGTTTCTACGATTCATATTGTTCTGTCTCCAAGGATGTATCGAAATGGCGTGCCTGGCATTTCGCCGCAATGCTGGCGCTGGTGGAATATACCATCGGAGTACGGGCGTAAAGTCGCCTCTGCCTAAAATGGAGGCAGGAAAGTTTAGTTTTAGTGGGGGAAATCTACAAACGCGCAGCGGAATGCTGTTGGTTTTGCAAGAACGGCTGGCCGGGACACACAAAGGGTTCAGGCCAGTCTTGCCGCATCAAGCATGGCCTACTTTAATTTTCGCCCAGCATCAGCGGTTTCAGAGTGCCATCCGCAGGCTTATCGCCCAGCCAGATGTGCAGGACGGCGTTGGCGAAGGCTGCGTCCGGCACCACGTTGCCAATCTTCCTGCCGTTCAGATGGTATACCGTGCCTTCGCCAGGCACCCAGTCCATCGTTACCGTATCGCCTTTTTTCAGGACGTTAATTTCGGCAAAGATCGCGCCGAGTTTCATGCTTTGCGGCAGGATCTTGGCGCTCTCGGCCTTGTCTGAGTGTTCAGTCAGGCCATTCATGAAGGCGCTACCGAATTGTTCCGAGGTCAGATCGCGCAGCATCACGAGTGAGGCGCGTCGTGCTCTTTGCTGTGTCATCACGTCGGCCAGTTTGATCTTCTCGGGCAGGTAGAGACCCACGACATACAGCTTGAAAAACGTCCTGCTGCGGACCCCGGCGCCGTACAGTTTCAGCTCTGTTCCGGCAACGTTGACGCTATCTTCAAATTTGACACCACCCACCGTAGTCGCGGCAAAAGCCGGGAAGCTGAAACTACTGGCGATGACAGCGGCAGCCAGCAGGCTTTTCACGGTATTTCTACGGTTCATATATTTCTGTCTCCAAGGGTGGTTCGAAATGGCATGCATCGCATCTCGCCGCGAAGCAGGCGCGGAAGAAATATACCATCGGAGTCGGGGCGAAAAGTGGCCTAGCTGCAATTTATGCAACAAGCCCTGCCATTTGTTGGAAAAATATCAATCAGCAACGAATAATGTCGCGTGGATGCAAGTTCTCGTGGCCGGAAACGGCCGGGAGAGTCCGCCTTGGCCAGTGAGTGGCCAGGGCGGGGTGGAGACCTGGCTCAAGCCGAGGCAGCTCAGCTTGACGTGTTCAGCTTGTGGCCAAAGCGGCGCGCTTTGGCGGGGCGCCGTATCAGGCCTTGCTGGCCTGCAGGCGTTCGTATTTGGCGCGCAGTTCCGGCTCGGTTTCGCGCCAGGCCGGATTGAAGGGAATGCAGCTCACCGGACACACTTGCTGGCATTGCGGCTCACTGAAGTGGCCCACGCATTCGGTGCATTTTTCCGGATCGATTTCATAGATTTCGGCGCCCATGTAGATGGCGTCGTTCGGGCATTCAGGTTCGCAGACATCGCAATTGATGCAGTCGTCGGTAATCAGTAAAGCCATGGTAAACCTCGCTTACTCGCCCTGGGTTTCGGCGATTTTCTTTTGCAGCCAGCGATCCACCGACGGGAACACGAACTTCGACACGTCACCGCCCAGCTGGGCGATCTCGCGCACGATGGTGCCGGAAATAAACTGGTACTGGTCGGACGGCGTCAGGAACAGCGTTTCGACGTCGGGCAGCAGGTAGCGGTTCATGCCCGCCATCTGGAATTCGTATTCAAAGTCAGACACGGCGCGCAGGCCGCGCACGATGACGCGGGCGTCGTTCTGGCGCACGAAATCCTTCAGCAGGCCGGAAAAACTTTCCACCCGCACGTTCGGATAGTGTCCCAGTACTTCATTGGCGATGCGCAGGCGCTCTTCCAGCGAGAAGAAAGGGCTTTTGTTCTTGCTGTCGGCCACGCCGACCACCAGTTCGTCAAACAGACCGGATGCGCGGCGCACCAGATCTTCATGACCGCGGGTGAGCGGATCGAATGTTCCAGGATAAACGGCTACAACCATTGCGACTCCCTACAGATGCACCAATTAAAGGCGCATTATGCCTGAAATCGCAGTGGTTGCCTTCCGAAGGGCTGGTTTCAGCCAGCCTTGCCGCGATAGCGCAGCAGGTGGAAAAACACCATGCCAGCCTTGTCGGCGCGGATCACTTCCCAGGCGCGCAGCCATTCCGGCTGCTCGGCTTCGGGCGTGTCCTCGGTATTCAGGGCCGCGCCGGACTCGGCATACACCAGGCCGCCATCCTTGATCAGGCCGGTGCACAGCGGCAGGATCTTGCCGATGAAGTCCTGCTGATACGGCGGGTCGAGGAAGACCAGATCGTAGCGCTGGCCGCGCACGCTGGCCGATTGCGCCACCGCGAGCGCGTCGCCGCGCATGATCTGCACATTCTCGGCCTTCAGTTTGGCCTTGTTCGCTTCCAGCTGGCGCACCACCGGCACATTGCTGTCGATCATGGTGACGGATTGGGCGCCGCGGCTGGCCGCTTCAAAACCGAGGGCGCCGCTGCCGGCGAACAGATCGAGTACCTGGGCAGTGGCCCAGTTGCCGTTGCGCAGGTGGTTAATCCAGTTAAATACCGTTTCGCGTACCCGGTCCGGCGTGGGACGCAGGCCCAGTGCTTCGAGCACCGGCAGCGGCGTGCGTTTCCATTCGCCGCCGATGATGCGGACCTGGTTACTGTGTTGAGGACCGTGGACCGGAACTTTGGCGGGTTTGGCAGGCTTCTTTGGCATGTGGCTAAGTCATTGATTCAATGGGCCACTATAGCATACGCCCTTGCTGGCGCTGGTCAGCGGGGCTCGGCCGCCAGGTTGTGGAGATCGTCGATCCAGCCCTGCATGCGCTTGTTCGCATGGGCTTTTTGGGCCGGCGTGGCGATCTTGATCACCGTCAGGATCAGCTGCATGGTGCCCTCGTTGCTGCTATCGAAGAAGGCTTTGCGCTCGGAATGCTCGAGCCGGTCGAAGCTGTCCTTGATCAGGCTATGGATCAGGGCCATGGTGGCATCCTTGCTCAGCTTGTCGTGCTGCACCTTGCGCACCAGCGTCAGGATGTTTTTCTGGCGGCGCTGGCGCTCGTCGAGCCAGATCTCATTGTCCAGCGGACGCGCATCCGAGGCGATGCGGATCGCCTCTTCCTGCTCGCGGCTGAAGGAGCCGAACCACAGCTCGAATTGCTCCATCGATTTCTTGTAGCGGAACTTCTGCTGCTGCTCCTTGTCGCCCTTCATATTCTTTTTCTTGAATTCCTCGCTATTGGCTTTGAATTTCTTTTCCATCTGGGCGATCTGCTCAGGCTTGAGCGAACGCGCCAGGTCGGCCAGTTCCGGCTGGGCCTTGAACAGCAGCAGCTGGGTACGGCTCTGGATATCCTTGTAATCGGCCTGCAAATCGGCCAGCGTGGGCTCGCCCCGCAACTGGGTCTGGGCGGTCTGCAATACCTGCACATAGTCGTTCAGCTGGTTCTTGCGATGCCAGTGGAACAGTTTGTCGATATCCTTCTTGACCCAGCCGCTTTGCTCGGAGTCCAGGTCCACATAGGCGTCCAGCCACCAGAAGAGCAGGGTGTCGCCGTGGTTATACGCCAGGCGGAGGGAACTGCAACCCGCCAGCACGAACAACAGTGCGATCAGGACAAACTTGCCGGAGCGCCAATCGCGCAGAATGGTCATGTTAAACTTTTGCATTATCCATTTACCTCTATTCTCTGGCCTATGAATGTAGTCATCCTCGCCGCCGGCATGGGCAAACGCATGCAATCCGCGCTGCCAAAAGTGTTACATCCGCTGGCTGGCAAGCCGCTGCTGTCTCACGTAATTGATACTGCGCAAGGTCTTTCTCCTGGCCGATTATGCGTGATATACGGACACGGGGGCGCCGCGGTGCTGGAGCTGCTGTCGCGCCGCCCGGAAAAAGTGGCTGCCGCATTGCAAGAACCGCAACTGGGCACCGGCCACGCCGTCATGCAGGCGCTGCCCGAACTGGATGAAACCGTCCCCACCCTGATCCTGTACGGCGACGTGCCGCTGACCACCGCCGCCTCGCTGCAGGCGCTGGTCGACGCCGCCGGCAGCGACAAGCTCGCCATCCTGACGGTGGAGCAGGACGATCCCTTCGGCCTGGGCCGCATCGTCCGTGAAAACGGCCAGATCGTGCGCATCGTCGAGCAGAAAGACGCCACCGAAGCCGAGCGTGCCATTCGCGAAATCAACAGCGGCATCATGGTCGCGCCGACCGCCAAGCTGAAGCAGTGGCTGGCCACGCTGTCGAACAACAATGCCCAGGGCGAGTATTACCTGACCGACATCGTCGCCAAGGCCGTGGCCGATGGCGTGGCCGTCGTCTCGGCCCAGCCCTCGGCCCAGTGGGAAGTGGCTGGCGTGAACAGCAAGGTGCAACTGGCCGAGCTGGAACGCATCCACCAAGGCAATATCGCGCACCGTCTGCTGGAACAGGGCGTGACCCTGCTGGACCCGGCCCGCATCGATGTGCGTGGCGAGCTGGTGTGCGGCCGCGACGTCACCATCGACGTCGGCTGCGTGTTCGAAGGCAAGGTCGAGCTGGCCGATGGCGTCAGCGTGGGCGCGCACAGCGTCATCGTCAACGCCCGCATCGCCGCCGGCGCCGTCATCAAGCCGTTCTGCCATATCGAGGAAGCCGTGGTCGGCGCCGCGTCCATCATCGGACCGTATGCACGGCTGCGTCCGGGCACCGAGCTGGCCGAAGATGTCCACATCGGTAACTTTGTGGAAATCAAGAACAGCCAAATCGCCGCGCACAGCAAGGCCAACCACCTGGCCTACGTGGGCGACGCCACCGTGGGTTCGCGCGTGAACATCGGCGCGGGCGCCATCACCTGCAATTACGACGGCGCCAACAAGTTCCGCACCGTGATCGAGGACGACGCCTTCATCGGCAGCGACAGCCAGCTGATCGCCCCGGTGACGGTGGGTGCCGGCGCCACCATCGGCCCCGGCACGACCTTGTCCAGGAACGCACCGGCAGGCAAGCTGACCGTCTCGCGTGCCCGCCAGCTAACGATCGAGAACTGGACCCGTCCCGTCAAGATCAAAAAGTAAGCCGTTTTACCGTCCACAATGGAGCCCTGTCTGGCTCCATTGTGGATAAACATGTGGAAAAGCCTGCGCACATCCCATGAATAACATTTCCCCTCCCGTCTCTCCCTCCTTCTGCCTGTGAATAAAGCTGTGGGCAAGCCTGTTCATACACTGAGAACAAGCTGCGCATAAGTCTGGATAACTTATTTGCGTCCTTTCGGCGCTAGCCTTTTCATCATTCACAGTCTGGCGTTTGCTTAAATATTCAGCACCTTTGAACCGATTTACGGCGATTGTGAATAAAGCTGTGCACAAGCGGGTGCGCAAGTGTGGGATAAGCGCCGCACAAGTCTGAATAACCCTGTCGCGGATGATCTTCGCTGGGTGTGCTTGTGGGTAACTGTGTGGAGAACTGCTGAATAGGACGAGGACAAGCAGTGGGAAAGTTTTTGCGCCCATGAGCCCACATCTGAGCTTTATCAAACGATCTCGAATTTGAACCCGTTATTTGTAGAGCACTTTTGAGCTTTCGCAACAGATGGTATTTGCACAAAGCCTGCAACCACGCCATTTTCGGCCAGTTTTCGCTGTGGATAACTCTGTGGGTAATGCTGAGGAAAAATGCAGGATAAGACAGGTATAAGCCCGGTATAAGGCCCTGAACAAGCTGTGAAAATACCGGGGATAAACCTGTATAAGTGTTCAGACCGCGATGCGGGTCTCGAATTTGCTGCGGAAAGTGGAGAAGTAAGCCTTCACATTGCGGACGTTGGCATGGGCCGTGAACAGACGGTGCGCCAGCGCGTGATAAGCCGGCATATCGGCCACCTGCACGATCAGCACGAAATCCGGCCCCGGCGATACCCGGTAGCACTGCATCACCGCCGCATCGCCTGCTACTAGCTGCTCAAACGCATCCATCCGCTCGGCCGCCTGCACATCCAGCGTGATTTCCACGATCGCCGTCAGCCGCGCCCCTACTTTTTCCGGCGCCACGATTGCAACCTGCCGCTCGATGACCCCACTTTCTTTCAAGTTCTTGACCCGGCGCAGGCAAGTGGGCGGCGATACATGGACGGCCAGCGCCAGCTCGCTATTGGTTTGCGCGGCATCAACTTGCAGCGCATTCAGGATGCGACGATCAATTTCGTCCAAGGGCAAGTTCGTGTCGGTCATGGTTTGGCGTATTTGAAAAGAATTTTGCTATCGAATGAAATAATATTTCATAGGTTGGGATGTGTGAAATATTATTTCAAATTACCATGAAATATGAAAGCATATTTCCTTGCCAGTGATCTAGGATGCTTGCATTGCTTAATTTCTGTTCAAAGAGGTCACTATGTGCGGCATCGTCGGCGCGGTAGCGCAACGCAACATCACCCCCATCCTGCTCGAAGGCCTGAAGCGCCTGGAATACCGCGGCTATGACTCCTGCGGCGTCGCCCTGCACGTGGATGGCCAGTTGCAGCGCTCGCGCAGCACCTCGCGCGTGACCGACCTGGAAAAGCAGATCCAGGACGCTGGCCTGCAAGGCTTCACCGGCATCGCCCACACCCGCTGGGCCACCCACGGCGCCCCGCTGTCGCACAATGCCCACCCGCACTTCTCGCCGACCACCGAACAGGCGCGCATCGCCCTGGTCCACAACGGCATTATCGAGAACCACGACGAACTGCGCGCCGAACTGAGCGCCCTCGGCTACGTGTTCCAGAGCCAGACCGACACCGAAGTGATCGCCCACCTGGTCGACCATATGTACAACGGCGACCTGTTCGACACCGTGCAGCAAGCCGTCAAACGCCTGCACGGCGCCTACGCCATCGCCGTATTCTGCCGCGAAGAACCGCACCGCGTCGTCGCCGCCCGCCAGGGCTCGCCGCTGATCGTCGGCATCGGCCAGGGCGAGAACTTCGTCGCCTCCGACGCCATGGCCCTGGCCGGCACCACCGACCAGATCATCTACCTGGAAGAAGGCGACGTCGTCGACCTGCAACTGGGCCGCGCCTGGATCGTCGACGTCAACGGTAAGCAAGTCGAACGCGAAGTCAAAACCGTACACGCCCACACCGGCGCGGCCGAGCTGGGCCCGTATCGCCACTACATGCAGAAGGAAATCTTTGAGCAGCCGCGCGTGATCGGCGACACCCTCGAAGGCGTCACCGGCATCATGCCCGAGCTGTTTGGCGACGGCGCCTACAAAGTCTTCAAGCAGATCGACCGCGTGCTGATCCTGGCCTGCGGCACCAGCTACTACGCGGGCCTGACCGCCAAGTACTGGATTGAATCGGTCGCCAAGATCCCCGTGAACGTCGAGATCGCCAGCGAATACCGCTACCGCGACAGCGTGCCGCACCCGAATACCCTGGTCGTCACCATCTCGCAAAGCGGCGAAACGGCCGACACCCTGGCGGCCCTCAAGCACGCGCGCAGCCTGGGCATGGAGCACACGCTCACCATCTGCAACGTCGCCACTAGCGCGATGGTGCGCGAGTGCAAGCTTTCCTACATCACCCGCGCTGGTGTCGAGGTCGGTGTCGCATCGACCAAAGCCTTCACCACCCAGCTGGCCGCCCTGTTCCTGCTGACCTTGACCCTGGCGCAAGTGAACGACCGCCTGACTGACGAGGAAGCCGCCGCCCACCTGAAAGCCATGCGCCACCTGCCGGTCGCCATCTCCGCCGTGCTGGCGCTGGAACCGCAGATCATCGCCTGGGCCGAGGACTTCGCCCGCAAGGAAAACGCCCTCTTCCTCGGCCGTGGCATGCACTACCCGATCGCCCTGGAAGGCGCGCTCAAGCTGAAAGAGATTTCCTATATCCACGCCGAAGCGTATCCAGCGGGCGAACTGAAGCACGGCCCACTGGCGCTGGTGACGGAAGAAATGCCAGTCGTTACCATCGCCCCGAACGATGCGCTGATTGAAAAACTGAAATCGAATATGCAGGAAGTGCGTGCCCGTGGTGGTCAGCTGTATGTGTTCGCTGACGTGGATTCGCGCATTACTTCAGGCGAAGGCTTGCATGTGATTCGTTTGCCGGAGCACTATGGCCTGCTGTCGCCGATTTTGCATGTGGTGTCGCTGCAGTTGCTGGCTTACCACTCGGCGCTGGCGCGTGGTACGGATGTGGATAAGCCAAGGAATTTGGCGAAGTCGGTGACGGTGGAGTAATTCGTCGATGCTGTCTTGTGACGAGAGCAAATAAAGTTGGTCGGGCCCGAATAAAGTTGATCGGGCTCGGCTGGTCGCCGCGCTTCCGTTCGCTGAACCATTTAGCTGAGATAAAAACGTCGCATGCGCTGTACTCCAGGCAACTGTACATAAGACCCAGCAGAACGTAGACAAGTTCTCAACAGGTGGCACCGCTGTGCAATTTATAGGATAAAATCGAATCAGCGCGAAATCGAAAACTCTCCCTTTTTCGACGACGTTTTTAAAAAATGACGATATTCAGTGAAGGCTATTTGAAATGGCATCAGGGCAGCGAAGGCATCTCTTCATTAGCCATCATCACAAAGATGATTCATTAGTCGACAAATTTACAAAGTTGCTCGGAAGTAATGGATGGGACGTGCGAAACAGTTCAATTCGCGCGAAGCCAGCAAATCAGGCGCGACTTGATAAAGGACTAATAAAAGAGTCCGTAATCAGAAGACTACTTCGCATGAAGATGTCTTGGGCGTCTACTGTTGTTGTTCTAATCGGTGACAAAACTCACACCCGCCCTTGGGTGAACTGGGAAATTGATCAGGCCCACGCGCAAGGAAAGCGAATAGTTGGAGTGTTTGAGCAAGGCGGAAAGGATGCAGATATTCCCGCTAGTCTCGAAAAGTACGCTTCGGCTATTGTCGGTTGGAATTCTAATAGCATCCAGAAAGCCGTCGATGGTGGCGAAAATAATTTTGAAAACCCAGATGGATCTACCCGCTTACCGGTAAACGCTTCCACCAGTTCAGTGTGCTGATATGAGTAAAGTCTTCATGTATGTGGTTGCCCGTGATTTCGGCTTCGCCCCCAATCCTTTCCATAACATGTGCACTCTGGCGACCTGTAAGCCTGTTATTCGACGTGTTGCTAAAGTGAATGACTGGGTGGTAGGGATGGGCGGTAGACGGTTAAAGGCAACTGGGCGATGTCTTTTCGCGATGAAGGTCTCTGCATCAATGACTTTCGAAGAATATTGGCAAGATCCGGCTTATCGTGACAAGAAGCCTAAACGCAATGGAAGTAAGAAAATGATCGTTGGTGATAATATCTACAGTCGATCAGGCGGGGTCTGGCATCAAGAGAATTCACATCATAGTTTTCCTGACGGTGTGCCAAACCCTCACAATGTTCAAAACGACACTCAAACAAATAGGGTTTTAGTTTCCGATCACTTTTACTATTTCGGTGCTGCTGCAATCATCATCCCCCCACCTGTGCTGGATCGCATCGAATACAAGAATAAGCGGTCTCATCGCACATTCTCCCTTTTGGAGGCCCAGCCACTTATAGCGTTCATTGAGTCGAATTATCAAGCGAATGAGCTGTTTGGAGACCCTTTCGACTTTGACTCGGCAAGTGCGCGGTACTCGGCGGGGGACGACAAAGTAACAATTGACTTGTAAAAGTGGAGCTTCCCTGCACCATATTCTTGATCTAAATCAGCACTTACCTAATGATCTCAGAACAAACGAACTACTTACGCAAAGAGTTCGCTTTGGCCAACGCCTGAGCGGTGTAGCTCTATGCCGTACACCCGCTCAACTCCGGCTCTAAAATCTCTCGTTCCTCCATAACTCGGATGGCGAATACACTCGACGGCTATGCCAAAATCCGCTGCATATTTGGCAGCGTCTTGACCGATTCCGACAATCGTAGATATTCCTAACCAGCTGATAAGGATCCTGTTGAGCTCATCAACAACTCCAAGCTCGCGCGCCGAGAATTTTCTATTAGTAAGCGGTTGATCCGGTTCGTGCGGATGAAAAGGAAAGACATTCCAAAGTAGCGGCGGAAGTGGGACAGAGCGAATTGCAGCCCAGATTTCCGTGGCAGTTCGTTCGGCCACCACAGGGCCAGTTGTCGCCTTATTGATTTCCGATCCTGGGTAGCATTGCTCCATATCCTTAAGGTGTGATTCGTCAGTTAACGCCAAACCAGTTCGGCGACCGCCGCGATAGCCCAAGTCCCTCCCCATCCATATCACATCGGATCCGGATTGTTCAATTGCGGCCAAGTAACTGACCAAATTTTTCCGCCTTACAGTTGCAGCTTTCGGTAGGTCGAACAAGACACAACGATCAGAGTAAGGATTGAATACGTTTGGGAGTGATATTCCAGATAATTCCTCTACAAATTTCTTTGCGTTCATCTTCATACCGTGCCTCCTGCTGATAGAGGCAAGAGGGAAATAGTATGAGCGTCTAAATTGACTCTCACAACGCCTTCTTTGATCCTTGTAAGCTCCCTAAATACTCGAAACCCCTCTAGGATTGCAAGCTCCCATTGCCATAACGGGCACTGGTCCACCTCGTAACCTGCCACAGTGCTTTTTATCTGTTTAAGGAGGGAATATTCGAGCTTCCCTACTTTCACGTCCGCGAAGTAGCGGCGAGAACGCGCGTGGTTAAAGACCCAAGTAGCGACACCTTCTTCAATGATCATTGCCCGCGCGCCGTCTTGGTTTTCATCTAGGTCCGGATCGCTCTTGCGCTTGAGTTTGAGCAAGCCGCGCATCACGGGCGACCATCCCAGATGAGCAAGATATGCGAGGTGAAAAACGTCGTGATATCTGTAGTCATCCCCTTCAGTGCGATTGTCTGTCAGCGGATCGCCTAGATTGACACCGTTAAGCTGTTGGACGACATACTCCTTGCCGCAGATCTGGCGCCGGATAAACTTGATTTCAAAAATTCTCGGCAGCTGTTCAAACCCTGGGGATTTGGCATCAAAGAGCGGTATGTAGCGCGCTTCTTCTGGCCATCGGGATTGAGTTTTCTCCATATTCCATTCGGCGATATGATTAAGGCTAAGGTGAAACTTCGCCGCTAACATCGACAAGGTCCCAAGCAACTGCGCGTAGAGTGAGATGGGCAACTTCTTCAACTCTGCCAACGTCGTTGAGTGTTTTTGAAAAAGGACGCTTGTTTGAGTCGCGAGCCGATAAAGCATCATATCTTTAGGCTCGGGAAGGTGTTTGCTTTGGAACGCGAGTAGTCCATCGATCTCGTCGAAGGTTGTGTCAGTGCCGGCCCTTGTGACGCCAGTAACATGTAGTTCTCGCTGGAGTTCCTGAATCGTTGCTTCGCCGACCTCCTCCAATGTGAATCCATCGCGTCGAATCAGTGCGGTGAGATACCACAGTGCATCTCCCA
This sequence comes from Oxalobacteraceae bacterium, assembly GCA_013284265.1. Lineage (GTDB taxonomy): Bacteria > Pseudomonadota > Gammaproteobacteria > Burkholderiales > Burkholderiaceae_D > Rugamonas. Next base: position 7,161 of record JABTBR010000070.1, on the reverse strand, counting down.
GCTCTTCTTCTGCACTCTCTCTCTCAGAAGGTGCTGCCGTATCGCGCTTAAACTTTTTTACGGCTGCGAGAAGGCTTCCAACCTCACCGAAGAAGCCATACCGTAGATGATCGATCGAAACTGGGTCTTCCTCGAACTGGTCTGTCCGCGATGCGACAGATTCGTACTTAGAAAGTGCGATGGGAGGTGCTTTCTGGGTCATAGGGCGCCGCGAAGATATGGTTCGATCAACCAGAAACAGGATGCTTTTGTCTGCTGCTGGGCTAGATGCCTGACGCCCTCTCGCGATGGATAAGCGTCACAAACGGTGCTTTGTTACCCTTTGTCATTTGAAATTTGCAAATATTGATCTATGATATGCAAAATGATGACTAAATACAAGGCTAATCCGCTAGTAGATCCCATCCAGTTCTCGGAACGTTTGCGTTGCAAACGACTAGAACGGGGACTAACGCTCAAGGAGGTAGAGACAAACTTAGGCATCGCTGCGGGCCAGATTTCACGATTTGAGCGCGGAGCATTCAAGAAGTTGTCGAAAAATTTGCAAATATATGCAAATTTTTTGCAAATTGAATCATCTGTCGGTATCGAACGGTCGATCCAAGAAAGAATTTCGTTGATTGCTTCAAAATCGACCGATCACCGTAAAGCGTTAGAAGAAATTATTGCTGCGCTTGAACGAATCACATGAGACGGAGCTGGACCGCCCTGCTAAATGTGTAGAATCTACGTAGAAATTCCACATTTTCCGGAGGCGGTATGGATTCCAAGAAGAGAGCGCTAGCTGTACGTGTGAGTTTAGATATGTCGCCGGAAGCGAACGATTTGCTTGATAGCCTTGCATCGGCACACGGGACCACCAAGAGTCAAATATTGCGTAGAGCGGTAGCGCTTTACCACGTGGCCTCCGAGGCGAAGGCCTCTGGCAATCGTATCGCGGTGATAGATCAGGAAAAAAAGTGGTCAGCGAGATCGTCGGGCTTTGATAGGCCTCTTTGTGGGTTGCCAGCGCACTATCGACGAAGCCCGCTAATACTTAACTAATACCTGATCGGCGGTTGCCCTTTCTGGATCAGCACAGTCCGCGCTTGGTGGCACCATTGGCTGATTATTTGTTTCCACTCCGGCGACTCAAAATACTTCGAAACAGGTTGGTCTAGATCGAATTCCGGCATGTACAAACCGACGATTCCTTTTTCGAGGATGCCGTCGGCGTGCACGCCTTTTTCACGCAGGATGAGGATGGGTAGGCCGAGCTGAAATGCCATCGCCGCTTCAATTTGGGCCCACGGGCTGGTCAACCAGACACCGTTCATCGAGCCCTCTTCCTGTCCAGCGATGTCGGTACCGCTGCGCGCCGTGCCTTCCTTGATCAACGTGCGGCGAAACGCAATGGTGAGCAAGCCATTCGATTCATACATCATGCGGCGAATGGCCGTGAGCGGCGTGTTGGTATCGTATTCATTGACACCTAATGTGCGAGGCGTGAGATCGAGCTGCTTGATATACTCGCGCATGGCAACAAGGAATTCCTCCTGACGACTGAAGCAGGGGCGCGGATAGCTTAAGAAAAAAGATATGTCCATTCAAAGCTCAAGGTAGTGTGATTGTCAGTGGAATTACCGAAACGCGTTCTATAATAAATGCCGCGCCAAACGCCTAAACCAGATCGTTGCGCCCAGCGCTCTTTGCCAGTCATCGACCAGGTCACTGCGGAACAGGTCTTCGCCGATATGTTGCCCCAACGAACGGTAAGCTTCGAATTGGATTTCGCCAAACAGCTGCTGAGCCGTCGATTGATGCGGGAAGTCGGGATTTTGCGCGCGGTACAGATTGAGAAATTCCGATTCGTTACCGCTCAGTGATGATTTAATATAGAGCAGAAATCCGTGCTCACCGCTATCGGCGTAGTCGATCCGCGAGAGGCCGAAATGGGCGTGTCCATGTCCGCCCGCGTTGAGCCGCAGGTCTGACAGGTCGGGCTCGATATCTACTCCCAGATCGACTTTCGCCAACTGTGTCAGCCGAATCAATCCGCCGAATGACAGCTCGGGGTCGGCTTCGCCATCGATCGCGATGATAAACTTGCAGCGCCGCCGCAGCAATTCGTAGATGCCCAGGTTTTCAATATGGCCGCCATCGGATAGATTTAGGTAGGCGCCGTGCTCGTTAAAATTGCCGGCCAGTTCGCGCAGGAAGTAATACCAGCCCACCGGTGGCAGCCGCTTGAGGACGCGACCAAACCAGCTGTCGCGCGCCGGACTCGGGCGGCGCGCCCAATAACCCAGCCTGATATTGAATATCGCCAGCAGGAAGCGGAAGTTGGTCGAACTGAGGGTGCCCATGTTGGGTGCTGCCGCCGCGCCGGAAATGGCAATCGCGGTGGCCAGGTCGAGATGGGGATCGGCCGCTTCCCAGTCGGTGGTGGGGTGAATGCCGGTGATCGGGCTGCCGCAATAGTGCTTGCTGAACATGAAGAAGTCGGTGCGCCTTCCCAACAGGTCGGGATTCTTGCACGAGGGGATATTGAGCGCGGCCGACACAAGATGGTAGGGCGACTTGTGGTTGGCGTGCATCTCGGACAACAGCACCTGCTCACGCGGCGTCACGCCAGCCGGCGTTGCGCTCGCGCGCGTCAGATAGGTGCGCGCCAGGCGCTGCCGGTAAAAGCCGTGCAGCGATGTGAAATTAATATTGATGAAAAAGCTGGTGTACAGCAGGGCCGCTAGGCCGAATTCATACACCGGCGTGATCTGCGCTTGCGGCGGGAGCACGAAGATTGTACACAGCCAAAGAAATGCGCCGAACGCGACCAGCGGACCGGTCAGCACGAGTGAGGCAAGCGATAGTCGGCGCGTCTTGGCGCCGGGTTTGCAGGCTAGGGCGATGCCCCCGGCGACAAAGGGAAACAACAGTGTCGCTAGCAGAATATCGTGCGCATGCGGCGCCAACGCGGCAAACGCCGGGGGCAAGGCCCTGCTCAACAGCAGTCCAAGCACCAGCAGCGCCAGGGCGATGCAGATGCGTTCGGCATTGTGCTTGAAGCGGCCGTTGTGGCAGTAGGATTGCGTGATCGGCAAGACGATCGCTGCGACGGCGAAGACGGCGAGCAAGACCGTCGTGCCAAGATCGCGCTCGAACAGCTGGGTCGCAGTGGGCGTGAAACGGTCCTTGAACTGGAATGCGAGCGCGACCGCAGCCGCTAGGAATGGCGAGGTCAGCAAGACGGAAATGAAGATCCCGAACATCAGCTGCCAGGCGAGCCGCGCGACCGTGCCCAGGCCGCCCTCGCTCAGGTACTTGCTGTGATTGCGCAAGTGGCGTGCGGCGCGCGATTCCGGTTCGCGCCCATCGCCAAACGGTAGGGCGCTTGCGGCTGGCGCCAAGGTGACCCTGTCATCGGCGTCATCGAGAAATGCGCTGATGAAGCCACCCAAATAGCCGCCGCCCGACACGGTCGACAGAAAATCGACGTCACGCAAGATGCCTTTTCGGGCTAGGGTCTGGACCACGCCGAGGGCAAAGGTTGCCGAGCGGATGCCGCCACCGGACACTGCCAGTCCGACTGCGTTGCGGCCGGCACTGTCGGCGGCGGTGTCAGGATGGTAACGCTGACGGCGGGCTTGCACTTCATTCTGCTCGGCCTGATTGAGCGCGCTGAAAGTGGGATCGGCCGGACTCGCTTTGATCCCGAACGGCAAACTGGTCCAGTGCGCGGCATCCGTGTCGGGTGGCGCCGCCGGTTCACTGCGCAATGCGTCCGCAAGCGCCGGCAGGTCTTCGGCGAGCAGTCCCAGTAGGACGGAAAAAACTCGCAGCACGCGCTGTAATTCGCGCAGTTGATGGCGAAACTGAAAGCGCACGTCGGCTGCCGACAGCGCGCCGGAGAGACTTAACTTATGCCAGTACGCGGTGAACGGGCGTACCTTAACATTTAACACATGTACGGTGAGCGCGGCGAAATGAGTGCACTGCGGATGCGCGTTGATCAGGTTGCGCGAGATCTCAAACAAGCTGTACACGCTCGATAGAGCCGAACTTTCATCGCCCGAGCGAAACTCCAGCGGCTGCGAGGTGATTCTGGTGCGCATTTCGGTGTATAGCGACCAGGCCGCGAGGCGATCGCCTGCGTTCGGCTCCCAAGCCAGTTTAGCGAAGATGGTGTTCTGCTCAGAGCCGGGATCGATCAGGCTGTCAAGCTTGTTACGGCGCAGCCAGTCCATCCAAGTACATTCAACAGGCGCGCTGGCGCCCGGCATTGCGTCCTCTTGGTCGCTCATAGTCCGCTTGGCCGCTTGGCACGCCAAGCTTTTGTCAATTGATCAAGTAGCGATTTTATCGAAATAATCGCCGACAACACCAAATTTTTAAAATAATTAATGCGACAACATAACATTGCGGTGCCCGACCGCGTAAATGGCATGGCAAGAATTCTCGCCGTAGCGAAAAATGCGCATATCACAACTCTTCCATTGGTCAAGCGTGACGCCCGCAATGCGCGACGGCATGCGCTATCGGGCTTTCCTGAGTTATCGGCGCGAAGATCTCCGCCAGGCTGTCTGGCTGCAGGGTGCGCTCGAGCGCTTTCGCACGCCCCGGATTGGAACAAGCGGCCTCCACGGTCCGGTGCCGGCGCGCCTGGGGCGCATCTTCCACGACCGCGATGATGCCCGCACCGCCGACGACATCGAGACCCTGATCGCGCATGAGCTTAAGCGTTCTGAGCAATTGATTGTGCTGTGCACCCCTGGCGCGGTTGCGCCTGAGGCCTGGGTCCCGCGCGAGATCGAACTCTTCAGAAACCAGCGGCCCGGTGCGCCGATCCATGCAGTAACCGGCAAGGGCGAGCCGCCGGCCGTGCTTCCCCGGCCCTTGCTGCGTCCGGGCGCCGACGGCGAACCGGTGATGCCGCTGGCCGCCGATCTGCGCAAGCGCAGCGGCGATGGCAAGCGGCGCGCGCTGGCAAGCTGGTGGCGTGAATCATCGGAGTCGAAATCCATGATTTGTGGCTCGGGGTTGATCTGGACGGCTCGCCACCATCGGCGCCGACCCAGGACTCGGTGCGCCAGGTGGTGTCGAGCGCCGACCTGGCGCGCATGGTCATTTCGCGCGGCGCGCTCGCTCGTGATGAACCGCGATCTAATCAGAGTTTGTTTGCACCGCCGTAGAATTGACCCGCCCTGGTCTTTGCTGCATGCAGTGAGAATTTGCGTATTTTTCACTCTAGCAAGAATGATAAGCTCTACGCAAGACCGCCAATGGTATAGCGCGGTAGCCGCAAAATACAGGCGAGAGGAAGACATATGGAACCTGTGATTTTTGTGATTTAACACTAGGACGAGATCGCATGGAACCATCTAAACAGCCGCTGAGCAAACTTCTAACTATTGAAGGAACCCACGAGAGTTACCGTATTCCAAAATACCAGCGCCCCTATTCGTGGACCCCAGAGGATTGGCAACAACTTCTCGACGATATTCAGGACGACAGCAACGATGTGGAGGGACATTTCATGGGCTCGGTCATATGTGTTGACGCGAGTTCGGGACGCCCTGGCGAGCCACGCGTCTTCGAGTTAATCGACGGCCAGCAACGCCTTACCACGCTGTCTTGCTTGCTTATTGCCATATGGTCAAAGTTTAACGAGGTCCTAATCGATGCGCTCGCAGCGGATAGCGAAAGCGCGATGGATGAAGACGATCTTTCTGACTTAAGGGCTACTATGGATGACCTTCGTCGCAAGGTTTTGCGAGAGAGACGTTATCACAGTGATGAAACTTTGCCGCCGATACCGACTGGCGCTGCGGAGGTCGCAAATTTGTTTTATGTCGGCCGCAAGAAGCGTACGGACTACTTTTGCCGATTGCTTCCCTCTACGCAGGATGCGAACCGAGACGATTACATGTTCGGGCTAGCGTACTTCGACATGCTTCCTGAGGTTAATGTTGTGAAGCCTCGAAACTGGGGCAATCGCCGACTCGCGAAGTGTCTGCGATACTTGTTCGACCAATTGCCAGACGACGTTCCGGCGTTAAAAGCTTTGGTGCGCAGGATCAACGCGTTGGTGTTCATTCATATCAAAGTGAACAGTCAATCGGATGCATTTCGGCTCTTCGAAGCGATCAACAACCGCGGCGTTCCGCTTTCGGCGCTCGATATCATAAAAAATGCAATGTTAGCTGCGTTGGAGCGCGAGACGGCCGGTTCGATCGATGAGGCGTTTGAAATGTGGTCCTCGATGACGGAACAACTTGGTTCGGACACATCTGTTCATGAAAGTTATCTGCGTCACTTCTACAATGCTTTTCAGATCGAGCCAGGACGCAGCGTGGCGCGCGCTAACCGTGCCACCAAATCGACGATCATCGACATCTTTGAAGCATTGATTAAGACCGATGCGAAAAGCCTGCTAACCGATTTGGCAAATCGCGCAAAATATTACGGCGCAATCATTCAACCGGAAAATGCAGACATTAGCGAGCAGCGCCGCGCTCGGTTGGTTAATCTGTCCCATATCGAGGCAAAGCCAAGCTATCAGTTCTTGCTTTACCTGCTGGACAGGGAGGCACTTGGGCAGTGCAAGCATGCCGAGACTAACAAGGTGATAGATCTCATCGCTAGTTACTTTGTTCGACGTAACTTGACCGGCATTCCCGCAACAAATCGGCTGGATGCGGTGTTCATTGATCTCGTGGCACGTTGCGAGAAAGCGCTCTTGTCCGGCAGCCCGTCGCTAACATTTAATTTTGTGCGGGATGTAATTCTTGATGCTCCACGAGGAGACGGTCCGGCTACCGATGGCGAAATGGAAGAAGCGCTCAATGGTTACATTTATTGGAATAACCCGGGGATAGCTCGATACTTACTTTGTCACTACGCCGAAAGCCGGGCGACCGATGAGGATCGTGTGGACTTCTGGCGTCGTACGGATAAAGGAAGATATGTTTGGACGATTGAGCATGTCCTGCCACAAGGTGAGCCGTTGAAGAAAGGGTGGACCGACATGTTGGCGGATGGTGACTCCGACGTTGCTGCCGATATCCAGGAAGAACACAAAGACCTGCTCGGGAACTTGACTCTTTCAGCCTATAACTCAAATCTTTCTGATGCTGCGTTTGCTCAAAAACAGAAGAAGACTAAAGTCGCGTTGGCTGGCGAAAC
>JABTBR010000007.1 GCA_013284265.1 Oxalobacteraceae bacterium | reverse complement strand
ACCCTGGGGGCTGACCCGGCGGGTCAGACCCCAGCTCTTTGCCGTGGGTTTTGAATTGAGCCGCCGGCCCGCCAATGCAAGCCCACCCCCACAACCCACCCCCGCGTCATCCATTCCCCCTTTTCTGCAGTCTGTCGCAATTTTCGCACCGCTGGCCCCCACCCCCGCTATAGTTCACCCTGTCGATTTGTACACTTTGCCGACTGCTGCGCGGCATCGCACCACGAACACTCTCAAGGGAACCCGGTATGAAGAAATTACTCCAATTCGGCTTGCTGCTGGCCGCGTTTTTCGCCCTGTTCAGCCGCGCCTCGGCCGAAGAACAGGGCAGCGAGACGCGCCAGATCGACGCGCGCGTGGTGCGCATCAAGCTCGACGGCATGGTCGACCTGAAAATCCGCCAGGGCGCCACGCCTTCGCTGACGATTACCGCCGATAAACGCCTGCTGTCCAAGATCACGGCCACGCAAAACGGCGATACCCTGCATCTGGATACCGATCTGAACGGTTTCAAGTCCGAGCGCTCGGTGCTGCGCGCCGACCTGGTGCTGCCGCAGTTGCGCCAGGTGGTGTGTGAAGGCGTGGGCAGTACGGAGATCAGCGGCTTCACCGGCGACGAGCTGGAGCTGGCCATGGACGGGGCAGGGCGGATGAAGGTGGTGGCCGACTATAAGCATGTCAGCGCTTTGCTGGGCGGGGTCGGCAGCATGAACCTGTGGATCAGCGAAAACGAGCAGACCGTGCTGGAACTGCGCGGCGCCGGCTACATCACCTTGGGCGGGCGCAGCAAGCAGCTGCGCGCCAGATTGGGCGGGCTGGGCGGCCTGAACGCGCAGCAGTTCCAGGCCGATGCCGTCGACCTCGATTTGAGCGGGCTGGGCAATGCGACCATCAACGCCAAGAACAGCGTGCGCCTGAACCTGAGCGGACTTGGTTCGGTGGGCGTGTATGGCAAGCCGCTCAATCGCGACGTCACCGTTGACGGCCTCGGTAAAGTGAGTTGGAAGTAAATGGCGTTCCGGCTGCGGAATGATCATCATAAAAATACCCATTTCTTACGCGACATGAAAAAATTTCTATTAGCGATATGCATCGCGCTCGGCGTCCAGAGCGCCGCACAGGCCGGGTTCGCCGAAGGCGCCATGGCTTACAACAACAAGAACTACGCGCAGGCGCTGCGCGAGATCACCCCGCTGGCCCAGGGCGGCAACGCCGACGCCCAGCATCTGATGGGGCTGATGTATTACATGGGCCGCGGCGTGGCGCAGGACTACAAGCAGGCGCTCAGCTGGCACCGCAAGGCGGCAGTGCAGGGCAAGGCCGACGCGCAGTATGTGGTGGGCGCCATGTACTACACCGGCAATGCGGTGATCCAGGATCACAAGCAGGCGATCGTGTGGTTCCGCAAGGCCGCCGAGCAGGGGCATGCGGAGGCGCAGCAGGTGCTGGGGCTGATGTACCGCTATCACATTGGCGGCATGCCGCAGGATTATGTGATCGCTTACATGTTGTGGAATCTGGCCGCCACGGGCGGATCGATGAACGCGGCCGAGCAGCGCGGCGCTATTCTCAAGAGCATGAGCCAGGAGCAGATCGAGGAAGGGCAGGCCTTGTCGGCGGCGTGGAAGCCGAATACGCCGCTGCCGGCCAAGTCGCGTACCGGCGCCGCGCCACGCGCGGCCAACTAAAGGCTGTGGGTTGATGACGCCGCTCTAACGTCTGTGGGCCGCCGGCGCTTTCCTGAAACCCACGGCGTACCCCTGGGGTCTGACCCCGCGGGTCAGACCCCGGCTCTTTGCCGTCGGTTTTAACGACGCCGGCGGCCCCTTCGCTTCAAATTTGAATGGCGCTGCCGCCCCCTGCGCTTTAAGGTCTGACTGCGCCGCCGGCCCCATTGCTTCAAGGCTTAACGGCGCTGCAGGCACGCTCTCTCTGACGTACAATCGCGCTTTCCCCTCACAGGACGCGCCGCCATGCACGCAATCGAAATCACCCAGCCCGGTCCGGCCGACGTCCTGCAGCTGTGCGAACGCCCCATGCCTGTCGTGAAGGCCGGCGAGGTGCTGATCCGCGTCCACGCGGCCGGCATCAACCGTCCCGATGTGTTCCAGCGCCAGGGCAGTTACGCGCCGCCGCCGGGCGCCTCCGACCTGCCCGGCCTGGAAGTGGCCGGCGAAATCGTCGACGGCGACCTGGCCGGCTCTCCCTTCACTAAAGGCGATCTGGTCTGCGCCCTGGTCCAGGGCGGCGGCTATGCCGAGTACTGCGTGGCCCCATGGCAGCAATGCCTGCCCGTGCCGAAAGGCCTGTCGATGCTGGAGGCGGCCTCGCTGCCGGAAAACTATTTCACCGTCTGGAGCAATGTCTTCGACCGCGCCCACCTGAGCGCCGGCGAAACCCTGCTGGTGCAGGGCGGCACGTCGGGCATCGGCGTGACGGCGATCCAGCTGGCCGCCGCCATGGGCCATCGCGTGTTCGCCACCGCCGGCAGCGACGACAAGGCGCGCGCCTGCGAAGCGCTGGGCGCCGAGCGCGGCATCAATTACCGTAGTGAAGACTTCACCGCCATTACGCGCTCGCTGACCGCCGACCGCGGCGCCGACGTGATCCTCGACATGGTCGGGGGCGACTATCTGCCGCGCGAAATTGCCTGCCTGGCCGACGACGGCCGCATCGCCATCATCGCGCTACTGGGCGGCGCCAAATCGACGCTGGACCTGGGCCAGGTGCTGCGCCGCCGCCTGACCATTACCGGTTCCACCCTGCGTCCGCGCTCGATCGCCTTCAAGGCTGCCATCGCGGCCCAGTTGCGGCAGCGCGTCTGGCCGATGCTGGAAGCGGGGCGCATCAAGCCGGTGATTTACGAGACTTTCCCGCTGGCCCAGGCGGCCCGCGCGCATGCCTTGATGGAGGCCAGCACCCATGTCGGCAAGATCATGCTGCAGCTCATCTGACGGCCTTCAGCACGATTCGGGGAAAATCCGTATCATTCTGGCACGCTAATTGATGGTGCCAAGAGGTATGCGGTTTGACCGGGCTTCCGGCCTCGCGTTAAAATAGCGGGTTATTGAGACAAACTAGGCTACTATGCGACGCAAACTCGTTATCGGCAATTGGAAAATGAACGGCAACCTTGCTGCTAACGCAAGTCTGCTGGCGGGTATTTCGGCTGGTTTGAGCGCTGGCGCGGCCGATTGCGCCGTGTGCGCACCGGCGCCTTACCTGGCCCAGTGCCAGGCCGCCCTGACGGGTACGCCGGTCGGCTGGGGTGCGCAGGATATGTCGGCCCACGCCAGCGGCGCCTACACCGGCGAAGTCTCGGCCGCGATGCTGGTCGATTTCGCCAGCCGCTATGTGATCCTGGGTCACTCCGAGCGTCGCGCCTACCATCTGGAAAGCAGCGAGCTGGTCGCCAAGAAAACCGTGGCGGCCCTGGCTGCCGGCCTGATCCCTGTCGTCTGCATCGGCGAAACGCTGGCCGAACGCGAAGCAGGGCAGACCAATGCCGTTGTCGGTGCGCAGCTGGGCGCCGTGCTGGAAGCGATTTCGACGGCGGACGTGGCCCGTCTGGTACTGGCTTACGAGCCGGTCTGGGCGATCGGCACCGGCAAGACCGCCACGCCGGAAATGGCGCAGGAAGTGCATGCGGCCCTGCGCGCGCAACTGGCGCAAGCCAATGCGGCCGCTGCGCCGGCGGTGCAGATACTGTACGGTGGCAGCATGAAACCGGACAATGCAAAAGAATTGATGGCGCAGCCCGATATTGACGGCGGCCTGATTGGCGGTGCGGCTTTGAAGGCGACGGATTTCCTCGCCATCATTCACGCCGCCGCGTAATACCCGCTGCATGCGGCTTTTGGCTGCGGGCTTAATTTAAATAGAGAATGGATTAGCATGAACGCTTTCTTCAATTTGGTAGTGGTGGTACAGGTTTTGTCGGCGATTTCGATTATCGCGCTGGTATTGCTGCAACATGGTAAGGGTGCCGATATGGGCGCCGCCTTCGGTTCCGGTGCTTCCGGCAGCCTGTTCGGCGCCACCGGGTCGTCGAACTTCATGTCCAAGTCGACCGGCGTCGCTGCCGCGATCTTCTTCAGCGCCACCCTGGCACTGTCCTATATCACCACCCAGCACAGCACCGGCGTCAGCGGCGGCGTGATGGATAAGGTCGTTGCTCCGGTACCAGCCACCGGCGCTGGCGCGATCCCGACCGCACCAGCGGCTCCTGCGCCTGCCGCCGCGGCAGCTGCTTCGGTGCCCGCACCGGCCGCTCCTGCGCCTGCTGCATCGATTCCCAAGTAATTGTATTATTGCGGCCTGGAGAATATCCCGGGCCGCGTGTTTGTAAGATTTCTGTAATATTTTTGCAAGAATTTAGTAAGTCGGAAGTGCGCGACTTGTAAGTTAGCTGTAAGGTTTGAATTGTCCTGCCTGTTATTTTGGCATCCTCCCATGTAAAAATCGGGTGGGACAAAAAAGAATGAAAGATTTATCGCTTTTCTTCTTGTTTGGCCGCAATTTGCATTAACAAATGCGGCAAAACGCAGTAGAATAGCGGCCTTAACGCCGACGTGGTGAAATTGGTAGACACGCTATCTTGAGGGGGTAGTGGCGCAAGCTGTGCGAGTTCGAGTCTCGCCGTCGGCACCAGAATTAGAAGCCAGCAGGACGCATGCATCACCATGATGCATGCCACAGCTGGCTTTTTCACGAGGATGTGTCGTTTGATCCTGGTCTAAGCTTTGATTTTGATTGGGGTCGAACGTTAAATGCACTGCAGCGTTCCGCAGTGTGACCTAACCGACCGTTCAACTTAAGCTTATTCAAACCGTGAACCTCGAAAACTATTTCCCCGTATTGTTATTCATCCTCGTCGGTCTCGGCGTTGGTGTCGTGCCCCAGCTGCTGGGGCGTATTCTCGGCCCTCACAAGCCAGACTCCGCAAAACTCTCCCCCTATGAATGCGGCTTCGAAGCCTTCGAAGATGCGCGCATGAAGTTCGACGTCCGGTACTATCTGGTCGCAATCCTGTTTATTTTGTTCGATCTGGAAACGGCATTCTTCTTCCCGTGGGGCGTATCCATGCGCGAACTGGGCTGGAGCGGTTTCGTGACGATGATGGTGTTCATCGCCGAATTCGTGGTCGGTTTTTGGTATATCTGGAAGAAAGGTGCCCTTGATTGGGAATAAGCCATGGCTATTGAAGGCGTATTTAACGAAGGTTTCATCACCACCTCGGCCGACAAGCTGATCAACTGGGCACGTACCGGGTCGATGTTCCCGATGACGTTCGGTCTGGCATGCTGTGCGGTAGAAATGATGCACGTGGGCGCAGCCCGTTACGATATGGACCGTTTTGGCGTCGTGTTCCGTCCGTCGCCACGCCAGTCCGACGTGATGATCGTGGCAGGCACGCTGTGCAACAAGATGGCGCCGGCGCTGCGCAAGGTCTACGACCAGATGCCGGAACCGCGCTGGGTCATCTCGATGGGCTCTTGCGCCAACGGCGGCGGCTACTATCACTACTCCTACTCGGTGGTGCGCGGCTGCGACCGCATCGTGCCGGTGGATGTGTATGTGCCAGGCTGCCCACCGACGGCAGAAGCTCTGCTGTACGGCATCATGCAGCTGCAGAACAAGATCAAGCGTACCAGTACCATCGCGCGCTAACCGGCAGGGCACAGATTCATTATGACTACACAATTAGAAGTGTTGCAAACCGCCTTGGCCACGGCCTTTGGCGAGCGCATCAGCGTCACCGTGGCGCTGGGCGAAATCACGCTCGTCGTCAAGGCCGACGATTACCTGGCCACCATGACCACGCTGCGCGATGACGCCAGCCTGGGCTTCGACCAGCTGATCGACCTGTGCGGCGTCGATTACTCCACTTACGGCGATGGCGCCTGGGGCGGACTGCGTTTCGCGGTCACGTCCCATTTGCTGTCCGTTAAGCACAACTGGCGCGTGCGCGTGCGCGTGTTCGCACCGGATGACGAGATGCCGCTGCTGGCCTCCGTGATCGGCGTCTGGCGTACCGCCAACTGGTACGAGCGCGAAGCGTTCGACATGTTCGGCATCCTGTTCGACGGCCACAACGACTTGCGCCGCATCCTGACCGACTACGGCTTCATCGGCCATCCGTTCCGCAAAGACTTCCCGGTGTCGGGCTATGTCGAAATGCGCTACGACGCCGAGCAGAAACGCGTGATCTACCAGCCTGTGACGATCGAGCCGCGTGAAAACGTGCCGCGCGTAATCCGCGAAGAAAATTACGGGATGAAATAATGGCTGAAATTAAGAACTACACCCTGAACTTTGGTCCGCAGCACCCGGCAGCGCACGGCGTGCTGCGCCTGGTGCTCGAGCTCGACGGCGAAGTGATCCAGCGCGCCGACCCGCATATCGGCCTGCTGCACCGCGGCACCGAGAAGCTGGCCGAGCAGAAGACCTATCTGCAATCGGTGCCGTATATGGACCGTCTCGACTACGTGTCGATGATGTGCAACGAGCACGCCTATGTGCTGGCCATCGAGAAGCTGCTGGGCCTGGAAGTGCCGCTGCGCGCGCAGTACATCCGCGTGATGTTCGATGAAATCACCCGCCTGCTGAACCACCTGATGTGGCTGGGCGCGCACGCGCTCGACGTCGGCGCCATGGGCCCCTTCCTGTACGCCTTCCGCGACCGCGAAGACCTGTTCGACTGCTACGAAGCGGTGTCGGGCGCGCGCATGCACGCGGCCTACTACCGTCCGGGCGGCGTGTATCGCGACCTGCCGGACGCGATGCCGCAGCACAAGGCCTCGATCATCCGCAACGCCAAGGCGATTGCCGCACTGAACGAGAACCGCCAGGGTTCGCTGCTCGACTTCATCGAAGACTTCAGCCGCCGTTTCCCGACCTATGTCGACGAATACGAAACGCTGCTGACCGACAACCGTATCTGGAAACAGCGGACCGTCGGCATCGGCGTGGTCAAGCCGGAAGATGCGCTGGCGATGGGCTTTACCGGCGCCATGCTGCGCGGTTCGGGCATCACCTGGGATCTGCGCAAGCATCAGCCTTACGAAGTCTACGACCTGCTGGACTTCGACGTTCCTATCGGCACCAACGGCGACTGCTACGACCGCTATCTGGTGCGCGTGGAAGAAATGCGCCAGTCCAACCGCATCATCAAGCAGTGCGTGGAATGGCTGCGCAATAATCCGGGGCCGGTCATGTCCGACAACCGCAAGGTGGCGCCTCCGGGCCGCGTCGACATGAAGACCAATATGGAATCGCTGATCCACCACTTCAAGCTGTTTACCGAAGGCTTCCACGTGCCGCCGGGCGAAGCCTACAGCGCGGTGGAGCATCCGAAGGGCGAGTTTGGCATCTACCTGATTTCCGACGGCGCCAACAAGCCCTACCGCATGAAATTGCGCGCTCCCGACTACGCACACCTGCAGTCGCTCGATGAGATGGCGCGTGGCCACATGATTGCCGACGCCGTGACCATCATTGGTACACAAGATATCGTGTTCGGCAGTATTGACCGCTAAGTCCAAAAGGCAGAAAAGTATGTTGTTATCAGAGCAGTGCTACAAGAAAATCGACCGTGAGTTGGCCAAGTATCCGGCCGACCAGCGCCAGTCGGCCGTGATGGCCTCGCTGGCCCATGCCCAGGTGGAACTGGGCTGGCTGTCGCCAGAAACCATGCAGGAACTCGCAGACTACATCCGCATGCCGGCCATCGCCGTGCAGGAAGTCGCGACTTTCTACAATATGTACAACCTGAAACCGCTGGGCAAGCACAAGATCACCGTGTGCACCAACCTGCCTTGCGCCCTGTCGGGCGGCGAGCGCGCGGCGCACCATCTGAAAGAAAAGCTGGGCATCGACTACCGCGACACCACCGCGGATGGCGCGTTCACCTTGATGGAAGGTGAGTGCATGGGCGCCTGCGGCGACGCACCGGTGATGCTGGTGAATAACCACCGCATGTGCAGTTTCATGTCCAACGACAAAATCGACGCCCTCGTGGAGGAACTGAAGAAATGACCTCGCTCCACAATCGACACATCGACCCCGTCATCCTGGCTGGCCTGGACGGCAAGAACTGGCATCTGGAAGACTACGTCAAGCGTGGCGGCTACAGCGCCCTGCGCCGTATTCTCGAAGAAAAAATCACGCCGGAACAGATCATCGCCGACCTGAAGGCCTCGTCGCTGCGCGGCCGCGGCGGCGCAGGTTTCCCGACCGGCCTGAAGTGGAGCTTCATGCCGCGCCAGTTCCCTGGCCAGAAATACCTCGTCTGCAATACAGATGAAGGCGAACCGGGCACTTTCAAGGACCGCGACATCATTCGCTACAATCCCCATGCGCTGATCGAAGGCATGGCCATTGGCGCTTACGCGATGGGCATCACCGTGGGTTACAACTACATCCACGGCGAAATCTTCCACGAATACCTGCTGTTCGAAGAAGCGCTGGAAGAGGCGCGTGCCGCCGGCTTCCTGGGCGACAAGATCATGGGTAGCGAATTTTCCTTCCAGTTGCACGCCCACCACGGTTACGGCGCCTACATCTGCGGCGAAGAAACCGCGCTGCTGGAGTCGCTCGAAGGCAAGAAGGGTCAGCCGCGCTTCAAGCCGCCTTTCCCGGCCTCGTTCGGCCTGTACGGCAAGCCGACCACCATCAACAATACCGAGACCTTCGCCGCCGTTCCCTTCATCCTGAACATGGGCCCGGAGAAGTACCTGGGCATGGGCCGTCCGAACAATGGCGGTTCGAAGATCTTCTCGATCTCGGGCGACGTCAACCTGCCGGGCAATTACGAGGTGCCGCTGGGCACCCCGTTCGCCAAGCTGCTGGAACTGGCAGGCGGCATGCGCGGCGGTAAGAAGATCAAGGCCGTGATCCCTGGCGGCTCGTCCGCTCCGGTGATCCGCGGCGAAATCATGATGGATACCGACCTGGACTACGACTCGATCGCCAAAGCCGGCTCGATGCTCGGTTCGGGCGCGGTCATCGTCATGGACGAAACGCGCTGCATGGTCAAGGCGCTGGAGCGCCTGTCCTACTTCTACTTCGAAGAGTCCTGCGGCCAGTGCACCCCTTGCCGCGAAGGCACGGGCTGGATGTACCGCATGGTGCATCGTATCGAGCATGGCCAGGGCCGCGCGTCGGATCTGGACATGCTGAACTCGATCGCCGACAACATCCAGGGCCGCACCATTTGCGCCTTGGGCGATGCGGCGGCGATGCCGGTGCGGGCCTTCATCAAGCAGTTCCGCGAAGAATTTGAATATCACGTCGAGCACAAGCATTGCTTAGTGCCCGCTTACATCTAAGCTGCGTCAGGTAACGATCACCATGGTTGAAATCGAAATAGACGGCAAAAAAGTCGAAGTCCCTGCTGGTAGCATGGTGATGGACGCCGCCAACAAACTGGGAACCTACATTCCGCACTTCTGCTATCACAAGAAATTGTCGATCGCTGCGAACTGCCGCATGTGTCTGGTCGAAGTGGAGAAGGCCCCCAAGCCTTTGCCCGCATGTGCCACGCCGGTATCGGCAGGCATGATCGTGCGCTCCGCCAGCGACAAGGCTGTGCAGGCACAGAAGTCCGTGATGGAATTCCTGCTGATTAACCACCCGCTGGACTGCCCGATCTGCGATCAGGGCGGCGAATGCCAGTTGCAGGATCTGGCCGTCGGTTACGGCAAGAGCGGCTCGCGCTACGAAGAAGACAAGCGCGTCGTCACGCCGAAAGATGCCGGTCCGCTGGTATCGATGCAGGAAATGGCGCGCTGCATCCAGTGCACCCGCTGCGTGCGCTTTGGCCAGGAAGTGGCCGGCGTCATGGAGCTGGGCATGGTTGGCCGCGGCGAACACTCGGAGATCACCACCTTTGTCGGCCAGACCGTGAATTCGGAAATGTCGGGCAATATGATCGACCTGTGCCCGGTTGGCGCTTTGACCTCCAAGCCTTTCCGCTACAGCGCCCGTTCGTGGGAACTGTCGCGCCGCAAATCGGTCAGCCCGCATGATGGCCTGGGCGCGAACCTGATCGTGCAAGTCAAGGGCGGCAAGGTCAAACGCGTGCTGCCGCTGGAAAACGACGCCGTCAACGAGTGCTGGATTTCCGACAAGGACCGCTTCTCGTATGAGGGCCTGGACAGCGCCGACCGTCTGACCCAGCCTATGCTGAAGCAGGGCGGCGAATGGAAGGAAACCGACTGGCAGACCGCGCTGGAATACGTGGCCCACGGTCTGAAAAACATCAAGCACGAACATGGCGAGAAAGCCATCGCCGCGCTGGCGACCCCGCATTCGACCCTGGAAGAGCTGCACCTGCTGCAAAAGCTGGTGCGCGGCCTGGGTTCGGACAGCGTGGACACCCGCCTGCGTCACAGCGATTTCTCGCTGGGCGCCGACGTCAAGCCATGGCTGGGCATGTCGATCAACGAATTCGGTCAGTTGAACCGCGCTTTCGTGATCGGCTCCTTCCTGCGCAAGGACCATCCGCTGCTGGCGACCCGCCTGCGCACCTCGGTCAAGGCCGGCGCCAAGCTGTCCATCCTGCATGCGTCCGATGACGACCTGCTGATGACGGTCGCCAACAAGATCATCGCCGCACCGTCCGAGTGGCTCGCCGCTCTGTCGGAAGTGGCAGTGGCCGTGGCCAAGGCCAAAGAGATCGCCGCTCCGGCCGGTTTCGATGCCGTGGTCGCGAGCGATGCGGCTACCGCGATCGCCGCCAGCCTGCTGTCGGGCGAGAACAAGGCTGTCCTGCTGGGTAACTCGGCGGTGCAGCATCCACAGGCGGGCGCGCTGCACGCGCTGGCACAGTGGATCGCCGCGAACACCGGCGCCAAGCTGGGTTATCTGACCGAAGCGGCCAACACCGTGGGCGCGAGCCTGGTCGGTGCCAATGCCTCGAACGTGGCTGCCTTCTCGACCCCGAAACAGGCATACGTGCTGCTGAACGTGGAACCGGAACTGGATGCGGTCAATCCACAGGCCGCCACCGAAGCGCTGAAGCATGCCGAGATGGTGGTCGTGATGTCCGCCTACAAGCACGGCATGGACTACGCCGACGTGCTGCTGCCGATTTCGCCGTTCAGCGAAACCTCGGGCACCTACGTCAACTGCGAAGGCCGTCCGCAAAGCTTCAACGGCACCGTCAAGCCGCTGCTGGAAACCCGTCCGGCCTGGAAAGTGCTGCGCGTACTGGGCAACATCCTGGGCCTGTCCGGCTTCGACTACGACACCTCGGAAGCGGTGCGTGACGAAGTGCTGGGCGCCGGCGCCGCCGACGTGTCGGCGCGTCTGAACAATGTGTCCAAGCTGGCGCCCGTCGCCGCCGTGCGCGCTGCCGCCGCTGGCCTGGAACGCGTGACCGACGTGCCTATCTACTTCGCCGACGCCGTGGTGCGCCGCGCCGCCTCGCTGCAGAAGACCGCCGATGCCGCCGCGCCTGTCGCGCAGATCTCGCCTTCGCTGGCGCAGCAACTGGGCGTGGCCGCTGGCGACAGGGTCAAGGTCAGCCAGGGTTCCGGTTCGGCGATTCTGCCGGCCGCTATCGTTGCCAGCCTGCCTGCGAACGCCGTGCGCGTAGCGGCCGCTCACCCGGCCACCGCCACGCTGGGCGGCATGTTCGGCTCCATCACCGTTGAAAAAGCAGGAGAGGGTAAATAATGGCTCTGCCTGAATTCGTTAACGTTATCAATCACGCGGGCGCCAGCAGTTTCCTGGCGCCGATCTGGCCGCTGGTCTGGACCATGATCAAGATCCTGTGCGTGCTGCTGCCGCTGATGGGCCTGGTCGCCTACGCCACCCTGTGGGAGCGCAAGCTGATCGGCTGGATCCAGATCCGCGTCGGTCCCAACCGCGTCGGTCCTATGGGCCTGCTGCAGCCGATCGCCGATGCGCTCAAGCTGCTGTTCAAGGAAATCGTGATCCCGACCAAGGCCGCCACCGGCCTGTTCATCATCGGTCCTATCATGACCATCATGCCGGCGCTGGCCGCCTGGTCGGTCGTGCCTTTCGGTCCGGAAGCGGTGCTGGCCAACGTCAACGCCGGCTTGCTGCTGCTGCTGGCGATCACCTCGATGGAAGTCTACGGCATCATCATCGCCGGCTGGGCCTCGAACTCGAAGTACTCCTTCCTGGGCGCGATGCGCGCCTCGGCCCAGATGATTTCCTACGAAATCCCGATGGGCTTCGTGCTGGTGGTGGTGCTGATGGTGTCCGGTTCGCTGAACTTCATCGACATCGTCCAGGGCCAGCAGAAGGGCTTCTTCGTTGAACATGGCGTGAGCATGCTGTCGTGGAACTGGCTGCCGCTGCTGCCGCTGTTCGTCATCTACCTCACTTCCGGCCTGGCCGAAGCGAACCGCCACCCCTTCGACGTGGTCGAGGGCGAGTCGGAAATCGTGGCCGGTCACATGGTCGAGTACTCGGGCATGTCCTACGCCATGTTCATGCTGGCCGAATACGCCAACATGATCCTGGTCGGCGCACTCGGTTCCATCATGTTCCTGGGCGGCTGGGCGGCACCATTCACCTTCCTGGAATTCTGGGGCGGTTTCGGCGGCTTCTTCTGGCTGTTCGCCAAGACCTTCTTCATCGTGTCCCTGTTCGTCTGGGTGCGCGGTACCTTCCCGCGCTACCGCTATGACCAGATCATGCGTTTGGGCTGGAAAGTGTTCATCCCCGTGACGCTGGCGTATCTGGTCATCGTGGCCGGCGTCATGCAGACGTCCTGGAATATTTGGAAGTAAGGAAGAATCATGGAACGAATTAAAGACTTCTTCGGCAGCCTGATGCTGGCCGAATTGATCAAGGGGATGGCGCTGACGGGCAAGTACATGTTCTCGCGCAAGATCACCGTGCAATTCCCGGAAGAGAAAACGCCGATCTCGCCACGCTTCCGTGGTCTGCATGCGCTGCGCCGCTACCCCAACGGGGAAGAGCGCTGCATCGCCTGCAAACTGTGCGAAGCGGTGTGCCCGGCGATGGCCATCACGATCGAGTCGGAGCAGCGTGACGACGGTTCGCGCCGTACCACCCGCTACGACATCGACCTGACCAAGTGCATCTTCTGCGGTTTCTGCGAAGAGTCCTGCCCGGTCGATTCGATCGTCGAGACCCATGTGCTGGAATATCACGGCGAGAAACGCGGCGATCTGTACTACACGAAAGAGATGCTGCTGGCCGTCGGCGACCGTTACGAAAACGAGATCGCCGCAGCCCGCGCCGCGGACGCTCCCTACCGCTGATCCGGGTCGGCCGCCAGCCCGCAAGGGCAGGGCGGCCACCGGATCGAAAAGTAACAGCGGTAACGATCAATAAACTGTACGTCTCCTGGGTAAGTTATGGAATTTAAAACTGCTTTGTTTTACGTGTTCTCGGCCATCATGATATTGGCCGCGACCCGCGTTATCACGGCGCGCAATCCGATTCACGCGGCACTGTTCCTGGTGCTGTCGTTCTTCTCGGCCGCCGCCATCTGGATGCTGCTCGAAGCCGAGTTCCTGGCCATCGTGCTGGTACTGGTCTATGTCGGCGCCGTCATGGTGCTGTTCCTGTTCGTGGTCATGATGCTCGATATCGATATCGACAAGATGCGCCAGGGCTTCTGGGGCTACCTGCCGGTCGCTTCCTTCGTCGGTGTGCTCATCGTGCTGGAAATGGCCGCCGTGCTGTGGCGCGGTTTCCTGACCTTCGACCAGCAGGCTGTCGCCGCCGGCAACATCGGCGGCACCAAGGAACTGGGCCTGCTGATCTACACCAAATACATCTACGGCTTCGAAATCGCCGCCGCGATCCTGCTGGTGGCCATCATCGCCGCAGTCGCCCTGACCCTGCGCAAGCGCAAGGACAGCAAGTACTTCGACCCGGCCGATGCGGTCCGCGTCAAGCGTAACGACCGTCTGAAGATCATCAAGGTCGACGCAGTTTCTACCCGTGGCCAGTCCGGCGCGGAAGCCAAGGAGGCACCATGACTTTATCGCTCGCTCACTACCTCGTTCTTGGCGCGATCCTGTTCGCGATCTCGATCGTGGGCATTTTCCTGAATCGCAAGAACGTCATTGTCCTGCTGATGGCCATCGAACTGATGCTGCTGGCGGTGAACATGAATTTCATCGCGTTCTCGCATTACCTGGGCGACGCGGCCGGGCAGATCTTTGTCTTCTTCATTCTGACCGTGGCCGCCGCCGAATCGGCGATCGGCCTCGCGATCCTGGTGGTGATGTTCCGTAATCTGGACACCATCAACGTAGAAGACCTGGATAGCCTCAAAGGCTAAGTTTCAACCTCGAATAATAACGATTAAGGTTCATCATGGCGGGGCAAACTCTCAACCCTAACCTCCTTCTGGCCATCCCTCTGGCGCCGCTTTTCGGCGCCATGATCGCAGGCTTGTTTGGAACCCGATTTTTCGGGAATCTGGTCGGTCGCAAGACGTCGCATACCGCGACGATCCTTGGCGTACTGATTGCATTCATTCTGTCGGCGATGACGCTCAACGACGTTATCAATGGCGCCGGCTTTAACGGCACGGTCTATAACTGGATGACGGTGGCCGGCATGAAGCTGGTCGTCGGTTTCCAGATCGACGCGCTGTCGGCGATGATGATGTGCGTGGTGACGTTTGTCTCGCTGATGGTGCACATCTACACGATCGGCTACATGGCGGAAGACGAAGGCTATAACCGCTTCTTCTCCTACATCTCGCTGTTCACCTTCGCGATGCTGATGCTGGTCATGGCCAACAACTTCCTGCAGCTGTTCTTCGGCTGGGAAGCGGTGGGTCTGGTCTCGTATCTGCTGATCGGCTTCTGGTACACCCGCCCGACCGCGATCGTGGCCAATATGAAGGCCTTCCTGGTCAACCGCGTGGGCGACTTCGGCTTCATCCTGGGCATCGGCCTGCTGCTGGCCTACGCCGGTTCGATGGACTACCAGGAAGTGTTCGCCAAGCGCGAGCAACTGGCCACGCTGACCCTGCCGGGCACCGACTGGATGCTGCTGACGGTAGCCTGTATCTGCCTGTTCATCGGCGCGATGGGCAAATCGGCCCAGTTCCCGCTGCACGTCTGGCTGCCTGACTCGATGGAAGGCCCGACCCCGATCTCCGCACTGATCCACGCCGCGACCATGGTTACGGCCGGTATCTTCATGGTGACCCGCATGTCGCCGCTGTTCGAGCTGTCCGACACCGCGCTGTCCTTCGTGCTGGTCATCGGTTCGATCACCGCACTGTTCATGGGCTTCCTGGGCATCATCCAGAACGACATCAAGCGCGTGGTCGCCTACTCGACCCTGTCGCAGCTGGGTTATATGACGGTGGCGCTGGGTTCCTCGGCCTACTCGATCGCCGTATTCCACCTGATGACCCACGCCTTCTTCAAGGCACTGCTGTTCCTTGGCGCCGGTTCGGTCATCATCGGCATGCACCACGACCAGGACATCCGCAATATGGGCGGCCTGCGCAAGTACATGCCAATCACCTGGTTCACCTCGCTGCTCGGTTCCCTGGCGCTGATCGGTACCCCGTTCTTCTCGGGCTTCTATTCGAAAGACAGCATCATCGAAGCCGTCGCCGCGACCCATATCTGGGGTGCCGGCTTCGCCAACTTCGCCGTGCTCGCTGGCGTATTCGTGACCGCGTTCTACTCCTTCCGCATGTACTTCCTGGTATTCCACGGTGAAGAGCGCTTCGGCAAGGCCCACGCCCACGACGACCATCACGCACCCGCCGCGCATGACGCGAAGGGCGCCCACGATGCGCACGGTCATGACGACCATGGCCACGACGAGGAAGACGATCACGCCCACCATGGCCTGGCCCCGGGCCAGAAGCCGCACGAGTCGCCATTCGTCGTGTGGTTCCCGCTGGTGATGCTGGCCATTCCTTCGGTGGTCATCGGCTACCTGACGATCGCGCCTATGCTGTTCGGTAAATTCTTCGACGGCGTGATCTTCGTCGGCGAGAACCACCACGCGATGGAAGAACTGGCGCATGAATTCCATTCGCCGTTCCAGATGGTGGTGCATTCGCTGACTTCGGTGCCGCTGGCCCTGGCCACCCTGGGCGTCGCCGCGGCCTACTACTGCTACATGATCAACCCGCGCGTACCGGCCTGGTTCTACGCGAAGTTCCACGCTGTTCATACACTGCTGGATAACAAGTACTACATGGACAAGTTCAACGAAGTCGTGTTCGCAGGCGGTGCCCGCCTGCTGGGTAACGGCCTGTGGAACGTGGGCGACAAGGCCCTGATCGATGGCCTGGTCGTCAATGGCAGCGCCAAGGTAGTGGGCTGGTTCGCATCGCTGACCCGCCTGGCGCAGACTGGTTATATCTACCACTACGCGTTCGTCATGATCCTCGGCATTCTGGGGTTCCTGGTCTACTTCCTGCCGTTTTGGCACGTTTAATTAGCTGACACGCAAAGAGATAACGATAACCATGATGCAGTCAATTTCTACTCTCCCTCCGTATCTGAGCCTGGCGATCTGGGTTCCGATCCTGTTCGGCCTGCTGGTACTGGCGCTGGGCCGCGACAGCAATGCCGGCGCGGTGCGCGTCGGCGCGCTGATCGCCTCCATCGTCAGCTTCCTGGTGACGATCCCGCTGATCACCGATTTCGACAACGCGGCCCATGGCATGCAGTTCGTCGAAAAATCGCCGTGGATCGAACGCTTCAACATCCTGTACTCGCTGGGCATCGACGGCCTGTCGCTGTGGTTCATTCCGCTGACGGCCTTCATCACCGTGATCGTGGTGATCTCGGCCTGGCAGGTGATCGAGAAACGCGTGGCCCAGTACATGGGCGCCTTCCTGATCCTGTCCGGTCTGATGATCGGCGTGTTCTGCGCGATGGACGGCCTGCTGTTCTACTTCTTCTTCGAAGCGACCCTGATCCCGATGTACATCATCATCGGCGTGTGGGGCGGCGAGAACCGCGTATACGCCTCGTTCAAGTTCTTCCTGTACACCTTCTTCGGTTCGCTGCTGACGCTGGTCGCCATCATCTACCTGTACAAGGCCGCCGGTAACAGCTTCGACATCCTGAGCTGGCACGCGCTGAAGCTGACGATGCGCGAGCAGATCTTCATCTTCCTGGCCTTCCTGATGGCGTTTGCCGTCAAGGTGCCGATGTTCCCGGTGCACACCTGGCTGCCCGACGTCCACGTCGAAGCGCCAACCGGCGGCTCCGCCGTGCTGGCCGCGATCATGCTGAAGCTGGGTGCTTACGGCTTCCTGCGGTTCTCGCTGCCGATCACCCCGGACGCATCGCGCTACATGGCCGGTTTCATCATCACCCTGTCGCTGATCGCCGTGATCTACATCGGCCTGGTCGCGCTGGTACAGAAGGACATGAAAAAACTGGTCGCCTATTCGTCGATCGCGCACATGGGCTTCGTGACCCTGGGCTTCTTCATCTTCAACGACATGGGCGTGCAGGGCGCGATCATGCAGATGATCTCGCACGGCTTCATCTCCGGCGCGATGTTCCTGTGCATCGGCGTGCTGTACGACCGCGCCCACTCGCGCCAGATCGCCGACTACGGAGGGGTAGTGAACAAGATGCCCAAGTTCTCGGCCTTGTTCGTGCTGTTCTCGATGGCCAACTGCGGTCTGCCTGCCACTTCCGGTTTCGTCGGCGAGTTCATGGTGATCCTGGGCGCGGTGCAGTACAACTTCTGGATCGGCCTGCTGGCCGCGACCGCGCTGATCTTCGGTGCCGCCTACTCGCTGTGGATGGCCAAGCGCGTCATCTTCGGCAAGGTGGCGAACCACCACGTGGCCGAACTGACCGATATCAACAAGCGTGAGTTCCTGATGCTGGGCATTCTGGCGCTGGCCGTGCTGGCAATGGGTCTGTATCCAGCCCCGTTCACCGACACGATGCAAGTTTCGGTTGCCGACCTGCTCAAGCATGTCGCCCAGACCAAGCTGCCTTAAGAAAAACACGGAAACGCAACCATGAATACCACCAACATGATCCCGCTCTACGCAGAAGTCTTTCTGCTGATCGCCGCATCCGCGATCCTGCTGATCGATATGTTCCTGTCCGAGGGCAAGCGTTCGATCACGTATGTACTGACCTTGCTGACCCTGGTCGTCTGCGGCTATTTCAGCCTGGTCGACTTTAACGCCGGCACCACCGCCTACACCTTCTCGAACATGTTCGTGTCGGACCCGATGTCGAACCTGCTCAAGCTGTTTACCTATGCAGCCGTGGGCCTGACCCTGATCTATTCGCGCCAGTACGCCACCGACCGCCAGATGTTGAGCGGTAACCTGGGCGGCGAGTTCTATGTGCTCGCACTGTTCTCGCTGCTGGGCCAGATGGTGATGATCTCGGGGAACAGCTTCCTGTCGATCTACCTCGGTATCGAACTGATGTCGCTGTCGCTGTACGCACTGGTGGCCCTGCGTCGCGACAATGCGCGTGCGACCGAAGCGGCGATGAAGTACTTCATCCTGGGCGCGCTGGCGTCGGGCTTCCTGCTCTACGGTATGTCGATGCTGTACGGCGCGACCGGCACGCTGGACCTGACCCTGGTGGCCAAGGCCGCCGCCAGCGGCACCATCAAGCCGACCATCCTGGTGTTCGGCCTGGTGTTCCTGGTTGCCGGTCTGGCCTTCAAGCTGGGCGCGGTACCCTTCCATATGTGGGTGCCTGACGTCTATCAGGGCGCCCCGACCGCCGTGACCCTGCTGCTGGGTGGCGCGCCGAAATTGGCGACCTTCGCCGTCTGCATCCGTCTGTTGGTCGAAGGCTTGCTGCCGGTGGCGCTGGACTGGCAGCAGATGCTGCTGGTGCTGGCCGTGATGTCGCTGGCCGTGGGTAATCTGACCGCGATCGCCCAGACCAATCTGAAGCGGATGCTGGCTTACTCGACCATCGCGCAAATGGGCTTCGTGCTGCTGGGCCTGCTGGCTGGCGTGGTCGGCGCGACCGACCGCACCGGCGCGGCCGCCGCCTACAGCGCCTCGATGTACTACGTGATCACCTACGTGATGACCACGCTGGGCAGCTTCGGCGTGATGATGGCGCTGGCGCGCAATGGCTTCGAAGCGGAAGAACTGTCCGACTTCAAGGGCCTGAGCAAGCGTAGCCCATGGTTCGCGGTCGTGATGTCGATCCTGATGTTCTCGCTGGCCGGCGTGCCGCCGATGATGGGCTTTGCGGCCAAGTTCTCGGTGCTGAACGCGGTGCTGGGCACCGGCCAGATCTGGCTGACCGTGTTCGCGGTGATGTTCTCGCTGATCGGCGCGTTCTACTACCTGCGCGTGGTCAAGACCATGTGGTTCGATGAGCCGGTCGACAACTCGCCTATCGTCATCAAAGGCGATATGAGCTTCGTCCTGAGCATCAACGGCGTGGCCATCGTGGTCATGGGCCTGCTGCCGCAAGCGCTGCTGGGCGCCTGCATGAAGGCCATGACCCTGACCTTGAACTCCTGAGCTGACTAGCCATGGAAGCTTCCTCGTCCAGCTGGTTGGTGATCGCGCTCGCAATTGCGGCCGCCAATCTGCCGTTCTTTAACGAGAAGGTGTTCGCGCTGGTGGCCCTCAAGCCCGGCGCGGATGCGGCCCAGCGGCGCAAGCCGCTGGCCGTGCGCCTGCTCGAAATGCTGGTGCTGTACTTCGTCGTCGGCGCCGCCGGCCTGGCGATCGAAGCGCAGATCGGCACCGCTTTCCCGCAGACCTGGGAGTTCTACGCCATCACCGGCTGCTTCTTCGTGGTTCTGGCTTTTCCCGGATTTGTGGTTCGCTACCTGCGCAAGCATCACGGCTAAGTACGGCGGCTGATACACTAGACACTCTTCAATGGAGTGAGCATGGACAAGCATCTGAAAGAAACCCGCCTCGGCGGTGAAATGGTCTACGAAGGCCATTTCCTCAAGGTCCAGCGCGACGAGGTCGCGCTCCCGGACGGCAAACACACCGCACGCGAATACATCCTGCATCCCGGCGCCGTCGTGATCCTGCCCTTGCTCGATGACGGCCGCGTGCTGATGGAGCGGCAGTTCCGCTATCCGCTCGACCAGGTGTTCATTGAGTTCCCGGCCGGGAAAATCGATCCGGGCGAAGATCCGCTGAGCTGCGCCAAACGCGAGCTGGAAGAGGAAACCGGCTACCACGCCACCGAGTGGGAATTCGTCACCACCATCCACAACGCCATCGCCTATTCGGACGAGCACTTGGATCTATACCTGGCGCGCGGCCTGACGGCGGGCGACGCCAAGCTCGATGAAGGGGAATTCCTGGAGATCTTCACGGCCTCCATCGACGAGCTGCTGCTATGGGTGCGCGAGGGGCGCATCACCGACGTGAAAACCGTGATCGGCATTTTCTGGCTCGACAAGCTACGTTCCGGCGACTGGAAGCTGGACTGATCGATGGCCGTGCCGCGCCTGTTGCCGCTGCCACCCAGCTTGGCGCCGCTGTCTGTCTGGCCCGCCTTGGCCGTGGTGATGGCAGCGCTGGCGGCAAGTTCCACGGCACGGGGCGCCGAGCGCACCGCGTTCCAGATCCGCTGCGAAGATTCCATCAGCAAGACCATCAGTGTGCTGTCGTCCCAGCAGAACGGCTATAGCGTGGATCAGCATTTGTCCTACCGCGCGCTGACCGCCATGAAGGGTGTCGCCAACGGCAACGCCAAGGTGCTGGGGCTGACCCGTACCGAGTCGCGCATGTCGATCGCCCTGGGCGGTCCTGTCCTGCAGGACCCTGTGAGCGGTTACGAATGCATCGCGCCCAAGATCACCGTCAAGCTGTATTACGCTCCGGTGGTGGTCTATGTGGGCAGCGAGTTCGCCACCGGCACCTGCGGCTACCAGGAAATCCTGACGCATGAAATGCGCCACCTGAAGGCCTATATGGACCACTTGCCGAAAGTGGAAAAATCGGTGCGCGAGGCCCTGGCCAAGCGCTTCGAAGCGCGCCCGCTGTATGCGCCCTCCGGCACTGCGATGTCCGCGCTGGAGCATGAGATCAACACTGGCTGGATGCCCTACATCAAAGCCGAAATGGGCCTGGTGGAAGAGCTGCAGAACCAGATCGACGCACCGGAAGAATACGCGCGGCTCTCGCGCAGCTGCAATGGCGAGCTGCAGGAGATACTGGGCGGCGCCCGCCGCGCCAAATAATCAAGGCAGGAAAAACGAATGACGCAACACGCCACTGAAAAACCGCGCTATTTCGCGCTGCTTCCCGCCGCCGGCGTGGGCGCGCGCATGGCCGCCGACGGACCCAAGCAGTACCTGAGCATAGGCGGCAAGCCGATGCTGCGCCACGCCGTGGATGCCTTCGGCGCCAGCCCCTTGATCGCCCATACCTATGTGGTGGTGAGCGAAGCCGACGGCCAGATCGATGCGGTGCTGCCGCCTGGCACGCCCGGCGTGACGGTGCTGCGCTGCGGCGGCGCTACCCGCATGGACACCGTGCTCAATGCGCTGACCGCGCTGAGCGCCGAAGTGGCCCCGGGCGACTGGATACTGGTGCATGACGCGGCCCGTCCCGGCCTGACGCCCGAGCTGATCGAGCGCCTGATTGTGCGCGTGGGCGATGCGCCCGCGGGCGGCTTGCTGGCACTGCCGGTAGTCGACACCGTCAAGCGCAGCGGTGCCGGTGCGGTGGTCACGGTGGCGCGCGACGGCCTGTGGCTGGCGCAGACGCCGCAGATGTTCCCCTATGCGCTGCTGGCGCGCGCACTGGGCGCCGCCGCCGATCCGAACGCGATCACCGACGACGCCAGCGCGGTCGAAGCGCTGGGTCTGTCGCCGCTGCTGGTGGAAGGGCATCCGCGCAATTTGAAGGTGACGCTGCCGGCCGATATCCGCATCGCCGAAATGTATCTCGCCCACACCGAATAAAGCACACAGTACAGGAAAAATATGAGCACACCCGCACTCCCGTTCCGCATTGGCCAGGGCTATGACGTTCACAAGCTGGTGGAGGGGCGTCAGCTGATCTTGGGCGGCGTGAACATCCCGCACCGTCTGGGTTTGCTGGGCCATTCCGATGCCGACGTGCTGCTGCACGCGATTACCGATGCGATCCTGGGCGGCGCCGCGCTGGGCGATATCGGCCGTCACTTTCCGGATACCGATGTGCAGTTCAAGGGCGCCGATTCGCGCGTGCTGCTGCGCGAAGCGGCGCGCCGCGTGAACGCCGCGGGCTACGGTGTCGGCAACATCGATGCGACCATCATCGCCCAGCAGCCGAAGATGGCGCCGCACATAGGCGCCATGTGCGCCAACATCGCCGCCGATCTTGGGCTGGAAATCGACCAGGTCAACATCAAGGCCAAGACCAACGAGAAGCTGGGCTACCTTGGCCGCGAAGAGGGAATGGAAGCGCAAGCCATTGCGTTGCTGGTTCGGCTGTAATTGACATGGCCAGATCGTCACGCCGCCAAGTTAGTGGAAATGATCGGTGGCAGGTCGCCGGCTGCCGTCCAAAACCCAGGGCGTAACCCTGGGGTACGACCCGGCGGGTCGTACCCCGGCTCTTTGCCTTGGGTTTTAAATGCTTTGCGGCACGCTAGCTTAATGGCGTTAAGGTCAGATCGCGAAGATCAGGCAGGTAGTGGTAGCAAACGCATACAGCTTGCCATTGGCATCGGTGATGCGTGCCTCGGCCACCGCGACCTGGCCGCCGACGGTGACGATCTTGCCCTCGGCACGTACCGGGCCGGTTTGGTCGGTCATGGCGCGGATATAGTTCACTTTCAGATCCAGCGTCGTATAGCCTTTACCTGCGGGCAGCATGGTGTGGATAGAGCAGCCCAGCGCGGTGTCGAGCAAGGTCGCGGCGTAGCCGCCGTGGACCACGCCGCTCGGGTTGTAATGCTGCAGCCCCGGCGTGCCCTGGAAAATCGCCAGACCCGGCTCCACGCGGATCGGCAGGAAACCCATCAATTCGCCGATCGGCGCCGGCGGCAGTTCGCCCGACCCTATCCCGTTGAGAAATTCGATACCGCTGCGTTCGCGCAGCTGGTCGCGGCTGGCCACGCCGGTGGGCGCCATGCGGGCGCGCATCGCCGCTTCTTCGGCCTGCCAGATTTCCAGTGTGCTCTGTGCTTCCATGATGCTTCCTTTTGCGTTGTTTTAGAAACGGTCTCTCGACACTATAGCGATTATTCAATAGAGCGGCTGCGGCTGCTGTTGATTGCCGAATCGCTTCTGCTACCATGGCGCCCTTGGCGAAAACACAGGAGCAGAATATGGCGCGGGATATTTACGCATACCGGCAAGTGGCGGTGCAGTCGGTGGCGCGGAGTGGCAAGGTGGAGATCCACCCTGTTCCAGGACAGGCGTTTTCACCCGAGCTGGCCGTGCAGTGCTCGCGCCAGCTGAGCGACACATCGCTGTATCCACTCGGCAGCCGCTTCCTGCTCGATGCCAAACTCACCGACCGGCTGGGCGGCACGCCTTACCTATACGCCTATCACGGCGATCCCGTACAAGCCCTCAGCGAAATCGAATGCCGCGCTTTCCTCGCCGAGTTCAAACGCGGCCGGATCTGATCCCGACATGAAACGCCCCGCAACGATGGCCGGGGCTTGAGCAGATCGCAAGCAGATCAGTGCACAGCCTGCAGTTTGACGCGGCCGCTGGCCGATGCATTCACTTTGCCGAACTGTCCGATCAGTGCCGCCATCGCCAGCGCGAAGGCGCCGCCGACCAGCATCGCACTGGGAACGCCCAGGTAGTCGACCGCGACACCACCGACCAGCGCGCCGCTGGCTAGCGAGATCTGGGCGGTGGCGACGAACAGGGCACCGGCGCTTTCCATCGCATCGGCCGAGGCCTGGAACATCCAGCTCTGCACCGAAATCGGCATCATCCCAAAGGCCAGACCCCAGATCACGATCAAGGCCGTCACGCCCGCCGCACTATGGCCGACGAAGGGCAGCGCCAGGGTGGACAAGCCCATTACCAGGCCGGTAGCGATCAAGGCACCACGCACGCTTTTCGCGACGAACCAGCCGCCGATAATGTTGCCGATGAAGCCGGCCACGCCATATGCCAGCAGCAGGGCGCTGACCACCTTGGCCGACATGCCGGCGGCCTGGATCAGGAAGGGCGTGACATAGGTGTAGGCCGAGAACTGGCCGATGAAGATCAGCAGCGTGGCCAGCATGCCCAGTTGCACGCCGCGTTTGCGCAGCAGAATCGGTAACTGATTCAGGCGCACGGCCTGGTTGGTGGGCAGCGCGGGCATCAACCAGAATTGCATCAGTGTGACCAGCACGGCCAGCGCGCTGGCGGCGCCAAAGGCGGCGCGCCAGCCCAGCGCTTCGCCGAGCAGGGCGCCGGCAGGTACGCCGGCCACGGTGCCCAGCGAGATACCGGCGAAGATCACCGAGGTGGCGCGGGCCGCGTGGGCCGCCGGCACCAGCCGCGCGCCGAGCGCACCGCCGATGGCCCAGAAGCCGCCCACGCCGACGCCCAGGATGGCGCGGCCGATCAGCACGGGAATGAAGCTGGGCGAGAGTGCCACCATCAGGTTCGACAGCACCAGCAGCAGGCTCAGGCCGATGATGACGTTGCGGCGGTCGGCCTTGCCGACGCCGGCCGTGACCAGCAGGGCGGCCAGCGCCGCCACCAGGCCGGGAATGGTGACCAGCATGCCGGCCATGCCTTCGCTCACGCGCAGTTCGGCGGCAATCGAGGGCAGCAGGCCGACGGGCAGGAATTCGGTGGTGACCAGCGCGAAGGCGCCGACGGCGACGGACAGCACGGCCAGCCAGGCGGCGCGGCCGGCACTGGCCGGGGCCGCACCGGCCAGCGGGGTGGCGAGGGTGGCATCGGCCACTTGAGCGTTGGATTTTGGATTCATGGCGGGTATCCTTTACGAAGTAGGTAGGGCGGGTCCGTAAAAACATCTTGAGTTTTTTACTGATCGGTTCATAATCTACTCATGCGTTTTTCTTGTCAACTACTTTTTAATCGATCGGTATGAAAGACTTAGCCAAAAAGACTGGGCGGCCCCGCACCTTTGACGAAGATGCGGCGCTGGAGCGCGCCATGGATGTCTTTTGGGAAAAAGGCTATGAGGGCGCGTCCCTGCCTGAACTGACCGAGGCCATGGGCATGAACCGGCCCAGCCTGTATTCGGTATTCGGCAACAAGGAAGCCTTGTTTCTGAAGGCTTTGGAGCGCTATACGGCGAACCGGGGCCAGTTGTTCGAGCGGGCGCTGGAGCAGCCGAGCGCGCGTGCCGTGGTGGAAACCTATCTGATGGGCAATGCCGATGGCCAGACCGAGTCGGATCATCCGCACGGTTGCCTGGTGATCAATGGCGCGCTGGCCTGCAGCGACGATGCCAAGCCGGTGCGCGATGCCTTGATCGAACGCCGCAGTGTGACCGAGGCCAAGCTGCGTGAACGCTTGCGCAAGGCGCGCGACGATGGCGATCTGCCGGCCGATTGCTGCGCGGCCCAGCTGGCGCGCTATGTGATGACGGTGTCCAACGGCATGGCGGTGCAGGCCGCCGCAGGCGCCACCCGCGCCCAGTTGCACGAGGTGGTGCAACTGGTGCTGCGCGGCTTTCCTACCTGAATAGTCTGGCCGTTCAGGCGAAGAACTGGCTCGGCGTCTGGCCGAACTGGCGCTTGAACATGGTGGTGAAAGCGCTCGGGCTGTCGTAGCCCAGTTCCAGCGCGATATCGACGATCTTGTCCCCATTGGCCAGATATTCCAGCGCCCGCAGCAGCCGGGTTTGCTGGCGCCATTGGCCGAAGGTCATCCCGGTTTCCTTGGCGAACAGGCGCTGGATGGTTTTGACATCGACAGCCAGTCGCACAGCCCAGTCCGCCAGCGTGGAGGCGGACTCAGGGCGCTTCTGCAATTCCCCGCAGATTTGGCGCAGCCTTGCGTCGACGGGCTGGGGCAGATGCAGCGGCAAGGCGGGCAGGGTGTGAAGCTCGTCCAGCAGCAGCGCCATCAGGCGGCCATCGCGTGAGGCCACGTCGTAGGGCTGGGGAATGTGCATCGCTGCCAATATCAGTTCGCGCAATAGCGGCGTGATGGCGACGGCGCGCGCCTCCAGCGGCAAATGGTGCACCGCCGACGGATGCACATACACGCTGCGCATCTGTGTCATGCCAATGCAGCTGACCCAGTGATGCGTTCCCGCCGGCATCCAGATTGCCCGGTTGGGCGGGACCACCCATTGCCCCGCGTCGGAATTGACCTGCAGCACGCCGGAGACGGCATACACCAGCTGGTGTTTGGCGTGGATGTGCCGTTCGATAAAGGTATTGGCCGGATAGTCGTTGGGACGGCAACTGACGGCCGAGCTGCTGCGGTCGATGGCATCGAGGCAGTGTTGATCAAAAATCATGGTGCAATGTCCTTTTCGCGAAGCCTGCTTACTGATTGGCGTGAGAAAGACATTCATTCTATCGTTATGATGGCTCCGAACTCAAGCATGGCGTTCGATCGGTCTTGAGTCCGCATTGTCTTTCCTTTTACCAGCAGACCACTCATGACCACACTTTCTACAGCTCAGCCTGGTGTCGCGACACCTCAACATTTCGCCGGCCGGATTCTTGGCGCGATTACCGCCTCGCACCTGATCAACGACATGATGCAATCGCTGATCCTGGCGATTTACCCGATTTTGAAGGGCGAGTTTCTTCTGAGCTTTACCCAGATCGGCCTGATCACGCTGACCTATCAGCTGACCGCCTCCTTGTGTCAGCCGCTGATCGGTCTGTACACCGACCGCCATCCCCAACCGTATTCGCTGCCCTTCGGCATGCTCTCCACCATGAGCGGACTGATCCTGCTGGCCTGGTCGCCGACCTATGCCAGCGTGCTGATCGCCGCCGCGCTGATCGGTTTGGGTTCGGCCATTTTCCATCCAGAATCCTCGCGCATCGCGCGGCTCGCCTCGGGTGGGCAGCATGGGCTGGCGCAGTCGCTATTCCAGGTGGGCGGCAATATGGGCAGTGCGCTCGGGCCCTTGCTGGCCGCCGCCGTGATCGTCCCGCTGGGCAAGCAGAGCGTGGCCTGGTTCGCGCTGGCGGCGCTGGTCGGCATCACCTTGCTGCTGCAGGTGAGCCGCTGGTATGCCGCCCACCATGTGGCGGGGAAGAAGGGCGGCGCCAGGGTGGGCGCGGCCAGTCCGTATCCGCGCAAGGTGGTGATCTCGGCGATCTGCGTGCTGCTGGTGCTGATCTTCTCCAAATACTTTTACATCTCCGGCCTGAGCAGTTTCTACACCTTTTACCTGATGGAGAAGTTCGGCCTGTCGGTGCAGGCGGCGCAGATTCATCTGTTCTACTTCCTGTTCGCCTCCGCGCTGGGCACCATCATTGGCGGCCCGGTGGGTGACCGGATCGGGCGCAAGCCGGTGATCTGGGCTTCCGTGCTGGGCGTGGCGCCGTTTGCGCTAGCCTTGCCGCATGCCGACCTGTTCTGGACCACCACGCTGACCGTGCTGATCGGCCTGATCCTGTCGTCGGCCTTTTCCGCGATCCTGGTATATGCGCAGGAACTGATTCCCGGCAAGGTAGGCATGGTGTCCGGTCTGTTCTTCGGATTTGCCTTCGGCATGGGCGGGCTGGGCGCCGCCGTGCTGGGTCTGGTAGCCGACCGTACCAGCATCGATTTCGTGTACCACGGCATTGCATACCTGCCTTTGCTGGGGATCACGGCTGTATTCCTGCCCAAGGCGGTCAAGGCGGTGAAATAAGCCGCTCCGGCTGCCGGTATGGCGCTGAAGAAGGGTGGTATCCGCACGGTTGCCGGCGGCTTGATGTTTATGTCAATATGGGCTTCTTGTAAATTGGCATCCCATGGATGCCAAGCCCAATAGCTTGGAGCCCTTATGATTTCCATTCGCGACATCGACCATATCGTTCTGCGCGTGACCGACCTGCAGGCGATGCTGGATTTTTACTGCGGCGTATTGGGCAGTCAGATCGAACGCCGGCAGGACGAGATTGGACTGGTGCAGTTGCGCGCGGGCCGTAATCTGATCGATCTGGTGCCCATCAGCGGCAAGCTGGGGGCGATGGGTGGTGCGGCGCCGGGCAAGGAAGGGCGCAATCTAGACCACGTCTGCTTCCGTGTCGAGCCTTTCGATGAAGTGGAGATCCGGCGCCAACTGGAAGCGGCCGGCGTGCAAGTCGGTCCGATGGAGTCGCGCTATGGCTCCGAGGGGGAAGGGCCATCAATGTACCTGAATGACCCGGAAGGTAATACCATCGAGCTCAAAGGCCCGGCGTGGGATGCTGTGGGCCGGACCTAACTCACAGCTTTAAAAGATTCGTTTTTATAAATGCTGCGACAGTCTTTCCGTGCGCGGATGCGAGCCGGTCGAACAAATCACTGGCCAATAAGTGGTAGACCTCCACCATGGAACATTGAGCTAGTTCGAGCATTACCGCCTCTCCTTCCGCGAGCGCAGCTTCGAACTCGCAATAGGCTAGCATTCCTTCGGAGCCATAGATCGGCACGTGACCTTTATTGTAAGAAACAATATTGGCACGCATTCATGGATAGGAAGCGGTTCGCTAGGCCACAGCACTCCTTTGTGGACGACGTGCTGGGCTGAGGTATTTTCGCCCAGATACTAGCTCCCATTTTTAACGAACACGCCTAACGGTGCGGCTGATAACTATAAGAAATTTTCTGTAACTTTATCAATGGCTTGGCAAAATGGTTCGCAGCAGCAACAAGGACTTTTAGACGCGACTTGACCGAGCAGGGCGACCATAACCTTGTCACCAATGCTATTTTGGTTGGCATCGGGAATTTTCAAATGTTTATTCATGTGTTGCTGCAGAATAAATCCAAACCATTTTCCTTTGAAAAATCTTAAAAAATTCCCCTTTGAAATCTCACGTGTTAGCCTATTTCTGTATTGCAAGTACAAATTTTCAAAATCATCTTCCGATAACGCCAACTTCAAGGCTAAGCTTATTTTAAATTTATTCAATTTCACATGGTCCACGTCACTCACCCCATCCTCATTAATTGCAGACCCTCTTTCATAAGTGCATCCTATGTTGATGCTCTCAACTTGACTAATCATGCATAACGTTACCCAATCCTGCCAATTTAGTATAGAATTTTTTAAAAAATCATTTTGATTGCCTATTAATTTTGTGGCTTGGATTCGTGTTATTCCGCATGAGTCTGCAATAGCTAGAATTAAATCGCCACATGAGATTAGATGTCCCTCTAAATCATATGTTGATGTATATATTACATGAGGTGATTTTATTTTTTTTCTAGAGAAGTCATCAATATCTTTATCAAGAAAAAAGATGCAGCTGAATTTTTTTCCAAGACTTTCATCTGTCAATTTCCCCAAATTTTTCAGTGACTGAAAAAAAGATAGAAGTGTTGATTTCCCACCAGTTTCGCCAGGTAGCTCTTTGGCAGCGCGAATCTCATAGGAGATATTCTTTCTAGAAATTTCATTATGAAGCAAACGGTCATAAAATGAACGGTCGAGTCCGCCTTCAACAAAAACAAATATATCTTGCTTTGACATTTGAAGGCTGCGAACGTATGCTGACGGGGAGTGAACTAGTCGGCT
Organism: Oxalobacteraceae bacterium; assembly: GCA_013284265.1. Classification (GTDB taxonomy): domain Bacteria; phylum Pseudomonadota; class Gammaproteobacteria; order Burkholderiales; family Burkholderiaceae_D; genus Rugamonas. Next base: position 134,033 of record JABTBR010000007.1, on the reverse strand, counting down.
CATATGCGGAATATTTTATCATCCTCGATCTCAGCCATAATTTCTGGAGAGTGTGAGGCAACTATTATTTGGCAACTTGGATTCAAATCTCGCATCGTGTTTATGAATGCCCGTTGCCAGTCTATGTGCATTGAGAGCTCTGGCTCGTCAATTATTATGGAACTTTCACCACCAGTCATTGTTGCTAACAATATTTTAAGAATGTGCTTTTCACCGGAGGATAGGCTGGCTGGAGTTAATAATTCTCCAGTTTCTAACTGGACGGATAGTTGATTATTTTCTGCGGATATGGCCTTCCCCCGAGAGAATAAATTTTTTATTGTTAATAAAAATCTATTTATCGGAATCATCGCATGTTCTATTCGAAGTTCAATGTTATCAATGTTCCCGACAACCTTCCGTAAATTATCTTCCGATTCATATCGTTTAATAAACGATGACTTTGTTCCTAAAATATTGCCTTCAGCGGCGGATTGCCGTTTTAAGAACTTCGACACTCGCTCATAGGCCTGTTTAGGATCTAATTCAGAGTTGATTCCAGTGCTATGACTTGGAGAAAGAGCGTGATTTAATACTGCCCGCAGCCCTTCTTCTTGAATTTTACGAACTTCAGCAAGAACCGAAGAGTTGTAAACTAACCATGATTTGTTTACGCTCTCTGAAAATAAAACATCGAACTGACCTTCATTAGTTGGCCGATTATTCGACACCCTAGAATTTTCACTCAAATAAAGTCTGGTAGTAGGTAAAAATGTATGTGCCCAGCGAGTTCTAGAGTTTTGTTTTTTTGGTGACGGAGAAACTTTCCATTCACTTGATTCACTCTTTACCTTGAAAATGTGTTCGCCACTTTCATTCTGCCACATCTCATACTGATCTCGAACGGAATGGACAACTCGTTCACTATTTTTTCTTTCCCACACATGCTTAAAAACTCGATTATGGTCAACGCTAAAAATATCAACTTCTGCTCTATCTACCGGAAGACCTTGAATAATGCTGGAGTCTCCCGACATTGCCGCATCAAGAATTTTCAGAAGCGTAGTTTTCCCACTGCCATTTTCACCAAAAAATATATTGACATCTCGCTGTAATTTTATATGAATTTGTTTTTTTCGACCGAGAAGTCCATCTATTTTGAATTCAGTAATATGTGCCATTGCGCTCCCGTCAATTATTAAGCTATATTTATGAATGCATCAGTTATTTTAAAATAATTCAATTTATTTATAAGTAAAATACCTAATAAAAATCAATTTTAAAATTTAAATTTGTTTGCTGCTTGAATATGTTGGAACTTGTTTTTTTAGTATTCATTGTACCGGAAATTGGCGCATTTTCGCACCACAATGGCTAGCTTGGGCGCAATCCTAAGTATGCCTAATCGTCGATTAAATCGATACTGAATTTCAGTCAGACCGCAGCGTTATATTTTAAAATTGAAAGAATAATCTGAGCTTTGTATTGAATAAAATACTCTCAGTGATAGGTTTGGAAGTTAAGTGTAATCCGCTTAGTCAAAGTGCTATTGTGCATAGTTATGAGCAAAAAATAGCGTTCCAATTACAATTCCTATCCACGTTGGGATGCAAAGAAACGCGATAGATTTCTCCATGTGCCTGAGGCAAAGAATTGAAAGGCGAAATACAGGTAGAGCAGAAACTAAAAATGAGGACTTGTTGCTGTGGCAGGCGTTCGTAAGATAAGGGGGCTAGAAATAAAAAGGGCCACCACTTTTCACAAGAAATCCGACTCTGCTGACCGGCTCTGGGACGAAAAGATAGTGACCTGAAAAAATAGTAGCATTGCCCCCTTCAAATGTCAAACTCCGTGAATGACAGTTACTGTATAACCCGTTCAGGAGTTTATGGCATCAGAAGTATCAATCCGAATCATCCTCATCACTACCATCGACCCCGTCCTTGACGGCGCTGGCGCGGGTCGCGTCGGCGCGGTTGCGCAGGGTGGCGGTGCGGGCCATGAACTGGTCGATATCGCGGTCGGGGCTGTCGCGCAATGCCGGCGGCAGCAGCACCGACATGTACAGCTCGTCGGCGGTGCGGCCCGAGCCCTGCAGATTGCTCAGCAGCGCCAGGCCGGAGCCGCCCACCATCAGTACCATGCAAGTGACCAGAAAGCGCTTCGGATGCTGGGGCTTGACGGTGCGCAGGTGGAAGAACAGCACGCCGCAGAACAAGGCGATCGAAACCAGGCTGCCATAGCGGGTGAGCCATTCGGCCGACCACGCGAAGGCGGCGATCTTGCTCAAGGTACTAAAAATGCTGAGCACCAGCAGGCCGCTACCGAGGATAAACAGATGCCGCCCCAGCCGCGCGTGGCCGCCGAACAGGCGGTTGGCCAGCGCCCAGATGCCGGCCCACAGCATGGCCGCGCCAAGGCCGGAGGCGATCGCCAGCAGGTAGCGTATCGGCTGGAAGGCTTCCACATCGCCCTGCCATTGCTCCAGCCCCATCAGCAGGGCAATCAGGAACAGGCCGATCAGGCCGGGGGTGATGCCTTCCCAGCCGTGCATGGTGGTGTCGGCCAGTTCCGGCGCCACCGCGAAGTCGGCGCTGCGGATGCGCAGGCGGGTATGGCCGATGCGCACGACGGTGTTGCCGCTCAGCGTGATGCGGTCCTGGCGCTTGCCCTGGTTGATGCAGCCGTTCTTGCTGCCCAGATCGCTCAACAACAGGCCGTGCTCGCTGTCTTCGACAATCGCATGATGGGGGGCGGTGTGGTCGTCGTCGAGGATGCAGTCGTTATCGTAGGCGCGGCCCAGGCGGATCGGCAGCGCGGCCACGCGGTGGCGGTGCTGCACGTCGCCATTGCGGGCGAGGATTTCAACGAAGTAGGGCGCGCTCATGGTTTGGCTCCGCGTGCCAGCGATTGCAGGAAGGTGCGCGACAGGCGCATGCCGTTATCGTAGGACAGACCGCGCCCATCGAGGCGGCTTTGCAGACTCATCAGGCTCTCATCGGTGCTGGCGGTCAGGACGGCGACGTCGTACAGGCCGGGGAACTTGCGGTAGGCGCGTAGGCACAGCACGGCGCGCATGGACAGCTTGCCGTTGTTGACGAATTCTTCGGTGCATTGCGGGCCGGTCAGGCGCGAGTCCTTGGCGGTGCCGAAATGCTCGTTCTTGAAGGAGCGGCTGGCCAGCTGGGAAAAGCGGATCTTGTCCAGGCCGGTGGAGCGGATGAACTGGTGGCGGATGCTGACCTGTCCGGTCTGCAGCGAGCCATTGACGAATACGGCCGATTCCATCGAGCAGCTGGTATTGTCGACCGTGAAGGCGCGCTCGTTCTTCTCGTTGGACTGGCCCCAGCAGCGCATCTGCTCGGACTCGCGCACCGGCACCATATACGGCCCCATCGGTTTCAGGCTGAATGGCGTGGCGAGCATATCGTCGACCAGTGCGCGCTGGTGTTGCAGCAACTGGGCGGTGACCAGGGCGGTGAAGTCGGCCGGCGGCTTGGCCTGGGGACTCACGCTTTGCAGCAGGCGCTGGGCGTAGCGCGCCGGCACCAGGAAGCTGACCAGTTCGCCGTCAAGGCGCTTGGACACGTTCACACCGGCCACGGCGCCATCGACGGTGACGCTGGGGCCGCCGCTCATGCCGGAATTGATCGGGCCGGTAAACATCAGCTGGTCGTAGAAACTGCGTGCGATGACGCCGTTATAGGCGCCTTCGGAAATGGCGAAGCCCAGATCAAGGGGATTGCCCAGCGAGTACAGATACTGGCCCTGGGTCAGCGGCGCGAGCTGCTCGGGCAGCTTGAAGAAACCGGTGCCGTTGCGGCTCACGCGCAGCACGGCCAGGTCATGCAGCACGTCCACGGCCAGCAATTCCACATTGCCGCGGCGGCCGCCGGTATCGACCCATTCGCCGACATAGGTGGCGGGGTCGAGCGCGAACTGGGACACCACATGGTAATTGGTCAGCACCAAATTGCCGGTGCCGATTAAAAAGCCGGAGCCGACCGACGATTGCGTGCGGCCGCCCTTGAGCAGGGAGCGCACTTGCAGGATGTCGTTCTTGGCCGAGGCGTAGAGCTTTTGTGCGGCCGAGGAGGGCGGCGGCAGGGCCGCGCTGTCGCTGGCGGACGCCGCGGCGGCGGCGGCGGACTGCGGCGGCGTGCTGGCCGGCTTGGCCGGTGTATTCGACGATTTTGCCGTGACGCCGGCGGGGCTGGTGAGCGGGGCGGCGGCAACTGCCGCGACCGGCGTGGCGGCCAGTCCGGCCTGGGCTGACGGCGGCGCGGCCGCAGCGGCGCAGGTCCAGCTTAAGGAAAGGAGGATGGCGGAACTAATGTATTTCATGCAGTCCTTAAGCCTGAGGAAAAATGTCTGTGCTTACAGCGCGCCATCCTCTGGCTGCGGTGGCGTCACGGGCGTCATCATATGGCCCAGCTTGGCGGCCTTGGTGTTCAGATAGTGCTGATTGAAGGCATTGCGGTTGACCAGCAGCGGCACCCGCTCGGCCACGGTGATGCCCAGCTTGCCCAGCGCGTCGATCTTGCGCGGGTTGTTGGTCATCAGGCGCAGGCTGGTGACGCCGAACTTTTCCAGCATCGGCAGCACCAGCGCGTAGTTGCGCGCGTCGGCCTTGAAGCCCAGCTGTTCATTGGCCTGCACCGTGTCGGCGCCGCCTTCCTGCAGGCGGTAGGCGCGGATCTTGTTGATCAGGCCGATGCCGCGGCCTTCCTGGCGCAGGTAGAGCAGAATGCCGCGGCCTTCGGCGGCGATCTTCTTCAGCGCGCCTTCGAGCTGGGCGCCGCAATCGCAGCGCTGGGAAAACAGCACGTCGCCGGTCAGGCATTCGGAGTGTACGCGGGCCAGTACCGGCGCGCCATTGCCGATGTCGCCCAGCACCATGGCCAGGTGTTCCTTGCCCGTGGCGTGCTCGACGAAGGCGTGCAGGGTGAACTGGGCCCAAGGGGTCGGCAGGGCGCAAGAGGTGGTGTAGTCCAATTCTTCTTTGGCTGGGGTATCTGCGCTCTGCGACATGGTTTTGCTCTTCAAAAAATGATATTTCAAGTAAAAAAGACGCGCCGGGCTGATCAATCAGACCCGGCGCGCCCTCACATCATACCAAAAGTTGGCCGGAAAGAAGTCCGCCGCTCCCTATAGGCCTAGTGGGGCAGGTCGAATACCAGCAGTTCGGCCGCCACGGCCTGTTCCAGCGTGATGCCGTCGACATGGGCCAGCTTGAGCGCGTCGCCGCCCTGGAGGGCCACGCCGTTGACGGTAACGCTGCCGCGTATCACATGGACATAGCCGAGCCGGTCTTTGGCCAGCGGATGCTCCAGCCGGTCGCCCTCGGCCATGATGCTGGCATAGATGGCGGCATCCTGGTGGATCAGCACCGACTCCTGGCGGCCATCGCTGGAGGCGATCAGGCGCAGCTGGCCCTGTTTGCTTTCCGGCGTGAAGTGACGCTCTTCATAGCTGGGCGCGATCCCCTGCACATTCGGCGCGATCCAGATTTGCAGGAAATGCACCGGCTCGCTGGGCGAGTTGTTAAATTCGCTATGGCGCACGCCGCTGCCGGCACTCATGCGCTGGACATCGCCGTAGTGCAGCACGGAACCGGTGCCCATACTGTCCTTGTGGGCCAGCGCGCCGTCGAGCACGTATGAAATGATTTCCATGTCGCGGTGGCCGTGGGTGCCGAAACCCTGGGCCGGGGTGACGCGGTCTTCATTGATGACCAGCAGGGGGCCGAAGCCCACATGGTCCGGGTCGTGATAGCTGCCGAACGAGAAAGTATGGCGGGAGTCCAGCCAGCCATGGTTGGCTACGCTGCGGTCTGCACTTTTGCGAGTTTGCAACATCATCATTCTCCGATCGTAGTAAAAAATTAATGTGCGATAATTTCGATGTCATGCTGTCTTGTTTCGCACCAATGAGTCACAGTATATGTGGCTTAAACGGAAACAAAAAACGGAAAATTTACCCAGCAATCATCGAAAAAATCGAATGCTCAGACTCAGCCTGGAAGCCCTGCAAATCGTCGACGCGATCGACCGCCGCGGTTCCTTCGCCGCCGCGGGCAAGGAATTGCACCGCGTGCCGTCCACCATTTCCTACACCGTCAGCAAGCTGGAGGACGAGCTGGGCGTGCAGGTTTTCGAGCGCCACGGCCCGCGCGTGACCTTGACGCGCGCCGGCATGGAGCTGCTCAAGGAAGGCCGCTACCTGCTCAAGGCGGCCCACGATCTGGAGGAACGGGTGCGCCGGGTCGCCTCCGGCTGGGAGACTGAATTGGCCATCGGCATGGATTCGATGTTCTCGCCGCTGATGCTGCAGCAGGACGTGAGCGCCTTCTACCAGGTGGCTAAGCAGACCCGGCTGCGCGTGCTGCAGGAGGCGCTGGGTGGCGCCTGGGAAGCGCTGATCGAGCGCCGCGCCGACCTGCTGGTGGGCGTGGCGGGCGACGGGCCGGCCGGCGGCGGTTATGTGTCGCTGCCGATCGGCACGGTGTCCTTCGTGTTCGCGGTGGCGCCCAGTCACCCCCTGGCCGCCGTCGATACCAGCTTGAGCCGCCTGCATCTGCAGCCTCACCGTGCCATCAGTGTGGCCGATTCGGCGCGCCGGCTGGCGCCGCGCACGGTCGGACTGTTGCTGGGACAGGACAGTTTGACGGTGCCCAGCATGCAGGCCAAACTGGATTATCAGGTGGCGGGCCTGGGCTTCGGTTTTTTGCCCGAACCGTGTGCGCGCGCCGCCATTGCCGCCGGTTTGCTGGTGGAAAAGCAGGTGGAAGAGCCCAAGCCGGACGAAACCTTCTATCTGGCCTGGCGCAGCGGCGAGAACGGCGCCGCGCTGGAGTGGTGGCTGGCGCGCCTGCGCGAGCCGGGTTTGTGGCCGCGTTTGCTGGGGGCGATGCCGGCATTGCGGAAGTTGGGCTGATGGGGGGGGATTTGACGTTTGCCCGCAAAAAACCCGTGGCGTACCCCTGGGGTCTGACCCGGGTCCGGGGAGGGGCTGCGCCCCGCCTGTCCCTGCGGAACAGGCCCCCGGCTCTTTGCCCTGGGTTTTGGGCGACCGCCGCCGGCCCCTTAGCGAGGGGCTGCCGCCGGCCCGCCAATGATCACCGCGTGGTTCCCCCGTCCCTTGCAAACAGAATGTTGACCGGCGCAAATAGTTTGGGAGTAACATGGGGGGTGCCCCCAGTCTCCCATTCAGGATGATTCCATGAGTGCTGCCAGCCCCGCGCCCCCCGTCTTCTTTCAGTTGTTGGCCGAGCGTACCGGCCACCCTGGCGCACTGGTCCTGGCGCCTGGCCGCGAGGGCCTGGCTGCGGAACAGGCGCAGGCGATGGCCGATGCATTGCCCATAGCCGGCTTGCAGGAATTGAGCATCCAGCTTCCCTGTTTTTACCGTTCCAGCCTGCTTGGCCCCGTGGGCGACGCGCTGGAAACGGCCTGCTGGCATGAACTCCATAGCACGATCGTGTTGCAAGTCAACGTAGGCGCCAGCCTGCCGGGACTGTTGCCGCCGCCCATGGCCTGGGTCGATGGCGACTGGTACCTGGCCGCGCCGCCGAAACCGGTGGGCGCCCAGGCCGCGTCGCGCGCGCTGGCCACCCAGCTGGTGCAACTGGTGGCGGCCGATGCCGACACCCACGAAATCGAAGCGCTGCTGCGGCGCGATCCGACGCTGTCCTACCATTTGCTGCGGCTGGTCAATTCCCTGGGCATGGGCAGCAGCCGGCGCGTCACCAGTTTTTCGCAGGCGCTGATGATACTGGGGCGCCAGCAATTGCGGCGCTGGCTCAATCTGATGCTGTTTTCGGCGCGCGAGGGCGATGCCCGTTCGCCCATGCTGCTGGCGCGGGTGGCGGTGCGTGCCCATGCGATGGAACTGCTGGCCAAGGCTGCCGGCCTGGACCGGCACACCCAGGAGCAGGGCTTCATGGCGGGGATGTTTTCGCTGCTGGGCGTGCTGTTCGGCATGCCGCTGGCCGAGGTGCTGCAGCCGCTGGCCATCGGCGAGACCGTACAGGATGCCTTGCTGAACCGGGGCGGCGAACTGGGCTGCCTGCTGGCGCTGGTCGACGCGGCCGAACAGCGCGACGGTGCGGCCCTGCTGACTCAGCTGGATGCGCTGCAACTGGGCGTGGATGACTATCATCGGATCATGGTCGAGGCGCATCTGTGGATGCTGGGCCTGGTCGCCGGCGGGGCGGGAAGCGCCCATGCATGAGGCCGCGATCGCGCGCTGTCTGGCGCTGAGCCGGCAAGCCCGTGAACAGCAGGGCGAAGCGCTGGCCAGCACGCTGGCCAGTCTGGACGCTGCCTTGGCCGAAGCGCAGGCGGCCCATCTGGCGGCGCTGCCGGCGCCGGACGCCTTGCTGGAACTCGATCTGGCCGGCTATCTGACCGGCTGGAACGCGGGCGCCGAACAGCTGTTCGGCTACAGCGCGCAGGAGGCGCTGGGCCAGCACGTGCTGTTCCTGTATGCCGACGAGGACGAGGGCGGCGATATCGCCGAGCTGTTCTTCCAGCAGGCGCAGGAGCAGGGCCAGCCGCAGATGAGCGGCGTGACCGAGGTGCGGCGGCGCACCAAGTCCGGCGACATTGTCTGGGTAAGGCTGGCGCTCTCGCTGCGGCGCGACGAAGGCGGCGACACGATAGGCATGCTGGTGCGCCTGCACACGGTCCAGGAGCCGCTGGCCGAGGCCGACAAGCTGCAACTGCACGCGCGCATCATCGAAGACAGCGACCAGGGCGTGCTGATCACCGATGCCAACGAGCGCATCGTCTCGATCAACGGCGCCTTCACCCGCATCACCGGCTACCTGCCCGAGGAAACCATCGGCAGCACGCCCGACCTGCTGCGCTCGGGCGTGCACGACGCCGACTTCCGCGCCCAGGTGCGCGCCGCCATGCGCGGCAGCGGCCCCTGGCGCGGCGAGATTATCGGCAAGCGCAAGAACGGCGAGCTGTTTCCGCAATCGGTCACGATCAGCGCGGTGCGCGATCACGCGGGCCAGATCACGCATACCTTCTCGCTGTTCTCCGATATCAGCGTGCACAAGGATGCCGAGGCGCGCATGCAGCGCATGGCCAATTACGACAGCCTGACCGGCCTGCCGAACCAGTGCCTGCTGTCGCAACTGCTGGACCAGGCGCTGACCGAGGCGCGCCGCACGGGGGAGCATGGCGCGGTGATGGTGGTGGAGATCAGCCGGCTGGGAGCGATCAGCGACACGCTGGGCCACGACATCGGCAATGCGCTGCTGTGCGAGATCGGGCGCCAGTTCCGCCAGGCGCTGCGCGATCCGGATGTGCTGGCCCGCATCGACGGCAACAAGTTCGCCATCGCGCTGCTGCAGATTGAAAAGCGCGAACATGCCGCCATCGTCGCGCAGAAGCTGCTGTCCACACTGAGCACGCCGCTGGCGGTGGGCGGGCATAGCTTGCAGGTGGGCGCCAGCGCGGGTATCGCCGTGTATCCGGAAGATGGTAGCGACTCGCCCAGCCTGATCCACTTCGCCGAAGTGGCGGCCGCGCGCGCGGCCAAGAATCTGGAGCCGTCCTTCCTGTTCTACAGCGAGGAGATGAACCAGCGCGCCAAGGAACACCTGCGCATGGAAACCGAGCTGCGTTCGGCGCTGGCGCTGGACCAGCTGGAACTGTACTACCAGCCCAAGGTGAGCCTGCGCAGCGGCCGCATCGTCGGCGCCGAAGCGCTGCTGCGCTGGCGCCATCCGGTGCGCGGCATGGTCTCGCCGGGCGTGTTCATTCCGGTGGCCGAGGAGACCGGGCTGATACTCGACCTGGGCAACTGGGTGCTGGAGGAAGCCTGCCGCCAGGTGCGTGCCTGGAAGGATGCCAATCTGATGATGCCGCCGATCGCCGTCAATCTGTCGGCGCGCCAGTTCGACACCCAGCTGCCGGCGCGGATCACCGCCGTGCTGGCGCGCCACGACGTGCTGCCCGAGCAGATCATGCTGGAGATTACCGAAAGCCTGCTGGTGGGCGGCAGCGACAATGTGATCGGCATCATGAACGCGCTGGTGGCGATGGGGATGGCGCTGGCGCTCGATGATTTCGGTACCGGCTATTCCAGCCTCGCCTACCTGAAGAAGTTCCCCATCAGTACGCTGAAGATAGACCGTTCCTTCGTGACCGGCTTGCCGCATGAGGAAAACGATTGCGCGATTGCGCGCGCCATCGTCACCATGGCCCAGCAGCTGCGCCAGGAGATCGTGGCCGAAGGCGTGGAGACGCCGGAGCAGATGGCCTTCCTGCGCGAACTCGGTTGCGACCAGTTGCAGGGCTATCTGTTCAGCCAGCCGGTCAGCGCCGCCGAATTTGAATCCATGCTCAAAGAAGGGCGGCGGCTGAGTTTTGGCTCGCGCTAGCGGCGCCCTCCCGATAAAAAGCTTTGCGTATCGGGCGCAAGGCGGCTACTCTCCCAGTATTGAAAAAACACCCACAGGAGACCTCATGAGCCGCAGTATTCTGGACGAAGCCCACATCCACCCCGATGCCCGCCCCAAGATCAGCGCCAGCCATGCCGACATCGTGCGCACCGTGCAGGCCGCCGTGGCCGCCAACAAGGTGGTGGTGGTCGGCATGTCCATGAATCCGTTTCCGCGCAAGGCACGCAAGCTGCTCGATGGCCTCGGCACGCCCTACCACTACCTGGAGTACGGCAGCTACCTGTCGCAATGGCGCCCGCGCACCGCGCTCAAGATGTGGACCGGCTGGCCGACCTTGCCGATGATTTTCGTGAACGGCGTGCTGATCGGCGGCGCCCAGGACCTGGAACGCTTGATCGGCAACGGCGAATTCGCGCGCATGCTGGCCGCGCCGGTGGCGGCGTAGGCGCAGCCATGTTTGCCATGCTGCCGATGCTGGTCGCCCAGAATGCGGCCAAGGGACGTCCGTCCATGCAACTGCTGCCGCTACGTTTGAGTCCTGGCCAGGATCTGCGCGCCGCGGTGCAGGGAGCCTTGATCAGGACCGGTGCCCAGGCTGCCTTCGTGCTGCAGGGAATAGGCAGCCTGAGCGTGGCACAGCTGCGTTATGCGGGTGTGCCCGAAGCTGCGGCCGTGCACGGCGACCTGGAAATCCTCACGCTGGCCGGCTCGGTCGCGCCGGACGGCGCCCATCTGCATATGTCGATTGCCGATGCGCAGGGCAGGGTGCTGGGCGGCCACGTCGGCGCCGGCTGTCTGGTGCGCACCACCGCCGAGTTGCTGCTGGCGCTGCTGCCCGAGTACCGTTTCAGCCGCGAACACGATGCGGCGACGGGCTTTCAGGAATTGATGATACGCAGTTCCAGCTAAGGACCTTACTGTTTGACGGGAAGGTCCGCGCGCACAGCATTGCTATTGATGGTCAATTGAGCGCTGTCCTCTGGCGCCTGGTCTTGTGCATGCACCGCGCGCCAGTGTTCGGCCGTCATCAGCGAGACGGCTTCGAACGGTGCGGTCAGCGCATCGGCCAGCTCATGGGCCGCGGCCTTGCGTTCGCGCAGGTCTTCGCCGATGGTCGGGGCGGGGCGCTGGCTCAGTGCGAAATCGGGCGGGGCGACGAACAGCGTGGCGCGCGTGCGCAGCACGGGGCGGCCGGGCAGGCTCAGTTCCACGCTGATGCGCGCGTCGCTGGTGTCGTCCACCACATCGAGCAGCATGGCTGCGTCGCCCGACTGCGGCGGCACGGGCTGCTCCAGCCAGCCCACCTCGCCATTTAAAAACGCGCATTCGGCCGGCACGGCCACCAGCGAGCGGCCGGCGTGGGTGCGCGCCTGCGCGGCGGCGGGCGGGCCGTAGAAGCGGCCGGCCGGCGGGGTAAAGCGGAAACGCATCACTTCCACATTGACGTCGTCGGTCCACGGGGTGGCCTGCGGCGCCGGTTGCGGCTTGCTGCGCAGGAAACGCAGGCTACCGAGCGGGATGCTGCGCCCGTCCTGCAGCAGGGGCCGCGCGGCGTCCGGCGGGCTGCTGCCGCTGATGGCCAGCGCGGCATGCTGGTCGCCGCGCAGCGAGACCGGCGGAAAGGTGCCGAAGCGCAGATCCGGATCGTTGCGCCGGCGCGCCGCCTTGCTGTTGACGGCATTGAAATGCAGCACCAGGTCGCTGGGCGCGCCGCCAAATTCCTTCAGCAGCGCGGGCGTGAGCGGCACGGCTTGCCAGGTGCTGCGGTCGCTGCCCGCTTCGCCGACCTTGGCCCACAGTTCGAAGAAGGGACATAGCGGCCGTATGTGCTCGCCGTCGCGGAACGTCAAGCGCTTGGGCATGCGCGGCTGCACCGTGCCGTCCGGCTGCACGTCCAGCGTCCAGCGCGGCATCAGGGTGGTGTCGTCCGAGCCCCGCGGTCCGGCCGCCTCGGACCAGACAAAGGCGTCCAGCGGAATCCGGCTGGCGCCAAGGCGGGCGATGGCCATGGGTGGATCGACGAAGATCTCCTGGAGAATTTTAGCCATGGCAGGGTTCCAATCAGGCAATCAAACTCAAAAATCCGGCAACATTGACCGGGATGCGTCCTGATTCTGCACCTTTCGAGCCCCGCACTTCCTCACCAATTTTCACATAGTGCGCATCTACGACACAAATTTGTGATTTTATTATTGCCCCGAAATCAAATATCTTCTGCCTTATCAAGGGTTTTTCGAAATAAAGAAAGCCGGGATACTGCGTGACATCAACTTTTATGGAGTGTTGCCATGCCAATTGCCTTGCTGGCGCTGACGATCAGCGCATTTGCCATCGGAACGACGGAGTTCGTCATCGTCGGCCTGCTGCCGACCATCGCCGCCGACCTGGGCGTGAACCTGCCGTCGGCCGGGCTGCTGGTCAGCCTGTATGCCCTCGGTGTCGCCGTGGGCGCGCCGGTGCTGACCGCGCTGAGCGGCAAGCTGCCGCGCAAGACCCTGCTGCTGGCGCTGATGGTGCTGTTCACGCTGGGCAATCTGCTGGCCTGGAAGGCGCCGGGCTATACCTCGCTGGTGCTGGCGCGGGTGCTGACCGGGCTGGCGCACGGGGTGTTTTTCTCGATTGGTTCGACCATCGCCACCTCGCTGGTGGCGCGCGACAAGGCGGCCAGCGCGATCGCCATCATGTTCACCGGCCTGACGGTGGCGCTGGTGACCGGTGTGCCGCTGGGAACCTTTATCGGCCAGCACTTCGGCTGGCGCGAAACCTTCCTGGCCGTGTCCGCGCTGGGCGTGCTGGCCTTCCTGGGTAGCCTGGCCTTTATCCCGGCCGGCATCGCCCATGCCAAACCGGCTTCGCTGCTGCAGCAGCTCAAAGTGCTGGGCGAACCGCGCCTGCTGCTGGTCTATGCCATGACGGCGGTGGGCTATGGCGGCTCCTTCATCGCCTTTACCTATCTGGCGCCGATCCTGCAATCGGTGTCGGGCTTTAGCGCCGGCGCGGTCAGCCTGGTGATGCTGGTGTACGGCGTGTCTGTCGCGCTGGGCAATATCTGGGGCGGCAAGCTGGCCGACCGGCGCGGCCCGGTCGGCGCGCTGAAGATCATCTTCCTGGGCCTGGCCGTCGTGCTGCTGACGCTGACCTTTACCGCGCCGTATGCGCCGCTGGTGCTGGCCACCGTGCTGCTGTGGGGCGCGCTCGCCTTCGGTAATGTGGCGGGTCTGCAGGTGTATGTGGTGCAGCAGGCCGAACACTTCACGCCGCGCGCGGTCGATGTGGCGTCGGGACTGAATATCGCCGCCTTCAATCTGGGCATCGCCGGCGGCGCCTGGGGCGGCGGCCTGATCGTCGAGCATATGGGACTGGTGCACACCGGCTGGATAGGCGCGCTGGTGGTACTGGGCGCGTATGGCTTGACGGCGCTGAGCGGCCGGCTGGATCGCCTGAATCCGCGCCCGGCCCTGGCGGGTGCGTCCCAGGCGCGGCACGCCGCGGCCCACTAAGGACGCGGCGCCCGGCCCGTGATCGGAGAAATGCCCTGATCACGGGCCGATTGCCCTTCTTCCTGCGTCGAATGCACTGAATGTTGACGTGCCGTACTGACAATAATGCTCTTTTAGCTTACAGTGGCATCCACCCATATGCTAACGAGCGCAGGAGTTTTTGATGTCCAGATCCCCATTCGCCTATATCGGCCGCGGTTTCGCCTTCTTCTGGCGCGCGCTTGACGCCGGCCGCCGCACCATTCTCAACCTGCTGTTCCTGATCCTGCTGATCGCGGTCGGCTATGCGATCTTTGGCGGCGGCGTCAAGCCGCTCGCGTCGCGTACCACGCTGGTGCTGGACCTGAAAGGCGCGCTGGTCGAACAGGCCAGCGGCAGCGCGCGCGCCGCCGTCGTCACCACCATCAGCGGCGGCGAGCCGAAAAAGATGCTGCAGCTGCGCGATGTGCTGGCCGTGCTCGACAGCGCCGCGCATGACGACAGCATCAACGGCGTGGTGCTGATGCTGGACGAAATGCAGGGCGGCGGCCAGGCGGCCCTGCGCGAAATCGCGACCGCCGTCGACCGTTTCAAGGCCGGCGGCAAGCCGGTGGTGGCCTGGGGCAGCAGCTACGACCAGCGCCAGTACCAGATCGCCGCGCACGCCAGCGAAGTCTATCTGCATCCGATGGGGTCTATCCTGCTGGAGGGCTTCGGCCGCTATCGTAATTACTACCGCGACGCGCTCGACAAGGTGGGCGTGACCGTCAACCTGATGCGCGTGGGGACCTACAAAAGCTTCGCCGAGCCGTTTATCGCCAACGGCCCTTCGGATGCCGCAGTCGAAGCCGAGACCTACCTGAACAAGGGCCTGTGGAGCGCCTACACCGCGGAGGTGGAGAAGGCCCGCAAGCTGCCGCAGGGCCAGGTCATGAAGAACATCGACGCGCTGCCGGAGCAGCTGGAGCAACTGGGCGGCGACATCGCCAAGCTGAGCTTGCAGCAGAAGCTGGTCGATGGCTTGAAAACCCGCGATGAAATCCGCCAGATGATGATCAAGCGCGGCGCCGCCGATGCCGATGGCAAGACGTTCCGCCAGATCGCCTTCGAGGACTACCTGGCGCGCCTGCGTCCCAAAACCAGCGGCGATGCGATCGGCGTGATCGTGGCCGCCGGCGAGATCAGCGACGGTGTCGCCGGTCCGGGTTCGATCGGCGGCGAGTCCACCTCGCGCCTGATCCGCATGGCGCGCGAAGACGACAAGATCAAGGCGCTGGTGCTACGGGTCGATTCGCCCGGCGGCAGCGCGTTCGCGTCGGAACTGATCCGGCGCGAGCTGGAGCTGACCCGGGCCGCCGGCAAGCCGGTGGTGGTATCGATGGGCAGCGTGGCCGCTTCCGGCGGCTACTGGATCTCGATGGCCTCGGACGAGGTGATCGCCGATCCATCGACGATTACCGGGTCGATCGGCGTGTTCGCCATCCTGCCGACCGCCGACAAGGTGATCGACAAGCTGGGCATCCATACGGCTGGCGCGCCCACCACCTGGCTGGGCGACGCGGGCAATCCTTTGCGTCCGCTCGATCCGCGCTTCGCCAAGGTGATCCAGAACAGCGTGAACCACATCTACGCCGACTTCACCCAGCGCGCCGCGCTGGCGCGCAAGACCACCGCGGCCAAGATCGATGCAGTGGCGCAGGGCCGCGTGTGGACCGGTGCCCAGGCGCAGGAGCGCGGCCTGGTCGACACCCTGGGTAACTTCGGCGATGCGCTCAAGTCGGCCTCGCGCCGCGCCAAGCTGAGCGACTACCATGTAACCTACATCGAACGCGAAACCAGCAAGTTCGACCGCGTGCTCGAATTGTTCGGCGGTTCGGTGTCGGCCGCCGTTGGCGCCCAAATCAAGCTGGCGCTGGGCGGCACCGGCGTTCCCGCCGGCGCCGCGGCGCAGATGGCGCAGGAGATCAGCTGGCTGTCGGAAATGAGCGCGGGCCGCAAGCCCTTCATGGCGCTGACCCACTGCCTCTGCGAATCGCCTTGAGCTGAACGGGGCGGCGATACCGACTATAAGGACACCATCCTGGCACTGGAACTAAGCTAACGCCGCCAAGTCAATGAAGATGTTTGGCTGGCGGCCCGCCAACTGCGCATCTACTGTACGGCTAGCCGCCTGGCAGTGTGATGGAAAAGGCGCTGCGTCCGTCCGCCAGCGCGATGCAGCGCGCTTCGCCGCCATGGCGCCGGGCGATCTGGCGCACCAGCGCCAGGCCCAGACCGGCGCCAGTGTTGTCGCGGGTGCCGCTGCGGCGGTAAAAGGGTTCGAAAATCTTCTCCCATTCGGATGGCGGTATGCCGTCTCCTTGATCCGATACAGTCAACGTCACTGTTTTGCCATCGTCGGCAATGCCGACGATGGCCGGCGCCACGCCATGGCGGTGCGCGTTCTCCAGCAGGTTGCGCAGCAGGCGGCGCAGCAGACGTGCATCCCCGAGCAGGCTGGCGTGGGCGCCCTCCAATATCACCTCGTCATAGCGCGCGCATTCCTCCGCCGCCAGGGCCAGCAGGTCGATCTGCTCGCTGGCCAGTTCTTCCTGGACGCTGTCCAGTCGGCTGGCCAGCAGGATTTCGTCGAGCAGGTGATCGAGTTCGGCGATGTCCTGTTCCAGGCCGGCGCGCCGTTTGTCATCCACCGAATCCTTGATCAATTCCAGCGCCAGGCGGATGCGCGCCAGCGGCGTGCGCAGTTCGTGCGAGGCGTTGGCCAGCAGGGTTTTGTGGGCCCCGACCAGTTGCTCTATCTGGTCGGCCGCGCTGTTGAAGCTGCGCGCCAGTTGGGCGACTTCATCCTTGCCTTCCACCGGCACGCGCGTGCCGAGCTGGCCCGCACCGAGCGATTCCACGCCGCGCTGCAGGCGTTCCAGCCGCCGTGTCAGATGGCGCACGATGGGGAAGGCGGCCACGCCGATGGCCAGAGCCAGCAGGAGCAGGGCGGTAGGCAGCAACTGGCGCGCGCGGGCGAAGTTGAGCGGCTGATTCGATAGCAGTCTGCGGCCGTCCGCCAGTTGCAGGTAGGACGCGGGCGCTGCGTGGCCAAAGTGGCTGCTGTCTCGGGCATGACCGGCACCGCTGCCGGTCGCTCTGTGGCTAGCGCCGCCGTTAGCTGCATTGTCGCTATCGTCATTGTCGCCGTTGTCATCCCTGGGGTGGTCACGGCTTTTCCAGCGCTGCCTTGCCTGGCCCCGCCCCACGGTGGCCAGCGCGTTCCAGTGTTGATCGTACAGCGTCATGTCGGCATCCATGCCGGCCGCCATGCGTTCCAGCGCGGCCTGCTGTTCCGCCGGCGGCGCGCCGGCCGGCGGCAGGGCATTCTGGACCAGCATGGCCAGCGTGGCGTCGGCGCGCTGCACCGGCCCGCCGGCGCGGTGCCACAGCAGCATGGAGGCCAGCGCGAACAGCAGCAGGCTACCCAGCAGCGCCATATAAAAGCGGAAGTACAGGCGGCCCATCAGTCCTGCACCTTGGCGAATACATAGCCGGCGCCGCGCACGGTGATGATGCGGCGCGGTTTGCGCGGATCGTCTTCGACGGCGGCGCGGATGCGCGACATATGCACGTCGATGGAACGGTCGAAGGCTTCGAACTGCTCGCCCTTGGCCAGTTCCATCAGGCTGTCGCGCGACAGCACCCGGCCGGCGTTCTGTGCCAGCGCGAGCAGCAGGTCGAACTGGTAGGAGGTGAGCTCGCAGGGCGCGCCGTCAAGCCTTACCGTGTGGGCGGCGGCGTCGATTTCCAGCCGGCCGAAGCGCAGCGCGGCCTGTTCCGGGCGCTTGCCGTCCACGCGCCGGCGCAGGATCGCGCGCAGGCGCGCCAGCAGCTCGCGCGGCTCAAAGGGCTTGGGCAGGTAGTCGTCGGCGCCGATTTCCAGGCCGACGATGCGGTCGATCGCATCGCCGCGCGCGGTCAGCATCAGCACCGGCACGTCGGAGCCGGCGCGCAGCTGGCGGCATACCTCCAGACCGTCCATATCGGGCAGCATCAGGTCCAGCACCACCGCGTCGCAGGGCTGCGCCGCCAGCTGTTCAAGCGCGGCGCGGCCCAGCGCCGCCACGCTGACGCGAAATCCCGTCTGGCCGAGATACTCGCTGAGCATCTCGGCCAGGCGGGGATCGTCTTCCACCAAAAGGATGTGTTCTGCCATGGTTTCCATTCTACGGACAGGCGGCGCCTGTCACAAGGCGCCGCGCTGTTCGTTTATCCGCCGTGTCCATGGTGGCGATGCAGCTTGCCCAGGTGTTCGGACAGCTGCTGGCGCTGGGCCGGGGTCAGCACTTCGCCGACGTCGGCCGCCAGTTGCACCAATCGTTTTGAAGCCTGATCGACCAGTTGCACGCTCTGGGCGCGATTGCTTTCGAGGGCGGCGCGGTCGATGGCCGGTTGGCTCAGCATCTTCATGAAGTCGGCCGGTGCCTTGTGCAGCTGGCTGTGCAGGGGCGCGATATCGTCGATGGCCTTGTGTACCAGCGGGGCGATCAGGGCTTTTTGCGCTTCCGTCGCGTCGACTTCCACGTAGAGGTGCTTGAGCATGCGCTCGGCATGGGCATTGGCATCGCCGGAGGTGAAGCGGCTGATCTGGCGGTCGACGGCGAAGGCGCCGGCGCCGATGGTCAGGGCGCTGCCGAGCAGGAAGGCGACGATGGTGTTGCGGTTCAGGATGCGCATGTTTTTTGTCCTTGGTGAGTGAGTTTGGTTTGAGTCGGTGTTGGAACAGCAAGGCCAGTGTGCATGGCGCGGGTAAAGCGTCTATGTCGTTCAGGTAAAGATTTGTAAAGAGCGCGGCGGGTCCGATGGCGGTGGCGCTTCATTTGTAGCAGCTTTGTAACGACCGGCTACAAATTGTTCGCTGGCGGGCCGACGCGGTGCGGCGCCCCTGCGCACCGCATGCTTGCTGGGACGGCGCGAAAATGCGGGCGGACTTGAGGGCACCGGCACCGGCGGGGCGGCATGCCTTGTACGGCAATGGAGCCTGCGCAGGGGCAGCTAATGTTTCAGCACTGACGCATTTGTGCGGAACGTCTATGTTAGAGTCTTTGCATCGAAAATGCCGGCCCGCCGTACAGGGGGCCGTCACCGCACAACACCAGCCATGCCCGTTGCGGCCACGGCCGCAGCCAACAAAAAGGACAAGCGATGGAATCGCAGAACAAAGCCGTCAACACCCCATCCCCAGCGCGTGGCCGTAAAAAACTGATCGGCAGTGTGATCGCGCTGGCCGTGATGGGCGCATTGGGCGGACTGGCCTGGTATCTGACCCATCCCGCCGCCGGTGCCGCCGGGGCGGGCCAGCAGGCTGGCGGTCCCGGTGGTCCCGGTGGCCCGGGGGGCGGCGGCCGCCGTGGCGGACCCGCCACCACGGTGGGCGTGGCCACCGCTGAAAAGGCCGACGTGCCGGTGGTGCTCGATGCGCTGGGTACGGTGACGCCGGCGGCCACCACCACGGTGCGCCCGCAGGTGACGGGCATTCTGCAAAAACTGCTGTTCAAGGAAGGCCAGATGGTCAAGGCCGGGCAGGTGCTGGCCCAGATCGACGCCAGCCAGTTCGAGATGGCGCTGCTGCAGGCTTCCGGCCAGCGTCAGCGCGACGAGGCGCAACTGGACAATGCGCGGCTGACGCTGGAGCGCTATCGCACCTTGCTGGGCCAGGACTCGATCGCGCGCCAGGATGTGGACACGCAGGCGGCGCTGGTCAAACAGCTGCAGGGCACCGTCATGACCGACAAGGCGTCCGAAGGGACGGCGCGGCTGAACCTGGGCTATACCAAGGTGGTGGCGCCGATCAGCGGCCGGGTGGGCCTGCGGGTGGTCGACGTGGGTAATCTGGTCAGCTCGGGCGACGCCGCCGGCATCGCCGTGATCACCCAGCTCTCGCCTATCGATGTGGAGTTCGCGGTGCCGCAGGATCAGGCGCCGGAAGTCCAGGCCAGTGCCAACGCCGGCGCGAACCTGGTGGCCGTGGCCTTCGACCGCACCCGCAGCAACGAGCTGGAACGCGGCCGTTTCGCCGCGCTGGACAATCAGGTCGATACCCAGACCGGCACGGTGAAAGCCAAGGCGCGCTTCGGCAATGAGAAATCCGCGCTGTTCCCCAGCCAGTTCGTCAACCTGCGGCTGGAGCTGCGTACCATCAAGGATGCGGTGCTGGTGCCGGTGACGGCGCTGCGCCACGGCAGCAGCGGCGACTATGTGTATGTGCTCAACAGCGACAAGACCGTGACCCTGCGCCCCGTGACGCGCGGCCAGGCCACGGTGGACAAGGTGGAAGTGAGGACCGGCCTGAAAGCGGGCGAGCAGGTGATCACCGAAGGCGCGGACCGCCTGAAGGACGGCGCCAAGGTCACGCTGCCGGGCGACAAGGGCGAGCGGGGCGCGGGGCGCCGTGGCGCGGCTGGCGCCGACGCTGCCGCCTCTGGCGAACGGCGCCATCGCCGTGACGGCGCGGCCAGCGCCGCTGCCGAGGCGGCCGGCGCGGCTCCCGCGGCCAGCGCCGCTGCGGAAGGTGCCGCTTCCGGCGAGCATAAGCGGCGCAAACCTGCCGCGGAGGGCGCCGCGCAATGAGTCCGTCCGGCCCCTTCATTCTGCGTCCGGTAGCGACGTCGCTGCTGATGCTGGCCATTGTCCTGGCCGGTATCGTCGGCTTCAAGTTCCTGCCCTTGTCGGCGCTGCCGCAGGTGGACTTCCCCACCATCCAGGTGCAGACCCTGTATCCCGGCGCCAGTCCCGAGGTGATGGGGCAGACCGTGACCGCGCCGCTGGAGCGCCAGTTCGGCCAGATGGCCGGCCTGCAGCGCATGAGTTCCACCAGCGCCGCCGGGGTCTCCATCATCACCCTGCAATTCACGCTGGGCCAGACGCTGGACGTGGCCGAACAGGAAGTCCAGGCCGCGATCAACGCGGGCGGCTCGCTGCTGCCCACCGACCTGCCGGCGCCGCCGGTGTACGCCAAAGTCAATCCGGCCGATGCGCCGGTGCTGACGCTGGCCATCACCTCGGACACGATGGCGCTGACCGAAGTGCAGAACATCGTCAACACCCGGCTGGCGCTGAAGATCAGCCAGGTCAATGGCGTGGGGCTGGTGTCGCTCAGCGGCGGCCAGCGTCCGGCCGTGCGTATCCAGGCCGACACGCTGGCGCTGGCTTCGTACGGGCTGGGCCTCGATACCCTGAAAACGGCGATCACGGCGGCCAACGCCAATAGCGCCAAGGGTAGCTTTGACGGTCCGACCCGCTCCTTCACCATCAACGCCAACGACCAGCTGGTGACGGCCAGCGATTATCAGAACCTGATCGTCGCCTTCAAGAACGGCGCCCCGGTGCGCCTGTCCAGCGTGGCCCGCGTGGTCGACAGCGCGGAGAACGTCAAGCTGGGTGCCTGGGCCGGCCTCAAGCCCGCCATCATCCTGAATGTGCAGCGCCAGCCCGGCGCCAACGTCATCGCCACGGTGGACGCGATCAAGGCGCGCCTGCCCGAGCTGCAGGCCGGCCTGCCCGGTGCGTTGCGGGTGGACGTGCTGAGCGACCGCACCACCGGCATCCGCGCCTCGGTCGAACATGTGGAAATCGAACTGCTGCTGGCCGTGGTGCTGGTGGTGCTGGTGATCTTCGGCTTCCTGCACAGCGTCCGCGCCACCGTCATCGCCAGCCTGGCCGTGCCGATCTCGCTGATCGGCACCTGCGGCGTGATGTATTTGCTCGGCTACAGCCTGAACAATCTGTCGCTGATGGCGCTGACCATCGCCACCGGCTTCGTGGTCGACGATGCCATCGTCATGATCGAAAATATCGCCCGCTACCTGGAAGAGGGCCTGAAGCCGATGGAGGCGGCCATCAAGGGCGCCGCCCAGATTGGCTTCACCATCATCTCGCTGACGGTCTCGCTGATCGCCGTGCTGATTCCCTTGCTGTTCATGGGCGATGTAGTGGGGCGGCTGTTCCGCGAATTTGCCGTGACGCTGTCGATCACCATCCTGATCTCGGCCGTGGTGTCGCTGACGCTGGTGCCTATGATGTCGGCGCGCTGGCTCAAGAGCCATGCGGACGAACGTCCGGGCAAGCTGGCGCAGCGCACCCAGGCTTTCTTCGACCGCGTGATCGGCCACTACGACGTGGCGCTGAACTGGGTACTGGCACGCCAGGGACTGACCCTGCTGGTGGCGCTGGCCACGCTGGTGCTGACGGTGCTGCTGTACATCGTGATTCCGAAAGGGCTGTTCCCGACCCAGGACACCGGCCAGTTGCAGGCCCGCGTGGAAACCGCCCAGGCGGTGTCCTATCAACGCATGGCCGCATTGCAGCAGGCCGCCGCCAAGGCGATCCTGGAAGATCCGGACGTGGAGTCGCTCAGCTCCCTGGTGGGCGTGGACGCGGCCAACAACACCATGCTGCATACGGGCCGCATGCTGATCAACCTGAAGCGTTCGCGCAGCGACGACCAGGCCGTGACCATGGAGCGGCTGCGCCAGCGCGCCGCCAGCGTGGCCGGCGTGACCCTGTACCTGCAGCCGACGCAGGATCTGACCATCGATGCGGAAACCGGACCGACCCAGTTCCGCGTGTCGCTGGAGGGGTCCGACAGCGCCACCGTGGCCACCTGGGCGGGCCGCCTGGTCAAGCAGATGCAGGGCAAGGCCGCGCTGCGCAATGTGGTGTCCGACGCGGGCGCCACCGGCACCGCCGCCTACATCAGCATCGACCGCGACAGCGCCTCGCGCCTGTCGATCACGGCCGCCGCGATCGACGATGCGCTCTACAGCGCCTTCGGCCAGCGCATCGTCTCGACCATCTTCACCGAGACCAATCAGTACCGCGTGATCCTGGAAGCGCAGAGCGATACGCTGTCCACGCCGGAAGGACTGGGCCAGCTGCAGCTGCGCACCGTCTCGGGCAAGCCGACGCCCTTGTCGGCGGTGGCCACTATCAGCGAACGTCCGGCGCCGCTGCAGATCACCCACGTGGCCCAGTATCCGGCCACCACGCTGGGCTTCGACACGGCCGACGGCGTGGCGCTGGGCAGCGCGGTCGACGCGGTGCGCGAGGCGGCGCATGAGATCGCGCTGCCGCCCGCCGTCACGCTGACCTTCCTCGGCGCGGCCGGCGCCTACCAGAACTCGCTGTCGAACCAGCTCTGGCTGATCCTGGCGGCGGTGGTCTGCGTCTACATCGTGCTGGGCGTGCTGTATGAAAGCTATATCCACCCGCTGACGATCCTGTCCACCTTGCCCTCGGCCGGCGTGGGCGCTTTGCTGGCGCTGCTGATCAGCGGCCAGGACCTGGGCGTGATCGGCATCATCGGCATCATCCTCTTGATCGGTATCGTCAAGAAGAACGCGATCATGATGATCGACTTCGCCATCGAGGCCGAGCGCGAACAGGGCATGGCGCCGCGCCAGGCCATCCATCAGGCCGCGCTGCTGCGCTTCCGTCCCATCCTGATGACGACGCTGGCCGCGCTGTTCGCCGCCGTGCCGCTGATGCTGGGCTGGGGCGAGGGCGCCGAACTGCGCCGTCCGCTGGGCCTGGCCATCTTCGGCGGCCTGATCGTCAGCCAGATGCTGACCTTGTTCACTACGCCAGTCATCTACCTGGGCTTCGACAGCCTGGCGCGGCGCTGGCGCGGCGCCGGCCGGCCCGCCGGCGAGGGAGCGCCGTCGTGAATCTGTCGGAACCCTTCGTCCGGCGCCCGATCGCCACGGTGCTGCTGACCGTCGGCATCGCGCTGGCCGGCATCGGCGCCTTCTTCGTGCTGCCGGTGTCGCCGCTGCCGCAGGTGGACTATCCATCGATCTCGGTCAGCGCCTCGCTGCCCGGCGCCAGTCCGGACACCATGGCCAGCAGCGTGGCCACGCCGCTGGAGCGGCGCCTGGGCTCGATCGCCGGTGTCAATGAAATGACGTCCAATTCCGGCAGCGGCTCCACCCGCATCAGCCTGCAGTTCGACCTGAACCGCAAGATCGACGCGGCCGCGCGCGAAGTGCAGGCCGCCATCAGCGCTTCGCGCGCCGACCTGCCGGCCACCCTGCGCAGCAATCCAACCTACCGCAAGGCCAATCCCTCGGATGCGCCGGTGATCATCCTGGCGCTGACCTCGCCGACCCGCACACCGGGCCAGATTTACGAGGCGGTGTCGAACCTGGTGCAGCAGAAGCTGGCGCAGGTGCAGGGCGTGGGCGATGTGGAGATCGGTGGCGGTTCGCTGCCGGCCGTGCGCGTCGAGCTGCTGCCGTATGCGCTGAGCCGCTACGGCGTGTCGACCGAAGATGTGCGCGCCGCGATCCAGGCCACAAATGCCAACCGGCCCAAGGGGGCGATCGAGGGCCAGGGCCGCCATCTGCAAATCTATTCCCAGCCCAGCGGCAGCAAGGGCGGACGCAGCGCGGCCGACTACCGCAGCCTGGTGGTGGCCTGGCGCGACGGCGCCGCGATCCGCCTGCAGGACGTGGCCGAAGTCATCGACGGCGTGGAGAACAACAATACCCTGGGCCTGTTCAATGGCGACCCGGCCGTGATCGTGCTGATCACGCGCCAGCCTGGCGCCAACGTGATCGAAACGGTGGATGGGGTGCGCGCGCTGGTACCGCAGTTGCAGGCCCAGTTGCCGCCCGATGTGAAGCTGCAGGTCGCTTCCGACAGCACCAATTCGATCCGCTCCTCGCTGCACGAAATCGAGCTCACGCTGATCATCTCCATCGTGCTGGTGGTGCTGGTGGTCAGCGCCTTCCTGCGCAGCGTGCGCGCCACCATCATCCCTGCGGTGGCCACCATCGTCTCGCTGCTGGGCACCTTCGGGGTGATGTATCTGCTGGGCTTTAGCCTGAACAATCTGTCGCTGATGGCGCTGACGGTGGCCACCGGCTTCGTCGTCGATGACGCCATCGTGGTGCTGGAAAACGCCGCGCGCCATATCGAGGCGGGCATGGACCGCTTCAAGGCGGCCCTGCTGGGCGCGCGCGAAGTGGGCTTTACCGTGCTGTCGATCAGCCTGTCGCTGGTGGCGGTGTTCATTCCGCTGCTGTTCATGGGCGGGCAGGTGGGCCGCCTGTTCCGCGAGTTCGCCGTGACGCTGTCGGCGGCGGTGATGATTTCGCTGCTGATTTCACTCACCACCACGCCGATGATGTGCGCCTGGCTGCTCAAGCCCGGCCAGCACAACAAACAAGCGGGGCGGGTGGCGCGCTGGGCCGAAGCCGGTTTCGACAAGGTGCACCGCCTGTACGAGCATTCGCTGGACTGGGCGCTGGGCAGCGCCGGGCTGGTGATGCTGATCCTGGCCTTCGTCATCGGCCTGAACGTGTATCTGTTCAGCGCCGCGCCCAAGGGCTTCTTCCCGCAGCAGGACACGGGCCAGATCAACGGCGGCATGCGCGCCGACCAGAGCATCTCCTTCCAGGCGATGCAGCAGAAGCTGCGCCAGCTGGTCGACGTGATCAAGCGCGATCCGGCGGTGGCCACCGTGGTCGGCTTTACCGGCGGCTCGCGCGCGGGTGGCGGCTTCATGTTCATCAATCTGAAGCCCGTGACCGAACGCAGCGAAGCAGGGCAGGCGGTGATCGCGCGGCTGCGTCCGCAACTGGCCAGGATCACCGGGGTGTCGCTGTTCCTCAATCCGGTGCAGGACTTGCGCATGGGTGGGCGGCAGAGTAATTCAACCTACCAGTACACGCTGAAAAGCGACAACCGCGCCGACCTGAAAAGCTGGGCCACCAAGCTGGCCGACGCGATGAAGGCGCAGCCGGCCCTGATCGATGTGGACACCGACCAGGCGGAAAACGGCGTGGAGACTTTCGTCACCATCGACAAGGACAGCGCCGCGCGCATGGGCATGACGGTGCGCGATGTCGACAATGCACTGTATAACAACTTCGGCCAGCGCCAGGTCGCCACCATCTACGACGAACTGAATCAGTACCATGTGGTGATGGAGGTGGCGCCGCGCTTCGCGCAGAGTCCCGAGGCGCTGCGCGACGTGTATGTGCCATCCAAGGCGGCCGGCACCAGCGGAGCTACCGCAGCGGCGACAACGACGGCCAGCGGCGGCGCCAGCGCCGCGCGCGATCCGTCGTCCGGCTCCGCATTGAGCAGCAGCGTGACCACCATGGTGCCGCTGGCGGCGATGGCCAGCTTCGCCGACAGCTCCACGCCC
The DNA here is from genome assembly GCA_013284265.1 of Oxalobacteraceae bacterium. GTDB lineage: Bacteria > Pseudomonadota > Gammaproteobacteria > Burkholderiales > Burkholderiaceae_D > Rugamonas. Next base: position 107,965 of record JABTBR010000007.1, on the reverse strand, counting down.
AGTTCGGTCAACCACCAGGACGGCGAACTGGCCACCACGGTGTCCTTCAATCTGGTCGAGGGCTTCAGCCTGAGCGACGGCCAGGCGGCGGTGCGCCAGGCCGAAGCCGATATCGGCATGCCGAACAATGTGCGCGGCAGCTTCCAGGGAACGGCGCGCAGCGCGGACGAGAGCAACAAGCAGCAGCCCTTGCTGATCCTGGCCGCGATCGTGGTGATCTACATCGTGCTCGGCATCCTGTACGAGAGCCTGGTGCATCCGATCACCGTGCTGTCGACCTTGCCGTCGGCCGGCGTGGGCGCGGTACTGGCGCTGCTGCTGTTCAAGATGGAGTTTTCCATCATCGCCCTGATCGGCGTGTTCCTGCTGATCGGGATCGTCAAGAAAAACGCGATCCTGATCATCGACTTCGCACTGGAAGCCGAACGCTCGCGCGGCCTGACGCCGCTGGCGGCCGTGCGCGAAGCCTGCCTGCTGCGCTTCCGTCCTATCCTGATGACGACGCTGGCCGCCGCGCTGGGCGCCTTGCCGCTGGCGATAGGCTTCGGCGAAGGATCGGAGCTGCGCCGGCCGCTTGGCATCGCCATCATCGGCGGCCTGATCGCCAGCCAGCTGCTGACCCTCCTGACCACGCCGGTGGTCTACATCCTGCTCGACAAGCTGCGCCGCCGCAGCCCCGCCGAGCAGCAACTGAGCCGCATTCACGACGAGCAGGCAACTGCGTCGCCGACCACACCATGAGAATTCCACCACGTCCCCGTTGCACCCCCGCGGCGCTTGCCCTCTTGACCGCCTGCACGCTGAGCGCCTGCGCGCTAGGTCCCGCCTATCAGCGTCCTTCCACGCCGGAGCCGGCGGCCTACAAGGAGCTGCAGGGCGCGCCGGGCTGGCTGCCCGCCGCGCCGGCCGATGCGCTCGAGCGCGGTCCCTGGTGGACCTTGTTCGGCGATGCGCTGCTCAATGAACTGGCGGCCAGCATCGAGGTATCGAACCAGAACGTGGCGGCGGCCGCCGCCTCCTATGCCCAGGCGCGCGCGCTGGTCAGCGAACAGCGCGCCGCGCTGTTTCCCCGCGTCGACCTGGGCGCCAGCGGCACCCGCAGCGGCGGCGGTGGCGACACCCGCAGCAGCAGCCAGTACCGCCTGAACCTGGGCGCCAGCTGGGAACCGGATATCTGGGGCCGGCTGCGCGCGGCCAGCAATGGCGCATCGGCCAGTGCGGCTGCCAGCGCCGCCGACCTGGCCGCCGCGCGCCTGTCGGCACAGGGTGAGCTGGCCGTCAATTACTTCTCGCTGCGGCTGGCCGACGCCCAGCTGGCGCTGCTGGCGACCGGCATCGCCGGCTATGAGCGGGTGCAGGCGATCACGCAGAACCGCTTCAGCGCCGGGATCGTGGGGCGCTCGGACGTGCTGCAAGCCCAGACGCAATTGGCCAGCGCGCGTATCGACCAGTCCGGCGTGCAGCGCCAGCGCGCCCAGTTCGAACATGCGATCGCGGTCTTGCTGGGCAAGGCGCCGTCCGACTTCACGCTGGCGCCGGCGGCGTGGCAGGCCACCGTGCCGGCGGTGCCGGCCGGCCTGCCATCGACGCTGCTGCAACGGCGTCCGGATATCGCGGCGGCCGAACGGCGCGTGGCGGTGGCCAACGAACAGATCGGCATCGCGCGCGCGGCCTACTTCCCCAGCATTAGCCTGAGCGGGTCGGGCGGCTTTGGCGCCAGCGCCGTTGGCGGCCTGCTCAACGCCAGCAACAGCCTGTGGTCGCTCGGCCTGTCCGCGACCCAGAGCGTGTTCAACGCCGGTGCCACCGGCGCCCGCGTCAGCGGCGCAGAAGCGGGGCGCGATGCTGCCGTCGCGCATTATCGCCAGACCGTGTTGAGCGCCTTCGCCGACGTGGAGAACCAGCTGGCCGCCACGCGCGCACTGCAACAGCAGCAGGATCTGCGCCGCATCGCCTCCGAAGCGGCCGATCAGGTGGAAGCGCAGATGCTTAACCGCTACCGCGCCGGGCAGGTGGGGTACACCGAGGTGGTGACGGCGCAAAATACCGCGCTGTCGGCGCGCCGTGCGCTGGTACAGGCCCTGGCGGATCGCCAGACCACGGCGATCGCCTTGATCCAGTCGCTCGGTGGTGGCTGGCAGGCTGCAAGCCAGTAAGGGGTGCGCCGCGGTGACAGCTTGCCGTGCGCGCGGCTGGCTATTCCCTTCTTTGCCGCGCATCGGCCGCTAAAAGCGCTGGTGGCACGGGTATTTCCGGTTTTTTTCAGCTCTGCGTGGCCCTGCGGTCACAGTGGCCGGATGGGTGCTTGGTTTTTATTTTTTCAGTTTGTATAATTTGTTTGGCAAGATGTTTGAAAAACTAACATTCATGTGCGCCCACCCCGCGGCTGTAGGCCATGCCGTTTGCCCAGCAAGCCAAGATGACGAAACCGAGCGACACGAAGCTTTCAGCCAGCGCAGCGACAGCCGCCGACGTCGCGCTGCGCGCGTACGTGCCGGCGCCGCTGCTGGAGGGACTGGAAGCGGTGCAGGAACAGGAATCGCTGCAACAGCTGTTCGAACTGCTGCAGCAGCGCACTGGGGCCAGTTTCTTCGACTATAAGCCGAACACCGTCATGCGCCGCATCGAACGGCGCATGAAGCTGCGCCAGTTCGACACACTGGCCCGGTATGTGGCATATCTGCACGCCAATCAGGGCGAGGTTGAACTGCTGTTCAAGGAAATGCTGATCGGCGTTACCCGCTTCTTCCGCGACCCCGATGTGTGGGAGCACCTCAAGCAGGTGGCGATACCGCGTCTGCTGGCCGACCATCCGGACGGCGGCACACTGCGCGCCTGGGTGCCGGCCTGCTCCACCGGGGAAGAAGCCTATTCGCTGGCGATCCTGTTTCGCGAAGTGCTCGATCAGCTCAGGCCAAAGGCCATCTACACGCTGCAGATTTTCGCCACCGATCTGGATGCGGACGCCATCGGCCGCGCGCGCAAAGGTCAGTTCGGCGCCGCCATCGAAAGCGAGTTATCCAAGGAGCGCCTGCTGCGCTACTTCGTGGCGGCCGATCACGGCGGCTACCGCATCCTCAAGAGCGTGCGCAATACCATCGTGTTCGCGCAGCAGAATGTGATTTCCGATCCGCCGTTTACGCGCCTCGACCTGCTGTGCTGCCGCAATCTGCTGATCTACTTTAATCCGCGCCTGCACGAACAGCTGATTCCCCTGTTCCATTACGCGCTCAATCCGGGCGGCCTGCTGATGTTCGGCCGCGCCGATACGCCGGGCCGCTTCACCGAGCTGTTCGAACCGATGGCCGGCGCCAGCCGGATCTATCAGCGTCTCGATGCGCCGCCACGGCTGCCGAACGGTTTCCCTACCCGCGTGCGCGGCGCGCCGCCACCGCTGGCCGAGCTGCGGGCCGATGGCGGCGCCAACTTGCAGCGGCAGGTGGAGCGCCTGCTGCTGGCGCGCCATACGCCGGCCGCTTTGCTGCTCAATGCGCGCGGCGACGTGCTGCACATCCATGGCCGCACCGGCGCCAGCCTGGAGGCGGCCGCCGGCAAGGTCAACTGGAATATCCATGCGCTGGCGCGGCCCTCGCTGCGCGCCGAACTGGCCACGCTGCTGCGCCGGGCCGGCGCGGCCAGCGGACCGGTGCTGCTGCGCGGCGTGCGCGCCAGCGGCGATGGCGTGCCGGCCCAGACGCTCGATATCGGCGCCGAAGTATTGGGCGAGGACGATGCGCCGGGCGGTCTGGCCGGACTGACCCTGTTGACCTTTGCCGACGCGGCGCCGCTGCCGCAACGCGAGCCGGCCGCCACGCCGCGCCTGCAGGCGCTGGCGAGCGAGCTGGAAAGCACCCGGCGCGAGCTGGCCTCGGTGCACGAACAGGTGCGCGCTTCGCGCCAGGCGCTGGAGGGCAGCCAGGATGAACTGCGCGCGGCCAATGAGGAGCTGCAGTCGGCCAAAGAGGAACTGAGCACCAGCAAGGAGGAGATGGAGGCGCTGAATGAGGAGCTGTGCAGCGTCAACGACGAGCTGCACATCAAGCTGCGCACCCTGTCGCGCCTGAACGACGATCTGAAAAATCTGCTCAACAGCACCGATATCGCCACCGTCTTCCTCGACAGCGCACTGCGCATCCGCCGCTACACCACCGAGGCGACCCGGATTTTCCGCCTGATCGCCTCGGACCTGGAGCGTCCGCTGAGCGACATCGTCTGCGAACTCGAGTACCCGACGCTGCTGGACGATGTCGGCACCGTGCTGCACACGCTGCAGACCTGCGAGCGCAGGGTGTGGGACGGTGAGCGCCGGCGCCACTTCACGGCCCGCATCCTGCCCTACCGCACGGTCGAGAACGTGGTCGATGGCGTGGTGCTGACCTTTATCCGCAGCAGTCCGCCCGCGCTGGCGGCGCAGCCATGAGCGGCATCCCCGCGGTCGACGCCGCCCTGCGTGAACGCGCCGAGGCTTTGCTGGCCCATGGCCTGGGCGGCAGCCAGGCAGCGCCGATACCCTACCAGTTGCACGAGCTGCAGCTCAGCCAGATCGAACTGGAGGTGCAGCAGCAGGCGCTGGAAGAACTGCAGCTGCAAAAGGACGCGGCCGAAGCGGACCTGAACCATTACGCCGAGCTGTATGACCAGGCCCCGGCCAGTTATCTGTCGCTCGAGCGTGACGGCCGCATCAGCCGCGCCAACCGCGCCGCCGCCAGCCTGCTCGGCTGCGCGCGTGAAGCCCTGCTGGGCAAGCCATTCGAGCAGTTTGTTGCGCCCGACGCCCAGGCGCGCCTGCGCCATTTCCTCGCCGGCCTGTATGCCAGCGGTGTGCGCAGCGTCGTGGAACTGGCCCTGTTCGAGGGCGTGCCCGGCGCCAGCCAGATCCGCATCGAGGCCAATGTCGACCCGTCCGACCTGCAGTGCCGCATGGTCGTCACCGACATCAGCGATGTGCACGCGCGCGAAGCGGCGCGCAGGCGCGCCTTCCAGGTGCTCGACAGTATCGAGGAGGGCGTGCTGGTGTGCGACGCCGAGCGCCGCATCGTGGCCGTCAACCCGGCCTTCACCCGTATCACCGGCTACGAGGCGGAGCAGGCGATCGGCCGCGATCCGGCTTTTCTGGGGCGGCGCGGCATGCATCCGCCGGGTTATCACGCGCACGCCATGCGCCAGCTGGAACAGCGCGGCAACTGGTGCGGCGAGGTGCACAATCTGCGCCGCGACGGCCGGCCCTTCCTGAGCTCGATGTCCCTGACGGTGCTGCACAATGAGGACGGCGGCATTCTGAACTACATCGGGGTGTTCTCCGATATCACCGAACGCAAGCATGCCGAGTTGGCGCTGCGCGAACTGTCGCGCGAACTCGATGCGCGGGTGGTGGCGCGCACCGCCGAACTGACGGCCGCCAATCTGCGCCTGCGCCAGGAAGTGGCCGAGCGCAAGCGCGCCGAGAGGGAACTGCACGAATCGCGCGAGCAGCTGCGCAAGCTGGGCGATCACCTGGCCAGCGTCAAGGAAGATGAGCGCAAGCGCATCGCGCGCGAGATCCACGATGAACTGGGACAGAACCTGCTGGCGCTGCGGATCGATATCTCCATGCTCAGCGAGCGCACCGGCACCACCCACCCGCGCCTGCGCCAGCGCGTCGACGCGGTGCTGAGCAACGTCGACACCACCATCCGCAGCGTGCGTGGCATCATCAACGAACTGCGGCCCTCGGTACTGGACCTGGGGCTGCAGGCGGCGATCGAATGGCAGGTCAGCGAATTCCGCAAGCGCACCGGCCTGACCTGCCGCGTGGTGGTCGACGATCCCAATGTGTTTGCCGCCATTCCCGGCGATATCGAGATCGTGCTGTTCCGCAGCCTGCAGGAGTCGCTGACCAATGTGATGCGCCATGCCCAGGCCAGCGACGTGGAAATCGCGCTGGCGATCCGGGACGGCCAGCTCGAGCTGCGCATCGCCGACAACGGCGTCGGGATTCCGTCGCGCCAGCGTGGCAAGGGCGACGCCTTCGGCCTGATCGGCATCGCCGAACGGGTGGCCGCGCTGGGCGGGCACTTTGAACTGGCCCGCTTCGAGCACGGCCAGGGCTGCGCACTGATGCTGCGTTTCGACCTGCCGGGTGGCGCGGCGCCGGCCTGAAATCTGTTTTCAGGCGCCGCGGGAAGGCATATACTGCCGCAGCATTTCAATATCAGGGGCATATCTTGTTCAAATATCTCGTACTACCCGCCGTGCTGCTGGGCGCCACAAGCGTCCACGCCGACGAAGGCCAATGGCAGCCGCATCAGTTGCCCCAGCTGGCATCCGAACTGCGCCGTATCGGCATCGCCATTCCGGCTTCCAAGCTGGCCGACCTGGCCAAGCATCCGATGAGCGCCATCGTGTCGCTGGGCGGCTGCTCGGCGTCCTTCGTGTCCGACGCCGGCCTGGTGGTCACCAACCACCACTGCGCCTACAACGCGATCCAGCGCAATGCCACGCCTGAACACAACTACATCAGCAAGGGCTTCCTGGCCAAGACCCGCGCCGAAGAACTGCCGGGCGGACCGAATACCCTGGTGTACGTGACCGACAAGGTGGAAAACGTCAGCGCCCGCGTGCATGCGGCGCTCAAGCCGGCCATGACGGGACGCCAGCGCTACGAGGCGGTGGAAAGCGCGACCAAGGCCCTGATCGCGGAATGCGAGACCGACCGCATGTACCGCTGCTCGGTGCCGAGCTTCCACCGCGGCCTGGAGTACTACCGCATCCGCCAGATGATGATACGCGACGTGCGCCTGGTGTACGCGCCGTCCGACAAGATCGGCAACTACGGCGGCGATATCGACAACTACGAGTGGCCGCGCCACACCGGCGACTATTCCTTCCTGCGCGCCTATGTGGGCAAGGACGGCCGCCCGGCCGATCCGTCGCCGGACAATGTACCTTACCACTCGAAGGACTTCCTGGTGGTGTCGGCCGAGGGCCTGAAGAACGGCGACCCTATCCTGCTGGCCGGCTACCCGGGCCGCACCAGCCGCTATAAGCTGCCGACCGAAATCCGCTATGCGCGCGACGCCGCCTATCCGGCCAAGGTCGCCGAGCTGCAGGCCGACCTGGACGTGATCGCCGCCGCCACCAAGGGCAGCGAAGCCTACGCGGTGCGCTATGCCAGCGTGGCCAAGGGCATCAACAATGTGATGAAGAAGACCCAGGGCCTGCTGGACGGCTTTGCGCGCAAGGACATCGCCGCCATCAAGGACGTGCAGGACGGCGCCTTCCGCGGCTGGTACGCGGCCCAGGCCGGGCAGCCGCCAGGCCTGCTGGCCGAGCTCGATGCGGCCATCGCGGCCGATATCGCGCTGTCGGACGAGGAATTCGGCTGGTCGGTGGCCAGCAACAGCGATCTGCTGAAAAGCGCGCGCACCCTGTACCGCCTGGCGCTGGAAGCGCGCAAGCCGGATGCCGAACGCGAATCGGGCTACCAGCAACGCGACCTGAGCTTCATCCAGGCGCGCCTGAACCGGCTGGAGCAGTCCTTCGTGGCGCAGGTCGACCAGGCCCGCTTCGTGGCCGGCCTGCGGCGCTACGCGGCGCTGCCCAAGTCCATGCATGTGCAAGGCCTGGACGCATTGCTGCCGGCGCCGGACGCCGTGCCAGCGCTGTACGGCCAGACCCAGCTGGGCGAGACCGCGCGCCGGATCGGCTGGATCGGCCAGAACGACGCCGCCTTCGCCGCCTCGGACGACGCCTTTGTGCAGCTGGCGGTGCGCCTGTCTGCGGCGGCGCTGTCGCTGGAAGAGCGCCGCAAGGAAGTCGACGGCAATCTGGAGAAGGTGATTCCGCGCTATATGCAGGCCGTGATCGCCTGGAAGCAGTCGCAGGGCAAGCCGGTCTACCCGGACGCCAATTCGACGCTGCGCGTGACCTTCGGCACGGTGGCGCCGTTCTCGCCGCGTGACGGGCTGAGCAAGGGGCCGTTTACCACGGTGCAGGGCATCGTCGAGAAGCACACCGGCAAGGAGCCTTTCGTGGCGCCGCAGGCGCTGCTCGACGCGGTCAAGGCCAAGCGCTATGGCCAGTTTATCGATCCGGTGCTGGGCACCGTGCCGGTCAACTTCCTGAGCAGCGCCGACACCACCGGCGGCAATTCCGGCTCGGCCGTGATGAACCGCAACGGCGAACTGGTGGGCCTGAACTTCGATTCGACCTATGAATCGATCACCAAGGACTGGTTCTTCGACCGCGACATCACCCGCGCGATCCATATGGATATCCGCTATATGCTGTGGGTGATGAAGGAAGTTGATCACGCCGACAATATTGTGCGTGAAATGACGGTGAAATACCCCCGCAAATAGCCAGCGGGCCGGCGGCTGCGGCCTAAACCCACGGCGTACCCCTGGGGTCTGACCCGGCGGGTCAGACCCCGGCTCTTTGCCGTGGGTTTTAGCATGCGTGCCAGCCCCTTGGTTGCACGCCACACGTCGCAGCGTTGCATAAACAGCGGTTTAACTGCATAATCTTGCCGACCTTTCCGCTGTTCCGCACGCCCACCTGCCTCCGCCCATCCATGAACGACACCATCGCCCTTGCCGGCCTTTCCTTCACGCCGCTGGAGCTGCTGTCTTTCCTGCTGTCGGTCGCCACTGTCTGGCTCAATATCCGCCAGAAGCACTGGGCCTGGCTGTTTTCCATCTTGTCGTCCGCCACCTACGGCCTGGTGTTCTACGAATCGCGCCTGTACGGCGACATGGGCCTGCAGCTGGTGTTCATCACCGTCTCGATCTGGGGCTGGTACCAGTGGCTGCATGGCGACGACGGCCACGCGACGCTGCCCGTCACGCGCCTGTCCGGGCGCGGCTGGCTGATCTGCGCGGCCGGCTGGGCCGCCGGCTATCTGCTGCTGTCCTGGTTCCTGAAAACCTATACCGATACCGATGTACCGCGCTCGGACGGCTTCCTGACCGCCGGCAGCCTGGTTGGCCAGCTGCTGCTGTCGCGTAAAAAAGTCGAAAACTGGCACGTCTGGATCGTCGTCGACGTGCTCTACGTGGGCCTGTACCTGCACAAGCACCTGATGCTGACCGCCGTCCTGTATGGCATGTTCGTGCTGATGGCCGTGGCCGGCCTGCGGGTCTGGAGCAAGGCCGCCGGCGACAGCGGCGGCGATGCCGGGGCACCGGGCGAGCTGGCGCTCAAATGAAGGCCGGACCGCTGCGCGTCGCCATCCTGGGCACCGCGTCGTCGGGCAAGTCCACGCTGGCGGCCGCTCTGGCCCAGCGCTTCGGCACCGTCTGGGTGCCGGAATATCTACGCGAGTTTGTCGATAGCGAGGGAAGAGTGCCGGTGGCGGCCGACCAGTATCCGATCGCCCGTACCCAAATGGAACGCGAGGACGCCGCGGCGCTGACGGCCAAGCGCTTGCTGTTCTGCGATACGACGCCGCTGATGACTGCGGTTTACAGCCTCCAGTATTTCGGCGGTATCGACGCGCAGCTGGCCGTGCTGGCCGATACGCGGCATTACGATTTTACTTTGGTGACAGCGCCGGATATTCCCTGGGTGGCCGATGGCCTGCAGCGCGAGTCGGAGCAGGTCAGCCACAGCGTCAATCGCCTGCTGCTCGAAGAATTGACGGCGCGCGCGATTCCCTACCTGCTGGTGGAAGGGAGCCTGGAACGGCGGATGGCGCAGGTGGAACAGCTGCTGGCGAACGTGTCGCCTTAAATGCGCGTGCCGAGCGCACGGAAAAACCAATGCAAGGGGCCGCTGTCTGACCAGCCGGCATAGGTGCCGGTGTTGTCATTAGAACCCACGGCAAAGAGCCGGGGGCCTGTCCCACAGGGACAGGCGGGGCGCAGCCCCTCCCCGGACCCTGGGTCAGACCCCAGGGTTACGCCGTGGGTTTTTTATTGACGGCGTGATTTTCTACCTACGCCGTGTTTTTACTTACACCCTGGTTTTTCTTACAGATCGAACTGTGCCGACACCCGGAAAGTACGCGACGCACCCGGCATCAGGTAGCCGCCCAGATCCGGCGTCACATCGCGCCAGTAGAACTTGTCGAAGGCATTGTCCAGGTGGGCACGGAAGGTCGTGGCCGTGCCGGCGATGCGGGTCGCATACGAGGCGCCCAGATTGACCACATGATAGCCCGGCACCATCACCGAATTGGTCACATCGAAAGCCTTCTTGCCCGAGTACTGCCAATTGGCGTTCAGCTTCAACCCCTTCACTGCTGCCACCGCGTAGTCGGCATACACCGACGACTTGAACGCGGCCACGTCGGTAACGCGCTTGCCGTCGATGTCGTCGCGGCCAGTGCCGCTCTGCCTGGTGTTCAGCGCGGTGGCGGTCACGCCCACCACCAGATCGCGCGTGGCCTGGCCTTGCAGCGCCAGTTCCAGCCCGCGGTGCTGCTGTACGCCGTTGCGCACGAAGGTATTGACTTCATTGACGTACTCCAGGCCCTGGCGAATCTGGAACAGCGTCGCGCTGGCGCTTAGTCCCGGCGTGATATCGGCCTTGGCGCCCAGTTCCAGTTGCTTCGATTTGTTCGCATCGAGCGCGCGCTTTTCGTTGCTGCTGCCTTTAGGCGCGATGCCGCCGTACTGCAGGCCCTGCGATACCGAACCATACAGCGACACATTGGCCAGCGGGCTATATACCAGCGCGACGTTCGGCAGCCAGAAGCCCTGATCGGTCTTGGCATTCGGCGCGCTGTCCACCAGTTCTTCACGTTTGATCTGCGCATAGCGCGCGCCGGCATGCAGCTTGAACTGCGCGTTCAGGCCGACAATATCCTGCACGAACAGGGATCGTTCGTAGGTGCGGCGGTGCTCGACGACAGGCGCGCTGCTGCCAGGCACGTTGGGCACGATGACCGGGTGGTAGATATTGCTGGTGCCGGCGTAATCGTACTGGTAATCACCCCATTTCTCGCTGTCCTTGTGGAAGGAGGCGCCGGTGCTCAGCTCATGGCGCAACGCGCCGGTGGCGAACTTGCCCTGCAACAGGGCCTGCGCGCCGAAGGGCGATTTTTTCTCGCCCAGGCTCTTGTAGTCGTAGACGTCGTAGTCGCCATTGCTGCAATAGCCGGGATACAAATTCTCCGCGCCGCAGCCGTAAGGGAAGGCGGTGTAGTCGTCGCGCTTGAACTGGTGCTGGTTCATATTGACGCTGGCACGCCAGTCGTTGGCCAGCAGGTATTCGAAGCGCACACCCAGATTGCTGCTGGTCGTTTGCACCGGCTGCGCCCAAGGCTGGCCGCTGAGCATGGTGTCGGCCGGGATGTTCGGCAGCGTGGTGCCGCCCAGCAGCTGGAAGCCGGTCGCGCTGATCTGCGATTTTTTCTGGTAGTCGGCATCGATTTCCAGCAGCGCGCGCGGCGAGATCTGCCAGTCGAAGGCGGCCGAGGCGAACTTGCGGTTGCCGTCGGCGCCCTTGATGTAGGAGCGCAGGCGCTCGGCGGCGACGTTGACGCGGTAGCCGAAGCGGCTGTCTTCAAAGCGTCCACCCAGGTCGACGGCACCGTACAGGGTGCCACGTTCGCGCTCTTCCAGAATCACGGAGCGTACATTGCCCTTGGTCGGGCGCTTGGTGACGTAGTTGACGATGCCGCCAGGCGCGGCCACGCCGGCCTGCAGGCCGGACAGGCCCTTGAGCACTTCCAGGCGTTCCTTGTTTTCCAGCGGGATCTGGGTGTCGGCCGAGATGGCGATGCCGTCCTTGCGGTAGCTCGATCCGTTATCGAGCTTGAAGCCGCGGATCGAGAACTGTTCGGCATAGCCGACCGCGTTGTAGGCGTCGCTGATGCTGGCGTCGTAGCGCGCCGCGTCGGTGGTGCTGCGGATGTCGCGGTCGACCATCTGCTGCGAGGTCAGCACGCTGACCGAGGCCGGCGTTTGCAGTAGCGACTGTTCCGAGAAGCCTGCCACGCTGGCGCGGTCCGGCGCGATGCGGCTGGCGCTGACCAGCACCTGGTTCTGTTGCGGAGTGTCCTGGGCCAGTGCGGCGGCGGGCAGGGTGTTCAAAACGGCCAGGGTGAGGGCCGATACGGCGAAACGGGGTGTGGACATGGCGTGCTCTTTTCCAGTCGGCGGGGCCGACGCAAAACGTGTTCGGCTGGACGCAACGAGGAGCACTTCAAAGGAGGGGAATCACTTTGCGCTTTCCTTCGCTGGCATTATCCAGATCAGGTACGGAGGGTATCTCTCACCCGGAACAGCGTTCCAGGACCCCTAGCGAGGCAGCAGTTTATCACGAAGCGGCTGGCGCGGTCAGGCCGCGGCCTATACGGCATGGTATAAATAACATGTATGATAAATAGATTAAACTTAATGATAATATTTTCCTCTGTGCCGCCGGCACTCCGCCGATGGCCTGATTGATCAACAGAGGAGTCTCAATGAAATCTGTCCGTTTTGCCGGACTGCTGGCCTGCGCCGCGCTGGCCACGCCCGCGCTGGCGCTGAACGTCTGGCCCTATGTGGCCGTTACGCCAGCCAACTTCGCCACCCTGTACGAAACCCGTCCCGCGACCTTGCCCCTGACCTGGGTCACCAACCCGGTGGGCGGCACCCGCCAGGTGCTGAAGGTCACCGTTCACAATACCGAACCGGCCGGCCCGCGCGATATCGCCTTCAAGACCGGTTCGGTGCCGGCGGGCCCCTGGTATGCGCTGAGTGTCTACCTGCCGCCTGACTGGGCAACGGTGCAGGCGCCTGTGACGCTGGCGCAGTTCGACAAGTCGCCCGCCGCGCCGCTGGCCTTGCAGGTCAAGGGCGGCAAGCTGGTGCTGAATCTGAACTTCAATCACCGCGACGCCGGCGGCGTCGATCCGGCCACGCTGGCCAATTCCGCGCGCGAATCGATCACCCTCGGCCAGGCCACGCCGGGCAAATGGCATTGCATGGTGGTGCGCACGGACTGGTCGTCCACGCTGGGAACGGGAACGCTGCAGGTGTATCTGAACAGCGCCGCCAACAAGGTCTATTACACCAGCAATGCCTATAACAGTTTCGCCACTGCTGGACTGGCGGTGGCGCGGGTGGGCCTGGTGCCGGTCGAGGCGATGGACATCGCCAAGCGCGAAGTGCTGCTCGACCCTATCAGGGCAGGCAATAACTCCGCGACGCCGGCCGAGATGTTCGGTCAAACCCCGTGCCAATCCCAGGAATGATCACCATGCATAAAACAATCAGTCTGTCTTTGATGCTGGCATTTGCCGGCAATGTGTCCGCCGCCGTGCAGCTGGGCTATGGTGGCGTGGTCAACACGATGGATGCCAGCACTTTGCCGCCGCTGCAGTACACCAGCCAATACGTCAAGCGTAACGAGGACACGCCGTTGACGGGCGTTCCCCGCTACTTCAGCGAGTTCTATCAGAAAAATATCCGTCCTGGCGACACGCTGGAACTGGTGCGCGACCCGGCCGGCGCCAACCGCGACGTGTTTCACATGACGCTGACCAGCGATGGTAGCGACAGCCAGCGCAATGAGATCGTCGCAAGCCGCGAGTACATCAAGACGGGCGAGCGTTGGTATGCCTTCAGCGTGTACTTCCCAGCCGACTGGAAACCGGTGAAGGATTATCCGACCATCGTATGGCAGTTGCATACCAGCCAGGATTTTCTGGTGACCTCGCCGCCGATGGCACTGCTGGCCAATGAAATGCGGCTGGAACTGGGCACGACGAATAATCACCTGCCGGTGCCGAAAAAAGCGGGGGATGTGGGGGCTGCGGGCTTCGCCACCAAGGCAAGCAGTGCAAGCCAGCACATGGTGCTGGGCGCGCTGGAGCTGAAAAAATGGTACTGCTTCGTCGTCAAGGCCGACTGGCAGTACCAGGCTGGCAACGGCGCGGTGCAGGTATGGATGAACGGCGAGCTGAAATACGAGGCCGAGCGCCTGCATAACAGTTACGAGACCTGGCTGGGCAACTATACCAAGACCGGCATGTATCAGCCGGGGCAGATGGGTATCGCTTATCGCCACATCTACACCGACTTCATCCACATCGGCAGCGCCGGCACCGGACATGAGGCCATGTACAAGCAGACGCCTTGCTACAAGGAGCCGGCTGGCCAGGCCGGCGCGCAAGCGCAAGTGCAGGTGGAAGGCTAGGCCGCCGCTTTAGCGCGCCAGTTCCAAAATGGCGCGGCTCGCTTCCAGGTTGACGTCGCGGCCTTCGCCCAGCGTGAGCATCTGGTGCTGTTCCAGCGCGGCGACGACGGCGTCGATGGCGGCGCCGTCCAGGCCGTAGTCGGCCAGCCGGGTTTTCACGCCCATCTGCTCGAAGAAGGCCTGGGTACGGGCGATGGCCGCGTCGATGCGGCTGTCCTCGTCGCCCTCGGTCAGATTCCATACCCGCTGGGCGAACTGCAGCAGCTTGGCGCGCTTGGCCTGCTTGCGCAGGCGCAGATTGGCCGGCATGACCACGGCCAGGGTCTGGGCGTGATCGAGGTTGTACAGCGCTGTCAGCTCATGGCCGATGATATGGGTCGACCAGTCCTGCGGCACGCCGGCGCCGATCAGGCCATTCAGGGCCAGGGTGGCGCTCCACATCACGTTGGCGCGCACCGCGTAGTTGTCCGGATCGCTGATGGCTTTTGGGCCTTCCTCGATCAGGGTCAGCAGCAGGCCTTCGGCGAAGCGGTCCTGCACCGGCGCGTCGGCCGGGTAGGTCATATATTGTTCCATCACGTGGGCGAAGGCGTCGACCACGCCGTTGCCGACCTGGCGCAGCGGCAGCGTGAAGGTCACGCTCGGGTCGAGGATGGAGAATTTCGGGAACACGTGGCGGCTGGAGAAGGCAAATTTCTCATGGGTGGCCTTGCGCGTGACCACGGCGGCCGGATTCATTTCCGAACCGGTGGCCGGCAGGGTCAGCACGCTGCCGAAGGGCAGGGCGGATTTCACCGGCTTGCCGCGCTGTTCCAGGATCTGCCAGGGGTCGACGCCGTCGAGCACGGCCGCCGCGGCGATGAACTTGGTGCCGTCGATGACGGAGCCGCCGCCCACGGCCAGCAGGAAGCCGATGTTCTCCTTGCGCACCAGTTCCACCGCGCGCATCAGGGTTTCGTAGCTGGGGTTCGGTTCGATGCCGGTAAATTCGAGCACCGTGTGGCCCGATAGTGCCGCCGTGACCTGGTCGTAGACGCCATTTTGTTTGATGCTGCCGCCGCCGTAGACCAGCAGCACGCGCGCGCCGGCCGGTACCAGCCGCGCGAGGGCGGCGATCTGGCCTTGGCCGAACAGGATCTGGGTCGGATTATAGAAGTCAAAGTTCTGCACGGGACGGCTCCACTTAAAAAAGGATACTCATTATCCATCAATGCCGGCGATCGCGTGCGACATGAACTGGAATGCTTGGTTAGACTTGAGCTTTGGCGTGCGGACGCCGACAATACAGATGGGGCAATGCCAAGGGGCAGTACCTGCCTGGGCCGTGTTTTCAGGCCGCTTTCGGCTGTCATTCAATCTGATGTTTGATATTAATCAAGGAGTCCGTCATGTCACACGATCATATAGAAGAGCCGCTCGATTATCTGTCGGCGCAAACGGTGGACATGCATCGTGCGCTGGTGTCCTTGAGCGACAAACTGATTGCGCTCGACTTGCTGAATCAGCGCCACGAGGTCTGTACCGACCCCGAACTCAAGCTGATTCTCGGTCACAACCGCGATGCCACCCGCCAGCAGATTGCCATGCTGATGGAGTGGACGCGGCGGCGCGATCCTAAACTGGACAAGGAAATGAAGGCGGTGCTGTTCAAGGCCGGGCCGATCGCGGCGCAATTCCACTACGAGTAGTCGGGTAGGGGAATGCGTCCATTCGTCCCGCTTGAGCGCGCCTGCCGGCAGAACCGCAAGAAAGGGAATACATGAAGCAGCCTTACCACGAAGGAAGCTGGTTCGCGGTGCCGCTGCGTCAGGGCGGCTATGCCGTCGGACTGGTGGCGCGCATGGCGCCCAACGGGAAAATCATGCTGGCCTATCTGTTCGGCCCGCGCCGCGAAGCGCTGCCGAACCTGGCCGAGTTGGCCCGGCTGGGGCCGGGCGACGCGCTCAAGGTGCTGCGCACCGGCGACATGGCGCTGGCCAACGGGCGCTGGCCGGTGCTGGGCACCATCGAACCATGGGAACAGTCCTGCTGGCCGATGCCGGCCTTTCTGCGGCGCGCCGATTCGCTGCGGCGCGCCTGGCGCGTCAGCTATTCCGACGCCGACCCCACCCGCCCCGAGCGCGAAGAATCCGTGCCCTTCGATACCCAGGGCTACGATACCGATTCCCTGTACGGTTACGGCTCGACCGAGCTGCTGCTGACCAAGCTGCTGGAGCGGCAGGAAGCCTGAGGCGTGCCGCGGTGACTTTGTCGTTGCCGCGACCTTACTGCGCCGGGCAGCTGACGTTCCACGCCACCAGTTCGCCGCCGCTCTTGCGCACGGTCACTTGCGCCGCGCTGGCGCGGTCGCTGACGTAGCGCAGTGCGAACATGCTGGCGGCGGCGCTGCCGGCGGCGCCCGGTCCGATCGCCTCCAGCATGAAGGGCAGGGAGCGCAGTCGCGCGCAGTCGGTATTCCCGGCAAACAGCAGGCGCGCGCGCTCCAGCAGGGCCGGCGCGGCGCGTAGCAGCGGCGCGATCTGCCCATCGGCCAGCGCCCCTGACAACCGCACCGGATTGGCCGGCGCCGCGCAGGACGATCCCGACGCAATCCACACATACCAGTCCGGCGCGGCGCCGACGGCCCAGCGCTGCGCTTTGGGCGCGCGCGCGTCGTAGGCAAAGGTGCTGCGGGTCAGCTGGCACAGACCGGCGCTGCGCGGCAGCGGCGCCGAATCGACCCGCGCCAGCACCTGCCACGGACCCTTGCGCTGGCGGCTGATATCCCATCTGGCGCGCGCCGGATCGCTGCCGGGCAGTTGCTGTTCCAGGTAGCTGGCAAAGGAGCTGCTTTCCTGCTCGATGGGTTCGCGCGTGGCCGGTGCCGCCGGGGCCTTGGCGCCGGCATGGACGCACATGCCCATGCCGGCGCACAGCAGCAGCGCGGCGCCGGGCCGGGCGAGGATGGGGGGCAGGCAGGGCAGGTAAGCGTGGTGGCGCATGGGAGACAGAGCTAATCGGGGAGACCAGGGCATTGTAATGCTTGCGCGGCGAGAAATGCAGCCTTAGGAAACCGCGCGCATCACGATCTGGAACTGCAGGCCGCCGCCCTCGCGGTTGCGCACCTGCAGCTCGGCGCCGTGGCGCAGCAGCACCCGGTCGACGATCGCCAGGCCCAGGCCGGCACCGTTGGCCTGGCCGCGCGCCGTATCGAGCCGGGTGAAAGGCTTGAGCAACTGGCCGATCTGTTCATCGGGCACGCCGCTGCCGTGGTCCTGGACTTCGATGATCACGCGCTTGGACGTGTGCATGCCCTTGACGGTGCAGCGGATATCGATCTCGGTCACGTCGCCGCCCGGGGTCCTGCCGTAGCGGCGCGCGTTTTCGATCAGGTTGTTGAGCACCCGTTTCAGGTCGGTGGCATTGCCCATCACGTGGGCGCGCTCGGCGATCTCGGTGCTGATGTGGACGTCCGGCAGGCGGCGCGCTTCGTGTGCCGTGTCTTCCAGCAGGGCGCTGATGTCCACGTTGATGAAGCTCGACGCTTCGGTCGGCTTGGCGTAGTCGAGGAACTGGCCGATGATGGCGTCCATCTGGCCGATGTCGGACTGGATGCCTTCGCGCGCATCGTCGGACAGATTGGCCATCTCCACCTCCAGCTGCATGCGCGCCAGCGGCGTGCGCAGATCGTGCGAAATGCCGGCCAGGATCACCGCGCGGTCCGACTCCACCTGCTGCAGATCGTCGACCATCTGGTTGAAGCTGCGGTTGGCCTGGATGATCTCGGCCGGCCCTTTTTCGGGCAGGGGCTTGGGACGCTTGCCTTCGGCGATCTGGCGCGCGGCCAGGGTCAGGCGCGCCAGCGGCAGGTTGATCAGGCTGGAAATGAGGGCCGCGCCCAGCAGCGACAGCACCGATACCACGCTGGCCCAGCCCAGCCACTGGATGCCGGTCAGGCCGCGGATGCGCTCGCGCTCGAGCATCAGCCAGTACTGGTCGTCGTCGATCTTGAAGCTGACCCAGAAACCGGGCACGCCATTGACTTCGCTGGAAAAGCGCGTGTCGGCGCCCAGCTTGGCCTTGACCAGCGCCGTGATGTCGGGCATCAGGACGTTGTCGGGCGGCGGGCCGACCTTGTCGTCGTCCTCCAGCGGGAATACCCGGATGCCTTCGTTCGAGACCAGGTCAAACAGCAGCTCGCGCCGCAGTTCAGGTGCGGAATGGGTCAGGGCGGCGTGGGTGATGGTGACCACCGAAATCACCTGGGCCGAGATCTGCTGCACCTGCGGCTCGCGCTGGACCACGCTGATCATGCCGACCCAGGCCGACATGCTCATCGTCGTCAGTGCGCCGAGCAGGAAAAAGGTGCGCCAGAACAGGCCACTGCGCAGCCAGCCGAATCGCGTCAGGTAAGGGGGAAAGTGCGGAACCTTCATGCACTGCCACTTAGCGCGGCTGTCCCTCCGGGATGAACACATAGCCCAGGCCCCAGACGGTCTGGATGTACAGCGGGCTCGATGGATCGGGCTCGATCAGCTTGCGCAGGCGCGAAATCTGCACGTCCAGGCTGCGGTCGAATACTTCGTACTCGCGGCCGCGGGCCAGTTCCATCAGTTTCTCGCGCGACAGCGGCTGGCGCGCATGGCGGGCAAACACCTTCAGCACCGAGAATTCGCCGGTGGTCAGGGGAACGGTGTCGCCGTTCTTTTTCAGGGTGCGGGTGCCCAGGTCGAGCACGAACTGGCCGAACTCGAACGATTGCGGGGTTTCCGACGGCGCGCCGGGAATCTCGTCCGGGCCTTTGCGGCGCAGTACCGCGCCGATGCGGGCCACCAGCTCGCGCGGGTTGAAGGGCTTGGGCAGGTAATCGTCGGCGCCCATTTCGAGGCCGACGATGCGGTCCACGTCCTCGCCCTTGGCGGTGAGCATGATGATGGGCGTCTGGTCGCCGGCGCCGCGCAGGCGGCGGCAGATCGACAGGCCGTCTTCGCCCGGCAGCATCAGGTCGAGCACCAGCAGGTCGTAGCGCTCGCGCAGCCACAGCTTGTTCATGGCCGTCGCGCTCTCGGCGGTGAAGACATTGAAGCCTTGCTCGGTCAGATAGCGGCGCAGCAGATCGCGCAGGCGCACGTCGTCGTCCACTACCATAATCTTGGCCTGGTGGCCATGCTGATTGGCGGAGGTGTTGCCGGATTCTGTCGATGTCGTGGTCATTTGCGTGCCAAATTTGTCATATTCATGGTGCTATGGTAACGTCATATTCGCCGTACGAAAACGTCTGTGACAAGCCATTACAAAGTGTTACAAACTTTACCCAATTCGTCTTACTGCCCCGGGTAAAGCATCATACACTCTGGGCATAGAATCAACGAGGAACCCCTATGTGTATCGATCACAAAAAAAACTACGCGGCAGCAAGCGCAATTTTTTGCGTTCGATTTTCCGTGGCCGCCGCGCTGGTCTGCGGAAGCATGGCCAGTGCCTGGGCCGATTCGGGTGCTGACGATCAGCGTTCCGCCCAGGGCCGCGACAGCCGGGATGCGCGCGACAATCGCGGCGGCAGCCAGGATACCCGTCAGCGCAGCGATCCGCGCCTGGACCCGCGCAGCTTCGAGTCGCGTGCCGAAGAGCAGCGCCGCGCCATGCAGGAGAGCGGCCATAACGCCGAGATGAACCGCCGCGTCGGCCGTCTGACGCCGGATGAGCGGCGCGACCTGCGCCGCCAGATCAATGAAGTGGGCCAGGACATCTACGCCACTCCCCCCCGCCGCTAGGAAGCTGCTTAAAAAAGACCGCAGCGTCGTTGTGGCGCCTTGCCGTGCATTCGCACTGTCGTCGGCGCCACGCCTAGCTGCGCTCATTTTTAAGCAGCTTCCCAATTAGCTCCCGGCAGCGGAAAACCACCCAAAATCCCTCAATTTCCAGTCGTTTCAGCCTCTAATCTTGCGCGGACACAAAGAAGCGCATTATTTAGTTGATTGTTTTGCTAACTTTCCTATTATTTTGTTCACCTGCGTGTAATATTAATTTATTGCGCGAAATCCTTGCATTTCGTATGCATATGTGATGCGTAATCTTTTCATAATTAAAACTATATTTCGCAACATGCAGGTGGTAGCACGCTGACGCGCGCTCCGCCTTTTGGAGGAGTCAGCTGTGGTCTCAGATCTTCCCGGCGCGGCCTTGGCCGAAGCCGATACGGCCGTGCCGCTAGCCGCGCCATCGCCCCTGCCACCCGCTCTGATCGAGCGGGCTGACGGCATTTTTGCCGAGGCGGGCGTACTGCCGGCCGATCTGCTGGCCGCCGTGCGCCAGGTTTATCTGTCCGGGCGCTTTCTGGCCGGCCTGGACTACAGCGCCCTCATCAAGCTCGTCTACGACAGTGGCCCCGCGCTGACGCTGGTATTCGCCGGCGGCAAACCGCAAGTCCGGCTGGCCAGCGGCGCCCCGGTGTTCGATCCGCAGCGCCGCGCGCTATACAAGGCGCCCAAGCTGCACGAGGACAGCGCCGAATACTTCTTTGAACTGCTTTACTTCCCCGAACTGGAACTGCCCGACGGTACCGTGATTCCCGAGCGTCCCGCCAAGCTCGATGCGGACGAATTCGTGGCCGAGCTGTGGCTCAAGGGGATTTTCTTCGGCATCGACATCGGCGCCATCAATGGCGCCATCGCCGCCGGCAAGTCCGAACGCATCACCGTCGCGCGCCAGCTCGATCCGGCGCCGGGACAGGACGCGATGGTGGTCGAAGTGTCGTCCGATCTGCACCGCAGCGACGCCCCGCGCGCCAAGGCGGATGGGCGGGTCGATCTGCTCAGCTTCCAGAACCGCTTCCCGCAAATCAAGAAGGGCATGCGTCTGCTGATGAAGCAGCCCTGGGTGGCCGGACAGCGTGGCATCGCCATGGCGGGCCAGCCGCTGCTGCCCGAACAGCCCAAGGACGTGGAGCTCAAGCATCTGTGCGGTGACGGCACCGCGGTGGAGAAGCTGGCCGACGGCGAGTTCCTGGTCGCCGTGCAGGATGGTTTCCTGAACGTGGACAGCAAGTCCGGCCGCATTTCGGTCAACGAGAAGATCATCAGCAAGGAGGGCGTGAGCGGACGCACCACCGGCAATCTGGAGCTGGCCGGGGCTTACGAGGAATTCGGCGACGTGCAGGAGCTGCGCGACGTGACCGGCGGCGACATCGTCGTACATGGCCATGTGTACGGCAATATCACTTCGCGCGGCGGCCAGGTGACGCTCGACGGCAATCTGGTCGGCGGCAACGTGGTCAACGCGAACGGCAATATCGAAGTCAAGGGCACCGCCTCCGGTGCGACCATCCAGAGCCGCTCCGGCACGGTGACGGTGGGGCGGGCCGAGAACTGCGTCATCTCCGGCACCAGGGTAGTGATCGAATCGGCCTCCAATTGCGAGATCATCGCCGACGACCTGGTGGTGGAGCTGGCCGAAGGCTGCGCCATCGCCGCCCGCAATCTGTCGATAGAGAGTGCCGGTCCGCGCAGGCGCACCGAAATGCTGCTGTTCGTGCTGGTGCGCGATCTGGGCCAGATCTCCCAGGAATTGACGGTGCTGCGCGAAAAGGCCGCGATCCAGCGCGAGGCGCTCGATGTACTGGAGCAGGAGAACGAACGCGTGTCGCTGCAGCCCGATGTGCGGCGCTACCTGGCGCTGGCGGCCAAGCTGCGCAACCAGGAACTGACGCTCACGGCTGAGCAGGGCACCCATCTGCGCAAGATCGCCGGTGGCGTGGGCGCCGAGCTGCAAGTGTTGACCGGCCTGCGTGCCCAGATCCAGGTCGCGCAAACCCAGATGAACATGCTCAGCGCCCAGGTGGACCTGCTGGTCGAGCAGCGCAAGAAATTGGCCGGCATCGCCCGCTGCGGCCTGCGCATGGCCACCGGCGAGGTGCTGGCGCGCACCATGCCTTTCAATCCGGACGGGCCACCGCTGTACCAGCTGGCGCCCAAGGATATCCAGTTGCGCCTGCGCGGCACCATCAATACCGGGAAAGTCCTGTTTGCCGAGAGTAGCGGTGCGCTCGACTGGCACCTGGACCCGGCCGAGGATTGAGGCCCGCGGTACCGCGGTGCCCCTGTGCACACGCCACGGGCGGGCGCGGTGATTTTGGCGCCGTATCATGTTACCCTTCCTGTTAATAACAAAAAAGGCGAAGGTGCGCGCCATGACGCGCGCCGACGAACAACCTCTTGGGGAATCCAGTGCCAAACGACGCTCCGGCGCTTGAGCAGTCAGTCCACGACGATCTGCCGTCAGCCATCGTCAATCGTCCGGACGGTGTATTTTTTGAGACCGGCGCCACGGCGTTGGCCTGTCAGGCCGCCGCCGGCCAGGTATTCCTGTCGGGCGCCTATTTTGCCGGCCTCGATTACCCGGTCTTTATCCGCCAGCTCTACGGCTGCGGCCCCGAACTGCCCGAGGGCCTGAAAAACCAGCCGCTGGTGCGCTTCGCCGACCGTATCGAACCCTTCCTGGCGGCGCGGCGCGGCCTGTACAAGGCCGTCAAGATCATCAACGGCGAGGCCGAATACCTGTTCGAACCGGTGTTTTTCGAGATTCCCGACCTGCCGCCGCAGCCGGCACGGCTCAATTTCGACGAATTCGTGGCCGATATGTGGGTCAAGGGCATACGCTTCGGGATCGACGCGGCCGCCGTCAAGGCCGCCGTTTCCAGCGCCAGCACCAAGGCGGCGCGCGTCATCGCGGCGCGGCGCCTGAATGCCACGCCGGGACGCGACGCCAGCATCGCGGAAGTGTCGCGCGATCTGCACCGCAGCAATGCGCCGCGCGAAACGGCCGACGGCCGCATCGACCTGCATTTTTTCCAGAACCGCTTCCCCCAGGTGAAACCCAACGTCAAGCTGCTGCGCAAGGTTCCGCGCGAGCCGGGCCTGCGCGGCTTTGAGCTGTCGGGCATCGCCATCGAGCCGCCCGAGCCGCGCGACCTGGAGCTCGACACCATCGCCGGCGCCGGCACCATGATCGAGAACCTGCCCGATGGCGAATACCTGGTCTCGGGGGTGGAAGGCTTCATCAATATCGAGCCGGGCAGCAAGCGCATGTCGATCGGCCCCAAGATCATCAGCCGCGAGGGCGTGAGCGCGCGCACCACCGGCAATCTGCAGCTGACCGGCGAGTACGAGGAGTTTGGCGAAGTGCAGGACGGGCGCTCCGTCGACGGCGGCAACATCACCATCCACGGCGACGTGTTCGGCGCCATCAACTCGCGCGGCGGCACCATTGTCCTGAACCGCAACCTGGTCGGCGGCACGGCCACCAATACCGACGGCGACATCCGCATGAAGGGGGTGGCTTCGGGCGCGGTGCTGCAAACCAAACGCGGCGAAGTGGTGATCGCGCGCGCCGAGAGCTGCATCATTTCCGGCACCCGCGTGGTGATCGGCGAGGCGAGCAACTGCGAGATCATGGCCGAGGAAGTGCTGATCAAGGTGGCCGAGGGCTGCGCCATCGCCGCCCGCAAGATCGAGATCGGCAGCGCCGGTCCGCGCAAGCAGACTGAGATGCTGGTGTTCCCGCTGGTGCCGGACACCTCCAAGTACGACCAGAAAATGGCCGAGATGAGCGCGTTGGCGCTCGAGCACGGACGCATGGCAGAGCGCCAGCGCGGCGAGATCGACCAGCTGACCAATCAGCCGGAAGTGCGCAACTATCTGACCCTGGCCACCAGCGTGCGCAAGCGCGAGGTGGTGTTCACGCCGGAACAGGAGCATCTGTTCCACAAGATGGCGGCCACGGTGGGGCCGTCGCTGAAGGCGGTGGCCAAGCTGTCGCTGGGCGTGAAGGCTGCGCTGGAGCAGCAGGGACAAGTGCAGGAGCAGATCGATCTGATCCGGCGCAAGAAGATGGCGGTGGTGGGCGGTTCGCGCTGCACCGTGACGATGGTGACCGGCGATACGATGGTGAGGACGATGATCTTCAATCCCGACCAGGGGCCGCCGTATGACAAGCCGCCCAAGGAAATCAAGGCGCGGGTGCGGGCCACCAGCGCGGGGCATGCCACGGTGTTTTCGGGTGGCAGCGGCAGTGTCGACTGGGCCCTGGAGACAGAGGAATAGGGCGCTTGCGGGCCGGCGGCTATAAATTAAAACCCAGGGCGTAACCCTGGGGTCTGACCCTGGGTCCGGGGAGGGGCTGCGCCCCGCCTGTCCCTGCGGGGCAGGCCCCCGGCTCTTTGCCGTGGGTTTTAAAACGTGTGGCGGCATGCTGAATGCAGAGTCATACCTCGGCCTAGAAACTTACCTTGCCGCGCAGCTGCTTGCGCTCGCCATCCTTGGTCTTGCCATCGAGCCGCCTGCGCTGCGAGCCGCGCGTGGGCTTGGTGGCGCGCCGCGGCGGCGCGATCACGGCCACCGAATCGACCAGTTCCTGCAAGCGGCGCAAGCCATCTTCCCGGTTCGCTTCCTGGCTGCGCGACTGCTGCGCCTTGAGCACCACCACGCCTTCGCGGGTGATGCGCTGGTCGCGCAGGGCCAGCAGGCGCTCCTTGATATGCTCCGGCAGCGAGGACGTGCCGATATTAAAGCGCAGGTGCAGCGCGCACGAAACCTTGTTCACATTCTGCCCGCCCGGCCCCTGGGCGCGGATCGCGGTAAATTCCACCTCGTGGGGATCGATGCTCGCCATCAGCCCACAAAGCGCACCGGCTGCGCCACGCTCCAGTAATCGCCTTCGGTCTCGTGCCGCGCCATCGAAGTCATGCCGCGCGCCTTGAACAGGGGATGCTCCAGTGCCTCCCCGGTGCGCAGCACCGGCGTTACGCAGCAGTCGCTGGCGGCAAACAGTGCGGTCCACTCGGCCAGCGTGCGGCTGGCGAACAGCGTGTCCAATTCTTCCTTGAGCGCCAGCGCATCGGCTCCGCCGACGCGCTGCCCCAGTTGCCAGTGGCGGGTGGCCCAGTCGGGCCGCTCCAGCACCGCGCAGCAGGCTTGCCAGAACTTCAGCTCCAGCGCGCCGACCGCCATGAAGCGCGCGTCGCTGGTGCGGTAGACGTTGTAGCAGGGGACGCCGCCGGTCAGCAGATCGCGGCCTGGCCTGGCCGCCGCGCCATTGTTGACGGCCACCAGCGGCATGATGTTGTGGGCCAGTACCGCGTCCGTCATCGAGACATCGACAAAGCGTCCGGGGCCACCCATCTTGACCGCCACCAGCGCGGCCAGTATGCCTTGCAGCGCGCTCTGGGCGCCGCCCAGCAGATCGCCCACTTGCAGGTTCGGCAGCGCGGGAACGCCGTCGGCGCCGGCGTTCTGGTCCAGCATGCCGGCGTAGCCGATGTAGTTGATATCGTGCCCGGCCAGCTGGGCAAACGGGCCGTCCGCGCCATAGCCGGAAATGGCGCACATCACCAGCGCCGGATTGCGTTCGCGCAGCACCGGCCAGCCCAGCCCCAGTTTATCCATCACGCCGGGACGGAAGCTCTCGACCAGCACGTCGGCCGTTTCCACCATCGCCAGCAGCTGTTCGCGCTGGGCCGCATCCTTCAGATCGAGGCGCAGGAATTGCTTGCCCTCGTTGACGGCCACGAAAAACTGCGACACCTGTTCGCGCACCGGCCCCATCACGCGCGCATAGTCGCCGGGACCGGGGTCTTCGATCTTGATCACCTGCGCGCCCATCGCCGCCAGATGCATGGTGGCCACCGGACCGGGCAGCAGGCGGGTCAGGTCGAGTACGCGGATGCCGGCCAGCGGTTGCTGGACCGGGGCGGCGGCGTGCGCGGCGCCGCTGTCGAAAGGAGTGCTCATGGTGTGGTGGCGGTATCGAAGGCATGCAGCCTGTTGTAGCAGGCCAGCGCGGTGGCCGGCAAGCCTTCGAACAGGGCCGGGTCGGCCTCGTCCAGCAGGCCCTGCTCGGACAGGATGCAGGTCTTGCTGAGGTAATCGGTCTGGGCCAGCAGGCGCCCCATATCGGAGGGCCGCGCGTTGCGGTGCAGGGTTTCCTGTTCGGCGATGGCCAGCACGGCGGCCGGCGGAAAATTCCATTCGCGCGAAATGCGGCAGGACAGCTGGCGCGCCAGCTGCTGCAGGCGCGCGCAGAACATCGACGAGCCCAGGCCGGGCCCGCCGCTGGCCTGGTCCATCAGGCGCAGCGCCACCAGCAGGCCCACATGCTGGGCCAGCCCGGCCAGGAAGGCGTCGAAGGCGGTGCCGCCGGACTGCTCGGCCAGCATGCGGCTGGCCACGGCGCAGCGTTCGGCCTGTTCCCAGATGCGCGGCGCCAGCCGGCGCGAGTAGTAGCCCGATTGCAGATCGATGATGGGCCGGAAGGCCACGGTGGTAATCAGGTGGCGCAGGCCTTCCTGGCCGATGACGAGGATCGCGTGTTCGACGCTGACGATCTCCTTGGCGCCGAACTGCCTGGCATTGTTGGCCAGCCGGACCACGGCCGCCACCAGCACCAGGTCGCCGGAGATCAAGCGCGCGATCTCCGTGCCGGAGAAGCGGTCGCAGCGCAGGCTTTGCAGCACTTGCGGAATCAGGCCGGGCATGCGCCGCACCAGGTCGGACCCGGACTGGTCGGCATTGACGATGGCGGCCAGCGCGTCGAGCACCACGCCTTCGGCGCGGTTCATTTGCAGCGTGCTGCCCTCGGCCTTGTCGAACAGCCAGCGGAACCAGACGTGGTCGACATGCTCTTTCTGCGCGAAGCTGGGGCTGGCGCCGGTGTTGGTGCCGGCCAGCGCTTGCGCGATCGCGTGTTCGGCCTCGGACTGGGGCGCGGCGGACATGCCGGCCCTATCCATGGCGCTGGCGCCCGCGAGCGCGCTCTCAGGGGGAAGTGGAGCAATGATCAAACGCTTGAACCACTCGAACATGGATGCCTTGCCTCGTCAATGAAAAAGGGAGTGCGCCGTGGGTGCGGAACAGCGGAAGTCATTGTAGCAGCCGGCGTCGCGCCGGTGGGATTGTTGATGGTAGTCAACAAGGGGCGTGCGGGGCGGCGTTAGCATCCCCTATGCCTGTCATTTCCCGGACGAAAGGATCATCATGGATATCATAGAACCGCACGGCGCCGGCCCAAGCAATTCTGAGCAGTGCAATGACGCGGCGCCAGTCACGCCGTCGCAATACCTGAGTTTCCGGCTGGGGGGACTCGAATACGCGCTCGATTTTGCCAAGGTTCAGGAGCTGCGGCCCCTGAATACCCTGGAGCGCTTCGCCTCGGAAGGCGAGATCGTCAACGGTGTGGCCGCCTCGCGCGGCATGATCATGCCGATCGTGGACATGCGCATCGCCTTCGGCCCGCGGCCACCGGTGCACGATCCCGCCACCGACGTGATCATCCTGAAGCTGTCCGACAGTGTGATGGGCATGGTGGTCGACGGCGTGACCGACATCGTCACGCTGAGCGAGCAGCAGATCCGTCCGATTCCGGGCGCGGGTGCGGGGCAGGCGGTCGATTATCTGCTGGGCACGGCCAACGTCGATGGACGGCGCCTGATCCTGGTCGATATCGACAAGCTGATGTCGATCAGCGACAAGGCGGAACAGCGCCGCGCCGCCTAGGCGGTTCAAACTTGGGGCGGCGACAGGCAGACGCTCCAAACCCACGGCGTACCCCTGGTCTGACAACTTAAACAAGCCGCAACGCCTTCTTAGAACCCACGGCAAAGAGCCGGGGGCCGGTTCCGCCGGAAACGGCGGGGCGTAGCCCCTACCCGGACCCTGGGTCAGACCCCAGGGTTAGGCCTTGGGTTTTAAACCCAGCGTTAAAAAAAATGCCGCATCATACGCGGCATTTGCTACTTCATTCTTACACCAGCGCTTCCAGCTGTTCCTGCAGTTCCAGCCATTCGCCTTCGAGCTGCGCCAGGTCCTTGGTGAAGAAGCTCTGATCGGCCAGCAGCTGCTTGAGCTTGGCCTTGTTGGCCGCGTCATAGATGGCCGGTTCGCCCAGCTTGGTGTCGACTTCCGCCTTCTGGCCATTGCGCTTGGCGATCTGCTCGTCCAGACGCTTGATCTTCTGTTCCAACGGCTTGCGCAGCGTGGCCAGGCGCTGGCGGTCTTCGGCCGCCTGGCGCTTCTGGTCCTTGCGGTCCACCGCCGGCACGGCGGCGGCCGTTGGCGCCACTGGCGAGGCGACCGGGAAGTCGGTCTTGTTTTCCTTGCCGGCCGCCGGCAGCACCGTGGTGCCCTTGCCCAGTTTGGTCTGGAACAGCCAGTCCTTGTAGTCGTCCAGATCGCCGTCGAAGGGCTGCAGCTTGCCGTCGGCCACGATGATGAACTGGTCGGTGGTGGCGCGCAGCAGGTGGCGATCGTGGGATACCACCACCAGCGTGCCTTCGAACTGGGCCAGTGCCTCGGTCAGCGCTTCGCGCGTTTCCAGATCCAGGTGATTGGTTGGTTCATCGAGCAGCAGCAGGTTGGGGCGCTGCCAGACGATCAGCGCCAGCGCCAGACGGGCTTTCTCGCCGCCCGAAAACGGACGGATCGAGCTGGTGACCATATTGCCGGGGAAGTTGAAGCCGCCCAGGAAGTTGCGCAGCTCCTGCTCGCGCACGGTCGGGGCGATCTTGGCCAGGTGCCACAGCGGCGATTCGTCGTGGCGCAGCATCTCCACCTGGTGCTGGGCGAAGTAGCCGATGTTCAGGCCCTTGCCCAGGGTGGCGTCGCCGGTCAGCGGCATCAGCTCGCCCGCGATGGTCTTGATCAGCGTCGATTTACCGGCGCCGTTCACACCCAGCAGGCCGATACGCTGGCCGATCTGCAGCGAGAAATTGATGCCCTGGACGATGCTCTTGTGGGTGATGTCGCCGGTTTTCTCGTCCTCGATCTTGTAGCCCGCATCGACGTCTTCCATCACCAGCAGCGGATTCGGTGCGCTCAGCGGCTCGCGGAACTCGAAGGAGAATTCGGCGGCGGCGCGCAGCGGCGCCAGCTCTTCCATCTTGGCCAGTGCCTTCATACGGCTCTGGGCCTGGCGCGCTTTCGAGGCCTGGGCCTTGAAGCGATTGACGAACGATTCCAGGTGGGCGCGTTTGCGCTGCTGCTTTTCCAGGGCGCCGGCGGCCAGGATCATCTGGGCCGCGCGCTGGCGCTCGAAGCTGGAGTAGTTGCCCGAGTAGCGTTTGAGCTTGCGCTCGTCGATGTGCGCAACCACGTTCACCACTTCATCGAGGAAGTCGCGATCGTGGGAGATGATGATCAGGGTGCCGGGATAGCGTTTGAGCCAGTCTTCCAGCCAGATGATCGCGTCCAGATCCAGGTGATTGGTTGGTTCATCGAGCAGCAGCAGGTCGGAAGGGCACATCAGCGCCTGCGCCAGATTCAGGCGCATACGCCAGCCGCCGGAGAAACTTGCCACCGGCTGCTGCATCTGGTCGAGCGAGAAGCCCAGGCCCAGCAGCAGCTGTTCGCCGCGCGACTGCACGGTGTAGGCGTCGGCATCGGCCAGCGCGCTGTAGATTTCGCCGATGGCGATGCCGTTCTCGGTGGTGGCAGGCTCCGATTCCAGGCGCGCCAGTTCCGCTTCCAGCTTGCGCAGGGTGACGTCGCCGTCGATGGCGTAGTCCAGCGCGGCGCGTTCGAGCGGCGGGGTTTCCTGTGCCACGTAAGCCATGCGCCATTTGGCGGGGAAGTCGATCTCGCCCTGGTCGGGATGCAGTTCGCCGCGCAGCATGGCGAACAGGCTCGATTTGCCGGCGCCGTTGGCGCCGATCAGGCCGATCTTGTCGCCCGGGTTGAGAGTGATATCGACCTGTTCCAGCAGCGGTTTGATACCGCGCATCAGGCTTACTTGAATAAAACGAATCATGGTTTTCTTTGTGATGAGGGCGGCTATGCGCGGCCCGATGCTGCTGATCCCGCGGCGCACCGGCGCCGCGGGATGGATAAAATTACAGTTTGAGCTGGTCGGCGGTGAGCAGGAATACCATGTCGTCGCCGGCGCTGGTGGTCAGCCAGGTCAGGCCCAGCGCGCCGAAGGCGGCTTCGGCGAACTCGCGCTCATTGCCGATTTCCACGATCAGGATGCCGTCGTCGGTCAGGCGTTCGGCCGCACCGGCCACGATCTTGCGCACCAGGTCCATGCCGTCCGCGCCGCCGTCCAGGGCGATCTGCGGTTCGGCCAGATACTCTTTGGGCAGCTTGCCCATCGAGGTCGAATTCACATACGGCGGATTGGTGATGATCAGGTCGTACTTCTTGTCCGGTACGTTCGCATACAGGTCGGACTCGATCAAGGTGACGCGGTCCTGCAGCTTGTAGGTGGCCACGTTACGGGTCGCCACTGCCAATGCGTCGGCCGAGATATCGACCGCGTCCACGTGCGCGTCCGGGAAGGCGTCGGCCAGCATGATCGCCAGGCAGCCCGAACCCGTGCACAGTTCCAGCACATTGGCGACGCTGTCCGGCTCATTCACCCACGGGGCGAAGTAGTCGGGAATGAGCTCGGCGATGAAGGAGCGCGGCACGATCACGCGCTCGTCGACGTAGAAATTGTAGGTGCCCAGCCAGCCTTCCTTGGTGATGTAGGCGGCCGGCACGCGGTCGGTGGCGCGGCGTTCGATCACGGCCAGCACGGACGCGACTTCTTCCGGCAGCAGGCGCGCGTCCAGGAAGGGATCGAGCTTGTCGAGCGGGAGCTTGAGCGTATGCAGGATCAGGTAGGCCGCCTCGTCGAGCGCCTCGGCGCTGCCGTGGCCGAAGAACAGCTCGGCCGTGTTGAAGCGGGTGACGGCATAGCGCAGCAGGTCGCGCGGCGTGCTAAAAGGAGTGGTGGTCATGGCGGTCTCGGTATGTCGGTAATCGGGTAGAACAGCGCGGTAGTACAGCGCGGGCAAATACGGCGCGGGCGGGAAAACACAGCGGCGCCGTGGCGCCGCCGGCGGCATCAGGCCAGCAGGTTTTCCAGCGTGCGGCGGTAGATATTTTTCAGCGGGTCGACAAAGCGCAGCTCGATGTGTTCATCGATCTTGTGAATGCTGGCGTTGGGAGGGCCGAATTCTATCACCTGAGGGCAGATCTGCGCGATAAAGCGGCCGTCCGAGGTGCCGCCGGTGGTCGACAGTTCGGTCGTCACGCCGGTCTCGCTGAGGATCGCCGCCGACAGCGCGTCGCTCAGCGAGCCGCGCGGCGTCAGGAAGGGCAGCCCGCTCAAGGCCCATTTCAGGTCGTAGTGCAGATTGTGCTTGTCCAGGATCGCGTGCACGCGCTTCTTCAGGCCTTCGTGGGTGCTGGCGGTGGAGAAGCGGAAGTTGAAGTCCACCACCATCTCGCCAGGAATGACGTTGTTGGCCCCGGTGCCGCCGTTGATGTTGGACATCTGCCAGGAGGTCGGCAGATAGTACTCATTGCCGTCGTCCCAGCGTTCGGACACCAGTTCGGCCAGCGCGGGCGCGGCCAGGTGGATCGGGTTCTTGGCCAGTTGCGGGTAGGCGATGTGGCCCTGCACGCCCTTGACCGTCAGCTTGCCCGACAGCGAACCGCGGCGGCCATTCTTGATCATGTCGCCCAGGGTTTCGTCCGAGGTCGGTTCGCCGACGATGCAGAAGTCGATCTGCTCGTTGCGCTCCTTGAGCATATTGCAGACGATGACGGTGCCGTCGATGGCCGGGCCTTCCTCATCGCTGGTGATCAGGAAGCCGATCGAGCCTTTATGGTCGGGATGGGTGGCGGTGAATTCTTCGCAGGCCACGACCATGGCGGCGATCGAGGTCTTCATGTCGGCGGCGCCGCGGCCATACAGCTTGCCGTCGCGGTGGGTCGGGTTGAAGGGCAGCGAGCGCCATTGTTCCACCGGACCGGTGGGCACCACGTCGGTGTGGCCGGCGAACACCAGCAGCGGCGCGGTGGTGCCTTTGCGTGCCCACAGATTGGTCACGCCATTCGATTCGATCACTTCGCAGACGAAGCCGAGCGGCGACAGCAAGTCGATCAGGTGCTGCTGGCAGCCCTTGTCGTCAGGGGTGACGGAGGAGAGAGCGATCAGTTTTTCGGTCAGCGCCAGGGTCTTGGAAGGTGTCATGGAAAGGTCTGCGAATTAAGAGGTGAAGATGTCGGCGTACTGCGCGGGCGAGAAGGCAACGGCGAACTGGCCGTCGCGGTCGAGCACCGGGCGCTTGATCACCGAAGGGTTTTCCAGCATCAGCGCGATGGCGCTGGCGTCGTCGACGATGGACGCCTTGCGCTCATCGGACAGGGCGCGCCAGGTCGTGCCTTTTTTGTTGACCAGCACATCGCGCGGCAACTGGGTCAGCCAGCCGGCCACGATCTCCTGGCTCAGGCCCTGTTTTTTGAAGTCGTGGAAGGCGAAATCGTGGCGCTGATCGGCCAGCCAGACGCGGGCTTTTTTAACGGTGTCGCAATTGGGGATGCCGTAAAGGGTAATAGTCATTATAAATCAGTGGCTTACGTAATCGTGGGCAGGGCGCTGCGGGCAGGGCGGCGCGGGCGCCGCCGCGCAACCCCGTAGAATAACATGGCTGGCCCATCGGCAGGGAGCGGCGGCCGCTGTGGCACCGCTGTTGTTGTGCTAATGATAGTTGCAATCTATTCATTGAAAGTGCACAAGTTAAATTATCGAATGGCTATTTTGACGCTAGTTTGAAATACTGTTTTCTCCGATAAAAACAAGAACTTGGGGGAGATGGAATGAAAACCACTTTGATGGCGCTGTCCTTATGCGCCGCCACCACACTGGCGCAGGCTGGCGTGATCGACTTCAATCCTGCGGGCAACGTCTGCAATGATCAAACCAGCGGCAATGGCAGCATCGTCGCCTGCTCCGACTACGCCTATATCGCCCAGTCCTATGGCGACGTGGCCGGCGTGCTCGATGCGCAGTATTCGGCGCCACGCCTGACGGAGGTATCCTTGCGCTGGTGGGACGCCAATTACAACAATTTGCGCGGCGTGGCCTGGGCCGACAGCAACGATAGCGATTCGATGGCGCGCATCGATCTGGTGCCGCTCAATGGGAATGGCGTCACGCTGACCCATTTCGATATTGGCGCCTATTCCAACACGACCAGGAGCACGCATATCAAGGTGTCGGCCATTGGCGGTCCGGTGCTGATGTTCTTTGACGGTGCGGTCGGCGGACTGCCGGGGAATATGCCCAGCAGCTTCGACGGGGTCTGGTCTTCCGCGACGGGGATACGGCTCGAGTGGGCCGACAATGCCTATAACGTCGGGGTGGATAATGTCACCTACAGCATGGCGCCGGTGCCTGAGCCGGAAGCCTGGGCCATGCTGCTGGCTGGCCTGGCGAGCCTGGGCTTGCTGGCGCGGCGCCGTACCCGCCGATAACGGCGCGGCAAAGCAGGGCAGCAAAGCAGTGTGAGGGCCAGGCCGCTGATGTTTCAGCGGCCTGGCTTTTTTGCGCGCGCGGGCTGTACATGGATTAATATTATCGAATTGCTATTTTCCACGGAATTTGAAATACTTATCGTTCCGATAAATGTAAAACGTGGAGAATTACAATGAAACGAAGTGTGATCGCGCTGTCCTTATGCGCCCTGTCCGGCCTGGCACAAGCCGGTGTCATCGATTTTAACCGCTCCAACATCGTCTGCACCGCTGCGGGGACCGGCCTTGGCACCACCATTGCCTGCGGCAACGGCAGTGTCCTCGCGCAGTCGTATGGCGATGTCGCGGGCAGCCTGGATGTGAGTTACGCCTCACTCAACCAGCCCAACTCCAGCCTGCGGGTATGGGATGCCGACTACAACAATCTGCGCGGGGTGGTGTATGGCGATGGCAACGATGGCAATTCGGCGGCGCGCATCGATCTGCTGGGCCTGGGCGGCAAGGGCGTCACCTTGAGCCACTTCGATCTGGGCGCCTACTCCAATACCAGCCGCGGCACGCATCTGACCATTTCGGCCATCGGCGGTCCGGTCCTGTACAGCTATGATGGGAATGTTGGTGGCCTGCCGGGCAATATCGCCAGCAGCTTCGATGGCAACTGGTCGTCGGCCAGCGGTCTGCGCATTGAATGGCGCAACAGCGCCTACAACGTCGGCATCGACAACATCACCTACGCGGTGACGGCGGTGCCGGAACCATCGGCCTATCTGATGCTCGGTGCCGGTCTGTTCGGCTTGGGCTTGCTGGCGCGCCGCACGGCACGCCGCGGCTGAATCAGGTATTGAGCGTAAATTCGGTGAAGGAGGTCTCGTCGGACACCTTCGCCGGCGCTTCCTCGGTGGACTGGGCGTTCTTGCTGTCCGGTCCATTATTGAGCAGCCACAGCAGATTACTGGCCGAATCGGCGTTTGCCAGCGCTTCTTCCTGGCTGATGGCGCCATCCTTCACCAGCCGCAGCAAAGCCAGCTCGAACGATTGCGAGCCCGGCGACATGCTTTTTTCCATCGCCTCCTTGATCTGGCCGATTTCGCCTTTTTCGATCAGGTCGGAGATGTGGCGGGTGTTGAGCATCACTTCCACGGCCGCCGTGCGGGTGCCGCCGTTGATCGAGCGCACCAGCCGCTGCGACACGATCGCCTTGATCGTGGACGACAGGTCCTGCAGCAGCGCCGCGCGGTTTTCGATGGGGTAAAAGCTGATGATGCGGTTCAGCGCGTTGTAGCTGTTATTGGCGTGCAGCGTGGCCAGCACCAGGTGGCCCGACTGGGCATAGGCCAGCGCGGCGGCCATGGTTTCCTTGTCGCGGATTTCGCCGATCAGGATGCAGTCCGGCGCCTGGCGCATCGAGTTGCGCAGCGCGGTGTAGAAATCTTTCGCGTCGCTGCCAATCTCGCGCTGGTTGACGATGGATTTTTTGTGCTTGAACAGGTACTCGATTGGATCTTCCAGGGTCAGGATGTGACCCGAGCGCAGTTCGTTGCGGTGATCGAGCATCGAGGCGATGGTGGTCGACTTGCCCGAACCGGTGGAGCCGACCAGCAGCAGCAGGCCGCGCTTTTCCATGATCAGTTCAGCCAGTACCGGCGGCAGCGACAGTTCGCCCAGCACCGGGACGATGGCCGGGATAAAGCGGAACACGGCCGAGATGCTGCCGCGCTGGCGGAAGGCGGACAGGCGGAAGCGTCCCAGGTTGGGCGCCGAGACGCCCATATTCAATTCGTTGGTGGAGTACAGTTCGGCGATTTGCTCGGGCGAGCAGATCTCGGCCAGCAGGGCGTTGATGTTGTCGGAATCGAGCTTTTGCTGATTGATCGGGATCAGGTTGCCATTGATCTTGATATGGACGGGGGAATTCACCGCGAAGAACATATCCGACGCGTTTTTTTCCTTCATCAGCTGGAACAAGCGATCCATTGCCATCTTCATCTCCCGGTTAGATCCGACGATTCTGCCAGTATGTGAGCTGTTATGCAAGCTTGATTGCTAAAAGGAAACGAAATCGGGGCAAACAAGGATGTTATATCCCTGTTTGCCCTGCTTGTTTGCCCAGGGCGCGAGCAAACAGTGGCCGATTAAATCCCGCGCAGCAGTTCGTTGATGCCGGTCTTGGCGCGGGTCTTGGCGTCCACGCGCTTGACGATCACGGCGCAATACAGCGAGTACTTGCCATCTTCCGAAGGCAGATTGCCCGACACGACGACGGAACCGGCAGGCACGCGACCGTAGCTCACTTCGCCGGTGGCGCGGTCGTAGATCTTGGTCGACTGGCCGATGTAGACGCCCATCGAGATGACCGAGTTCTCTTCCACGATAACACCTTCGACGATCTCGGAGCGCGCGCCGATGAAGCAATTGTCTTCGATGATGGTTGGATTGGCTTGCATAGGCTCCAGAACGCCGCCGATGCCGACGCCGCCAGACAGGTGGACGTTCTTGCCGATCTGGGCGCAGGAACCGACGGTGGCCCAGGTATCGACCATCGCGCCTTCATCGACGTAGGCGCCGATGTTGACGTAGGAAGGCATCAGCACGACGTTCTTGGCGATGAAGGAACCGCGGCGGGCAACCGCTGGCGGCACCACGCGGAAGCCGCCCTTGGCGAAGTCGTCGGCGCTGTAGTTGGCGAACTTGGTCGGGACCTTGTCGTAGAACTGCATGGTGCCGTCGGAAGGCATGACGACGTTGTTCTCGAGGCGGAACGACAGCAGCACGGCTTTCTTGATCCACTGGTTGACGACCCAGTCGGCGCCGGTTTTTTGCGCCACGCGCAGGGTGCCTGCGTCCAGGCCGGCCAGAACGTGGCCCACCGCGTCACGCAGTTCGGCGCTGCCGTTGCCCGGGTTGATTTCGGCGCGGTCTTCCCATGCCTGGTCGATGATTTGCTGGAGTTGTTGGGTCATGATGTGGTTCTCTTATTTTATTTGGACAGGGTTTTGCAGAATTGAACGATGCGCTGGGCCGCTTCCAGACCTTCCTCGGTCTCGGCGACGAGCGCCATGCGGATGCGGTTGCGGCCTGGGTTGATGCCGTGGGCGTCGCGCGCCAGGTAACTGCCTGGCAGTACCGTGACATTATATTCCGCGTACAGGCGCTGTGCGAATTGCGTGTCCGACAGGCCGGTCTGGCTGACGTCGGCCCACAGGTAGAAGCCGGCGTCCGGCAGTTCCACCTGTAGCACTTCTTGCAACAGCGGGGTGATGGCCGCGAATTTGGCCCGGTATTTGGCGCGATTGTCTTCGACGTGGGTTTCGTCGTTCCAGGCCGCGACCGACGCAGCCTGCACGGAAAGGCTCATGGCCCCGCCGTGGTAGGTGCGGTACAACAGGAATTTTTTCAGAACTTCGGCGTCGCCGGCCACAAAGCCCGAGCGCATCCCAGGGACATTAGAACGCTTCGACAGGCTGGAGAACACCACCAGGCGCGCATACGGCTTATCAACGCCAGCCAATCCAAGCATGTGGGCCGCCTGCAGCGCGCCCAGCGGGGCTTCGTCGCCGTGATAGATCTCGGAATAGCATTCGTCGGCGGCGATGATGAAATCGTAACGTTCCGACAGGGCGAACAGGTTTTCCCAGTCGGTCAAGGTCAGCACCGCGCCGGTCGGATTGCCGGGCGAGCACAGGAACAGCAGGCGCACGCGCTCCCAGACCTCGACCGGAATGCTGTCGTAGTCGCAGGCGAAATTGCGCGCCGGGTCGGAGTTGACGAAGTAAGGCTCGGCGCCGGCCAGATAGGCCGCGCCTTCATAGATCTGGTAGAACGGGTTCGGGCTCACCACCAGCGACCTGGCGGCCGGATCGATCACGGTCTGGGCCAGCGCGAACAGGGCCTCGCGCGAACCGTTCACCGGCAGCACCTGGGTGGCCGGATTGAGCGGGGCGATGCCGTAGCGGCGTTCCAGCCAGTTGGCGATGGCCACGCGCAGCGGATCTGAACCGATGGTGGTCGGGTAGGTCGCCAGGCCGCCGATATTGCCGATCAGGGCTTCCTGGATGAAAGCAGGGGTAGGGTGCTTGGGCTCGCCCATGCCGAGGCTGATGGGCGTGTGGGCCGGGCTGGCCGTCACCTGCGCGAACAGCTGGCGCAGTTTTTCGAACGGATAGGATTGCAGCTTGTCGAGATGTGGATTCACGTGGCGGACCGGAGGTTTTACAGCAATTGACAGGGACGGCGATGCGCGTAAAGCGCGGCGCGTCATTATAGCGCCCTTGCGGCGGGCCTGTTGGCAGCAGGCCTGCTGGCTGACGGCTTGTATAGACCATATACGCCGGGGCGATGGTTGAATCGGCAAGGCGGGGGACTTCGCTTCCTGTACCGCGCCGCCGCGGTTTTAAAACTTATGCGTGCCGCTGCGCCTTTAAAACCCACGGCAAAGAGCCGGGGTACGACCCGCCGGGTCGTACCCCAGGGTTACGCCGTGGGTTTTATGCCGAAGCCGCCAACCCGCGAGCGTTTTATGCCGCCGCCGCCGCCGGCCCGCCGGCAGCTCCCTGCAAGGGGCACTCCAGCATGGATGCATCGAGCCGGCGCGCCAGTTCGCCGCGCAGCTGGCCCAGGCCGGCGATGCGCGCGTCGATGTCGAGCAGCTTGCGCTCGAGCGCGGCGCGCAACTGCGGCGCCGAGGTCTCGGGCGCGGCCAGCAGCGGCAGGTCGGCCTCGATCTCTTTCAAGGTAAAGCCGAGCGACTGCGCCAGCCGGATATAGCGCAGCCAGTCGGCCGCCTCGGGCGGATAGTCGCGGTAGCCATTGCTGCCGCGGCGGGCGCGCAGCAGGCCGCGTTTTTCATAGAAGCGCAGGGTATCGCGCGACAGGCCGGTGGCGGCCGATATTTCGCCTATCTGCATGGAGCACTCCAAAAGGACTTGACCCTGGAGTGTACTCCAGGCTTTAGCATCGCCCCATTACTTTTACAGGGGGAACCGCCATGATCAGTACCGCACCATCGACCTTCCGCAACATCGTGCTGGGCAGCGCCCTGTACGACCTGCTGCTGACCGCACCGTTTGCCACGCCCTGGAGCTTCGCGCTGGCGCACGGGCAGCTGTCGGCCGTCAACCAGGCGCTGGGCGGGACCGCGCTGCCCGGCTTCGAAGCCTTCCATGTGCTGTTCGCCTGCCTGCTGGGCAGTGTGGTGCTGGTTTGGTCGACGCTGCGCCTGCGCGACCCGCAGACGCTGTATGGCCGCTATGACGCGGCGGCGCGCTTCCTGTTTTCGACCTGGATGGCGTGGACGCTGGTGCAGACCGGGGCGCCCATCCTGTGGCTGTTCGTGGTGCCCGAGTTTATCTGGGGCCTGGTGCAGTCGCTGCCGGTCAGGCGGCCAGCAGCTTGAGGTTGACGGGACGCGACCAGACCTGCTGGGCCACCCGCATCATGTTGCGGCCCATGACCATCTCGGTTTCCGCTTCGCTCAGGCCCACGTTGCGCAACGCGGCGGCCAGGTGGCGCCACACGCCGGGCGGCGTGAAGGTGGGCGGCTTGCTGGCGCTGTAGCCGGCCGAGACGGGCCACCAGTAGGCGGGATCGAAGTCGCCCGGCGGCGTATCGTCCAGGCCTTCCTGGCTGAAGCAGATATCGAGGCCGATGCCGGCGTGGGCCGGTCCCACCAGCTCGGCGATATAGGCCACGTGGCGCGCCACGTCGTCCGCATTCGGGTGGCTGCTGCCGAGGAACCAGGACAGGCCCGATACGCAGACCACGCCGCCGGTGTCGGCACAGGCGCGGATCTGCTCATCGGTGACGTTGCGGCCGTGCGGCACCAGCGAATAGGGATTGGCGTGACTGAAGATGACCGGCTTGGTCGATGCGCTCATGATATCCATGCTGCACAGGCGACCCGAGTGGGCGCAGTCCATCAGGATGCCGGCTTCGTTGACCGCTTCGACCATGCGGTAGCCCAGTCCGGTCAGGCCGCGCGGCGCGTCGTGGCAGCCGTCGGCGACGCTGTTGTTGCGGTTATAGGCAAAGTGGATCTGGCGCACGCCCAGCTGGGCGTACAGCGCCACCATGTCGGGCTGGTCGAGCAGGGGCATGGAGCCTTCCAGGTCGAAGCTGATGGCGATGCGGCCATCGGCGGCGGCCTGGATGATGTCGTCGACGCAGGAGACCAGCACATAGCGGCCCGGATCGGCGGCGATGGTGGCCCGGTAGCCCGCAATGACCGACATGACTTGCGAAACGGGATTCATGTCCGCGCCCACATTGAGCGAAACATAATTGACGCCTGCCGCATGGAGCTGGTTGACGGGAGTGAAATCGGCCTGCGGGTGCTGCGGAAGGCAGGCGTGCGCGTCCCAGTTGATCATGAAAGAACAGTCTTTGTCTAAAATTCTATATTTACACAGATGGCAGGGCTAGGCAATGCTCCTGTGTAAGATAGATACAGGATAGAGATACAGGGTATAGATACAGGATAGATGCAGGGTGAATTGGGCTGTGCCTTATACTGTCGGAAAATTCATCGCAATCTCAATCTTGGTACTCAATAGTTAAGGTCTTCATGTCATTTTCTTCGCTGGGCCTGGCGGCCCCTCTGTGTAACGCCGTCACCGCGAACGGCTACACCACGCCTACCGCCATCCAGAGCGCCGCCATTCCCGCCATTTTGCGCGGCGAGGATGTGCTGGGCGCGGCCCAGACCGGCTCCGGCAAGACCGCCGCCTTTGCGCTGCCGCTGCTGCAATCGCTGCTGGACAACCGCAGCGGCGCGCGCCAACTGCATGGTCTGGTGCTGGTGCCCACGCGCGAGCTGGCGGCCCAGGTAGGCGAGACGATACGCCGCCTGGCCCTGCACCTGCCGATGCAGGTGAAGGTATCGATCGTATTCGGCGGGGTATCGATCAACCCGCAGATGATGGCGCTGCGCGGCGGCACCGACATCGTGGTGGCCACGCCGGGCCGCTTGCTGGACCTGCTCGACCATAATGCGCTGAAGATTTCGCGCACCGCCATGCTGGTGCTCGATGAGGCGGACCGCCTGCTGGACCTGGGCTTCAGCGAGGAGCTGGGCCGGATTCTGGCACTGCTGCCGACCCAGCGCCAGAACCTGTTCTTCTCGGCCACCTTCCCGCCGTCGGTGCAGGCGCTGGCCGACAGCATGCTGCATCAGCCGACCCGGGTGGAAGTGCTGGGCGAGCCGCTGAGCAAGCCCGATATCGCCCAGCGCGCGATTCTGGTCGATGTGCCACGCCGTACGCAGCTGCTGAAACACCTGATTTTGCAGGAGAAGTGGGGCAGGGTGCTGGTGTTCGTGGCGACCAAGTACGCGGCCGATCATGTGGCCGACAAGCTGCGCCGCAATGGGATCGATGCCGGTTCCATCCATGGCGAATTGAGCCAGGGCGCGCGCGGCGAGGTGCTGAGCGACTTCAAGGCCAACCGCATGCAGGTGCTGGTGGCGACCGATGTGGCCGCGCGCGGCATCGATATCGCGCGTCTGCCGGTGGTGGTGAACTACGATTTGCCGCGTTCGGCGGACGATTACACCCACCGCATCGGCCGTACCGGCCGTGCCGGCGAGAGCGGCGTGGCGGTGAGCTTTGTCAGTGCGGATACGCAGGCGCACTTCCATCTGATTGAAAAACGCCAGGACATCAAGGTGGCGCTGGAGACGATCGCCGGATTTGAGGCGGTGGAGGAGGCGACGCCGGTGGCGGCCGTGACCGATACTGTCAATGGCGGCATCAAGGGTAAACGCAAGAGCAAGAAGGACAAGCTGCGCGAGGCGGCTGCCAACGCGGCGGAATGATAGAGAATTAAGGCTGTTTCAAACCCACGGCAAAGCGCCAAGGTTTGGTTTTGACGCCTTTAACTTCTGCGTGCCGCAACGCGTTGTTAGAACCCACGGCAAAGAGCCGGGGTCTGACCTAGGGTCCGGGGAGGGGCTGCGCCCCGCCTGTCCCGATGGGACAGGCCCCCAGATTTACGCCTTGGGTTTTAGCGTAGTGCGCCAGCTAGTTACCTACCAAAACCATGCGGCGACGGATGCGCTGCGCTTCGGCGGCATCGCCCGCTTGTTCGGCGCGTTGCGCCTGCACACCCAGCCAGGCCAGCAAGGGCCTGCGCCAGCCCTGATCAGACGCGACATCCACCGCGCCCGCCAATACCGGCGGCGTGGCTTTCCCACTCTTAAACAGCACCCCCGACGCCACCAGCCGCGATAGCGGATCGGCGATCGCCAGCGCCGCTGCGGCGGCCGTGGCGTCACTGCCGGCTGCCGCCACAGCGCGATGCTGTTCCGGCAGCAGGACGATATCGGCAGCCGAGACACGTCCCGCCAGATAGCGGGCATAGGCCCGGTCGGCGGCGCTGGCATCCTGCTCCAGTGCCTTGAACCCAGCGCATTCTTCCACCACCAGCACGGCGACGCGGCTGGCGCAGCGCGTCAGTTCGGCCAGCGCCACCATAGCCACCTTGCCGGTGCTGGCCAGCTGCGCGCGGGCGCGGGCGAATTCGACTTCCTCGATTTTGCTGTTGCCATCCATATAGGCCGCGACCGAACGTTCCAGCGAGGACTTGGCCGTCATCTGCCAGTCCGGCATCGGCGGATTGCTGCCGCAAGCAGTCAGCAACAGGACCGCCGTTGCCGCCAACCTGGCGGCGCAGCGGGTGGACCGGCGCAGGCCATGGCCGCCCGCCTGTACCTTTGCTACGGTATGGTATGCGTGCTCGTTCATGGCAGTTTGATCTCCGTATCGCGCTTGAAAGGCCATTTGCGGTTGATCTCATTGACCAGCTGCTCCACGCGCCGCAGGCTGCTTTCGACCTCGGCCCGCAAGGTGCCCAGATCGGCGGTGGCCACGCGGGCGTTGGCGCCGACGGCCTGCGCCTCGGCCAGCACCGCGTCGAGTTTCTTCAGGCTGCCGCGCGCATCGGCCAGCAAACCGTTCATCTGCACCACGGTCGCCTGCGCGTCCGTCATCACACCATCCTTGCCGAACACGCGCTGGTCCGCGTTGCCAATCAGGCTGTCCGCCTTCAGCGCCAGCTTGTCGACCGTGACCAGCAGCTTGTTGGCGCGCGCCAGCAGCTGCTGCGCTTCCTTGTCGTCGCCGGCGATCAGGCTCATGGCGCCGCCCGGGCCATTCAGCTTGCCGGTCAGGCCCTGCACATTGCGCAGGCTCGTATCGAGCGCCGAATCCTGTGCCGTGAGACTGTTCAGGTTTTGCAGCAGATCGCGGGCGGTGGAGAGCAGGCGCGGAATTTCGGCGCCGGCGTCGCCCACCAGCAGCTGGCGCGCGGCGCCGTCTTCCAGCGCCGGATCGGTGGGAATGCCGCTGAAGGCGCGTAGCTTGGCGCCGCCTACCAGGCCACGTTCCAGCGTGAAGATGGACGAGCTGCGCAGCCAGTGCGCGTCCTTGCGCGGCACGTCGACGACGATGCGGGCCTTGCCGTCGGGCGTCAGCTCGATACGGCGCACGCGGCCCACCGGGAAGCCGGCGAAGGTCACGTCCATGCCGACAGCCACGCCATCGGAATCCTCGGCTTGCAGCAGCAGGGTCTGGGTCGATTCGAAGGCGCCGCGCGCGTACATCAGGTACAGCACGGCGCCGGCCACCAGCGCCACCATCAGCGCCAGCAGCAGGGCGGCCTTGAATTCGGCATTGCGCACCGGCGGCGCTTCGGGCGCTTCCAGCAGGGGATCGTCGGCGGGTGTGGTCTGGTCGCTCATGATGTGAGGGACGCTCCTTAGTAGTAGTTACCCATCAGCGAGGCGATCTCGATGA
The DNA here is from genome assembly GCA_013284265.1 of Oxalobacteraceae bacterium. Taxonomy (GTDB): domain Bacteria; phylum Pseudomonadota; class Gammaproteobacteria; order Burkholderiales; family Burkholderiaceae_D; genus Rugamonas. Next base: position 64,806 of record JABTBR010000007.1, on the reverse strand, counting down.
GGAGGATGAGGGAGAACAGGCGCACCATGTCGAATAAACCATGGGTGGCGCGGTTGCGCCGGTTGCCGACTTCGTAGAACGATGATGCCATTGGAATCAGGCCGACCGCGCAGCTGAAGAACACCACCTTGAGCAGCAGGATCAGCGCCACGGCCGGATTGAACACCTGGCCGACCACGCGGGTGTAGCCGTCCAGCGCCCACGGCGTGAAGCCGTACATGACCAGGTAGGCCAGCACCAGCGTCAGCACGCAGCTGACGGCGGCCAGCAGCCAGACGGCGAACATGCCGGAGGCGACGCGCGGGAAGAATTCGCGGCGCAGCAGCTGTGCCGGCACCTGGTCGCCGCGCAGATGGTTCGACCACTGGTGGGCAAAGGCCAGGCCGGCCGGCAGCGTGCTGCGCATGGCGACGAACATGGCGGCGGTCAGGGGAATGAGCTCCAGCACCAGCACGCGCACCACCATTTCCAGCGCAAAGCGCGACAGACCATAGCTTTGCGAGGTGACCACGACGATGCGGATCAGTACCAGGCTGATCAGGGAAGCCAGCACGGTGAACCACAGCAGATTGGGCGCGCTGCCGCGCACGATGTGGTGGGCCAGCGCGTGGCGGTTGGCGTTGCGGTAGCTGTTCGGGTCGAGCGCCAGCGAGAACATGACGACGGCGAAATGTAGCAGGCGCCACCAGCTGCCCATCCAGGCCAAAGTGGCGCGGTGCAGGCGGCGCAGCAGGGCGGGGACGGATGGATGGGCGATCATGACGGCATCTTAGCATTCGGCGCGGCCGATGGCTTTTCGCCAGGCCGAATGTGATCGCTTGCGATGGCGATACCCCAGAATCATTTACGTGCGCTGCCGATCTGGTACTTTTTCAGCTTGTCATACAAGGTCTTGCGCGGAACCATCAAGGTATCGGCCGCCTGGGCGACGTTGCCATCTGCGCTGGCCAGGGCGGTGAGGATCAGTTCACGCTCGTGACTATCCATTTGCTGGGGCAGGGACTGGGCGAGGGAAGTCTCCGGTGCCAGCGGGGCCAAGGCGCCGAGCCGATGCTGATCTAGCTGCGGCAGCGCCGGTGCCACGCCGAGCACCAGCCGCTCGGCGAAGTTGCGCAGTTCGCGCACATTGCCGGGCCAGTCGGCCGCCTGCCATTGCGCCATCTGCTGCGCGCTCCACGTCGGTACCGGCCGGCCGTAGTGCGCGGCCGCGCCGGCGACGAAGTGGGCCAGCAGCAGCGGGATATCGTCGCGCCGTTCGGCCAGCCGGGGCAGGGCGATGCTGATCACGCCGATGCGGTAGTACAGGTCCTCGCGGAACTGGCCTTGCGCGCTCAGTTGCAGCAGGTCGACCTTGGTGGCGGCGACGATACTGCAATGGAGCGCGACGCTCTCATTGCCGCCGAGCCGTTCCAGCCGCCGCTCCTGCAGCACGCGCAGCAGCTTCACTTGCAGCGCCAGCGGCATGCTCTCGATCTCGTCCAGGAACACGGTACCGCCCTGCGCATATTCGAGTTTGCCAATGCGGCGTTTTTGCGCGCCGGTGAAGGCGCCCGCCTCGTGGCCGAAGATCTCGCTCTCGAACACCGATTCGGGCAGGGCGCCGCAGTTGATGGCGACGAAGTTGCCCTTGCGCCCGCTGGCCGCGTGCAGCAGGCGCGCCACCACTTCCTTGCCGGTGCCGGTCTGGCCATTGATCAGGATGTCGACGCCGGTCGGGGCGATATTGCGCACCATGACTTTCAGCTGTTCGATCGCGGCGGAGCGGCCGATCAGGTCCGGCGTGTCCGGATGCAGGGCGCGCGCGGTGCGCAGCTGGCGGTTTTCCAGCACCAGCCGGCGCCGCTCCTGGGCGCGCTGCACCGCTTCCAGCAGGCGCTCGGCGGCGAAGGGCTTTTCGATGAAGTCGTAGGCGCCGGCCCGCATCGCCGCCACGGCCATGTCGACATCGCCGTGGCCGGTGACGACGATGACGGGCAGTTCGGCGTCCAGCGCGGCGATCTGGGCCAGCAGGTCCAGTCCGGAGCGGCCCGGCAGGCGCACGTCGGTGACGATCACGCCGGGATAGCCGGCGCGCAGCAGCGGCACGGCTTCCTCGGCGCTGGCGCAGGCCTGCACCTCGAAGCCGCCTAGCTCCAGCGTCTGGGTGGTGGCCAGCCGCAGCGCGGCTTCGTCTTCGATCAGGATCGCTTGCAGTACTTCCACTTCAGGCTCCTTCTGCTGGTAGGGGGAGGCGCAGTTCAAAGCGGGCGCCGCCATCCGCCTCATTATGCGCCGTCAATTGGCCGTTCATGGCCTGCACGATCGACGAGGAAATCGCCAGGCCCAAACCCAGGCCCTTGCCCGAGGGCTTGGTGGTGAAGAAGGGTTCGAACAGGTGGGCGGCGACCTGCTCGGGGATGCCGGGGCCGCTGTCACGGATACTCACGAGGGCATCGGCACCGTCGCGCGCCAGGGCGATGATGACGCTGCGCCGCTCGGCCGTTTCCACCGCGTCGAGCGCGTTGCGCAGCAGGTTGATCAGCACCTGTTCTATCCTCACCCGGTCGCCGGTGACCAGCACGGCGCCATCCTCGGCGTCGATATGCAGCGCCACCTCGCAGCGGCGGAATTCGCTGGCGAGCAGGAAGGCCGAGGACTGGATCGCGGCCGCCAGATCCACCGTGGCGATGCTTCCATCCTTGCGCGCGAAGCCTTTCAGCTGGCCGATGATGGCGCCCATGCGCGCGCTGGCCTCGCCGATGTGGCCGAGATTACCGGCCGCCTTGTCAGCCTGGCCGCGCTCCAGAAACAGGCGGGCGTTGTCGGCAAAGGCGCGGATGGCGGCCAGCGGCTGGTTCAGTTCATGCGCGATGCCCGTCGCCATCTGGCCCAGCATCGCCAGCTTGCCCGCCTGGACCAATTCGTTCTGGGTGGAGCGCAGCAGATGTTCGGTTTCCTGAAGGCTGGCGTACTGGTTTTCCAGGTGCTGATTGGTCAGCCGCAGTTGCTGCGTGCGTTCGGTGATCTTGTCGTCCAGCTCCAGTGCCGCGCGCTGTAGCGCGGCGCGCGAAGCCTGGGCTTCCTCCAGCCGGCGGCGGCGCTGGTGCAGGGCCCAGGCCGACACGGCGGCGCAGGCCAGCAGCAGGGCGGCCGACAGCGCCCATTGCAGGCCGGCGCGCAGCACGCGCGACTGGCCGGGGAACAGCATGATGCGCCAGCCCAGCTGGCCCACCGGCTGGGTGACATAGTGTTCGCTGTGGCCGGCCAGCGGCTCTATGGTCTGGCCCATGTATTGCTGGGTGTGGGCCAGTTCGCGCGCGGTGGCCTCGGCCAGCGGATGCAGGCTGCGGTAGACCCAGTCGCGCCGGTTGCTCAGGAAGATGATGCCGTGGTGGTCGGCCAGCACGATGGGGTCGTTGCTGCTGCGCCAGGTGCGTTCGAACTCGTCCAGGCTGATCTTGACGGCGACCACGCCGGCCACCGGGCCGCCGGCGCTGCCGTCGCGGTACACCGGCTGGGCGATGAAGTAGCCGGCCTCGCTGGAGCTGGTGCCGATGCCGTAGAAACGCCCGGCGCGGCCGTGCAGGGCGGCGTCGAAATAGGGGCGATAGGAGAAGTTCTTGCCGACGAAGCCGAGCGGCTGGTCCCAGTTGCTGGCGCCCAGGGTCAGGCCGTCGCGGTCCATCAGATAGATCGCGCCGACCTTGGCTTGCTGCTGGATGGTGCGCAGGGTGCTGTTGAGGCGGGCGATGGTCTTGGCGTCGGCGGGGTGGGCCAGGGCATCGATCAGGTCGGGCTGGAAGCCCAGCACGAAGGGCAGGGTTTCGAATTTTTGCAGCAGCGATTGCAGCTCGGGCGCCATCAGCTGGAGCTGGCGCTGGCCTTGCTCCATCAGTTCGGCGCGAGCGCGGTGGGTGCCGGCCAGCCAGGCAGCGGCGATCAGGCCGAGGGCGAGCAGCAGGGCGGACAAGAGTAGCAGGGGGTGTTTGGCGCGCATTGGGTTTTCCACGGTCAGCTAGCGGATTCTACTGCACGTGGCGGCTTGAATGTGCCGGCGGCGCCCGCTTGAACCCACGGCAAAGAGCCGGGGTCAGACCCGTCGGGTCTGACCCCAGATTTCGGCCGTGGGTTTTTTGCAGCCGCCGCCGGCCCGCGAGCTGCAAGTCTAATCGACCGCCGCCATGCGCAGCTCGTCCGTGTGATGGCGCTGCTGCTCCTCCATCACCAACTGCCCCAGCTCGCGCTTCAGGGTATTGAAGGCTGCTGCCGACGGGTCGCGCAGGCGCGGCAGATCGACCATCAGGTCGCGCTTGACGGTGCCGGGCCGATACGTCATCACGACAATCCGGTCCGCCAGATAAATCGCTTCCTCAATGCTGTGGGTGACGAAGATGATGGTTTTCTTCAGCTCCGCCCAGATGCGCAGTAGCTCATCCTGCAGATTGCGCCGGGTCAGCGCATCGAGCGCGCCAAACGGTTCGTCCATCAGCATGATCGGCGAGTCCAGCGCCAATACCCGCGCGATCGCCACGCGCTGGCGCATGCCGCCCGACAGGTCCTTCGGAAAACGATGACGGAAGTCGCTCAAGGACAGCATTCCCAGCAACTGGTCGACCTTGGCGTTGATCTGCGCCTGCGCCATGCCCTTGATTTCCAGGCCGAAGGCGATGTTCTTTTCCACCGTCATCCAGGGGAACAGCGCGTATTCCTGGAACACCATGCCGCGCTCGGGGCCGGGGCCGGTCACCAGCTGGCCGTCGGCGACGATGGTGCCGCTGGATGGCAGCGCGAAGCCGGCGATGGCGTTGAGCAGCGTCGATTTGCCGCAGCCGGAAGGTCCCAGCAGGCAGACGAACTGGCCTTGCGGGATCTCCAGCGTGATGTCCTTCAGCGCGACGACTTCGTTGCCGCCGGTCTTGAAGATCTTGTTGACGCCATTGACTGTGATGTGGGATGGGTTCATTTCAATTCTCCAGGCCACGGTGCCAGCGCAGCAGATAGTTATTCAGTTTGTTCATGGCGATGTCGATGGCGAGACCCAGCATGCCGATGCTGATCATGCCGGCGATGATTTTGTCGGACCAGAAGTATTCGCGCGCTTCGAGAATGCGGAAACCGAGGCCGTTACTGACGGCGATCATCTCGGAGACGATCACCACGATGAAGGCGGTGCCGATGCCGATGCGTACACCAGCGAGGATGTAAGGCACGGCGGCTGGCAGCATGACGCGGATGAACATGGTGCGCTCGCTCACGCCGAGATTGCGCGCGGCGCGCAGGTAGATGCCGTCGACCTGGCGCACGCCGGCGATGGTGTTCATCAGCACCGGGAAGAAGGCGCCCAGCGCGATCAGGAACACGGCCGGCGCGTTGCCCAGGCCGAACCACAGGATGGCCAGCGGAATATAGGCGATGGGAGGGATGGGCCGCAGCAGCTGCATCAGCGGATTGAGCCAGGCATAGATACGCTTATTCGATCCCATCATCAGGCCCAGCGGCAAGGCCAGGCCGGCGCCGATCGCGAAGCCGACCACCACGCGGTACATGCTGCCGACGGTATCGATCATTAGCTCGCCGGAGAAGGCCCAGACCAGCCAGGAGCCGGCCGCGCCGTCATATGGCGTGAGCGGCAGCAGGTACTCGAACCATTTGTGCAGCACCGCCAGCGGCGAAGGGAGTACCTGCGGGTTGACCCATCCGAGCATGGCGCTGGCCTGCCAGAGCGCGACGACGACGATGGGAACGATCATGCCGGTGGCATGTCCGCGCCAGTTTTGCTGTGTCATGCTGTCCTCGCTCAGTGGATGTTGAGGGATTTTTTGGCCGCGTCGAGCAGGTCGGTCTTGACCCAGTCCTTGGCCAGCGGCGGCGTGCGCATCCTGCCGGTGCCGAATTTGGCCATCACGTCGGTGGTGATCTGGATATGCTCGGGCGTGATGTCGTAGGTGTAAGGCGAATTGCTGATGGCGTCGTCGAAGTCATCCTTGCTGATCTGGCTCTTGAAGATGGTCTCGCGTACATATTTTTCGGCCACGGCCTGCTTGTCGATGAACAGGCGGGTCGCCTGCACGAAACAGTTCATGAACTTGGCGGCGACGGCGCGGCGCTCCTTGTAGAACTTCTCGCTCATGACCAGGGTGCGTACCGGCGCGCCGATCGGCGTGTCGTAGGGCTTCATCACTTCCATGCCGTAGCCCTTGTTGATCGCCTGCGAGGATTGCGGTTCGCTTTGCATGATTGCGTCGAGGTTCTTGCCCATCAGCGCCTGATTCAGGTCGGCGAAGGCGAGGAACACCAGCTGCACGTCCTTGCCCGGCTGGTCGGAGGACGTCAGGCCGTGCTGCGCCAGCTCGGCGATCAGCAGCACCTCGTGGATGCCGCCGCGGGTGACACCGACCTTCTTGCCTTTGAGGTCCTTGACCGATTTGATGTTCGCGTCGGGGCGCGCGACCAGGCGCGCGCCGCCTTTGGCGAAACCGGCGACGACGTAGATGGGCGCGCCGTTGGCGCGGCCGGAGATGGCTGCTTCCGAGGCGGTGGCGCCGACATCGAGCTCACCGGCGAGGATGGCCTGCATCACGTCCGGGCCTTTGGCGAAGACGTGTTCCTCGACCTTGATGCCGCACTGGGGGGCGATTTCCTTGATGTAGGAAACGGCGCCGTAGTGGGCGAATTTGAGATTCCCGAGCCGTACCACGTCTTGCGCCTGGGCGGCGGAAACGAGGGTGAGGGCGGCCAGGAGGGATAGGCGGCGGAACTTTGACATGCTGGTCTCCAATATGGTTGTTGTACCGGAGAACATTGCAGCTTTCATGCCAGCGTGAGACTTGTTGTTAAGTGCTTGATTTGTATGAGGGTGGGAGAGGCGAAGGTTTGAAATTGCGCGGAAAACCAGAATCGAAACAGCATGGCGCTGCGGAGTTCCGCCAATTGAAAAGGGGATGGTGCTGGCGGGCCGGGGGTAGTATTTAAAACCCAGGGCGTAACCCTGGGGTCTGACCCAGGGTCCGGGGAGGGGCTGCGCCCCGCCTGTCCCTGTGGGACAGGCCCCCGGCTCTTTGCCGTGGGTTTTTACGAGCGTCGTGGCATGCCTAATGTAATATTACCGGCTACGCCAGGCAATCATCTCGGCGATCGTCAGGATCGGCATTCCATGCAATTCGGCGAAGCGCTCAATATCATCCCCCCGCATCATGGTGCCGTCCGGGTTCATCAACTCACACAGCACGGCGGCCGGCGTCAGCCCCGCCATCGTGGCCAGATCGACCGAGCCTTCGGTATGGCCAGCCCGCGCCAGCACACCGCCCGGCGTGGCGCGCAGCGGGAACACATGGCCCGGATGAACCAGATCGGCCGGCTGGGCATTCGGCGCCACCGCCGCCCGCACCGTCGTCACCCGGTCAAGCGCAGACACACCGGTGCTCACGCCATCGCGCGCCTCGATCGATACCGTGAACGGCGTGCCATAGCGGCTGCCGTTGTCGGCCGCCATCGGCGGCAGCTCCAGCGAACGCACCTTGTCGGCCGTCAGGCACAGGCAAACGATGCCGCTGCATTCACGGATCATCAAGGCCATCGTCTCGACGGTAAGCCGGTCGGTGGCGATGATCAGGTCCGCTTCGTTCTCGCGGTCGAAATCGTCAAGCAGAATCACCGGCACGCCGGCGCGCATGGCTTCCAGTGCCGCGTGGATGCGGCCTTCCAGATCGGTGGAGGTAAGGGATACAGAATTGACTAACATGGGAAACGCTCCTCGCATCAAAGGCGAAAAACGCGACAGGGCAAGCGAATACGCACGGCTCCCGCCATCGATCGCTCGATGCGGGAGGCCGCGTTACCGCACATCTTCTTTCATCCGGACTATACCGTCGGCTCTGGAGTCACACCAGATCTGCTGACCCTTCCACCAGCCAAGCCGGAAGGCGCTCGCGGGCTTGTTCGTTGCCGAACTTACCGCCGGTGGGGAATCGCACCCCGCCCCGAAGACGTATTGTTGTACCTGCCGGTTGGCAGGCCTCGGCGATTCTATCCCAATTTTCCGATTTCAGTGTACTGTAGGCGCTTCCTGAATTCTTCCGGCGATTGAATGACTCTTCAACTTTTGCGACTCGCCTGCGGCACCGCGCTGCTGGCTTCTTCCTTACTGGCGCCCGGCGTGGCCCAGGGCATTGCCAACGCCGCCGACGAGCTGCGGCTCGACCAGGTTCTCCCGATCGGACCGCAGGTCAAGGTGGGCAAGCTGGCCAATGGTCTGACTTACTATATCCAGCGTAATGCCAAGCCGGAGAAAAAGCTCGAGCTGCGCCTGGTCGTCAAAGCCGGTTCTATCCTGGAAGACGACGATCAGCAAGGCCTGGCCCACTTCACCGAGCACATGGCCTTCAACGGCTCGACCCATTTCAAGCGCAGCGAACTGACGTCCTATCTGCAGTCGATCGGCGTCAAGTTCGGCGCCGACCTGAATGCCTATACCAGCTTCGACGAAACCGTCTACGTGCTGCCGATTCCCACCGACGCCAAGGGCAATGTGGAGCGCGGCTTCCAGGTGCTGGAAGACTGGGCGCACGGCCTGTCCTTCAACGATGCCGATATCGACAGCGAGCGCGGCATCGTGCTGGAAGAGCTGCGGCTGGGGAAGGGCGCGGAAGACCGCATGAACAAGGTGCTGCTGCCCAAGCTGCTGAACGGTTCGCGCTATGCGCAGCGCCTGCCGATAGGCCAGGAGCAGATCCTGAAAAGCTTCAGCTACGACGCCATCAAGCGCTTTTACCGTGACTGGTACCGGCCCAACCTGATGGCGGTCGTGGTGGTGGGCGATGTCGATCCTGCCCAAGCCCAGCGCCTGATTGAAAGCCATTTCAGCGCGCTGAAAAATCCCCAGCACGAGCGTCCGCGCACCTATGCCAGCATCCCCGAACGCAGCGCGTCGGAAGCGGTGGTGGTGACGGACCGTGAGGCGAACGGCAATTCCCTGTTCATCCGCTATCCTATCCAGGCGCGCCCCGTGACCAACACGCTGGGCGAGTACCGCCGCAATCTGGTCGATGGCATGTACAGCGCCATGCTGGGCCAGCGCATGGCCGAGCTGACGCAGCAGGCCAATCCGCCTTTCATCCAGGGCGGCAGCAGCATGGGCAAGGTGGTGCGCGGCTACCGTTCCTTCAGCGCCGGCGCGGTGCTGGGCAAGGGCGGGGCGCTGCCGGCCATCGATGCGCTGATCCAGGAAGACCAGCGCGCGCGCCAGTTCGGCTTTACCGCCTCGGAACTGGAACGCGCCAAGAAAACCCTGGTGCGCAGCATGGAGCGCGCCTATGCGGAGCGCGACAAGACCGATTCCTCGGCCTATGTGGGCGAGTACATCCGCAACTTCCTGGAGCAGGAATCGATTCCCGGCATCGAGAACGAAAGCCGCTACGTCAACACGCTGGTGCCCGGCATCACGCTCGATGAGGTGAACGCCGCCGTGCGCGAGGCGATTCCCTTCGGCCAGAACAAGCTGGTGGTCTACCGCGGTTCGGACAAGCCGGAGCTGCCGGTGCCAAGCACCAGCGAGCTGCTGGCGGCGGTGGAAAAGGCCGAACAGGCCAGCGTGAAGGCGCGCGAAGAGAAAAAATTCGCCACTCAGCTGATGGCGCGACCGTTGGTGTCGGGCGGCATCGTCAGTGAAAAGAGCAATGCGGCGCTGGGCACGACCGAACTCACGCTGAGCAATGGCGTGAAGGTGGTGCTGAAGCCGACCGCCTTCCGCAACGACCAGGTGCTGATGGGCTCCACCCGCTGGGGTGGACAGTCGCTGGCCGCCGATGCGGATATTTTGAATGCGCGCTATGCCAGCGCCATTGTCGGCCAGATGGGCGTGCTCGATTACACACCGATCGATCTGCAGAATATCCTGGCGGGCAAGAGCGCCAATGCGGGCGCCACCATCGGCGGCCTGTCGGAAAGCGTCACCGGTTCGGCCGGCAGCGCCGACGTGGAAACCATGCTGCAACTGGCTTACCTTGAGATGACCCAGCCGCGCAAGGATGGCGCCTTGTTCAGCGCCTTCATCGGCCGGCAGCGCGAAGCCAGCAAGAATATCCTGTCGCGGCCCGAGGCGGTGTTCAGCGACACCATCGTCGCCACCCTGTTTGGCGGCAATCCGCGGGTGCCGCGGGTGCCGCGCCAGCAGGACTTCGACCAGCTTCAGCTCGACCGTATCTTCGAGCTGTATCGCAGCCGCCTGTCGAGCGCGCGCGGTTTTACCTTCTTCCTGGTTGGCAGCTTCGAGGTGGACAAGATCAAGCCGCTGCTGGCGACCTATCTGGGCACCTTGCCGGTGGCCGAGCTGCCGGTGGCTTACCGCGATCTGGGCGTGCGCCCGGTGCGCGGCGTGGTGAAGAAGGAAGTGAAGATGGGGACCGAGGCCAAGAGCACGATCTCGATCACCTTCAGCGGCGCGGCGGAATATTCGGAAGGGGAGGCGATGCGGGTGCAGGCGCTGATCGAGACGCTGAATATCCGCCTGATCGAGGTGCTGCGCGAGAAGCTGGGCTTGATCTATGGTGGCGGCATCAGCGGCAGCCTGACGCGCCATCCGTATGGCAGTTATAGCCTGAACATCTCGCTGCCTTGCGGGCCGGAGAATGTGGACAAGGTGATCGCTGCGGCCTTCGCCGAGATCGACGACGTCAAACTGGCGGGCGTGAAGGTGGACGATCTGGACAAGGTCAAGGCCAACTGGTCCAAGAACTACCGCCGCGCGCTCAGCGAGAACAGTTTCTGGCTGGCCGGCCTGCAAAGCGCGCTGGTGAACGGCAGCGATCCAGCTACGCTGCTGACGTATGAGGAGCGGGCGAACGCGATCACGCCCGAGCAATTGAAGGAGACCGCAAAGCGCTACTTCGATATGCAGAACTATGTGCAGGTGGTGCTGAATCCGGAGAAGGTGGAAGCAGCTGTCAAATAAAAAATGGGGCGCCGTGAAAGCGCCCCATTTTTTTGGAACTGACGGCAAAGGGCCGGCGGCTGACTTAACACCCACGGCAAAGAGCCGGGGTCTGACCCGGCGGGTCAGACCCCAGGGTTAAGCCGTGGGTTTTAAGCGGGCGTCTCCGGCCTTCTAAAGTTTAGAAGTAGAAGTTACCGATCACGCCAACGTGGTTGCCGCTGTAGGTATGCGACGAGCCTTCCGGCTTGTACTCTTCCTTGACCGCGCGGACCTTCACGCCAAAGCGCGAATTGAACAGGTATTCGGCTTCGACGATGGCGCCGGTGGTGTTCTGGTAATCCTGCTCCAGATTGCTGGCCGCGCCATTGCCATGGACCTTGGCGCTACTGACCCAGCGAGCACCCGCGCCCACGCGCCAATTGTTGTTGAGGTGGTAGTAGCCGACCAGTTCCACAGGGATGCGCGAGAAGCTCGCGTCGCCGTTATTGGCCAGTTGGGTGAAGTGGATGTGGTAGCCGACCGTGCTCTGGACGGTGAACTCCGGCGACACGCGGTATTCGGCGCCAAATTGCAGGGCCAGGCCGGAACCGGCGCGGATTTTGCTCTCGCTACCGTTGGTGTAGTCGACGGTGGCCAGCTGGTCGCCGCCGGCGCTGACGCCCGCGCCAACCAGGAAGTGCAGGGGCTTGGCAGCCTCGGCGTGCGCCGCGTTCAGGGACAGCAGGGAAATGGCGCAAGCCAGCAAGGTGTTTTTCATGTTCATTCCGGGTAAAAGTAAGAGAGTCCGTTCGCCCCGGGGGCAGGGCCGCGGGGTGAAAGCGGCGCCATCTTAAATGCCGATTAGCAATAAGGCAAATAAAGTTAATACATGGAATGTTGTTTTTTTGAAAAAGTGGCGTTTCTGAGCAGCGTTGCCCGAGCTGTTACACTATGGGGAAATTCACCTAGCAGGAGCTCATCATGGCAAAGAAAAAAGAAGAACTGGATCCGGAAACCCTGGCATTGATCAACTGGTGCATCGAAGTGGAGGGCTTCCTGGTGAAAGGGGGCGCTACCGTGGAGCAGGCCCAGGAGCATATCGAAGAGCAGGTCGAGTGGTTCACCGACCAGTTTTATGACGGCCTGACGCCGGAAGAAGCGGCCAAGGAAGCGCTGGCCTGATGATTTACGCGTGGCTGCCGGCGCCGCTTCAAACGGCGTCGTGGCAGACCACGCACAGCTTGTTCCCATCCGGATCGCGGAAGTAGGCACCGTAATAGTGGGGATGGTAGTCGGGCCGCAGGCCCGGCTTGCCTTCGCAGCCGCCGCCCAGCGCCAGTGCACGCGCGTGGGCAGCATCGACCGCCGCGCGGGTCGGCGCATTCAGCGCCACCATCTGCCCATTGCCCACGCTGGCCGCGTCGCCGTTGTAGGGCGCGCCAATCACCAGCAGCGGACGCGGCGCATCGGCCGGCATCCAGCCGGCCCAGGGTTTGCCGGCATCGCTGAATTTGAGCCGGCAGCCGATCTCCTCCATCAAGCCACTATAAAACCGCAAGGCAGCTGGAAAATCGCGAATGCCGATATAAACGTGGGATAGCATGCTACAGCACCTCGCCTTGAATTGGATTGATGGATTAGTCTAAAGCACAAGTGAGAATATTGGCAAGATTTCGGGTTATAGTGAGTGCATCAGCCACGGCACTCCGCCGGGCATGCGCCGGCGCCAGACCGGCTCCTTTGGACAGGGACCATGATGACTAAAACGATCAGCGCGACCGAGGCCGGCGTCGGCCTCAATCCACCTCAACCTCCATTGCGCCGTGTCAGTGATCTGCCCGGCCCCAAGGGCAGCGTCCTGATGGGCAATGCGCGCGCGATCAATTCGCCGCGCTTTCATCAGGTGCTGGAAAACTGGGGCCGCGAGTTCGGTCCGCTGTACCGCTTCCGCATCCTGAACAAGAGCTTCATGGTCAGCGCCGAGCGCGACGTCATCGCCGCGCTGCTGCGCGACCGTCCCGATGTGATGAAGCGCTCCACGCGCACCTCGCGCATGCTCGAGGAGATGGGTACTTGCGGCCTGTTCACCGCCGAGGGCGAGGAGTGGCGCCGCCAGCGCAAGCTGGTGATGCGCGCGCTCACGCCGGAAGTGATCCACAGTTTCTTTCCCACGCTGACGGCGCTGACCGAACGCCTGCGCAGCCGCTGGCAGCGCGCGCTCGACGCCGGCAAGCCTGTCGATGTGCTGCGCGACCTGAAAGCCTATACGCTCGATGTGACCATCGGCCTGGCCATGGGGCACGACATCAACACGCTGGAGGCGGAAGAAAACCCGCTGCAGCGCGACATTGAATTCCTGTTTAACCGGCTGGCGCGGCGCCTGACCGTGCCCTTCGCCTACTGGCGTGTCGGCCCGCTCAAGCGTGCGGTCGACCGCGAGGCCGATGCCGCTTCCGCCCGCATCGAGAAAGCCATCTTCGGCTTCGTGGCCGACGCGCGCGCGCGCCTGGAGCAGAACCCGGCGTTGCGCCAGAAGCCGTCGAATATGCTCGAAGCGCTGATCGTGGCCTGCGACGAGGAAGGCTCCGGCTTTACCGACGCCACCGTGGTGGGCAATGCCATCACGATGGTGTTCGCGGGCGAGGATACCACCTCCAACTCGATGGCCTGGCTGATCGATTTCCTGGCCGTGCATCCGCAGGCGGCCGCCGACATGGCGGCCGAAACCGACCGCGTGCTGGGCGACGCGCCGGTGCTGGCCGATTATCACGGACTGGAGCGGCTGCATTACATCGACGCGGCCACGCGCGAAGCCATGCGGCTCAAGCCGGTGGCGCCGCTGATGGCGGTGGAAGCGGCCCAGCCGATCACCATCGATGGCGTGGAAGTGCCGGCCGGGCAGGTGATCTTCCTGCTACTGCGCCACTCGGCCGAACGCCAGTCCGACCTGGTGCGGCCGGAAGCCTTCCTGCCGGAGCGCTTCATGGAAGGCGCGGGCGAAGGCAGCAGCGATCCCGGCCGCAAGCTGTTCCCCTTTGGCGCCGGACCGCGCTTCTGCCCGGGCCGCTACCTGGCGATGGCCGAGATCAAGATGGCGATGTCGATGCTGATGAAGCACTTTGTGCTGGAGCCGATTCCCGGCGCGCCGCCGGCCCAGGAGATTTTCACCTTCACGATGACGCCGGACGCCTTGCCGCTGCGGCTGGCGCCGCGCCGCCCGGCAGGCAGCTAAGCCGCACGAAGCCCGGCGATATTTGCGGTATGCTGGCGGGGAGGCTGGCAACACGGGCAGCACTTCATTGAATCGCACTCACTTGCGGAGGGTTCCATGTTGAAGAAAATCGCTTTGGGCATCGTGGCCGTGCTCGCATTGGTCCTGATCTATGCCGCCTTCCAGCCAGACCACTATCGCGTCACGCGCAGCGCCACCATCAAGGCGCCGCCGGATAAAATCATGCCGCTCATTAGCGATTTCCACAATTGGCCGATCTGGTCGCCCTGGGAAAAGCTCGACCCTTCCATGCACCGCAACTACAGCGGCGCGGCACGCGAGCTCGGTGCGGTCTACGCCTGGGACGGCAACGACAAGGTGGGCGCGGGGCGGATGGAAATCACCGGCCTGAGCGCCGCCAGGGCGGACATCAAGCTGGACTTCCTCAAGCCCTTCGAGTCGCATAACCAGACTGAATTCCTGCTCGAACCCAAGGGCGACGCCACCGTGGTGACCTGGGTCATGTCCGGCCCGGCCGATTACATGACCAAGCTGATGAGCATTGCCGCCAGCATGGACAGCATGATCGGCAAGGATTTCGAGTCCGGACTGGCGAATCTGAAAGCGGCCGCCGAAAAATAGGGTATGAATCGGGCGCAAGCCAAGCGGGCGGCCATTGCGCCGCCAAGGAGACGCATCATGAAACGCCGCGCGACATTGGTTTTGCTGCTGGCCGCCGCGCTGGGCGCGCCTAGTACGGCCGCGCCCCTGCGCCAGAATCACCCCATCGTCGGCACCTGGCAGTTCACGCTGCCGGACGGCTCCTGCCGCGAGATCTACCGCATGCACGACGACGGCACCAGCATCGTCACCAGCGCGCAGGAGGTGGCCGAATCGTCCTTCGAGATCGCCGACCAGCCCGACGACCAGGGCTTCTACAAGCAGACCGACACCATCGTGCGCGACAACGGCAAGCACGATTGCGGCGGCGAGGTGACCAAGGTCGGGCATATGGTCACCAGCTACATCCTGTTCCATCCCAGCGGAAAGATGTTTGTGTCTTGTATCGAGCGCGATACGCGCCGTTGCATCGGCCCCTTCATCCGCATGAAGGGCGCCGAAACCTGAACTACCTAAAAACCCACAGCATATGGGCTCAGACCCCAGTGCCGTTAAGTTAGGGAGCAATCCTGGCTGGCTGGCGGGCGGGCCGCTGGCCGCTTTTTAAAACCCAAGGCAAAGAGCCGGGGTCTGACCCAAGGGTCCGGGGAGGGGCTTCGCCCCGCCTGTCCCGATGGGACAGGCCCCCAGGGGTACGCCGTGGGTTTTAAGCACTAACGGCAGGCACCCGGGTTTTTACCCGACCATTCCTTGAAAGCGTGATTGAAGGCGCTCTGTTCCTGATAGCCCAGCAGGAAGGCGATGTCCACCAGGCTCAGGTCGGGCTGGCGCAGGTACTCCGTGGCCAGCGCGTAGCGGGCCTGGTCGAGCACCTGCTGGAAGGTGGTCTGCGCTTCGCTCAGCTTGCGCTGCAGCGTGCGCGGCGACAGCGCCAGTTCCGCCGCGATCGAGGACAGGCGCACCTGGCCCTGCGACAGATTGCGCACGATGGCGTCGCGCACCTGCTCGACGATGCCGGCGCCGGCCTGGGTGCGCAGCTTGAGCAGCTGTTCGGCGTGCTGCTGCAATACCGGATACAGGCCCACGTCGGCGTTGGGCACCGGCCAGGCCAGCATCTGGGCGGGAAAGCTGGCGCGGTTGAGCGGCGCGCCGAAGCGCGGCAGGGCGCCCAGCACCCGTTCGTACTCGGCATGGCCGGCCGGATCGCCGCCGTCGTGCATCAGTTCCAGCTGGGCCGCCGGCAGCGTGACGCCGGCCAGCCAGTTGCCGAACACGCGGATGCCGGCGAACACGCTGTCGGCCAGATGGCGCATGCCGGGCGGGTAGTGGGACATCCAGCTGTACTGCGCCACGCCATCCTGCACCTGCATGGCGGAGCGGCCCAGATCGTGGGCCAGCTGTTCATAGCGCATGGTCTGCTCGAAGGCCTGGCCGAAATCGCGGCAGCTGAGCAGCACCAGGCCGTAGACGTTGTAGGTGCCGAGCTTGAAGCGCTCGCCCACATGCAGGCCGAAATGGGGATCGTCCGCCAGCCGCGCGCCGCAGTCGAGCAGGCGCACGTAGGCGTCGGCCGGCAGCGATTCGGGCAGCGGCTGCAGCGCGCCGGCGGGCAGGCCGGCGGCCTGCGCCAGCGCGTCGGCGCCGACGCCGCGCGCGGCGGCCGCTTCCAGCACAGGCTGCAAATAGGAGCCGGCGACCCGGCCGGCGCCATCGGGGCGCGAGGCCGTGGGCAAGACCGGGGGCAAATCAGGATGCGGGCGTGGCATGATCGAACAATGCGAATGTCATAAAAACACAATACCGGAAGTAGGTTGTCTCTTATTCTGTAGTCACCAAATCAACTGGTGCGCCTCAGTATAGCAAGCGTGCCGCAACGCAGACAGGAAAACCATGAGACGCTGGAACGGCTGGGGTGACGATACGATTGAATTTGCGCTGAGCGCGGACGCACTGGGCTTTCTGGCCGACAGCGTAGGCCAGGGCACGGCGTTCGCCGACGCGGCCTTCGAGCAGGCCTGCGCGCAGATCCAGCCGTCGCGCCTGGCGCCGCATCGCCTGATCGACACCACGGCGGCACTGCGCCTGCGCCACGCGCTGGGCCACAGCCTGCACGACTGGCTGCGCATGCGCTATGGCGTGATCGATACCGCGCCCGACGGCGTGGCTTTCCCGGAAAGCGCGCAAGAGGTGCGCGAGCTGCTCGACTACGCACGCAAGCACGCTGTGGCGCTGATCCCACAGGGCGGCGCCACCAGCGTGGCGGGCCACCTGACCACGCCGGGCGGCGCCCAGCCAGTGCTGATGGTGAACCTGACCCGTCTGCGCCAGCTGCTCAGCCTGGACCCGAAGTCGCAACTGGCCACCTTCGGCGCCGGCGTGTTCGGTCCGGACCTGGAGGCGCAGCTGCGCGCCCATGGCTACACGTTGGGCCACTTCCCGCAATCGTTCGAGTATTCCACGCTGGGCGGCTGGGTGGTCACGCGCTCGTCCGGCCAGCAGTCGCTGCGCTATGGCCGCATCGAACAGATGTTCAAGGGCGGCAAGGTGGAAACCCCGGCCGGGACGCTCGATATTCCCACCTTTCCGGCGTCGGCCGCTGGCACCGACCTGCGCGAGATGGTGCTCGGTTCGGAAGGCCGTCTCGGCATCCTGACCGAAGCGACCGTGCGCGTGACGCCGCTGCCGGAATATGAATCCTTCCACGCAGTGTTCTTCCCCGACTGGGCTGCGGCCGAGGCGGCGGTGCGCCAGGTGGTGCAGGCCGGGCTGTCGCTATCGATGCTGCGCCTGTCCAATCCGCTGGAAACGGTGACCATGCTGGCGCTGGCCGGCCAC
This sequence comes from Oxalobacteraceae bacterium, assembly GCA_013284265.1. Classification (GTDB taxonomy): domain Bacteria; phylum Pseudomonadota; class Gammaproteobacteria; order Burkholderiales; family Burkholderiaceae_D; genus Rugamonas. The sequence continues at coordinate 47,251 of JABTBR010000007.1, read as the reverse complement.
AAGAAACTGATCGCGGCGATGGAAACCTGGCTGTCCTGGCGCGGCTGCAAGGATGGCAAGTGCATGCTGATGATAGGCGTGAGCGGTCGCAAGAGCGCCGCGCGCGCTGCGCTGGCCGACGCGCTCAAGCTGACGCGAGCCAATGGCGGCGTGCATATCGGCCGCAAGATGGGCGATAAATGGAAGCAGAACCGCTTCCGCAATGTCTACCTGCGCAACGCCGCCTGGAGCCACGGCTACGCCATCGACACGGTGGAGACGGCGGTGGACTGGCCGCGCGTGGGCAGCATGATGCAGGCGGTGGAAGCGGCGGCGGCCAGCGCGCTGGCCCAGCATGGCGAGAAGGTGCACGCCTATACCCACCTGTCGCACCTGTATGCGCAGGGCGCCAGCGTGTACAGCACCTTTGTGTATCGCCTGGCCGGGAATTACGAGCAGGACCTGGCGCGCTGGCGCACCCTCAAGCATGCGGTCAGCCAGGCGATCGTCGCCAATGGCGGCACCATCAGCCACCAGCACGGCGTGGGCAGCGACCATGCGCCGTATCTGGCGGCCGAGAAGGGGGAGCTGGGCATCTCGGCGATGCGTGCGCTGTTCCAGCATTTCGATCCGCAGCAGATCATGAATCCGGGCAAACTGCTGCCCCTTGAAGCAGCACACGCCAAGCAGCCGGCCGAAAGAGCGGCATGAAGATGAGCAGCCCGGCCGCTCCGGCCACCTGGGATCGCGGCGGGCGCGCGGCATTGCCGCAAATGCTGGCGCGCGACTGGGATCTGATCGTTATCGGCGGCGGCATCACCGGCGCCGGCATCCTGCTGGAAGCGTCGCGGCGCGGCCTGAAGGCGCTGCTGGTGGAACAGCGCGACTTTGCCTGGGGCACCTCGAGCCGTTCGTCCAAGCTGGTGCACGGCGGACTGCGCTATCTGAAGGAGGGCAAGTTCGGCCTCACGCGCGAGTCGGTGCATGAACGCGAGCATCTGCTGGGCGCGGCGGCCGGACTGGTGGAGCCGCAGAGTTTCGCCTTCGGCGACTACACCGGCCGCAAGCCGGGCCGGCGCATGTTCCTGCTTGGCCTGCGCATCTACGACTTCATGGCTGGCCAGCGCGCGCGCCATTACTTTGGCCGCGATGAATTCAGCGCGCTGGCGCCCAACATCGATACCGAAGGCATGGAAGGCGGCATGTGCTACACCGACGCCAAGACCGACGATGCGCGGCTGGTGCTGCGCGTGCTGAACGAAGCGCGCCAGCACGGCGGCGAAGCCTTCAATTATCTGCCGGTGCGCGAACTGCTGCGCGACGGCAGCCGGGTGTGCGGCGTACGGGTACATGATGCTTTGGATGGCGGCACGCACGAAGTATTCGGGCGGCTGGTCATCAGCGCCACCGGCGCCTGGGCCGACGGCCTGCGCGCGCAGGGCGGCGCGAAGCCGCGACTGCGGCCCTTGCGCGGCAGCCATCTGGTGTTGCCATCGTGGCGTCTGCCGCTGGCGCAGGCGGTCAGCCTGATGCACCCGGCCGATGGCCGACCGGTGTTCGCCTTCCCATGGGAGGGTGTGACACTGGTGGGCACCACCGACGTCGATCATGGCGCCGACATGAAACTGGAAGCGGCGATCACTCGGCCCGAAGTCAGCTACCTGATGGCGGCCTTGCAGGCGCAGTTCCCGCAGCTGGCGCTGAGTGAGCAGGATGTGATCGCCACCTATGCGGGCGTGCGCCCGGTGATCGACAGCGGCCAGGCCGATCCCTCCAAGGAAGGGCGCGACCATGCATTGTGGCTGGAGGACGGACTGCTGACCGTCACCGGCGGCAAGATGACCACCTTCCGCGTGATCGCGCTCGACGCGCTGAAACGGGCTGCCACGCTGCTACCCGGCTGGCAGGACGACTTGCAGCCCTTGCCGGTGTTCGGCGCGGGCGGTGCGGCCACGCTGCGCTACCACCGGCACCTGTCCTATTCTCAGGCCCAGCGCCTGCTGGGACGCTACGGCGACAATGCGCAGGCGCTGGTCGACGCTGCCCGGGATGGGGAACTGGAACTGATCCCCGGCACCGAAACGAGCTGGGTCCAGCTGCGCTGGGCCGCGCGTCACGAGGCGGTGCACAAGCTGGAAGACCTGCTGCTGCGGCGCAGCCGCATCGGCCTGCAGCTGCGTGGCGGCGGCACGGCGGTGTTGGCGCGGATACGCGCGATCTGCCAGCCGGAGCTGGGCTGGGACGATGAACGCTGGGACATCGAGCAGCTGGCCTATCTGGCGCTGTGGCAGTCGCATTACAGCCTGCCGGCGTAAGCTTGCGTTTGATCTTTGTACCGAACTATCCTGGAACTCTATGGCCGACCAATACCTCCTTTCGATCGACAACGGCACCCAAAGCGTGCGTGCGCTGCTGTTCGACCTGCACGGCAATCTGGCGGCCAAGAGCCAGGTCCATCTGCAAGCCTACTTCTCCGAGCATCCCGGCTGGGCCGAGCATGACGCCGACGGCTACTGGAAAGCTGTATGCGAAGCCTGCCAGCGCCTGTGGGCCTCGACGGACATCCCCAAGTCGGCGGTCAAAGGCGTGGCCGTCACCACCCAGCGCGGTACCGTGGTCAATCTGGACAAGGATGGCAAGGTGCTGCGCCCGGCCATCACCTGGCTGGACCAGCGCCGCACCGAGCAGGTACCGCCCATCAGTCCATGGTGGCGCGCCGCCTTCAAGCTGGCGCGCGTTAGCGGCACGATTGAATACTTCCGGCGCGAGGCGGAGATCAACTGGATCGCCGCGCATCAGCCGGACATCCACGCCCGCACCGACAAATTCCTGCTGCTGTCGGGCTTCCTGAACTACCGCCTGTGCAATCGCTTTGTCGATTCCGTCGGTTCGCAGGTGGCCTACCTGCCGTTCGACTACAAGCGCCACAAATGGGCCGGTGCGCGCGACTGGAAATGGCAGGCGCTGGCCGTGCGGCCCGACATGCTGCCCGCGCTGGTGACGCCCGGCACCATCATCGGCGCCATCACGGCCGCGGCGGCGCAGGCGACCGGCATCCCGGAAGGTACGCCTTTGGTGGCCGCCGCCGCCGACAAGGCCTGCGAAGTGCTGGGCTCCGGCGGCATGGCGCCGCATATCGGTTGCCTGAGCTACGGCACCACCGCCACCATCAACACCACCACGCGCAAGTACGTGGAGGTGACGCCCTTGATTCCGCCGTATCCGGCTGCGATTCCCGGCGCCTACAGCACCGAGGTGCAGATCTTCCGCGGCTACTGGATGGTCAACTGGTTCAAGGAACAGTTCGGCCATCTGGAGCAGGCCGCCGCCGAGCGCGAGGGCAGCTCGCCCGAAGCCATGTTCGACGGACTGGTGGAGGAAGTGCCGCCCGGTTCGATGGGGCTGATGCTGCAGCCATATTGGAGTCCCGGCATCAAGGTGCCGGGACCGGAAGCGAAGGGCGCCATGATCGGCTTCGGCGACGTGCACACGCGCTCGCATATGTACCGGGCGATCCTGGAAGGGCTGGCGTATGCCTTGCGCGAGGGGATGGAGCGCATCGAGAAGCGCGGCGGCGTCAAAGTGACCGAGCTGCGCGTGGCTGGCGGCGGTTCGCAAAGCGACGCGGCGATGCAGCTGACGGCCGATATCTTTGGCTTGCCCGCTGCGCGCGCCCACGTGTACGAAACTTCCGGCCTGGGTGCGGCGATCGCCATAGCGGCAGGTCTTGGCATGCACGACAGCTTCGAATCCGCCACCCGCGCGATGACTCGCCCTGGCCGCGTGTTCCAGCCCATCGCCGCCAACCGCGTCATCTATGAGCGATTGTATCGTCGGGTGTATCTGAAGATGTACCAGCGGCTGCAACCGATGTATCAGGAGATTGCGGATATCACTGGCTATCCCGAGCAACTGTAACTGTAGTTGAACTTCTTTACCCCCACCGCGTAACCCTGGTTCAGACTCTGGAGCCGTTAGAAGTAATGCATGGCTTACGGGCCGCCGGCTGCATTAAAACCCACGGCAAAGAGCCGGGGTCAGACCCGTCGGGTCTGACCCCAGGGTTACGCCGTGGGTTTTAAGACAGTAAGCTCCAACAATCTCAACCCTCAACCTGCCGCATCATCAGCGCCTTGACCGCTTCCAGCGTCGGGCTGTTGGTGGCGGCGGCGCGGATCTGGTTGCGGCCGCCTTCCTTGGCCGCGTACATGGCGCGGTCGGCGGCGACGAACAGCGATTCGGTGTTGTCGAGCTGCTGGGGATGGATGGTGGAGACGCCGATACTGACCGTGATCCATGGCGACGTGGTCGAACGCGGATGCATCAGCTTGAGCCCTTCGATATGGGCGCGGATCGATTCGGCCAGCTGCATCGCCGCTTCGGCGCCGGTCTCGGCGAACAGCAGTACGAATTCTTCGCCGCCGTAGCGCGCGGCCAGGTCGGTGGGGCGCAGGGCGTGGTCGGCGATGGCTTGCGCGACCTGGATCAGGCAGGCGTCGCCGGCCGGATGGCCCAGGTTGTCGTTATACAGCTTGAAGTGGTCGACATCGAGCAGCACCAGCGATAGCGGCTGGCCGCTGCGCATGGCGCGCTGCCATTCCTTCTCCAAAAAATTATCGAAGTGGCGGCGGTTGGCGATCTTGGTCAGCGGGTCGACCATGGCGGCGCGCTGCAGCGCATCTTCCGACTGCTTGTGGTGGGTGATGTCGTGCAGCAGGCCGATAAACAGCGGCTGGCGCAGATACATCGGCGTGAGCGTCAGGTCCATGCACACCGAGCTGCCGTTGCGGTGGCGGATGATCACCTCGCGCGTGCCGTGGCTGTGCGCGGTGTCCGGCGCGGCGGCGTAGCGGTCGAAGTATTCCTGGTATTCGTCGGCCACTTGCGGATGCAGCAGCTCGGCCAGCGACTTGTTGGCCAGCTCGCCCTCCATATAGCCCAGGTATTTGTCGCAGGCCGGATTGGTGAACTGGATGCGGCTATCGGGCTCGATGATCAGCAGGCCCTCGGCCATATTGTTGACGATGGTGCGCAGGCGCTCGGCCTGTTCCTCGTGGTTTTCGCTGCGGCTGCGGATCTGCAACTGGGCGCGCACGCGGGCGCACACTTCGGCCATGCGCAGCGGCTTGCCGATGTAGTCGACCGCGCCGATGTCCAGGCCTTCGACCACATCCTCGGCCTCGTTGCGGGCGCTCATGAAGATCACCGGAATGCGCTGGGTCAGGGGATTGCTCTTGAGCTGGCGGCAGGTCTCCAAGCCATCGAGGCCGGGCATGACGATGTCGAGCAAAATCAGGTCGGGATGCATGCGCCGCGCCAGCGTCAGGGCGCGCTCGCCGGAGCTGGCGACGTAGGTCTGGTAGCCCTGCTGGGTGAGAATCTTGCGCAACATGCCCAGATTGGCCGGCGCATCGTCGACGATCAGCACGGTGGCGGGCGCGCGCGCGGCGAGCTTGCTGGTGCTGGAGGTCGCGGCAGTCATTTTAGGCCGCCCGAAAAATAATGTTTGTACAGGACGATCAGGCCCACCCGCGTGCCGGCACCGGACTGGAATAGCTGCGCATCTACAGCGACGCGCTCAACGGGGATGGGGGTGAGCGTAGACAAGATAGCCTTACGGGAAAGTAACTAACTCTTCAAATCATACCGCGTCGCCAGGGCAAATTGTAGAAAATCATGGTACGTTTTTCTGAAGAAATGCTCGGTAAGTGCACTGTGATAAGCAAAATTGATCGCAATCCATTTCAATTGCCTAGGATGACTATTGCTGAATGGAACTTTTGTTACTATTGGTGATAAAGACAAGGGCGGGTGGTGCGCAATAACAACAGGGGAGGGATAGGGCGCCGCGAAGGGCAGGGGATGCGCGCGGACAGCCGGCCCGCGCGCGTGATGCTTTACCTGGTTAAATCTTGGCGGCGATCAGCTTGCCCAGGATTTCGATGCCGGTGCGGATGCGCTCCGGCGATACCGTCACGAAGGACAGGCGAAGGGTGTTGGTTTCCGGTTCGTTGGCGTAGAACGGCGAACCTGGAACGAAGGCGACCTTGTTGGCGATGGCTTCGTCCAGCAATTCCATGGCGTTGATGTGCTTGGGCAGGGTCACCCAGATGAACATGCCGCCTTCCGGCTTGGTCCACGACACCTGGGCCGGGAAATGCTGGGCCATGGCGTCGAGCATGCACTGGCACTGGTCGCCGTACAGGGTGCGGATTTGCGGAATGTGGCGGCTCAGGAAACCGTCCTTGATCACTTCGTGCACCACCATCTGGGTCAGCTGCGAGGTGTGCAGGTCGGCCGCCTGCTTGGCCAGTTCCAGGCGGCGCACCAGCGCCATCGGCGCGACCACGTAGCCGAGGCGAATGCCCGGGGTCAGCACCTTGGAGAAGGAGCCCATGTAGATCACGCCTTCCGGGTTCATCGCGATCATCTTCGGCAGCGGATCGCCTTTGTAGCTCAGGGCGCCGTAAGGATCATCCTCGATCAGCGGCAGGCCGAGGCGGGCGCAGGCGGCGACCAGCTCTTCGCGGCGTGCCAGCGACAGCGTGCGGCCGGTCGGGTTCTGGAAGTTCGGCAGCGCGTACAGCAGGCGCGCGCCCTTGGCGACCTTGTCCAGCGAGGATGGCACCAGGCCGTTTTCGTCGGTGTCTACCGAGACGAACTCGGGACGGTAGACCGAGAATGCCTGCAGCGCACCCAGATAGGACGGGGTTTCCACCAGTACGCGGCTGCCTTCGTCGATCAGCACTTTACCCAGCAGATCGAGGGCCTGCTGCGAACCGGAGGTCATCAAGACCTGTTCCGGCAGGATGGTGGAGCCGTTGCCGGACAGCGAATCGGCGATCCACTGGCGCAGCGGCAGGTAGCCATCGGTCGGGCCGTACTGCAGGGCCACTTGCGGCGAATTGGTCAGCACCTTGTCGAAGGCGGCTTTCATTTCCTCGACCGGGAAGGTGGCGGGCGATGGCAGGCCGCCGGCAAAGGAGATGATCTCGGGACGCTGCGTAATCTTCAGGATTTCGCGGATGAAGGAGCTTTGCAGCTGGCCGGCACGTTCGGAAAAATGCCACTGCATCGGATTGGGATTTTCGATTTTCATACGAGTCTCACAGAAGAAAAGCCAGGCGGTGCCCGGACAAAATAACAGCGCGCTTATGGCGGCTTACAGGGCGGGCGGCGCCGGGTAAGCACCGCCCGAAAAATTCATGCGTTTGAAGGCTTAGGCCAGTTCGATGATCAGATCGATTTCCACGCAGGCGCCAAGCGGTACCTGGGCCACGCCGAAGGCGGAACGGGCGTGCTTGCCGGCGTCGCCGAACACTTCGCCCAGCAGCGCGGAGGCGCCGTTGATCACCAGGTGCTGGTCGGTGTAGTCAGGGGTCGAATTGACGAGGCCCATCAGCTTGACGATGCGCTTGACGCGATTCAGGTCGCCGCCGGCGGCTTCCTGGATGGTGCCGATCAGTGCCACGGCAACGGAACGGGCAGCGGCGGCGCCTTGCTCGGTCGTGATGTTCTTGCCCAGCTGGCCGGCGTTGATGCTGCCGTCGGCATTTTTGGCGATATGGCCCGAAATGAACACGAGGTTGCCGGTTTGGACGTACATCACGTAGGCGGCGACAGGTGCGGCCGGAGCGGTCAGGGTGATATCGAGAGCTTTGAGTTTTTCGTAAACTGACATGAATGATCCAGAAAAAAGTGGCCGGGTTGGCAAGATGTTAGTAGGAAGCATGCTGCAAGACCGATATTGTACGTCTTGCAGCGTGGAAGCTCACAGTCCTGCCAAAATCAGAATAGTCTATGGTTTTACTGCCGCTTTACCTGCATTTTGCGTCCCAAAGCCACCACGGCGATGACGGCGATTGCAAATAATACGGTGGCCGTTTCCAGCGCTTCGCCCAGAATCAGGCTGGAACCGAGCAAGGTCAGGAAAGGCTGCACCAGTTGTACCTGGCCCACGCGGGCCACGCCGCCGAGCGCCATGCCGCGATACCAGAAGAAGAAACCGATGAACATCGAGAACACCGACACGTAGGCGAAGCCGGTCCAGGCACGCGCGCCGGCGTGCACGATAGCGTCCGCCTGGTCCCACGACAGCCATAGCACCAGCGGCAGTAGCAGTGGCACCGACAGCAGCAGCGCCCAGCAGATCACCTGCTGCCCGCCCAGCGTCTGCGACAGGCGTCCGCCGGCCGCATAGCCCATCGAGGCCAGGATCACCGCGCCGAACATGGCCAGATCGGCCGGGTGGAAGCTGCCGCCGTTCTGGCGCAGCGCAAAGCCCACCACCAGCACGGAACCCAGCAAGGCCATGCCCCAGAAGCCGGCCGAGGGCTTTTCCTGTCCGCCCAGCGCGGCGAAGACGGCGGTGGCCAGCGGCAGTATCCCCACCAGCACCGCGCCGTGGCTGGCGGGCAGGGTGCGCATGGCGATGGAGGTCAGCCACGGAAACCCGATGATGCAGCCCAGCGATACCAGCGCCAGCGCCGGCAAGGCCGATGTGGGCGGCAGCGGCGCGCGCTTCCACAGCAGCCAGACGGCCGCCAGCAGCGCCGCCACCAGCGCCCGGCCCAGCGCCACGAAGGCGGGATCGAGCGTGGAAACGGCCATCCGCGTAAATGGCAGCGTGAGACTGAAAATGGCCACGCCGACCAGTCCCAGCAGCATGCCGGCGGTCTCCGGCTGCAGGCCGCTACGGGTGGGGATGGCGGGCGCCAGTGGCGCGCTTCGATTCATGGGGGACTCCGGTGGCATGGTGGCATGGTGAAGCAAGGCGCCATGCAGGCTGTGCCTGCGCGGCGGATAGGTGTATCCTAAGCGAGAAAGCCAGTACAGTACCAATACACTTAAACAATTAATTTCTATTACTGTAATGGTCAAATGACCAATACAGCCTGAAGACGGGCGAGGCAAAAATGAGTAATACGGCTTCAACGCGCCCGGCCAGCCGGGCCGGCAAGGACCGCGCCACGGCGCTGGTCGACCTGCTGTCGCGTGAATCGGACGAGACCCTGATCGACCAGATCGTGCGTTCGGTGGCGGCGCGCATCGACGACCGCCTGCTGCGCGGCGGCGCGCGCATGCCTTCGATCCGCCAGTTCGCCGGCGCGCATGCGGTGTCCTGCTTCACGGTGGTGGCCAGCTACGACAAGCTGGTGGCCAGCGGCTATCTGGAATCGCGCCGCGGCGCCGGTTTCTTCGTGCGCGAACGCGCGCCGCTGCTGGCCGCCGCCGCGCCCGGCCCGTCATCCGGCGTGGCGCAAGGGCAGGCGGCGGAAACCGCGGCGGCCGAGCACAAGCCGCTGGATGTGGTCTGGCTGGTGCGGAATATGTTCCGCCAGATGCCGCATCAGCAGATGCCCGGCTCCGGCGTGCTGCCGGCCGAATGGCTCGACGGTCCAACCATCGGCAATGCGCTGCGCTCGGTGGGACGCCAGCATCCGAACCTGCTGCTCAATTACGGCATGCCGCAGGGCTTTCTGCCGCTGCGCCAGCAGCTGCAGCTGAAACTGGCGGAACTGGAAATCGCCGCCACGCCCGAACAGATCGTCACCACCGCCGGCATCACGCAGGCGCTCGACCTGGTGGCGCGCGAATTTACCCGGCCCGGCGACACCATCTTCGTCGACGATCCGGCCTGGTTCCTGATGTTCGGCTCCTTCGCCGCGCTGGGCGCCAAGGTGGTGGGCATTCCGCGCCTGGCCGACGGGCCGGACATCGCACGGCTGGCGGAACTGGCGGCGCTGCACAAGCCCAAGCTGTTCGTCATCAACTCGGTGCTGCATAATCCCAGCTCCACGTCGCTGTCGGCGGCCAAGGCCTTCCAGGTGCTGCGGCTGGCCGAGGAGCATGGCTTCACCATCGTCGAGGACGACATCTACTGCGAGCTGCATCCGGGCAGTGCGGTGCAGCCGGTAACGCGGCTGGCCGCGCTGGACCAGTTGAACCGGGTGATTTATCTGGGGGGCTTTTCCAAGACCATGGCGGCCAATCTGCGGGTCGGCTTCATCGCCACTTCGCGCGCCATGGCCGAGCGCCTGGGCGACCGCAAGATGCTGACCAATCTCACCACCAGCGATATCGGCGAGCGCGTGGTCTACAAGGTGCTGTCGGAAGGGGCGCACCGCAAGCATGCGGGCCGCATCCGCGCCCGGCTCGACAGCCTGCGCGAGAAGACCGTGCGCCAGATCGAACGGGTCGGCTTTACCGTCGACATTGTCACGCCGGCCGGCCTGTTCGTCTGGGCCGATGCGGGGCGGGACAGCAATGTGCTGACCGAGCGGGCGATGGCCGAGGGTCTGCTGCTGGCGCCGGGCAGCCTGTTTTCGCCGAACCAGCTGCCGTCGACGCGCATGCGCCTGAACGTGGCGGCGATGCAGGACCCCGCAGTGTGGCGTTTTTTTGAAAGGGAGCTTTCGCGCAGCTAGCGGCGGGCGTAAAATGGACGCTGGTTCCGGCTGGGTCTTGGCCTTGAACCCACCCCTGACATGCATGTTGAAATTCACGTCACTTGCCAACCGCACGTGCTGCGATATGGGTCCGTGCCTCGCCGGAGTATTCCATGGAATCGATCTTCGACATCCTTGAGCACTGGACCAGCCTGCAACCGGACAAGGTCCTGTTCGAGTTTCGCGACCGCCATGGCAAGGCCGCCGAACGCCATACCTACCAGAGTTTTTATGACCGTACCGAGGTGCTGGCGGCCCAGTTGATGGCGACCGGGCTGGCGCCCGGCGCGCGCGTGCTGCTGGCGCACCCGGCCGGGCTGGAAGGCATCGCGGCGCTGCTGGCCTGCGCGCGCGCCGGGCTGATCGGCGTGCCGGTGGCGCTACCGCGCACGGCGGACGACGCGGCCATGCGGCGCCTGCGCGCCATCGCGGCCAACTGCACCGCGCAAGCCCTGCTGACCGATGGCCTACATCTGGGGCCGCTGCTGCGGCTGCTGGCCGACCAGCCCTTGCCGGGAGCCTGCCAGCTGATCAGCGGCGATGCGCTCGATGCGGTCGACGCGCTGGCGCTGCCGGCCACGGCGGCCGTTCCCCCTGCCGGCGCGGGCATAGGCCGGCCCCGCGAGCCGCTGCTGTTCCTGCAGTACACCTCGGGATCGACCGGCTTGCCGCGCGGGGTGATGGTGTCGCACGAGAACGTGATCGCCAATGCGCGCGCCACGCTAGACCATATGCCGACCGGCGTGTCCTGGCTGCCGCAGCACCATGACATGGGACTGATCGGCTACTACCTGTTCCCCATCATTTCCGGCGGCAGCAATTACGGCTTCTCGCCGACCGATTTCCTGCGCAATCCGGCGCTGTGGCTACAAATGATTTCGGAAGTGCGCGCCACGTATAGCTCGTCGCCGAACTTCGGCTTTGAATACTGCCTGCGCTCGGGCAAGATCAACGATGCGGCGCTGGAAGGCGTGGACCTGTCCTGCCTGCGGGTGCTGATGAACGCGGGCGAACCGGCGCGGCCGGCCACGATCCGGCGCTTCCACGCCCGTTACGCACCCTACGGCCTGGCAAGGGAGGCTTGCACTGTCGCCTACGGGCTGGCGGAAAATACCTTGAACGTCACCCATGGCGGCCATGGCAGCGTCAGCGTGCTGCGCGCGGCGGCGGCGGGCGATACCTTGCAGTTTGCCGCCGAGCGCGCGACGCAGGACGCCGGGGAGGGCGCCACCATCGACTACGCCGCTTGCGGCGCGCCCGCGCCCGGCATCACGGTGCAGATATGCGATCCCGCCAGCGGTCAGTTGCTGAGCGAGGGCGTGGGCGAGATCCGCGTGGCCGGTCCCTGCGTTACGCGCGGCTACTGGAACAATGCGTCGGCGACGCGCGCCTTGCTGTGCGACGCGCCGATTGGCAGCGTACAGCCCGGCGCGATGCGGCCCGGCGCGGCGCGGCATGAAACGGATGCTGCCGGGGGAGCGCAGCCAGGTGGGGGGAGGCCAGGCATGGCGCGATTCATCCGCACGGGGGACCTGGGTTTCCTGCACGGCGGGCAGCTGTATGTATGCGGGCGCATCAAGGATCTGCTGATCGTTGGCGGCGCCAATTTCTTCCCCGATGATCTGGAAACCGGCCTGATTGCCAGTGGCGCCGCCGTGCGGCCGCGCGGCGTGTGCGCCTTCCAGTGCGCCGACGGCGGCATCGCGCTGCTGGCCGAACCGGTACGGGTGGGCGAGCTGCCCGATCCCGAACAGCTGGCGCAGGCCGTGCGCAGCGCCAGCGGCCTGCTGCCCGATCAGCTGCATCTGGTGGCGCCTGGCACGGTGGCGATGACGACCTCCGGCAAGATCGCCCGCGCCGAAACGCGTGCGTTGTTCGAGTCCGGCAAGGTGAATGTGCTGGCGAGCTACCGCAGCGCGCTGCCGTCGCAGTCTGCGCTGGATGCGGCCGATGGCGATGCGGGCTGGCGCGGCGCGATCCGGCGCGCCTTTGTACGGCAAGGCATTGCCAGCGACAGTGAAACGCTGGCCGACCTGGGCATCGATTCGCTGGCGCTGACCGAAATCCAGCTGGAACTGGAGGAAGTGATGCGCGGCTTCGGCTCCGGTGCGCTGGCCGAGGAACTCGATGCGCAGTTGCTGCAAAGGCTGTCGCAGCGCAGCCTCTTGTCCGCGCTGGCGCCGTTGGACCGCCGCGCCGACGGTGGCGCCGCCGCCGCGCTGGCAGCCCTGGTAAGGCTGCGCGCCTCGCTGGACGATGCGATCGGCGCGCAGATGCTGGAAGACCGCGCCCGCCCGCTGCCGGCAACGCCGGGGACAGCGCTGGTGGACGGTGTTTCACCTGCACCTGCACGGGACGGCGGCAAGGCCATCCTGCTGACTGGCGCGACCGGCTTCTTCGGCCCCTTCCTGCTGGCCGAATTGCTGCGCCAGAGTACGGCCACGATCATCGTGCTGGTGCGTGCCGACAGCGAGCATGCCGCGATGGGGCGCATCGAGGAAGCGCTGCGGCGCGCGCGCGTGTTCACGCCCGAGCTAAGGCAGTTGCTGGCAGCGCGGGTGCGGCCCCTGTGCGGCGACCTGTCCCAGCCGCTGTGGGGACTGGCGCCGGCGCGCTGGACCGAACTGGCGGGCCAGGTGGCCGAAGTATTCCACAACGGCGCCTGTGTCAATTACGTGATGACCTACGAAGCGATGCGCAGCGTGAACGTGGACGGCACCCGCACCGCGCTGCAACTGGTGCGCGACGCGGGCGACTGCACGCTGCAGCTGGTATCGAGCACCTTCATTTTCGGCTGGAGTGCCAAGGGGGTGCTGCTGGAAACGGATTCGAACGTGGAGATGGCGGCGCTCGACTTTGGCTATGCCCAAAGCAAATGGGTGGCCGAGCAGCAGGTGCTGGCGGCGAGTGCCGCGGGCATGGATGTGCGGATTTACCGGCCATCGCTCATTTCGGTGTCGACCCAGGGGGCGGGGGATGACAATGATGTGGCCCTGCGCATGCTGGCCTTCATGATACGGCACGGGGTGGCGGTCGATACGCCGAATCAGCTCAGCATCGTTGGTGCCGACGTGATCGCCCATAATATTGTGGGCATCTCGCGCCAGGCGCGGGGTCCGGATACGCCCTTGCACGTGACGGCTGACAATTACTACAGCATGACCCAGCTGACGCAGGTGATTGAACGCGATTACGGCTATCGGTTCAATTATTACGATATCCCGCACTTCATCGATGAACTGAACCGGCGCTGTACGGCCAGCGATCCGGTGTTTCCGCTGCTGGATTTCTTCAACCGCTCGGCCGAGAAGATCGCCGCGATGCAGCTCAAGCGGTATAGCAGCGCCGGGTATCAAGGGCAGCGCGCGCAGCTGGCCGACCCGATGGCCGATCCGACGCTGACGCAGACGGCCAGTTATTTGATGCGGTATTTACTGGAGCAAGGGTTGATTGAGCCGGTTGCGGCAGCGGCGACGCATGCCGGCCCGATGTAGTACTGCCAGTCTGAATGTGCCGCGAACGTCTGATAAAACCCACGGCAAAGAGCCGGGGTCTGACCCGCCGGGTCAGACCCCAGGGTTACGCCGTGGGTTTGAGGGTTACGCCGTTGGTTTGAGGGTTACGCCGCAGACCGTTCAGCTGATGATATTACCCAGCGCGCTGGCCTGAATCGCTTCCGCCGCGGCCGGCCACGCCTTGCTCAGCCTTGCGCCCACCTTGCGCTGCGCTTCCGGATCAAACGCCAGCAGCGCCGCCAGCGAGGCCAGTTCGCTATCGATCTTCCCGGCAGCCGGTGGCGTGGCCGCGTCGAGCGGCGCTTCGGACAGCCATTCCGCAACCTGCCCACCCATATCGAGCCGTTCAGCCGCGCCATTCCAGGCACGCAGCAGCGGGTCGAAGATGGCCCACTGCACCAGCGGCAGCGCCAGCGCCTGCTGCAACTGCGGCCCCAGTTGCGTGGCCAGTGCCGGCGCCGAAGCGGGCATCGGTTCGCCCCGGTTCAGCAGCGCCAGATGCGCGGCGATGCGGGCCGGACTGAGATAGCGCGGGCAGGCGCCGCGCAATTCCTTCTGCGCCTGCTGCACAGCCTTGGTGTCGCCCGGGTCCAGCGCCAGCTGCCCGGCCAGCTGATACCAGGCAAACAGCGGCCGCACCACCAGCGCCATCACGCCCATGCGCGCGCTGTCGCTGTCCTTGATCTGGTCGGCGATGGCAGGGCTGAAGCGCCAGTACTGGTCGTAGATCGCATCGATCAAGCGTCCTGCCAGCGGCGCGCTGGCGGCCACGCGGTCGCGCAGGGCGCGCATGCCGGTCACTTCCTTCGACTGGGTCGATCCGCTGGCTGCCGTGACGATGAAGCAGCTGATGCCGCCCCCACCGCTGCTCGGTGGCGGTTCCACGTACACACTGAGGCAGGTGTTTTGCGGCGTGCCGATCTGCGAGGTGGAGAAGGTGAAGTTACGCGCCGAATAGCCGGACTTGGTGATCTGCACCACGTAGCCGCTGTAGTAGTCGTCGATGATGGCGATGAACTGGCCGTAGGAGTCGGTGTTGCCGCCGCCGCCATAGCCGTCGTTGATATGGGCGCCCGCAAGCGGGGCGTTGTTCGCGCAGTCGTGCACGATAAGAGTGACAGCCCAAACCATGATCATTCTCCTTTAGCTTCGGTGGAGCCGTACAGAGAAGGCCCGGTGAAATGGAAGGCGGGCATCGCCATGCCGCGGCTGTTCGGTGCTGCGCGCAAGTGCTGCGCCAGCTGGGCCGCGGCCAGCGAGGAGGTGTTGCTGTTCTGGTCCTGCTGCAGGGCCACGCGCAGCGTGCCGGCGATCTTGGCCACCAGGTCCTTGTTGCCGCGCAGCGGCAGCAGGGCTTCCAGGTTGAAGCGTTCGATCATGCCGGGATCGAGAAAGGCGTTCTCGATGGTGATGTATTTCACGGCGCGCATCATTTCATCCTTGTTGGAGATGGGCAGATGTTTTTGCAGGGCGCGCGCGATGTCCAGCGTGAGCTGGGCTTGCGGGAACTGCTCCAGGACCAGCGCTTGCAAGGCGCCGTCTTGCGGATCAAGGGCGGGGATTTTCATGGAATCTTCCTTCTCGTTGAATTGCTTCTCGTTGAGTTGCGGTGAAGCGCGGAACCAGCCTGGATTGGCCAGCACCAGTACATAGCCGCCGGTGACACTGTCGCCGTCGGCATGGGTAATGTTCAGGACTACGAAGGTGTTCATCGGCAGGTCGAGCTGCTGCAGCTGCAGTTCCATCAGCACGGCCGTGCCTTCCTCGCCCTCGACCTTGGCCAGCGTTTCGCCCAGCGGAGCCTGGCCGTCGCGCGGCATCGGCCGCACGCCGGTATCGGCCGCGCTGGCCATGCGCCGTTCCTTGCCGGTGGCGCGTAGGCCGGCGATCATCTCGCGTGCCGGCACCTGCTTGCCGACCACATTCGGATGGCGCGGTGCCTCTTTCTCCCTGCGCGCGGTGACAGCCTGGGGACGCAGGCCGGCCAGCAGCTGGGCCGCGGCCTCGCCGAGGAAGCGCACCGCATTGCCCGGTTCGCGCGGCAGATTGCGCAGCACGCCGCGCAGCGCCGTCACGTGCAGCTCGGCGCCCCGGCCGGCCGGCGCCCAGAAGCTGAACATCTGCTGCACCGCCGGCAGCACCGACAGGTTGCGCTGGCCCACATGGCGGTCGGCCCAGGGCTGGAAGGGCAGCAGCAGCGGGTCGAGCACGTGGTTGTCCACGCTGACGAAGGCGCATTCATGGCCGTTGTTGACGAAGCTGGGCACCCACGGGGTGGCGCAGCGCACCTCGACGGAACTCATGGGCGGCACCTCCACCATCTCGGCGCCGATCCAGTTGGCGTCGGCCGCGCCCAGGCCCACCGATGGATCGGACCAGAAGAAGTCGACCCGGCAGGGGGCCGCGCTGGCCGCGCCCAGATTGAATACGCGCGCCACCAGATGGTTCTCGGCGCCGGCCTGGGGCTGGCCGGACGGGTCGGGACTCTCCACCCAGATAAAGGGCGAGGCCCAGTACGGGGTGCCCGAGGCCAGCGGCCGCAAGCCGTAGTCGCCGGGATTGCAGGGGACCACCAGCCAGGCGGTGTACTGGGCGCGGCCGTCCTGTTCCTTCACATAGCGCAGCCAGGCGCGCTTGCGCGCATCGCCGATCTTGTCTAGCGCTTCCTGGGTGCGCTTCCATTCGTCCAGCCATTCCTGCTCGCTTCTTTCCTTGCGGGGGTTGCCATGGTCAGGGTTGGGTTTGTGGTCTGGCTTGTGACTTGTTTTTATTATTGTTTTCATGGCCGGCCTCAGGGTGCGGGTTCGATATTGACGGGGTTGGTCCAGCCATCGTCGACGAAATGGAAGTTCTGGAAGCCCAGTCCACGGTCGCCGTCCAGGCTGTGGTCGGGCAGCGTGCCGCCCGGCGCCGCCAGCCAGGCCAGCATGGCGTCGGTACTGTTGATGAAGCCGAGCGGCTTGTTGCTGGTGCTGCCGGCGGCGAATGGCCAGGGGCTGGCGTCGAAGGGCGAACGGCTGCCCAGCGGATTGGCCGGATCATCGAGGAAGCCGGACGGGTAGGCGGCGGCGATCGCGGCCCAGGTGGGCGGTTCTTCCTGGCCGCCGCTGGCGTCGTCAAACCAGCTGAAGCCGGAGCCGTTCCATGGCACCACCGGATAGCGTTCGCGCATCGGCCGGGTCAGCACGATGTTGTCGCCGGTGCGGATGTGGGTGGGGATGTCCGACAGCAGTTGCACCGCCGTGTCGTCCACGCTCAGCTCCGGCGTGTAGGGATGGACCAGGCCGCCCAGGCTCATCACGTCGTGCAGGGCGCGCAGGCCGTTGAACATATAGACGCGATACCAGGCCAGGCTGCAGCGGAATTTGTCCCAGTCGATGGTGCCGGCGCTGACCGCCAGCGCGATGGCGCCGGCGATCGCCGCGCCGCCGGCCACCCAGCCGCCGAAGCACAGCGCGACGATGCCCAGGATGGCCAGCAGGATCGCGCAGATGACGTTTTCCGGCTTGATCTTCTTGTCGATCTCCGGTGGCGGTGGCCCGCCCGCGCCACCGCCCGCATCGCCCGGCACCACCGGGTTGGTCCAGGCGGGTGCGCCGCCGCAGGTGGTGGGCGGCATCGGCGCATTGGCCTGGCAGCCCAGCGACTGCGGGCTGGTCTGGAACCACAGCACCAGCCTGGCCATGCAGTAGGCGTCCTGCAGCCGGTCGGCATCGACCTGCGGCCGGTTGTCGCCCATGTCGCCGTAGACGTGTTCGTAGGCTTCCAGCCAGAAGGTGGTGAACTCGCCCGGCAGCGGCGCGCCGAGCGGATTGCCGAGGCGCAGATCCTTCATCATCTGGTCGGGATCGAAGCTGGCGCCCGGAATGCCGACGGCATTGTGCAGTTCCTGCTCGCACAGGTTCGGCCAGTCGGTGTAAGGCTTGGGACGGGGGCCGACCTTGGCGTAGCCATAGGCCCACAGGTCGATGTAATTGCCGACGAAGCGCGAGCGCCACCACTGGTTGCGCGCCGGGGCGCCAACGATGCTGGCCACGGCGCTGGCGCCACCGGCGCTGAGCGACCAGCTGGAGAGCCAGCCCAGCGCATAGGCCTTGAAGTCATCGCGCCCGCTGGCCATGGCGCGGTCCCACAGGCGCTGGGCGAAGCGGCCGGTGCGGCGGTTCGACAGCAGCTCGCGCAGGGTCCAGAAGCGCGGCGGGAAGCCGGCCCCGCCGCCCACGTTCGGCTTGACCGAGGCCGGCATCATGCGCGAGCCGATCAGGTCGGCCACGTCGGGCACGATGCCCAGGTTGGCCAAGGTGCCGTCGCCCTTGATGGTGATCAGGATGGCCGACAGGTCGGCGGCGATCTGGTTCAGGGTGTCGACCTCGCCGCTCATGGCTTGCAAGGCATCCAGATCCTCGGCGGCGGCCACGTCGTCGAGCCGGTCGAGCAGGTCGCGCACCCGGTCCAGCACCGGCTTCAGGCCGGGATTGGCGGCCGTTTCATCGCCGCCGAACACATTGAATACCAGCTTCCACAAGGCGATGTAGGGATTGGCTCCCGGGGTGCCGATGGTGCTGGAGGCCGGCAGCCGCACCGGCGCGAAGTCGCCGATGGCCGTGCCGAGGGCGCCGAAGTTGGCGTAGCCCGCGTTGCTGGTGATGAGGGACCCGAGACTGCTCAAGTGTGGGTCGGGAGAGGTAGTCAGGCGTTGGCGCAGCAAAGACAGTGCGGCCAGTTTGGTACTCATTCCTATCATGGCATTCCCCTTTGCGACGGTCGTGGCCGTCGTTTCTCGTTGTCGACCGGCCGTCTGGCCGCTGAATCGATGGACTCACTATAGGCGGGGGGCGAAGGCACAAAATACACACATTCTCACACCATGAGATATCTATTTGATATCGTTTTGCAAGCCAGTTTGGGCCGCACTTGAATTCGGTCCTATAATCCCCACCTTCGCAGGACCTGTGTTTCAACACCTGAGATTTAAGCTGTATCAACCAAGACCAAATTAGAGGTAAAAACAAATGGCCGACACCGAAAAGCAAACCCTGGGATTCCAGGCTGAAGTCAAACAGCTGCTGCAACTGATGATTCACTCCCTGTACTCGAACAAGGAGATCTTCCTGCGCGAACTGATTTCGAACGCCTCCGACGCGTCCGACAAGCTGCGCTTCGAGGCGATCAACAACGACGCCCTGTACGGTAACGACCATGAACTGAAGATCAAGGTCAGCTTCGACAAGGAAGCGCGCACCATCACCATTTCGGACAACGGCATCGGCATGAACCGCGATGAAGCCATCTCGCACCTGGGCACGATCGCCAAGTCCGGCACCAAGGAATTCTTCGGCAAGCTGTCGGGCGACCAGCAGCAGGACGCGGCCCTGATCGGCCAGTTCGGCGTGGGCTTCTACTCCGGCTTCATCGTGGCCGACAAGATCACCGTTGAAACCCGCCGCGCCGGCGCTGCCGCCAATGAAGGCGTGCGCTGGGAATCGGCCGGCGAAGGCGATTACAGCATCGAACAGATCGACAAGACCGCGCGCGGCACCGACATCATCCTGCACCTGCGCGAAGGCGAGGACGAGCTGCTGTCGAGCTGGAAGATCAAGTCCATCATCCGCAAATACTCCGACCACATCTCCCTGCCTATCGTGATGCAGAAGGAAGAGTGGGACGACGAGAAGAAGGAAACCGTCGTCCGCGACGAGCTGGAAACCATCAACCAGGCCAGCGCCCTGTGGGCCCGCAACAAGGCCGAGATCACCCCGGAACAGTACGAAGAATTCTACAAGCACGTCTCGCACGACTTCCAGGCGCCGCTGACCCATACCCACAACCGTGTTGAAGGCCGCAGCGAATACACCCAGCTGCTGTACATTCCGGCCAAGGCCCCGTTCGACCTGTGGGATCGCAACAAGCGTGGCGGCATCAAGCTCTACGTCAAGCGCGTCTTCATCATGGACGACGCCGAGCAGCTGATGCCGGCTTACCTGCGCATGGTCAAGGGCGTTATCGATTCGGCCGACCTGCCGCTGAATGTGTCGCGCGAAATCCTGCAAGAGTCGCGTGATGTGAAAGTCATCCGCGAGGGTTCCACCAAGCGCGTGATCGGCATGCTGGAAGAACTGGCGAACGCCGACGAGCAGGAAAAGAAAGACAAGTACGCGACCTTCTGGACCGAGTTCGGCCAGGTGCTGAAAGAGGGCATCGGCGAGGACGCGGGCAATAAGGACCGTCTGGCCAAGCTGCTGCGCTTCGCCTCGACCGCCAACGAGGGCGACGAGCAGACCGTCTCGTTCGAGCAGTACGTAGCGCGCCTGAAGGAAGGCCAGGACAAGATCTACTACGTCACGGCCGACAACTACACCGCCGCCAAGAACAGCCCGCACCTGGAAATCTTCCGCAAAAAAGGCGTGGAAGTGCTGCTGCTGACCGACCGCGTCGATGAGTGGATGCTGTCCTTCCTGCAGGACTTCGAGGGCAAGGAACTGGTGTCCGTGGCCAAGGGCGGCCTGGATCTGGGCAAGCTGGAAGACGAAGCCGAGAAGAAGGAACACGAAGAGACCGAGACCTCGTACAAGGAACTGGTTGGCAAAATGAAGGAAGCGCTGGGCGACAAGGCCAAAGATGTGCGCGTGACCTTCCGCCTGACCGATTCGCCGGCCTGCCTGGTGGCGGACGAGAACGAGCTGTCGGGCAACCTGCTGCGCATGCTCAAGGCCGCTGGCCAGAACGCGCCGGAATCGAAGCCTATCCTGGAAATCAACCCGAACCACCCGCTGGTGACGCGTCTGAAGTATCAGGATGCCGGCAGCCAATTCGGCGACTGGGCGCATATCCTGTTCGATCAGGCGCTGCTGGCTGAAGGCGGTTCGCTGAGCGATCCGGCGACCTTCGTCAAGCGTTTGAATGAAATGCTGCTGAGCGGCGCGTCGAAGTAAACGTAGTTATGCCGTAACAATGGCGCCGGTCCCGCAAGGGGCCGGCGTTTTTTTTAACCTGCGCGGGCCGCTTGCCAGTTTAAAACCCAAGGCAAAGAGCCGGGGTCAGACCTCAGGGTCCGGGGAGGGGCTACGCCCCGCCTGTCCCGATGGGACAGGCCCCCAGGGTTACGCCGTGGGTTTTAAGTTGCCGCCGGCGGCCCGCCAAGAAATTATTTTTCTTAACTGAGCGGAATTTTGCTCAAACTCCTTCTCGTTCTCGTGTTTTTGTAAATTTACTACACCTCAAACAACGGATCCTCCAGCTTGCGCTGCATCAGCAGAATGCCCGCCGCGCCGAGCACCATCAAAGTCCACCCCGCTGGTTCCGGCACCGGCAGCAGGAAGCCGCGGATTTCTCCGCCTGTATAGGCCGCCGAATGGATATTCATGTACGCCGTGCCATTCAGCAAGCCCTGAACCAGTGCCGCCTCGGCACCAAGCGCCGTGCCGCCGTTGGCTGCGATGAAGGCGGCGTTCCAGGTGCTATCCTGACTGGTGTTAAAAATATGATAGTAGCTGCCGCTATTTACGCCCGTGGGAAAGTCGGCGAACGTGGGCGTTTGCGTTGCGACACCCGCATTCCCCATGGACGGCGCCGAAGTGCAGCAGTGAATATGGGCGGCGGCGGAAGGCCCCTCCAGGTTGGCAAAGCTCAGGCTGATGCCAAAGGCATGCACCGAGGTGTCGAGGATGAAAGAGCCGCTACCGCTGGCCAGCGAGGTATTGGCCGGATCCTCGGTGGCGCCGCTGAGCGTGAAGTTGCGGACATAGGTGGTGGCCTGTGCCGCCGCGCTGCACAGGGCCATGGCAAGAGCAGCGCAGGCGAGCTTGAGGTGTAGGTTCATATGCTTCTCCTTTTCGTTATTGCTACGACGACGTGCCAGTGGCACGGATAAGAATATGACCCGTACGTTTCAGCGGAGTTCCCGCGCTGCGCTACCTGCTCAGTTAGCCATTTGCGCTAACGCAAAAGTCACGCAGCATTAACTCGCCTTCCGGCCAGGGGCCGTAGCCGGCGTCGCCGTTGATATGGCCGGCATTGCCGATAGCAACCACCTTGCTGCCCCAGGCCGCGCCGAAGGCCTGGGCGCGTTCCTGCGTCACATAGGGATCGTCGGTGCTGATCACCAGCAAGCTAGGGAAGGGCAGCGGCTCCACCAGCATGGGCTGGAAGCCGGTGGTGCAATCGGGATAGGTGGACGCGTCGGTGTCGCTGGGCGCGACCAGGAAGGCGCCCGCGATGCGATGCGGCGAGCCGCTGGCGGCCCAGCGCGTCACCAGCGACACGGCCAGGCTGTGCGCTACCAGCACCGGCGCACGCTTGCAGGCGGCGATGGCGGCGTCCAGCGTCGCCACCCATTCAGCGGCGTCCGGGGTTTCCCAGTCGCGCTGCTGCACCCGGCGCCAGTCCGGATGGTTTTTCTCCCATTCGGTTTGCCAGTGCTGCGGGCCCGAATTCCACAGGCCGGGCAGTGTCAGTACGTCGAATTCCATGCACAAATCCTTTCAAGATGGTGTGGCTAAGCAAAATAAACGGAGTAAAATTACGGCTTGCTCTTTATGGATAATATTACATGATTGCCGTTCCGGATTTTCACGCCCGCGCAGATGTGCGCAAGCACATACAAGAGACCATGCAGTTCTACCATCCGCATTGCATCGATCCGGACGGCGGTTTCTACCATTTCTATAAGGATGACGGCCGTATCTACGACACCCGCACCCGCCATCTGGTCAGCAGCACGCGCTTCGTGTTCACCTATGCGATGGCGGCGCGCCAGCTGGACGGCGTGGGCAGCCTGGAGCAGGTGCGCCACGGCCTGCGCTTCCTGCGTGAAGCCCACCGCAACCCAGCCACCGGCGGCTATGCCTGGCAGATCGACCGTCACGAGGGCCAGACCACGGTGCTCGATGGCAGCAATCATTGTTATGGCCTGGCCTTTGTGCTGCTGGCCTATTCGCATGCGCTGATGGCGGGCGCCGGCGAGGCGCGCGAGTTCATCGGCGAAACCTTCGAGCTGATGGAGCGGCGCTTCTGGCAGGCGGACGACGGCCTGTACGCCGATGAAGCCAGCGCCGACTGGGCCACGCTGGACGGCTATCGCGGCCAGAACGCGAATATGCATTCGGTGGAGGCGCTGCTGGCCGCCTACGAGGCCACGCAGGAGCTGCGCTATCTGCACCGCGCCGAGCTGATCGCCCATAACATCACGGTGCGCCAGGCGAACCTGGCCGATGGCCTGATCTGGGAGCACTACAAGACTGACTGGTCGGTGGACTGGGATTACAACCGTGACGACGCCAGCAATATCTTCCGTCCCTGGGGTTTCCAGCCTGGCCATCTGACCGAGTGGTCCAAGCTGCTGCTGATCATGGAGCGCTATGCGGACAAGCTGCAGCGGCCCTCAGACTGGATACTGCCGCGCGCCGAGGCCTTGTTCAATGCGGGGCTCGATACTGCGTGGGATAAGGAGCATGGCGGCATCTTCTACGGCTTCGCGCCGGATGGGGCTATCTGCGATGGCGATAAATACCATTGGGTGCAGGCCGAGAGCTTGGCCACGGCCGCCGTGCTGGGCAAGCGTACCGGTGAGGCGAAGTATTGGGACTGGTATGACCGCATGTGGGAATACTGCTGGGCGCACTTTGTGGATCACAAGAATGGTGCGTGGTTCCGTATCCTGCGCGCCGACAACAGCGCCTGTACCGAGGACAAGAGCCCGGCGGGGAAGGTGGATTACCACAATATGGGCGCCTGCTATGAGATTCTGAACACCCTGTCCCGTTAACTTAAGCGTGCCGAGAGGTGTTTGTAAACCCAAGGCAAAGAGCCGGGGACTTTCTTAAAACCCAAGGCAAATAGCTGGGGTCTGACCCGCCGGGTCAGACCCCAGGGTTAGGCCGTGGGTTTTTGTTCAGTTACACCGCAGGCTTCGGGCCGACGCCGGCGGCCCGCCAAAATTTGTTCAGGCCGCCGCTGCGCGCCGGCGCCGCAGCACCAACATGCCAGCTACACCAGCCAGCAGCATGCTCCAGGTCTCAGGCTCGGGCACCGGCAGCAGGAAGCCGCGGATCTCGCCACCAGGGAAGGCGGTGGTGTGAATATTCAGATAGGCCGTACCATTCAGCAAGCCTTGCAGCAGCGCCGCCTCGGCTCCTGCCGCTGTGCCGCCATTGGCGGTAATGAAAGCCGGATTCCAGCTGTTGACATTGGCGGTATCGAAGAGATGGCCGTAACTGCCGCTGCTCACGCCGGTAGGAAAATCGAGGAAGTTCGGCGTCATCGTCGCCACGCCGGCGCTGCCGCTTTCGGCGGCCGGGGTGCAGCAGTGAATATGGGCGGCCAACACGTTGCCGAGCAGACCGCCAAATCCCAGTCCCAGCGTGAAAGTATGCGCCGTGGTGTCCAGAATGAAGACGCCACCGCCACCACCCGGAGAGGCATTGGGCGTGGCCTCGGCCGCGCCGCTCAGTGAGAATTGCCGGACATATTCGGTGGCACCTGCTGTCGCACTGCATACAACGATCGCAAGGGCCGCACAGGCCCGTTTGATGTGTCTATTCATCTGCTACTCCTTTCGAGTTGTTGCACAACAAAAATGACTGGCGGCATATGAAACGCTTCCTACACATTGTCGCCAGCCTCCTGAAAAATGACTGCGGCCGGCGCGACGCCACCGTGGTTTTTTATAGTGCGGTGCGTAGCGCGAACAGCTCAGGGAACAGTACCACATCGAGCATCTTGCGCAAGTAGCTCACGCCTGCGGTGCCGCCGGTGCCAGTCTTGAAACCGATGATGCGCTCGACCGTAGTCACATGGCGGAAGCGCCAGAAGCGGAAGGCCGTCTCCAGGTCCACCAGTTTTTCGCCCAGCTCATACAGCGCCCAGTATTTGCCCGGATCGCGATACACCGCCAGCCAGGCATCCTTGACCGATTCGTCCGGCGCGGTCGGCTGGGTCCAGTCGGCGTTCAGGCGTTCCGGTGCGATGTGCAGGCCGGAGCGCGCCATCAGCATGATGGCCTCGTCGTAGACGGAGGGCGTGCGCAGCGCATGGTCGAGCAGCGCAAAGGCGGCCGGCGCGGTGGTATGTACATTCAGCAGGGCGGCGTTCTTGTTGCCCAGGATGAATTCAATCTCGCGGTACTGGTAGGACTGGAAGCCGGACGAGGCGCCCAGGTAAGGGCGGATCGCCGAGTACTCGGGCGGCGTCATCGTCGCCAGCACGTCCCAGGCATGGACCAGCTGGTCCATGATGCGCGCCACCCGGGCCAGCATCTTGAACGCCGGCGGCAATTGGTCGGCCTGCATATTCGTGCGCACGGCGTGCATCTCGTGCAGCATCAGTTTCATCCACAGTTCGCTGGTCTGGTGCTGGACGATGAACAGCATCTCGTTGTGATTGGGCGAGAGCGGATGCTGGGCGGTCAGGATGCGGTCCAGCGCCAGATAGTCGCCGTAGCTCATCGATTCGCTGAAATCCATCTGCGCGCCATGCCATTGGCCCTGGGCGTGCGGGCATTGGCCGCGGCCGCTGTCGTTGCTGTCGCTGTTGTTGGTGTTGTTCTGTTCGGTCATGGCGGTCTCTTTATCAGGTCACTGCATCGCGCTTGGCGGCGATGTCATAGGCGGCGTCGTCCAGGATCTGGCGCAGGATCTCCACCGCATCCCACACATCGGCATAGCTGGTGTACAGCGGCGTAAAGCCGAAGCGCATGATGGCCGGCTCGCGGTAGTCGCCGATCACGCCGCGCGCGATCAGGGCGGCCATCACCGCATAGCCGTGCGGATGGGTAAAGCTGACCTGGCTGCCGCGGCGCGCATGCTCGCGCGGTGTCACCAGCCCCAGCGGGTGGTTGGCGCAGCGCTGCTCCACCAGCTCGATGAACAGATCGGTCAGCGCCAGCGACTTGGCGCGGATCGCGGCCATGCTGGTCTGCTCGAACACTTCCAGCCCGGATTCGACCATCGCCAGCGAAACGATGGGCTGGGTGCCGCACAGGGCGCGGCCTATGCCCTCGGTAGGGGCGAAGGCGGGCGCCATCGCGAACGGGGCGGCGTGGCCCCACCAGCCCGACAGCGGCTGCTGGAAGCTGGCCTGATGGCGCAGCGGCACCCAGATAAAGGCGGGCGAGCCGGGGCCGCCGTTCAGGTATTTATAGGTGCAGCCCACAGCCAGGTCGGCGCCATCCCGGTTCAGGTCGACCGGCACGGCGCCGGCCGAATGGGCCAGATCCCACACGATCAGGGCGCCAGCCGTATGGGCGAGGGCGCTGGTGGCGGCCATATCGTGCTGGTAGCCGCTGCGGTAGTTGACGTGGGTCAGCATCACGACGGCGGTGTCGGCGCCGATGGCGGCTGGCAGTTCATCGACCGAATCGACCAGTTTGACGCTATAGCCGCGCGCCAGCCAGGACGACAGGCCCTCGGCCATATAGATATCGGTAGGGAAGTTGCTGCGCTCGGTCACGATGACCCGGCGCGCCGCACTGGCGGGCGTGTTCGCCTGCATGTGCAGGGCGGCGGCCAGGGCCTTGAACAGATTGACCGAGGTGGTGTCGGTGACTACGACTTCGCCGTCGGCGGCGCCGATCAGCGGCGCCAGGCGGTTGCCCAGCCGTTTCGGCAGGTCGAACCAGCCGGCGCTATTCCAGCTGCGGATCAGATCCTGGCCCCATTCGCGGGCGATCACTTGCTGGGCGCGGGCCAGGGCGGATGTAGGACGGGCACCCAGGGAGTTGCCGTCAAGGTAGATCACACCGGCGGGCAGATCGAATTGGAGGCGCAGGGCGGCGAGCGGATCGAGCGCGTCGCGGGCCAGGCAATCTTCACGTGTTGTCATTAAGTACTTTCTTCGGGTAGTCGGTCGATACTTTAAGCTTCATCTATTTTGCAGATGCAGGCGCGAGTGTAGCAATCTTTTCATCGAAGGGGCCATAAAAGCCTGGAAAGAGGGTGGCCGGCGAAATTTTTTTTAAAGCTGAAACCCGCATGAACAGGGGCTTTGCGGGCGGCTGGGGAATTATTTTCAATTTTTTTCAAATTATTTTCAAAAAACCCTCAAGTTCCCCGAAACGCTGCCGTTACCAGTTTCAAGAAGCGCGTAAAAGCGTCTTCGGAACGGCGAATTGAAGTTGCTCAAGGGTCGAAAAAATTTCTCAAAATATTTTCGAGAAACCCTAAAGTTCCCGAAAAGGCTGCCGTTAAGAAGATAGATGTAGCAAAAAAGAGTCGTCGGATCGCAAACGTATGTAAATAAGTTGTGTCAGACAAAAGGCATTTTTGAAGCTTCTCACCACCATTTCCACCACGCCCCACGGGCGTCGGCAGGCGATTCGCATGTGTTTGTAAGACAAACACGGACGAGTCGCATCCGCTATTTCCCGACCCAAAATACAGAAGAGCGCCTCTTCTCGGATTTTTGTTGCTCCCGCAGAATGTATCTCACTGGAAACGCAAATGTGTTCCGCAGTGAAACCGAGGAGATGGAAATGACCGCTAACGACATGATGGCCGAAATTCGCGATGCAAACCTGAGCTACCTGATGCTGGCCCAGCAGATGATCCGCGCGGACAAGGTGACGGCGATCTTCCGTCTTGGGATCGCCGCGGAAATCGCCGACCTGATCGAAGGCATGAGCAATGCCCAGATTCTGAAACTGGCTGGCGGCAATATGATGCTGGCCCGCTTCCGCTTCGATGACAGCGCGATTCTGTCGATGCTGACCAACTACAACAAGGATCGCTCGCTGGCCCAGTCGCACGCCGCCATCCTGATGGCTGGTCAGGCCGTCGAAGAAATCGTGTAAAGTAGTTTCAGAGTCCAGCTGTCAACGCAACGTCGGGAGTCAAGATCATGGCCAAGAAGAGTGTAGTGTCCGAAGCGCAGGAAATTCAGCTTGCAATTGAACTGATTCAACTTGGTGCCCGTCTGCAGTTGCTGGAATCCGAAGTGTCGCTGTCGCGCGAGCGCCTGCTCAAGCTGTACAAGGAACTCAAGGGTGTGTCGCCGCCGAAAGGCATGCTGCCATTCTCGACCGACTGGTTCCTGACCTGGCAGCCGAATATCCATTCCTCGCTGTTCATCAATATCCATAAATTCCTGGTCGATCACGCCGGCGCCACCGGTGTCGAAGCGGTCATGAAGGCCTATAAGCTCTACCTCGAACAAATGCCACCCGAGCCGGGCCAGGAGCCGCTGCTGTCGCTGACGCGCGCCTGGACGCTGGTACGCTTCTTCGCCGGCAGAATGCTCGAGACCGCTCCCTGCGGCAAATGCCAGGGCAAGTTCGTGGTCAACTGCAATGATCTGAACGGCAGTTATGTCTGCGGCCTGTGCCATATGCCTTCGCGCGCCGGCAAGACCCGCAAGGCGCGCGACGCCGCCGAAGCCCTGGCCGCGTGATCCGTCACTGCCCGGTCTGCTTCCCGATTCTCCTGCCCGCGCCGCGGCAGGGCGGGGCATGATGCCGCGCGCCCCCTCCCGTTCCAACACCCGCTCCCCGCTGGCGCGCCTGCTGCGCGCGCCCGCCATCCAGGCCACGCTGATACAGTGCGTGGCCTTTTTGCCTACCCTCGCACTGACGTATACGCTGGCCACGCTGCGCCTGCCGCTGAATCTGTTCGGCGTGGCGCTGTTGCAGGGCGTGCTCGCGGCGCTGATCACCTGGCGGATGGAACTGGCCAGCTGGTGGCGGCCTATCCAGCTGCTGTTCCCGCTGGCGCTGCTGGGCGCGAGCGCGCTGCACTTGCCGCCGCAATGGTTCCTGCTCGCTTTCCTGCTCTTGTTGGGCCTGTACTGGTCGACCTTCCGCACCCAGGTGCCTTACTACCCGTCCAACCCGGCGGTGTGGGACGCGGTGCGCCAGTTACTCCCGCAAGGCAAGCAGCAGGGTGAGCCACAGGGTGAGCCACTGCGGCTGATCGATATCGGCAGCGGCCTGGGCGGCCTGACTCTATATCTGGCGCGCCAGCGGCCGGACTGCGTCTGCACCGGCATCGAACTGGCGCCGCTGCCCTGGTTGTACAGCTATCTGCGCGCGCGCCTGAGCGGCAGCGGGGCCCATTTCATCCGCGGCGATTACGAGGCGCTGGAGTTTTGTCACTTCGACATGGTGTTTGCCTATTTGTCACCAGCGGCAATGGAAGCCTTATGGAATAAGGCCTGCGCTGAAATGCGCCCGGGTTCGATGCTAATAAGTTATGAGTTTCAGATCGCCGCCCGCAAGGCCGATAAGACCATCCTTACCACAGCGGGAAGACCCCCACTTTACGTATGGTACTTTTAAGCATCATTTGCTGTTATTTGCTTGCCGCAATGCCCTGTCTCACGTTATTGTAGTTCCACACGTAAATTTAACGAATTCCGCGTAGATTGTGAGGGGCGAACTCCGTACAGTTGCCGCCAGCGCCAGCGCCATTTTTCCGCGCCGCGCCGCACTCATCTATCACTTGGGGAGTCTGCACACTTGTTAGTCATTTTAGGATACGTAATCGTCATGGCCTCGGTGTTCGGGGGCTTTGCGATGGCCGGCGGCCACGTTGCCGCACTGTTCCAGCCGCTGGAGCTGCTGATGATCGGCGGCGCTGCGGCTGGTGCTTTTCTGGTCGGGAATAATGGCAAGGCGATCAAGGCCACGCTGGCCGCGCTGCCATCGCTGTTCAAGGGTTCGCGCTACACCAAAGATTTATATATGGAGATGATGTCGCTGCTGTTCGACGTCCTGTCCAAGGTACGCAAGGAAGGCTTGATGTCGATCGAGGGCGATATCGATCGTCCCACCGACAGCCCGCTGTTCAGCAAGTATCCGGCCGTGCTGGAAGACCACCATATCGTCGAGTTCATGACCGATTACCTGCGCCTGATGGTGTCGGGGAATATGGATGCCTTCCAGATCGAAAACCTGATGGACAACGAGATTGAAACCCACCACCACGAGGGCGCGGTGCCGGCCCACTGCATCGCCAAGCTGGGCGACGGCCTGCCGGCGTTCGGTATCGTCGCGGCCGTGATGGGGGTGGTGCACACGATGGAGTCGGTGGGGATACCGCCGGCCGAGCTGGGCATGCTGATCGCACATGCCCTGGTCGGTACCTTCCTGGGGATTTTGCTCGCTTACGGTTTCGTCGGTCCGCTGTCGAGCTTGCTGGAACAGAAGCTGGAAGAGTCGACCAAGATGTTCCAGTGCGTGAAAGTGACCCTGCTGGCCAGCTTGAACGGCTATGCGCCCGCGCTGGCGGTGGAATTTGGCCGCAAGGTGCTGTACTCGACGGAGCGTCCTTCGTTCGCCGAGCTGGAGGAACACATCAAGAAATCGAAGTCGAAATAAGCCCGTATGAATCCGGCAAACACCGACACCACCAGGAATCCAGGGAAACGCCATGGCTGACGAAGGCTTGCGGCCTATCATAGTCAAACGCATCAAGAAAACCGCCGGCGGCCACCACGGCGGCGCCTGGAAGATCGCGTATGCCGACTTCGTGACGGCGATGATGGCCTTCTTCCTGCTGATGTGGCTGCTGGGCTCGACCACCAAGGGCGATCTGAACGGCATTTCCGAATACTTCAAGACGCCGCTGAAAGTGGCCATGCAGGGCGGCGCCGGCAGCGGCGACAGCGCCTCGCTGGTGACCGGCGGCGGCAAGGACCTGACCCGGCGCGACGGCCAGGTCAAGGCCGGCGACGATCCCGCGATCAAGAAGAATTACAACCTGACGGCGGCCAAGGCGGCGCTCGAGCGCGAAGAAAATCTGCGGCTGCAGGCGCTGAAGGAAAAGATCGAGGCCAAGATCGAATCGAACCCGCTGCTGAAGAAATACAAGAACCAGCTGCTGCTCGATTTCACCAGCGAGGGTTTGCGGATCCAGATTGTCGATGAACAAAATCGGCCGATGTTTGCGCTGGCTAAAGCCGAGCTGCAACCGTACACCCGAGAAATCTTGCATGAGATAGGCTTCGTATTGAATGACGTGCCGAACAAGATCGGCCTGTCCGGCCATACCGACTCCACGCCCTACCTGAGCGACGTCGGTTACAGCAACTGGGAACTGTCGGCCGACCGCGCCAACGCTTCGCGGCGCGAGCTGGTCATCGGCGGCCTGGGCGAGAACAAGATCATGCGCGTGGTCGGGCTGGCCGCGGCGGCGCACCTGGACAAGGCCGACCCCTTCAGTCCGGTCAACCGGCGCATCAGCATCATCGTGATGAACAAGAAGGCCGAGGAAAGCGTCGTCAGGGAAGGCGCCAGCAAAATGGATGTGGGTGTGGAACAGCAACCGCCAGCAGCCGCGGCGGCGCCGGGCAGGAAGTAGTCCAGGGCATGACCCGAGACTGTTTGAGAAGAACGAGACTGTTATGACCAGAAAAAAAATCCTTGGTTCCCACGTAAAACGCCTGCTGTCGGGTGTGTCCGACCACGGGAAAAAACATTTGACCGAAGTCGAGACCGATCTGATCCAGACCGGCTTGCTGCTGGAAGAGGCGATTGAAAAATTGTCCTTCAACTTCATGGCCATCCATGAAGCGGTCAGCGCCCAGCAGGACACCATCGGCCTGCTGCTGGCGGGCGGTACCCCGGCCCCGGAAGACAAGGCCAAACTGGAGGCGCTGCACGCCCAGGTGGGCGGCTATGTCAACGCCGCCATCACCAGCATGCAGTTCCAGGACATGACCAGCCAGCTGCTGGACCGCACGCTCAAGCGCGTGACCGGCCTGCGCGAGTTCCTGGGCACGCTGGGCGCGCATGGCGCCGAGATGTTGCCTGAAAGCGACAACGAGGAAATAGTCGATCTGTTGGGCAAGGTCAGCATGGCGCTGGCGATTCAGAGTCTGGAACTGCGCAGCGTCCTGCGCAAAGCCGTCAGTCAAAAGCATTTGGAGAGCGGCGACATCGAGCTGTTCTAGCACGCGTCCCCTCGATCGTTCGTTCAAAAAAGTGGGCTACCCGCCCGGAATTTACATAGTGAGAGCAAAGATGGCCAAGACAATACTTGCAGTTGATGATTCCAGTTCCCTGCGCCAGATGGTCGCGTTCAGCCTGAAAGCGGCCGGCTATCAGGTCGTCGAAGCGGTCGATGGCCAGGATGGACTGGAAAAAGCCAAGTTGCAAAGCGTCGACCTGGTGCTGACCGACCAGAACATGCCGCGCATGGACGGCCTGCAGCTGATCAAGCTGCTGCGCGAGCTGCCGACCTATCAGAAGACGCCTATCCTGATGCTGACCACCGAGTCGTCGGACGAGATGAAGGCCAAGGGCAAGGCGGCCGGCGCCAATGGCTGGCTGGTCAAGCCCTTCGATCCGCAACGGCTTATCGAGGTAGTGAAAAAGGTCATCGGCTGAGGATGTGAGCGCAATGATGCTGAGCGAACTTCACGGAGTATCACCATGACCATCGATATAAGCCAGTTTTTCCAGGTCTTTTTCGATGAGGCCGAGGAACTGCTGGCTGAAATGGAACGGCTGCTGCTGGCCGTCGACATCGAAGCGCCCGATGCGGAAGATCTGAACGCGATCTTCCGTACCGCCCATTCCGTCAAGGGTGGCGCTTCCACGTTCGGCGTGACCGACATGACCGAAGTGACCCACATCCTGGAGTCGCTGCTCGACCGCATCCGCAAGGGCGAGATGGCGCTCACGTCCGAACACGTGGACGCCTTCCTGGCGGCCAAGGACATCCTCAAGATGCAGCTCGACGGTCACCGTCTGGGTTCGGCCGTCGACCAGGATGCCGTGGCCAATGTGCGCATGATGCTGCAGTCGCTGTCGCAGGACGTGCCGGTGGCCGCGCTGGCGCCGGTGGCCAGCTTCGCGGCCGAGGCCAAGGTGGTCGACCATAGCGGCGGACGGCGCTACCGGCTCGAACTGCCGGCCATGGTGCACCGGGAAGTGACGGCGCTGGGCGCCGAGCTGGGACTGATGGGCCATGTGTCCATTACCCCGCTCGACCGCGACCGCAACGCGATGGTCGTCACCACCCACGAGAGCCTGGACGACATCATCGCGATCTGCTCCTTCGTGCTCAATCCGGACGAGATGATCGTCACCGAGCTGCCGGCCCTGACCGAGAAGCAGGCCAAGAAGGAAAACGCCGAGCGCTCCAAGGTGGAGAGCGATATCGGCTACGGCTTCTTCGACGAGGTCGAGCTGCACCCGAGCGTGCCAGGCACCCCCGGCTCGCCGGGCTATGGCTTCTTCCAGCCGCTGGCCGAGATCCGCAGCGCCGCCGCCGATGGCGCGGACGACGCGCGCGGCTATGGTTTCTTCCAGCCGATCGAACAGATCCGCGCGGTGGCCGGCGTGGAGGCCGAAGCGAGCCCGCAGGCGCAAGCCCAGGCCGTGGCGGTGGCGGTGGCCGCCGAGGAACAGGAAAAGAAACCGGGCAAGGGCGCGGCCGGCGGTGGCGCCGAATCGCAGTCGATCCGCGTGTCGATCGAAAAAGTCGACCAGCTGATCAATCTGGTGGGCGAGCTGGTGATCACCCAGGCGATGATCGAGCAGCGCGTCGACACGCTCGACCCGATGAAGCACGAGCGCCTGCTCAACAGCGTCAGCCAGCTGACCCGCAATACCCGCGACCTGCAGGAAGCGGTGATGTCGATCCGCATGATGCCGATGGACTTCGTGTTCTCGCGCTTCCCGCGCATGGTGCGCGACCTGGCCGCCAAGCTGGGCAAAAAGGTCGACTTCATCACCAATGGCGCGGCCACGGAACTGGACAAGGGCCTGATCGAACGCATCGTCGATCCGCTGACCCACCTGGTACGCAACAGCATCGACCACGGCATCGAGATGCCCGATGTGCGGCGCGCCGCCGGCAAGAGCGATTCGGGCCGGCTGTTCCTGTCGGCCAGCCATCAGGGCGGCAATATCATCATCGAAGTATCGGACGATGGCGGCGGCTTGAACCGCGAACGCATCCTGGCCAAGGCCGAGCAGAACGGCCTGCCCGTCAGCGACAGCATGAGCGACGCCGAGGTCTGGCAGCTGATCTTCGCACCGGGCTTCTCGACGGCCGAGACGGTGACCGATGTGTCCGGCCGCGGCGTCGGCATGGACGTGGTCAAGCGCAATATCACCGCCATGGGCGGGGTGGTCGACATCCGCTCGGCCAAGGGCTTCGGCACGACCATCTCGATTTCGCTGCCGCTCACGCTGGCGATTTTGGACGGCATGTCGATCCGGGTCGGCGAGGAGGTGTATATCCTGCCGCTGGGCTATGTGATCGAGTCGCTGCAGCCGGCGCCGGAAGACGTCAAGGAAATCGCCGGCAAGGGCACGGTGGTCAAGGTGCGCGGCGAATACCTGCCGCTGGTGCCGCTGTACCAGATGTTCGACATTGCGCCGCGCTTCACCAATCCGTCCGAAGGCATCATCGTCATCATCGAGACCGATGGCCGCAAGGCCGGGCTGTTCATCGACGACCTGGTCGGCCAGCAGCAGGTGGTGGTCAAGAACCTGGAGTCGAACTACCGCAAGGTGGCCGGCATTTCGGGCGCGACCATCCTGGGCGACGGCGGCGTGTCGCTCATTCTCGATGTGGCAGCACTGATACGCTCGTCGCGCCAGTTGGCCGACGAATCGATTTTTTCCTGAACCACGCAGCTTAACCAGTCAATAGGAAACCACCATGGCAGACGCACTCACCACCGGGGCCAAAGAAATCGCCGGCCACGAGTACCTGGCGTTCACGCTGGGCTCTGAGGAGTACGGCATCGATATCCTGAAGGTCCAGGAGATCCGCGGCTACGAGACCGTCACCCGGATCGCCAACGCGCCGGAATTCATCAAGGGCGTCATCAATCTGCGCGGGATCATCATTCCCGTGGTGGACATGCGCATCAAGTTCAACCTCGGCACCCCGGTCTACGACCAGTTCACCGTGGTGATCATCCTGAACATCGGCGGACGCATCGTCGGCATGGTGGTCGACTCGGTGTCGGACGTGACCACGCTCACGCCGGAGCAGGTGAAACCGGCGCCGGAAATGGGCACCGCCTTCAGTACCGATTACATGATTGGACTCGGCACCATCGATGAGCGTATGCTGATCCTGGTCGACATCGACAAGCTGATGTCGAGCTCCGAGATGGGCCTGATGGAAACCATCGCGGCCTAGGCAGTACCGGCTCAACCGTCCCGGCAGAGGACAGCATGACCGGCTCAAGAATAATCCGCCAGGCGTGGCAAGCGCCCAGGCGGCAAGCATTACACAATAGGCAAATAGGGAGACTGTTATGAATTTACGCAATTTCAAAATTGGCGCACGGCTGGGGATAGGCTTCGGGGTCATTCTGCTGATCCTGGTGGCGATGGTCCTGTCGGCCAATTTCCTTAACTACAGCAACAAGACGCAGTTGACCAAGGGCCTGCAACTGACCACGTCCAAGAACCTGCAGGCCGGCGCGATGAAAAGCGCGATGCTGGAAACCGGTATCGCCATGCGTAACATCGGTCTGCAGTCGGACGTGAGCCTGATGCAAAAAGAAGAGGGCAAGGTCAAGGAACAGCGCAAGCGCTACGACGCCGCGCTCGAGCAGCTGAAAAACCTCGGCCTGAACGACGGCGAGAAGAAAACCCTGGCCGACATCGCCGCGCTCGACCGCGACGTCGACACCGCCTTCAAGGAAGCGATCGGCCAGGTACTGGCGTTCAACAGCGAAGGCGCGGCCAAGGTCATCGCCAGCCGCATCGATCCGCTCAATACCCAGTCGCTGGCGCTGATCAACAAGCTGGTGGAAATGCAGCAGGCAAACGCCAAGGAAGTCATGGACGGCTCGGCCGCCGCCGACAGCCGCCTGATGATGATCCTGTTCGCGCTGGGCGCGGTGGCCGTGGCCATGGGCGTGGCCTGTGCGATCGTGATCACCCGCTCGATCACGGTGCCGCTGTCGGGCGCCGTGGCGGTGGCCCAGAAAGTGGCCGGCGGCGAACTGACTTCGGTCGTCGTGGTCGAAGGCAAGGATGAAACCAGTGAGCTGCTGCAGGCACTGAAGGACATGAACGCCAGCCTGGCCAAGACGGTCGGCGATGTGCGCTCCGGTACGGAGACCATCACCGTCGCTTCGCAGGAAATCGCTTCCGGCAATGCCGACCTGTCCTCGCGCACCGAGTCGCAGGCCAGCTCGCTGGAAGAAACCGCATCCTCGATGGAAGAGCTGACCTCGACCGTCAAGCAGAACGCCGACAATGCCCGCCAGGCCAACCAGCTGGCCGTGTCGGCCTCCTCGGTCGCCGTCAAGGGCGGCACCGTGGTGTCGCAGGTGGTCGATACCATGGGCTCGATCAAGGAAAGCTCGCGCAAGATCGTCGACATTATCGGCGTCATCGACGGCATCGCCTTCCAGACCAACATCCTGGCGCTGAACGCGGCGGTCGAAGCGGCGCGTGCCGGTGAACAGGGCCGCGGCTTCGCGGTGGTCGCTTCCGAAGTGCGCAACCTGGCCCAGCGCTCGGCCGGCGCGGCCAAGGAAATCAAGGAACTGATCGGCGACTCGGTCAACAAGGTCGATGCCGGCTCCAAGCTGGTCGATGAAGCGGGGCAGACCATGGACCTGATCGTCACCTCGATCAAGCAGGTGGCCGACATCATGGGCGAGATCACCGCCGCCACCCAGGAACAGAGCAACGGCATCGAGGAAGTCAACCAGGCCATCACCCAGATGGACGAGATGACCCAGCAGAATGCCGCGCTGGTCGAGCAGGCGGCCGCCGCCGCCGAGTCGATGCAGGAGCAGGCGCAGAAACTGGCGCAGGCGGTCAGCATCTTCAAGCTGTCGAACGACGAGCCGCTGAAGCGTCCGGCACCGCGCGCCGCGGCGCACGCCCCGGCCGCGGCGCACGCCCCGGCCCCGGCGCCACGGGCCGCCGCGCCCGCCGCCCCGGCCCGCGCCGTGGCGGTGAGCCGTCCGGCCAGCCCGAAAAAACTGACCACGGCCGCACCTGGCGACGAGTGGGAAGAGTTTTAAACCGTGGTTTGATTCACAGCACGCGCAACAGCCAGGCATTGTTCCAGCAGTTTGATTAAAGGTTAGACACATGCCGCAATCCAGAGACACCGTCAAGGAGTTTGATTTCACGGCCAAGGACTTTGAACGCGTCCGCGGCCTGATCTACAAGCGGGCCGGCATTTCGCTGGCCGACAGCAAACAAGAGATGGTGTACAGCCGGCTGGCGCGGCGTTTGCGCGCCACCGGCATCGCTTCTTTCGTAAAATATCTGGACGACCTGGAAGCAGGCCGCCTGGGCGACGAGTGGGAGGCCTTCACCAATGCGCTGACCACCAATCTGACTTCCTTCTTCCGCGAGGCGCATCACTTCCCGCTGCTGGCCGAGCATGCGAAGATCGCGCGCGACCGGCCCATCACCATCTGGTGTTCGGCCAGTTCCACCGGCGAGGAACCGTATTCGATCGCCATGACCATGTGCGAGGCCTTCAACACACTCACGCCGCCGTGCCAGATCATCGCCACCGACATCGACACCAATGTGCTGGCCGCGGGCGCCAACGGCGTCTATACGCTGGACCGGCTCGACAAGATGTCGCCCGAGCGCTCGCGGCGTTTTTTCCTGAAAGGGAAGGGCGCCCAGGAGGGCATGGTGCGGGTGCGCCCCGAACTGCGCCAGCTGATCACCTTCAAGCAGCTCAATCTGTTGGCCGACAGCTGGCCCATCAGCGGCCAGTTCGATGTGATCTTCTGCCGCAATGTGATGATTTATTTCGACAAGGCGACCCAGCGCAAGATCCTGGCGCGCTTTGTCCCCATGATGAAGCCCGATGCGCTGCTATTTGCCGGCCATTCCGAAAACTTTTTATATGTGTCGGAATCGCTGAAGCTGCGCGGCAAGACGGTCTATGAACTCGATGAGCATCGCGGCGCAGGCGCGAAAGCTTCGGCGCAACGTACATGAGACTAGAACATGGACCTCGAACAATTTGCTACCAACGTCTATTACGACCGGACCTTTGACTGCGACGCGGCCAAGATCCTGCCGGGGGAGTACTACTTCACCAGCAAGGATATGCTGATCGTCACCGTGCTCGGTTCCTGCGTGTCGGCCTGCATCCGCGACCGCGTGACCGGCCTGGGCGGCATGAACCACTTCATGCTGCCCGACGGCGGCAGCGAGGCGGGCAGCCCGGTGTCGGCCTCGGCGCGCTACGGCACCTATGCGATGGAGATCCTGATCAATGACCTGCTCAAGGCGGGGGCCCGGCGCGAGAATATGGAAGCGAAGGTGTTCGGCGGCGGCGCGGTGCTGAAAGGTTTCACCGCGATCAACGTGGGCGAACGCAATGCCGCCTTCGTGCTGAACTTCCTGAAGGTGGAAAAGATCCGCGTGGTGGCCGAAGACTTGAACGATGTGCACCCGCGCAAGGTGTATTTTTTCCCGCGCACGGGCAAGGTGTTGGTCAAGAAACTGATGCAGACGCACAACGATACCCTGGCCAAACGGGAAATCGAGTACGCCAGCCGTCTGAAAGTTGCGCCAACCGGCGGTACCATCGATCTGTTCTGATCTGGCCGCCAGCTTGTGCCGTATGATATGGTGAATACGAAGAATAAGGGCCAACAGCCCGGAAAGTTCCTATGAAGATCAAAGTCCTGATTGTCGATGACTCTGCGCTGATCCGCAGTGTCATGACGGAAATTATCAGCAGTCAACCCGATATGGAAGTGGTGGGCGTGGCCCCCGACCCCCTGGTCGCCCGCGAGCTGATCAAGCAGACCAATCCGGACGTGCTCACGCTCGACGTCGAGATGCCCAAGATGGATGGCCTGGACTTCCTCGAAAAGCTGATGCGCCTGCGCCCAATGCCGGTGGTGATGGTGTCCTCGCTGACCGAGCGCGGCTCGGAGATCACCATGCGCGCGCTGGAGCTGGGCGCGGTCGACTTCGTGACCAAGCCGAAAATCTCCATCCAGTCCGGCATGCGCGAATACACCGAACTGATCGCCGACAAGATCCGCGCCGCGTCCAAGGCGCGCATCCGCGCGCGCACCCTGCCGCAGCCGGGCGCCGAAGGCCATACCCAGCTGCCGCAGTTGCGCAATCCCCTGATGTCCTCGGAAAAACTGATCATCATCGGCGCCTCCACCGGCGGCACCGAGGCGATCCGCGAATTCCTGATGCAGATGCCGTCCGACTGTCCCGGCATCCTGATCACCCAGCATATGCCGGAAGGCTTTACCCGCTCGTTCGCCAAGCGCCTCGATACCCTGTGCAAGATCTCGGTGCAGGAAGCGGCCGGCAATGAACGGGTGCTGCCCGGCCACGCCTATATCGCGCCCGGCCACTCGCATCTGTACCTGACCCGCAGCGGCGCCAACTACATGACCCGCATCGACCAGGCCGAGCCGGTCAACCGCCACCGTCCCTCGGTCGACGTGCTGTTCCGCTCGGCGGCGCTGTGCGCCGGCAAGAACGCGGTGGGCGTGATCCTGACCGGCATGGGCAAGGATGGCGCGGCCGGCATGCTGGAGATGAAAACGGCCGGGGCGTATAATTTTGCCCAGGATGAGGCGAGCTGCGTGGTGTTCGGCATGCCGCGCGAAGCCATCGCCATCGGCGCCGCCCACGAGGTGGGCGCCCTGCAAGCTTTGCCCGGCATGGTATTGGGCCATCTGGCCGCGCA
The DNA here is from genome assembly GCA_013284265.1 of Oxalobacteraceae bacterium. Taxonomy (GTDB): domain Bacteria; phylum Pseudomonadota; class Gammaproteobacteria; order Burkholderiales; family Burkholderiaceae_D; genus Rugamonas. Next base: position 7,702 of record JABTBR010000007.1, on the reverse strand, counting down.
TGGCATGCGCGCTTTACGTGTATAACTGTGACGTATTACTGCGACTTAACTACGCCACAGTGCAATAAAATGCTATCCTACAACTTGCTGGTCATTGTAGGCATTATTAACAACCGCGTAAGAAGAAACAACGGAGTAATTCATGGCTGATCCGAAGATGAAATTTTTAGTTGTTGACGATTTTTCGACGATGCGCCGCATTGTCCGGAATCTGTTAAAAGAACTGGGTTATGCCAATGTCGACGAGGCCGAAGACGGCGTCATGGCGCTGGCCAAGCTGCGTGCCGAATCGTTCGACTTCGTCGTCTCCGACTGGAACATGCCGAATATGGACGGTCTGACCATGCTGCAGAACATCCGTGCCGATCCGGCCCTGGCCAAACTGCCGGTGCTGATGGTGACCGCGGAAGCGAAGAAGGAAAACATCATCGCGGCGGCCCAGGCCGGCGCCAATGGCTATGTGGTCAAGCCCTTCACGGCGGCGACGCTGGATGAAAAGCTGAACAAGATCTTCGAAAAACTCGGAGCCTGATGATGGGCGAGCATCACATGGCATCCGTCCAGGCGCTGGGGATGGAGCCGCACGAGGAATTCTTGTCGCGGATTGGCCACATGACGCGCGCGCTGCACGAAAACCTGCGCGGCCTGGGCCTGGACAAGCTGATCGAGAAAGCCGCGGCCGATATGCCGGACGCGCGCGATCGCCTCGAATATGTGGCGCGCCTGAGTGAAGAAGCGGCCGAGAAGGTGCTCAATGCCACCGACGCGGCCGGCCCTTTGCAGGACCAGATCAGCGCCGACGCCAAGGAGCTGTCCAGTTCCTGGCAGATGCTGCTCGACAGTTCGGCCAGCGAAGAAGAATGGCGCGCCCTGGCCCAGCAGACCATCGCGACGCTGGGCGCGACCGGCGCGGGCACCAGCACCACCAAGGGTCACCTGATGGACATCATGATGGCCCAGGACTTCCAGGATCTGACCGGCCAGGTGATCAAGCGGGTCACCTCGATCGCCCAGAACCTGGAAAAGCAGCTGGTGCAGATGCTGATCGATTACGCGCCGGAACAGCTCAAGAAGGAAAGCGATAACGGCCTGTTGAACGGCCCGCAGATCGACAAGAGCGGCGAGGGCGTCGTGGCCGACCAGGGCCAGGTCGACGACCTGCTCGACAGCCTGGGCTTTTAAGATGCACTGCCGGCCGCGCCGGCAGTTCTCGCCGACCCGCCTGGTCCACGCCTGGTCCATCACCCAACACGATAACCATGCACCAAACAAATTTCATCGTCCGTGAACCGCTGCTCGATCCGAAGCAGCGGGTGGTTGGCTACGAGCTGACCTGGCAACACAATGACAGCATGCCGGTCACGCCGGATGACCTGGAAGCGCTGGTCGGCTTTGTCGCCGGCCAGGTCAACGACCCCGACAAGGGCTGGCTGCTGCGCGACAAAATCCTGTTCCTCGAAGCCGTGCCGGCCATGCTGTCGACCGACGCGATGTACGACATGCCGCCCGAGCATACCGTGCTGTCGATCAAGACCAGCGAGCTGGCCAATCCCGATACCATGTCCGCCGTCCAGGCGCTGCGCGCCGGCGGCGTGGGCATCCTGCTGCGCGAGGCCGACCTGGCCCGCACCGGCAGCCGCCTGCCCAGCATCGCCTCGTATATCGAAGTGCGCTTCTCCGGCGCCGACGTGGGCGCGCAGGCGCGCACCTATGCGGCCCTGAAGGATAGCCAGGTGCGCATGGTGGGCCGGCCCGTCACCAGCTGGGCCGACTTCGATGTCTGCGCCGGCCTGGGGCTCGATGCTTTTGTGGGCAAGCTGCACCTGACGCCGCGCCCCGGCGTGGCCGTCAAGGGCATGAACCCGGCCCAGACCATCATCATGCAACTGATGCAGATGGTCAAACAGAATGCCGACATCCAGCAGCTCGAAGCCGTGCTCAAGCGCGACGCGACCTTGTCGTACAAGCTGCTGCGTTTCATCAATTCGGCCGGCTTCGGCGTCGGGCGTGAGGTGCAGTCGCTGCGCCAGGCGCTCGCGCTGCTGGGCTATACGCCGCTGTACCGCTGGCTGACCCTGTTGCTGGCCACGGCCAGCACCAGCGGCTTCTCGCCGGTGCTGCTGGAGACGGCGGTGGTGCGCGGCCGCCTGGCCGAGTTGCTGGCCCTGGGCGCGCTGGGCAAGGGCGAGGCGGAGAATGTGTTCGTGGCGGGGATGTTCTCGCTGCTGGACCGTCTGCTGGGCCTGCCGATGAAGGAAGTGCTGGAATCGATCCAGCTGTCCGACGACGTGGTCGCGGCGCTGCTCACGCGCGGCGGCAAATACGGCCCCTATCTGGCGCTGGCCGAGGCCTGCGAACTGAACTCCAATCTGGTGGCCTCGCTGGCGGCAGGACTCAACCTGTCGCCGCTGGACGTCAACAAGGCTCACTTGTCGGCGCTGGCCTGGGCGCAGAACGTCGCCGCCTGATCAAGGCGGCTTGCCGGCGCGGCTGTCCGCGCCGGCGTATTTCCGCTCGTCTCCTGTCCTTTCCCTCTTGCGCTAGCCTTGCATGCGCCAGCGCGGGCGTCAAAGTGTTGCGCGATCACACCTTTCTTGCGTAACGAATCGGACGCCTGTTGCACAGCAGTCCTGAACGGGCTACTCTTTTAGTGCTATAGGGCAAATAACGGAGGCTGAAATGACGATATTTTTCCAACGCATCATGCTGGCCCTGGTCGCCGCCGGGACGCTGAGCTTTGCCCCGGCCGCGCTGGCCGCCGACGGCAAGGGCAGCGCCGAAGAAGCAAGCGCACTGGTCAAGAAGGCGGTGGCTTTTTTAAAGAAGAATGGCAAGGACAAAAGTCTGGCCGAGTTCAGCGACGGCAAAGGCCAGTTCATCGACCGCGACATGTATATCTTCGTGATCGACCTGAAGGGCAAAATGCTGGCGCACGGCACGCTACCCAAGATCATCGGCAAGGACGTGCTGGAGATGAAGGACCCGGACGGTAAATTCCTGTTCAAGGATATGCTGGAAGTGGCCAATACCAAAGGCAGCGGCTGGGTCAACTACAAGTGGCCGAATCCGATCAGCAAGAATATTGAAGCCAAGGCGACCTATGTGGAAAAGGTCGACGATATGATACTGGGCGCGGGCATCTACAAATAAGTCAGCCAGCATCAACAGCAACAAAAGAACAAGGCCCCGTGATCGCTGAAGATCACGGGGCCTTGTGCATTTGGCTGTGGTATTAAGCGTGCCGCAACGCGTATGTAAAAACCCAAGGCAAAGAGCCGGGGGCCCGTCCCGCAGGGGCGGGCGGGGCTCTGCCCCTCCCCGGACCCCAGGTCAGACCCCAGGGTTACGCCCTGGGTTTTTTATACTACGCCGAAAGTTTAAATCTCCAGATTGTCGATCAGGCGGGTCGTCCCCAGCTTGGCTGCCGCCAGCACCACCAGCGGCGTGCCCTGGGCCAGATCACCCGCGCTAGGCGGCGCCAGATCGTTGCGCTTGCGGATGGAGATATAGTCCGGCTGCCAGCCGCGCTTGGCCAGCTCTTCCATCGCCTTGTGCTCCAGCTGGAAGATGTCCAGGTGGCCGGCGCGCATTTCATTGGCGACGAAGTTCAGGCTCTGGAACAGGGCCGGCGCTTCGGCGCGCTCGGCTTCGCTCAGATACATATTGCGCGAGGACAGGGCCAGGCCGTCGTCGGCGCGGTAGGTTTCGGCGGCGATGATCTCGGTCGGCAGCGCGAACTGGCGGCTCATATTGCGGATCATCATCAGCTGCTGGTAATCCTTCTTGCCGAACACGGCCACGCGCGGCTGCACGCAGGCGAACAGCTTCATCACGACAGTCGTCACGCCGTTGAAGAAGCCGGGACGGAACTCGCCTTCCAGCGTGTTGTTCAGGTCGTTAGGCGGGTTGATGCGGAATTCCTGCGGCTCCGGATACAGGTCCTTCTCGGTCGGCGCGAACAGTACATAAACGCCTTCCTTTTCCAGTTTTTCCACGTCAGCCTGGAAGGTGCGCGGATATTTCTCGAAGTCTTCGTTCGGGCCGAATTGCAGGCGGTTGACGAAGATCGAGGCGACCACCGGGTCGCCGTGCTTGCGCGCCAGCCGCATCAGCGACAAATGGCCTTCGTGCAGATTGCCCATGGTGGGCACGAACGCGGTGCGCAATTGGCCGCTGAGTTGGTCGCGCAATTCTTCAATGGAGGAGATGATTTTCATGGCAGATATGCAATGTAAAGGGATTCGGTGGGCGCGGCACTAGGCCGGCGAATAGGCCAGGCGCACGTAAATCGGCGCAAACGGTTCGGCCTGGGTAATTTCAATCAGGGTTTCTTTGGCCAGTTCCAGCAGGGCGATGAAGTTGACCACCACCACCGGCACGCCGCCGGCCGCATCGAACAGGTCGGCGAACTCGATGAAGCGGGACGACTGCAGCTTGCGCAGGATGCCGGTCATGTGTTCGCGCACCGACAGTTCTTCGCGGCTGATCAGGTGGTGCTGGGTCAGGCGGGCGCGCTTGAGCACGTCCAGCCAGGCGCGCTGCAGGTCGATCGCTTCCACTTCGGGCCAGGTCGGCACCAGGCTTTGCTCGATGAAGATCTGGGTGCGCACGAAATCGCGGTCCACTTGCGGAACGGTGTTGATTTCGTAGGCGGCCAGCTTGATCTGTTCGTAATCGAGCAGGCGGCGTACCAGCTCGGCGCGCGGGTCGCCGAAGTCGTCTTCGACTTCCGACACGCGCTGCGGCAGCAGCATGCGCGACTTGATCTCGATCAGCATGGCGGCCATCAGCAGGTATTCGGCCGCCAGTTCCAGGTTCGACAGGCGGATCTGGTCCACATACTTCAGGTATTGCAGCGTCAGCTGCGCCATCGGAATGTCGAGGATGTTGAAGTTTTGCTTGCGGATCAGGTAGAGCAGCAGGTCGAGCGGACCTTCGAAGGCGTCGAGGAAGATTTCCAGCGCGTCGGGCGGGATGTACAGATCGGTGGGCATGCGCAGCATGGGCTCGCCGTAGAGGCGGGCCAGTGCGGTATCGACGGGAGCATCGGCTGCCAGTGCAGCGGCGACGGCGTCGTCAAGGGCGGCCTGGGCCAGGCCGATATCGGCGCTGGCCGGGGCATCGACGGCGAGGGCGCCAGCTTCAGGCGGGTGCGCCATTTCGTCTGGCAACATGCTGGCCGCCCTGAACCGGTCAGAGTTTGTTCTGGTAAACGTATGCCTGTTGCTTGACCGCCGACTCCAGCTGGCGTTCCTGCTCGGACAGCGATACCGGCGGACGATCCCACAGCAGGGCGCGGCCTTCGCGCTGACGCTCTTCCATGCCGGGGGTCTTCTCTTTCAACGCTTTGATGAACAAAGTGTGATCGGATTCGTACAACTGGAATTGTTTAGTGAGTTTCATATTGTGAAAGTGTGTGAGTCAGCAACGCGTATTTTACCGCGCCCGGCGCGGTGGCGGGAATTCTTCGCTGGCGCGGGGCGAAACCGGCCCCGGCGAGCTTAGAACTTGTGGCGGATGCCGATGGCGCCGGTATTGCCGCTGCCGGCGGTGCTGAGCTTGTCGTACACCAGATTCGCATAGACATCGGTGCGGATCGAGAGGTTGTAGTCGTAGCCCACGGTGGCGGTGTCGCGGCTGAAACCGGCCTTGCTGTTGCTGCGCTCCAGCGAGCGGGCCCAGGCGAACAGGAGCTTGCCCTGGCCGGCCGGCGCCGACAGGCCCAGATGGCCGGTGCGGGTGCGGCGGCCGCTGACGTCGCTGATATTGCGGTCGGCGGTGGCGAACAGCTTGACCACCTTGAGGTCGTAGGCGCCGCCGACCAGCCAGGTGGTCTGGCTAGGTGCGGCCGGCGTGATGGCCAGGCCGGCCTTGACGCGCTGGCCCGCCAGGGTCAGCGCCAGCGTGTCGCCCACATATTTGACCACCAGTGCGGCATTGTTATTGCTGTTGCTGCCGGCCGTCTCGCCCAGCGCGTACTGGCCCACCACGCTGACATTGCCGAAGCTGGGCGAAGTGTAATGGATGGCATTGCTCCAGCCGGTATCGGCGGCCACGCTGGCGCCGTAGGGCACGGCCCACAGCTGCGTCATCAGCGGCGCGAAGCGGGTGGAGAAGCCGAAGGGATTCAGGTTGCCGGTGGCCTGGAACAGGGGATTGGGCACCCGGCCGATTTTGAGCGTGCCCCATGTATCCTGCAAGCCCACGTAGGCGGCGCGCGAGAACAGGGTGTCGCCGGCGAAGCGGCCCGATTCGCCGGTGTCGAGGCGCACCACGCTTTCCAGCGCGAAGATGGCACTGAGCGTGCCGCCCAGCGATTCCGTGCCGCCTATGCCCCAGTAGGAGGTGGTCATGCCGCCGTTGTTGAGGACCTTGCTGCTGACGGCGCCGCTGGTGTTGGAACTGCCCGCGTACAGGTCGAGGATGCCGTAGACCTGGACGGCGGAGCTCTGCGCAAAGGCGGCGGGCGCACTGGCGGCGAGCAGGGCGAACAGAATGGGGGCAGGACGAACAGGGAGCTTGGGCATGAATGACTTTCGAAGCGGGGAGGGGGCATGCCCATTTTCACATTCAGCTGATAGTTTTACAAGATTCTCAGAGGCATGGGAACGCCGAATGGGCAGATCGGGTATGCTGCCGTGACCTATCTGTCTCTTTTTTCCGAATCGGCACGCCGCATGACCCATCGCCTGACCCCCAAGACCGCCTTCCTGCTGACGCTGGCCCCGCTGCTGTGGGCCGGCAATGCCATCGTCGGGCGGCTGGTGCATGAGATGGTGCCGCCTATCCTGCTCAACTTCCTGCGCTGGGTGATCGCTTTTGCGATCCTGCTGCCGCTGGCCGGTCCGGTGTTCCGGCGCGACAGCGGCCTGTGGCAGCACTGGCACCGCTACGCCCTGCTAGGCCTGCTCGGCATCGGCATGTACAACGCGTTGCAGTATCTGGCGCTGCAAAGCTCCACGCCAATCAATGTGACGCTGGTGGCCTCGGGCCTGCCGGTGTGGATGATGCTGACCGGGCGCCTGTTCTTCGGCGTGCCGGTGTCGCGCCGCCAGATGGCCGGCGCGGTGCTGTCGATCGCCGGCGTGCTGATTGTGCTGGCGCGGGGGGAAGTCAATCACCTGGCCGAGCTGCGGCTGGTGGCGGGCGATATCTTCATGATACTGGCGACGATCGCCTGGTCTTTCTATAGCTGGCTGCTGATGCGCACACCGGAACCGGCAGCGATCCGCGCCAACTGGGCCAGCTTCCTGCTGGCGCAGGTGGCCTTTGGCGCGGTCTGGTCGGGCGTGTTCGCGGCCGGCGAGTGGGCCGTGTCGGGCGCGCAGGTGCAGTGGGGACCTACGCTGTATCTGGCGCTGCTGTATGTGGCGGTGGGGCCGGCGGTGATCGCCTTCCGCTGCTGGGGCGCCGGCGTGCAGCAGGCCGGGCCCAGCATCGGCGCCTTCTTCGTCAACCTCACGCCGCTGTTTGCCGCCGTGATGTCGTCGGCGTTTCTGGGCGAGAGGCCGCATGGCTATCATGCGGTCGCTTTCGTGCTGATTGTCGCCGGCATCGTGGTGTCGTCGCGCCGTTCCGCTTGAAAGGTTAGCGGGCCGCCGGCAAGACCTTGAACCCACGACGCACCCCTGGGGTCAGACCCGACGGGTCTGACCCCGGCGCTTTGCCGTGGGTTTACAACAGCGTCGGCGGCACCCGAACA
>JABTBR010000069.1 GCA_013284265.1 Oxalobacteraceae bacterium | reverse complement strand
TATCCGCGAAGGCGGCCGTACCGTTGGTGCGGGCGTTGTTGCTAAAATCATCGCTTAATTATTAAGCCAAGATTGTAGTAATAGATAAGAAGGGCAGGGCCCCTGTGGCGCTGCCCTTTTTTATCGCACAGCTGAGAACGACAGGCATTTTGGTGCTATCATGTCGTCCCTAGCAGTATCAAGGTAGTCTTTTACTTATTGCCGTGTGCTGGTCGCAGCGCCGGTTCGTTCTTTTAAGGAAATACCATGTCGACCCCAAATCAAAAAATCCGTATCCGTCTGAAGGCTTTCGATTACAAACTGATCGACCAGTCCGCTCTGGAAATCGTCGAAACCGCCAAGCGCACCGGCGCCGTGGTCAAAGGTCCAGTACCTCTGCCAACCCGCATCCAGCGTTTTGACGTTCTGCGTTCGCCGCACGTCAACAAGACTTCGCGCGACCAGTTCGAGATCCGCACCCACCAGCGCCTGATGGACATCGTCGACCCAACCGACAAAACCGTTGACGCACTGATGAAGCTGGACCTGCCAGCTGGTGTTGACGTCGAAATCAAACTGCAATAATCGGTTTATGCCGGCGGGGTGTCCCGCCAGCACATCGGGGCCGGGCCTGTCCGCTGCAAAGCGGATAGCCCGGCCCCTTTGCTTTGGCCTTAGCCGCGGCGGCGGGCGAGCGCGCCCACCATCAGCAAGCCCATGCCCAGCATGGCGTAGGTGCTCGGCTCCGGCACCGGGGTGACGGTGTCGGCGCCGGCGTGGGCGGCGAAGCTGATCGCCAGTTCGACGGCGACATCGCTGTCGTTGGCATAGAACAGATTGAAGTTTTCGCTGTAGCTGCCGCCGTTTTCGAACTCGTTGAGCACCAGTTCTTTCTTGTACTGGCCCAGGGTATCGCCCCAGTTACCCATGGTCAGGGTGACGATCACGTTCGAGCCGCCAAAGAAATTACCGCTGCCGTAGCGGGTGACCGAACCGTCCACATGGCCGTTGAGCGTAAACGAAGAGTGTGCCGCCAGCATGAAGGTACTCTTGGTTTCGATGTCGCTGACCGACAGGCTTTCGGGCGTGATGCCGGCGCTGATATTGGCCTGCAGCGTCGCCTCGCCGGCGACGCTGTTCTTCGATGCAGTGGTCTCGCCATTGTTGAAGCTGACGTGGGTCAGGGCCGAGGCTTCGCCGATCGGATAGAGCGAATCGTTGAAGTAATCGGAGCCGTTCGGATCGTTGGCATAGGGCGACAGGATGGTGCTCGACAAGGACGAAAAGCCCGCCTCGAACAGCGGGGTGCTGGCCGGGGTCTGGCCGCCGAGGTCGAGGATGGCAAATTGCAGACCGCTGAGGTTGGTCGAGGCGCTCGCGCCCGCGGCTGCATAGGCACCATTGCATGCCAGTGACAAGGCCGCGGCGAGCACGGTGGCGGAGAGTTGGGAAAGGAGTTTCATGATGTCTCGGAAAAAATGTTGGGGGGGCGCATGCGCCAGAATGCGCGCTGCTGTGGCGCCCACATACCAAAATACTAACATAGTCGCATTTGCACAAGCCCGGATTTTTTGATCGTGCGCAATGCGTCGCGTTATCGCCACGCTCATCAGGACGGCCCGCCAGGCGCTGACGCTGGACAGCAACGGTGCGCCACGCTAGAGTCTGGCGCACATGGACAATAGGTAAATACGATGGCCCAGACCATACTCATAGTCGAAGACGAGCAGGCTATCGCCGACAGCATCGCCTACGCCTTGCGCACCGATGGTTTCGCGCCGCTGCATGTGACGCTGGGCGAGCAGGCGCTGGCCGCCATGCGCGCCGAACCGGCCCCGGCGCTGGTGCTGCTCGATATCGGTCTGCCCGATATGAACGGGCTGGAAGTGTGCCGCCGCCTGCGCCAGTTCAGCGACGCGCCGGTGGTGTTCCTGACCGCGCGCAGCGACGAGATCGACCGCGTGGTCGGCCTGGAGATCGGCGCCGACGATTATGTGACGAAACCGTTCTCGCCGCGCGAACTGGTGGCACGCGTGCGCGTGATTCTGCGCCGCATGACACCGCCGGCGCCGCGCACGGGCAATGGCGACGGCAACGGCAACGGCAAGGGCAGCGACAAGGGCAACGACAAGGGCAGCGGTGCCGGCGCCGGCTCAGGTGATGGCGGCACGGGCGGCGCGAGCCAGGCCGCGCCGTCTTCGTCGCCGTCCGCGGCCGCCCGCCATAGCGGACCGCTGGAGCTGCGCGCGCTGGAGGCGCGCATCCTGTTCGGCGGCGTTGACCTGGACTTGACGCGCTATGAATACCTGCTGCTCAAGACCCTGATCGAACAACCCGGCCATGTGCTGTCGCGCGCCCAGCTGATGGAGCGGGTCTGGAGCGGCGCGCCCGACACGCTCGAGCGCACCGTCGATGCCCACGTCAAATCGCTGCGCGCCAAGCTGCGCCAGATCGATCCGGGCCAGGACCCGATCCAGACCCATCGCGGCCTGGGCTACAGCCTGGCACGTCCATGAAGATCGGCCTGCGCATCCTGCTGGGCTACTTCCTGGTGGTCGGGCTGGCGGCCTGGTTCCTGCTCAATGTCTTCGTGGTCGAGGTCAAGCCCGGCGTGCGCTCGGCCATGGAAGACACCCTGGTCGATACCGCCGAGCTGCTGGCCACCGTGGTGGCCCAGGATGTGCGCGATGGCAAGCTCACCAGCTCGGCCCTGCTGGCCGGCCTGCGCGGCGATGCGCGGCGCGAACTGAGCATCCGCATCAGCGGCGTGCTCAAGCACAAGCTCGACTACCGCGTCACCATCACCGACGCGCGCGGCATCGTGCTCTACGATTCCGACGGCCAGGATGTGGGCAAGGATTATTCGCGCTGGAACGATGTCTACCTGACCTTGCAGGGCAAGTATGGCGCGCGCAGCACCCGCGCCGTCGAGGGCGACGAGCGCAGCACCGTCATGCATGTGGCCGCGCCTATCCGCGATCAGGGCCGCATCATTGGCGTACTGACCGTGGGCAAGCCGATCGCCAGCGTGCAGGGCTTCGTCGAGCGCAGCCAGCGCAAGATCCTGCAGCGCGGCACGGTGCTGCTGGTGCTGTCGCTGCTGATCGGACTGGGCTTTGCCTGGTGGCTGGCGCGCTCGCTGCGCCAGCTGCTGCACTATGTGTCCGAGGCCGAGGCGGGGCGCAAGGTGCGCCTGCCCGATCTGGGCAACAACGAGATCGCCACCCTGGCGCGCGCGCTGGAGTCCATGCGCAGTCGGCTGGAAGGCAAGGAGTACGCGGAGCAGCTGATGCACACGCTGGCCCATGAACTGAAGAGCCCGATCGCGGCGATCCAGGGCGCGGCCGAGCTGCTGACCGAGCACATGCCGCCGGCCGAATTCCAGCATTTCCTGCACACCATCCTCAGCCAGAACGCGCGCCAGCGTCAGCTGATCGACCGCCTGCTGGTACTGGTGCGGCTGGAGCAGCAGCAGGGGCTCGATGGGGCGGAGCCGGTGGAGCTGGGCGCGCTGCTGGCCAGCGTGGCTGCCGATGCCGGCGCGCGCCTGGCCGCGCGCGGACTGCGCATAGCGTTCGGCGCCCCGGGCAGCGGCGCCGCCGGTAGCGCCGTCGCCGCTGCCGCGCCTGCATTCAGCGTGCGTGGCGACGCGCTGCTGCTGCGCCAGGCGCTGGGCAATCTGCTCGATAACGCGATCGACTTCGCGCCGCATGGCAGCGCCATCGTCATCACGCTGGCCCGTGTCGACGGCTGCGCCAGCATCGCCATCAGCGACAACGGCCCCGGCATTCCCGCCTATGCCCAGGAGCGCCTGTTCGAGCGCTTCTATTCGCTGCCGCGTCCCGATGGCGGCGCCAAGAGCACCGGCCTGGGCCTGCCCTTCGTGCGCGAGGTCGCGGCCCTGCATGGTGGCAGCGTCAGTGTGCAAAACGGCGGGCAGGGCGGCTGCGTCGCCTGCCTGCTGCTGCCCCTGCCGCTTAGCCTGTAACGCAATATTTTACCGCCGGCCAGTCACTTCACACAGAACGCATCGTCAGCGCACAGGGCTTTTCTACACTGCTTCCACCGTCAACCCAGGAAGCAAGGAAACCCCCATGCAAAAGAAACTGCTGTTCAAGATAGCCGCCATCGCGCTGCTGATGCTGTTGATCGGCGTGCCGCTGATGATCATTCAGTCGACCATCGGCGAGCGCCTGCATTTTCGCGAAGAGGCCGTGCGCAGCATCGCCGACGATTCGGTGCGCGAACAGACCGTAACCGGCCCGCTGCTGGTGCTGCCCTATACCGAGGAATACGAGGCCCTGGTGGCCGACAAGGAGGACAAAGACACGTCGAAGCGGGTGACCGTGGTCGAACAGCGCCGCAAGCTGGTCTATCCGGAACAGCTCGTCATTACTGGCGACATCGGCACCGAGCGGCGCTACCGCGGCATCCATCAGGTGCTGGTGTACACCGGACAGCACAAGTTCTCGGGCAATTTCCAGCTGCCTCAGTTGAGCGAGCTGCCACGCCACAATGCCGGTTCGCGCATCACGCCGGGCCTGCCCTATATGGCGCTGCCGGTGGCCGATGTGCGCGGCATCCGCGACATCCCCAAAGTGCAATGGGGCAGCCGCCAGATCGAGTTCGAACAGGGCAGCGGCGTGCTCGCTTCGCCCAGCGGCATGCATGCGCCGCTGAGCGCGGCCGACGCCGCCCCTGGCGCTACGGTAGCATTTCAGTTCAGCCTGGCGCTGGCCGGGATCGAGCGCCAGCATGTGGTGCCGCTGGGTAAAAACAATACAGTCACGCTGAGCTCGGCCTGGCCGCATCCGCAGTTCGGCGGCCGCTTCCTGCCCGAGCAGCGTACGATCAGCGACAAAGGTTTCAACGCCCGCTGGCGCGTCTCGGCGCTGGCCTCCGGCGCCCAGCAGCAGCTCGATGCGCTGGAAGCGCGCGGCGAGCCCAGCGCACGCGGTCTGGCGGCCGAGCTCGACAGCTTCAATGTCGGTTTTGTCGAGCCCGTCAATATCTACTCGCAGGCCGACCGCGCCACCAAGTACGGCCTGCTGTTCGTGGCGCTGACCTTCGCCGCCTTCTTCGTGTTCGAGATCCTGCAGCAGCTGCGGATCCACCCCATCCAGTATCTGCTGGTCGGTCTGGCGCTGGCACTGTTCTTCCTGCTGCTGGTGGGCCTGTCCGAGCACATCGAATTTGTCTGGGCGTATCTGACGGCCAGCGTCGCCTGCATCGTGCTGATCGGCTTCTACCTCGGCCATGTGCTGGGCCGCATGCGCCGCGGCATCGGTTTCGGCGCCGGCCTGAGTCTGCTGTATGCCGCGCTGTACGGCCTGTTGATCTCGGAGAATAACGCGCTGGTGCTGGGCAGCCTGCTGCTGTTCGCCGTGCTGGCCGCGCTGATGGTGGTGACCCGCAAGGTGGACTGGTACCAACTGGGACAATAAGCGGCATGGCGGCGTGGGCGCCGCCATAGAAAAAGCCGGACGCGCATGCAGCGGGTCCGGCTTTGTTACTTGTGTTGCTGGCCGCTCGCGGCGGCCGGGCGATCAGGCCTGCTTGCCTTTGCGGCGCGCGACGGCGCCCAGCAGCAACAGGCCGCCGGCCAGCATGGCGTAGCTTGTTGGCTCGGGCACTGGCAATGGCAGGGGGAAGGCATAGATGCTGCTATGCGTCGCCAGGGTGACGGCGATTTGCATATCGGTTTCCCACGGGTTGCGCCACTGCAGGTAAAACTCGCCGGCATAGGTTTTCGGCGCTTCAGTGAAGAACTGGGTATTGAAATCCGTCAGTTGCGAAGTGGGATTCCAGTAGGAGCCATAAGCCAGGTAGCCAATGGTGGCCTGGGCATAGGCTTGTGAGCGGTGGCCCCAATCGGCGGCCACATAATTGCCCTGCATGACACTGACGTCCCCTTTGATATACAAGGTCGCTTTCGGTGCCAGCGTAAAGTAGCCGATCGTTTCGGTGCTGCCTCCCACATAGCTTTCGGTGGTGGAGTTGGTCAGCCAGGCTTTCATTTGGGTCGAGGACGAAGCGTCGGTGATGCCATTGCTGCTGGCGGCCGCCTTGTTCTCGCCCCAGGTGAGAGCCGAATTAAGCGGATCGCCGTTCTGCGCGGAGTGGATGTCGGACTTGCTGTAACCGTCGCGGCCAACGTCCACGCTGGCGGACGTATAGCTAGTGCTGGCAATGAATTCCGGTACTGAATGGACGCCATTGCTCGAGACGATGGAGTAGCTGACGCCGCTGAAGCTGGCGGCCGATACATAGCCTACCGAGGCCGAACTGCTGCTGCTGGCCAGGGCCAGTCCGATGGCGCCCAGGGCGATGGTGAAGCGGGAAAGTGTATGCATGGGACCTTATAAAGAGAGTGCGCGTTTGCAGCGGAAGAGAAATCTTATTATTTTTTTAATTATACTGAAATTAAGTATTGTCAGCTATGCAATCGGTTACTTTTATTTACTTCTCGACATGTATGCTGCAAGCCAAAAATTAATCAAGCCAGGCGCGCTTGTGGTGTGCCTGGTTTGCCACGCTGAGGCTGGCCGCCTCTGGCATATCACCAGGCCAGGCTGCCCTTGCGGCGCGCCACAGCGCCCAGCAGCAGCAGACCGCCGGCCAGCATGCCGTACGCGCTTGGCTCCGGCACTGGCAGTGCGCCGCTGTAGGCGTAGCCTTCGAAGCCCAGGCGCAGCGTCATGGCCTGGTCGCTCAGATTGGTATAGGACAGGGCGAACTGCTCGCTAAATTGCTCGCCGAAGCCGGCCAGCTGGCTCAGTTCGAGGCGCTTGTGGTAGCTGCCGAGCGCATCGACGCCGTGGTAGAGCCAGATGCCGACGGTGCTGCTGCCGATATAGTGCTCGCTGCCGGTATCGGGTTGATCGAGTGCGCCGCTGGCCAGGCCGCTCAGCGAAAACGTGGCATGCGCCGGCAGCAGGAAACTGCTGACCGTGGCCATGGCGGCGTAACTGGAACTGAGGCCGCTGGAGTGAGTCAGGCCGCTCTGGGTCTGCGCCAGCGCCTGCAGGGAGCCGATCTGGTCGAATTTGGCCGTGCTGACGCCGCTGTCCTGGAAGGCGTGGCTGAGCGTGACGGCGTCCGGACTATGGTCGTAGATGGCGGTGTCGCCCTCGAAGGCCGGCTGCTGCAGCGTGATATGGCTGCTCAGGAAGCGCACCAGCGTGCTCAGCTCCGGCACTGTGGTGGCGCCAGCGCCGGTATCGATGCTGTACTGCACTTCGCTAATCTGCGCGCTGGCGGCGACGCCGACGGCGGCTGAACTGCTGCCGCAAGCCAGCAATAGTGCCAGGCTGGCGGCGATGAGGCGGATGGGTGGGAAGGGTTTCATGGCTACTCCGTGTGGTGGACGCCTGTTCGGCGCGGATGAAGATGGCGAAAACACCATGAAATTATCATAAAACTAAAATTAATGATGTAGCACAAACAGCACGGATAGCTGCTTTGCGACGGATCGCAAGCCGCTCAAAAAAAGACCCGCACGCGGCGGGTCTGCGGGGCGCTGGCTGGCCGCACTGGGCGGCCTGGCATCAAGCCTGTTTGCCCTTGCGGCGCGCCACCGCGCCCAGCAGCAGCAGGCCGCCGGCCAGCATGCCGTAAGTGGCCGGCTCGGGTACTGACGGCACTGTTGGCGCAGTATAGGTACTGCCGAACGCCGTACCTCTTACCCGTAGATGCAGGGTCATGTCCTGGCTGGAGTCGTTGGTATAGCCCAAGGAGAAAGTGTCGCTGAATTGCTGGGTGGCGGTGGGAAACTGTCCCACGGAGACAACATTGCCATAGCTGGCAACGTTGTCCCAGCTGTGGTACAGATCAATCCCAATTTCGGCCTTGCCTTCGTAGCCTCGGGTCAGATCTTGTTGATCGACCAGGCCGCTGGCCAGGCCGGACAGGGAAAACGAGGCATGCGCTGGGAGAATAAAAGCATTGTTTGCATCCATACGGTTGAAGGCACCGCCGTTCCAATTCTGGGGCTGGCCCGTAGGCGTCAGCGTTGCTGCGTTCAGGGTGCCGACCTGGTCCAGCTTGGAGACGCTGCTAATGCCACCTTGAAAGGCGAAGGACAGCGTGAGGGGGCTACCGTCCGCATTGGACAGGTAATCATCTTGCTCGTAAAACGGCTGCCCCGAGGAAAGCGAGCCGTAGACGGAGGACCATTCGACAGTAAACACCGGCGCCACGCTGCTGCCGTTGTCCAGCGTGATCGCATAGTTCAAGTTGCCCAAATGGGCCTCGGTCTGGATGCCGACTGCGGCGACGCTGTTGCCGCATGCCAGTGCCAATACGATGCTGCCCAGGGAAATGCGGACGCGGGAAAGAGATCTCATAATGCCTCGAAAAATAGCGGGCTGCATCGCGCAGGTCCGCTG
Source organism: Oxalobacteraceae bacterium (assembly GCA_013284265.1). Classification (GTDB taxonomy): domain Bacteria; phylum Pseudomonadota; class Gammaproteobacteria; order Burkholderiales; family Burkholderiaceae_D; genus Rugamonas. The sequence goes on along the minus strand of JABTBR010000069.1, from coordinate 19,571 downwards.
GTTGATAAATTGCCAAAAGTTCAATTACTATAACAAGCGGATTGCTTTATTGGTAATTTCAATTCCGGTTTCTCGCCATTATTTCTGGCCTGTTTCTGGTCTGTTTCATGCCCGTTTCAAGCTGGCGGAGCAGTCCCCGGCGGCCATGGGCGGAGCGCCCGACCGTGATGCGCCCGGCCTCGCCATACCCCGTAATAAGTTGTTGCGTCAAGCCCCAATTCACGCTACACTAGCCGGCTTCGGTATGGATACGTCCTTTTATTGGTCCGTACTAATTTTTGTAGTTAAACAAAGCCCCGCCCAATCGTAGGTGGGAATGGAGAAAAAATGAGCCTTGGCCTTCTCGGTCGCAAGGTTGGTATGATGCGCATCTTCACCGATGACGGGGACTCGATCCCGGTCACCGTGTTGGACGTATCGAACAACCGTGTTGCGCAAATCAAAACTCCTGAAACAGATGGTTACTCCGCTGTTCAGGTCGCTTACGGTCAACGTCGCGCTTCCCGCGTGACCAAAGCTGTAGCAGGTCACCACGCTAAAGCCGGTGTTGAAGCCGGTACTCTGTTGAAAGAGTTCCGCGTTGACGCCACCAAAGCTGCCGAACTGAAAGCTGGCGATGTTGTTGCCGCTTCCCTGTTCGAAGTCGGTCAAAAGATCGACGTGCAAGGCGTGACCATTGGTAAAGGCTATGCCGGTACCATCAAACGTCACCACTTCGCTTCGGGCCGCGCATCGCACGGTAACTCGCGTTCGCACAATGTTCCAGGTTCCATCGGTATGGCGCAGGATCCAGGTCGTGTTTTCCCTGGTAAGCGCATGACCGGTCACCTCGGTGACGTAAACCGCACGATCCAGAACCTCGAAATCGCACGTATCGACGCCGACCGTCAGCTGCTGCTGGTTAAAGGTGCTGTACCGGGCGCGAAAAATGGCCAGGTAGTGGTATCGCCTGCTGTCAAAGTTAAAGCAAAGAAGGGAGCTTAAACGATGGAACTCAAGCTCTTGAACGCGCAAGGTCAAGCCGCCTCTAACGTAGCCGCCGCCGATACCATCTTCGGCCGTGACTACAACGAAGCGCTGATCCACCAAGTCGTCGTGGCCTATCAGGCCAACGCACGTAGCGGTAATCGCAAACAGAAAGACCGTGAAGAAGTTCACCACACGACCAAGAAGCCATGGCGCCAAAAAGGTACCGGCCGCGCTCGTGCCGGTATGTCGTCGTCGCCTCTGTGGCGCGGCGGTGGTCGTATCTTCCCGAACTCGCCTGACGAGAACTTCACCCACAAAGTGAACAAAAAGATGTATCGCGCAGGTATCTGCTCGATCCTGTCCCAGCTGGCACGCGAAGACCGCCTGACCGTGATCGAAGATCTGACGATCGAAGCGCCAAAGACCAAACTGCTGTCGCAAAAGCTGACCGGCATGGGCTTTGACTCGGTTCTGATCATCACCGACACGCTCGACGAAAACCTGCTGCTGGCATCGCGTAACCTGCCGAACGTTCTGGTTGTTGAGCCACGTCACGCAGATCCAATGTCCCTGGTGTTCTACAAGAAGATCCTGGTCACCAAGGCTGCATTGGCCAAGATTGAGGAGATGCTGGCATGAGCGTCGTGAAAATTAGCGAAGAGCGCCTGATGAAGGTGCTGCTGGCTCCGGTCATTTCCGAAAAGGCCACCATGGTCGCGGAAAAGAACGAGCAGATCGTATTCCGCGTTACCAAGGATGCGACCAAGCCAGAAATCAAAGCAGCCGTTGAACTGCTGTTCAAGGTTGAAGTCCTGTCGGTCCAGACAGCTAACCGCCAAGGTAAACAGAAGCGCACCGGTGCCCACACCGGCCGTCGCAACCATACCAAACGCGCTTTCGTGTGCCTGAAACCTGGCCAGGAAATCAACTTCTCCGAGGAGGCTAAATAATGGCACTCGTTAAGATGAAACCAACATCGCCAGGCCGTCGCGGCATGGTGAAAGTGGTGAACCCAGACCTGTACAAGGGTCGTCCGTTCGCCGCTCTGGTTGAGAAAAAATCGAAAACTGCCGGCCGTAACAACAACGGTCACATCACCACCCGCCACATCGGCGGTGGTCATAAGCAGCACTATCGCCTGATCGACTTCAAGCGTCAGAAGGATGCTATTCCTGCGAAAGTGGAACGGATTGAATACGATCCAAACCGCACCGCGAATATCGCCCTGCTGTGCTACGCCGACGGTGAGCGTCAGTACATCATCGCCACCAAGGGCATGTCCGTTGGCGATACCGTGATGAACGGTTCGGAAGCGCCGATCAAGTCGGGCAACTGCCTGCCGATCCGCAACATCCCAGTCGGTACCATCATGCATTGCGTCGAAATGCTGCCAGGTAAGGGTGCCCAGATGGCCCGTTCCGCCGGCGCCGGCGTGGTCCTGATGGCCCGTGACGGTACCTATGCTCAAGTGCGTCTGCGCTCGGGTGAAGTACGTCGCGTGCACATCGAGTGCCGTGCAACCGTGGGTGAAGTCGGCAATGCCGAACACAGCCTGCGTAAAATCGGTAAGGCCGGCGCGATGCGCTGGCGCGGTGTTCGTCCTACCGTCCGCGGTGTGGTCATGAATCCGGTCGATCACCCGCACGGTGGTGGTGAAGGTAAAACAGCAGCTGGTCGTCATCCAGTTTCGCCATGGGGCCAACAGACCAAGGGTAAGAAGACCCGCAGCAACAAGCGTACTTCTTCCATGATCGTCTCGCGCCGCGGCAAGAAATAAGGGGTAGCACATGACACGTTCATTGAAAAAAGGGCCGTTTTGTGACGCCCACCTGGTGAAAAAAGTCGAAGCCGCGCAAGCGATCAAAGACAAAAAGCCAATCAAAACCTGGTCCCGTCGTTCGACCATCATGCCTGACTTCATCGGCCTGACGATCGCTGTACACAATGGCAAGCTGCACGTGCCAGTGTACGTCTCCGAGAACATGGTTGGTCACAAGCTCGGCGAATTCGCGCTGACCCGCACGTTCAAAGGTCACGCCGCTGACAAGAAGGCGAAGAAATAATGGAAACCAAAGCTATCCTCAAAGGTGTGCGCTTGTCGGATCAGAAAGGTCGCCTCGTGGCTGACCAGATCCGCGGCAAGAAAGTTGACGCTGCACTCAACATTCTGCAATTTAGCCCTAAAAAGGGTGCGACCATCATCAAGAAAGTACTCGAGTCGGCTATCGCCAACGCCGAGCACAATGATGGCGCGGACATCGACGAACTGTTCGTAAAAGTCATTTACGTCGAAAAGGGCCCGATCCTGAAGCGCTTCACTGCACGCGCTAAAGGCCGGGGCGATCGCATCTCGAAACAATCGTGTCACATTTACGTGACCGTCGGCAACTAAGGAGCTAAAAATGGGTCAAAAAATTCACCCAACCGGCTTCCGCCTGTCGGTTACCCGTAACTGGGCATCGCGTTGGTACGCGGGCAACAGCAACTTCGCTTCGATGCTGAACGAAGATCTGAAGGCACGCGCTTACCTGAAAACCAAACTGAAGAACGCTTCGGTCGGCCGCATCGTCATCGAGCGTCCAGCCAAGAACGCGCGCTTCACGATCTACAGCTCGCGTCCGGGCGTGGTCATTGGTAAAAAAGGCGAAGACATCGAAGTGCTGAAAGCAGCCCTGACCAAAATCATGGGTGTGCCGGTGCACGTCAATATCGAAGAAATCCGCAAGCCGGAAATCGACTCGCAACTGATCGCCGACTCGATCGCTCAGCAGCTGGAAAAACGGATCATGTTCCGCCGCGCCATGAAGCGTGCAATGCAAAATGCAATGCGCCTGGGTGCCCTCGGTATCAAGATCATGTCCTCCGGCCGTCTGAACGGTATCGAAATCGCGCGTAAAGAGTGGTACCGCGAAGGCCGCGTGCCTCTGCATACCCTGCGCGCCGATATCGACTACGGTACCAGCGAAGCGTCGACCACCTACGGCATCATCGGTGTCAAGGTCTGGGTCTACAAAGGTGACCGCGCGCCGAACGGCGATGCACCAGTCATCGATACCCCGCCGGACGAGAAGAAAAGCCGCGGCCCACGCCGTGACGACGGCAAACCAGCTGGCCGTCCGCGTCCAGCCGGCGCCGGTGCGAAACCATCCACAGCACCAGGTGCTGCACGTGTGCGTAGCGCCGCTAAACCGGCCGCCGCTGCTGCTGCCCCCGCTGAGAAAGCAGGAGAATAATCATGCTGCAACCAGCACGCAGAAAGTATCGTAAAGAGCAGAAGGGCCGTAACACCGGCATCTCGCACAGCCGCGGCACCGCCGTGTCGTTTGGCGAGTTCGGTCTGAAAGCCGTTGCCCGTGGTCGTATCACGGCTCGCCAAATCGAGGCAGCCCGTCGCGCCATGACCCGTCACATCAAACGTGGCGGTCGTATCTGGATTCGCGTGTTCCCGGACAAGCCAATCTCGAACAAGCCTGCCGAAGTCCGTATGGGTAACGGTAAGGGTAATCCAGAGTACTACGTCGCAGAAATCCAGCCAGGTAAAGTCCTGTACGAGATGGACGGCGTGGACGAAGCGCTGGCACGGGAAGCTTTCCGTCTTGCCGCCGCTAAACTGCCACTGGCGACGACGTTTGTCATCCGCCAAGTTGGCCAATAATTGGAGTTGAATTATGAAAGCAACTGAACTCCGCGGCAAAGACCAGGCAACTCTGCAAAAAGAGTTGAATGACTTGTTGAAGGCACAGTTCGGCCTGCGTATGCAAATCGCTACGCAACAGCTGAGCAACACTTCGCAGCTCAAGAAGGTACGCCGCGATATCGCGCGTGTAAAGACGGTAATGAACATCAAGGAAGCCAAATGACCGAACCAGTGACCAAGCCGCTCAAGCGCACGCTGATCGGTAAAGTGGTGTCCGACAAGATGGACAAGACCGTTACCGTTCTGATCGAACGTCACGTCAAGCATCCTTTGTACGGCAAGATCATCGTGCGCTCGAACAAGTATCACGCGCATGACGAGACCAACCAGGTGAAAGCCGGTGACACGGTGGAAATCGTGGAAGGTCGTCCGATCTCCAAAACGAAGGCATGGACCGTGACGCGTGTGGTGCAAGCCGCACAAATCGTTTAATTAAGATTGCCCCGCCAACCGGCAACGGTGGCGGGGAGTTTTAATTAGTTCTTGCAAGCCCGCAAATTGTATGTAATACTTGCGGGCTTCGTTCATGTAACGCCGCAAAGTGTCTGGCCACAGACGCAGAACGCGCGGTCAGTGCAGTACGAAGGTCAAGCACCCAAACAGTGGGGCCCTGCATGGGCCGCTCTGGCGGGACCAAGACTGACCGCGGGTCTACATTGTGTGGATTCTTCGGCTTAAGTTGGGAAAGAGAATACTATGATTCAAACTGAAAGCCGGCTCGAAGTGGCCGACAATACCGGTGCAAAAGAAGTTATGTGCATCAAGGTATTGGGCGGCTCCAAGCGCCGTTATGCTGGCATCGGCGACGTGATCAAGGTAACCATTAAGGTTGCTGCGCCACGTGGTCGTGTCAAAAAAGGTGAAATTTATAACGCCGTGGTTGTGCGCACCGCTAAAGGTGTTCGCCGCCAAGACGGTTCCCTGGTGAAGTTCGACGGCAACGCTGCCGTTCTGCTCAATGCCAAGCTGGAACCGATCGGTACCCGTATCTTTGGACCAGTCACGCGCGAACTGCGCACTGAGAAGTTCATGAAGATCGTGTCCCTGGCACCGGAAGTCCTGTAAGGAGTCGTAATGGATAAGATTCGTAAAAACGACGAAGTCATCGTTCTGACCGGGAAAGACAAGGGCAAGCGTGGCGTCGTTCAGCAGCGTATCGATGCTGAGCATGTCGTGGTTGAAGGCATCAACGTCGCCAAAAAAGCGACCAAGCCTAACCCAATGACTGGCGTACAAGGTGGTATCGTCGACAAGACTATGCCGATTCACGTGTCCAACGTTGCATTGTTCAATGCAGCGACTGGCAAGGCAGACCGCGTAGGTTTCAAAGAAGTGGACGGTAACAAAGTTCGCGTCTTTAAATCGTCCGGCGAAGTAGTGAAGGCTTAAGAAATCATGGCACGTCTCCAAGAGTTCTATAAAGATAAAGTCGTTGCTGACCTGACCACCAAATTTGGTTACAAGTCGGTAATGGAAGTTCCACGTCTGACCAAGATCACCCTGAACATGGGTGTCGGTGAGGCGATCGCTGACAAGAAGGTCCTTGAGCACGCTGTTGGCGATCTGACCAAGATCGCTGGCCAGAAGCCAGTGACCACCAAGTCGCGTAAGGCAATCGCGGGTTTCAAAATCCGTGAAGGCTATCCGATCGGTACCATGGTCACCCTGCGCGGCGCTCGCATGTACGAGTTCCTGGATCGCTTCATCACCGTGGCTCTGCCGCGTGTGCGCGATTTCCGTGGTGTGTCCGGTCGTTCGTTCGACGGTCGTGGCAACTACAACATCGGTGTCAAGGAACAGATCATCTTCCCTGAAATCGAGTACGACAAGATTGATGCGCTGCGTGGTATGAACATTTCGATCACCACCACCGCCAAGACCGACGACGAAGCGAAAGCACTCCTCGCCGCCTTTAAATTCCCGTTCAGAAACTGAGATCATGGCAAAACTCGCACTGATTAACCGTGAGCAGAAACGCGTCGACCTGGCAAACAAGTTTGCTGCCAAGCGCGCCTCGCTGAAGGCCATCATTGATGACCAGTCGAAATCGGAAGAAGAGCGTTACGAAGCTCGCCTGAAACTGCAGGCGCTGCCACGTAACTCCGCTCCGACTCGCCAGCGTAACCGTTGCGCAGTCACCGGTCGTCCACGCGGCACCTTCCGTAAATTCGGTCTGGGCCGTATCAAGCTCCGTGAATTCGCCATGCGTGGTGAGATTCCGGGTATGACTAAAGCAAGCTGGTAATAGGAGAATATGCAATGAGTATGAGCGATCCTATCGCCGATATGCTGACCCGCATTCGTAACGCCCAGGGCGTGCAAAAAACGACCGTGGCCATGCCATCGTCGAAAGTTAAAATTGCGATTGCCAACGTCCTGAAGGACGAGGGTTACATTGAAGATTTCGCCGTCGCCGAAGCTGGTGGCAAGGCGGAACTGAAGATCGGTTTGAAGTATTATGTTGGCCGTCCCGTCATCGAGCGCTTAGAGCGCGTGTCCCGTCCGGGCCTGCGCGTCTACAAGGGCAAAGACGAGATCCCTACTGTGATGAATGGCTTGGGTGTGGCGATCGTGTCGACTCCGCAAGGCGTCATGACTGACCGCAAAGCACGCGCTACCGGTGTCGGCGGCGAAGTTATTTGCTACGTCGCATAAGGAGTTACACATATGTCTCGAGTAGCTAAAATGCCAATCGCTGTGCCAGCTGGCGCTGATGTCGCCATCTCCGCACAAGCGATCACCGTCAAAGGCCCGCTGGGCGTGCTGACCCAGGTCCTCAACGGCCAGGTCACGGTAGAAAACAATGCAGGAACCCTGAGCTTCGTCCCGGCCAATGACAGCCGCGAAGCCAATGCCATGTCCGGTACGCTGCGCGCGCTGGTCAACAACATGGTCACTGGCGTGACCAAGGGTTTCGAGAAAAAGCTGAACCTGGTTGGTGTGGGTTACAAGGCGCAAGCACAAGGTGACAAGCTGAATCTGTCGCTGGGCTTCTCGCACCCTGTCGTCCATTCGATGCCAGCCGGCGTGACTTGCGCCACCGCTACCCCGACCGAGATCCTGATCAAGGGTATCGATCGCCAGCAAGTGGGCCAGGTCGCCGCTGAAGTTCGTGCTTACCGCTCCCCTGAGCCATACAAAGGCAAGGGTGTTCGCTATGCGGACGAAGTGGTTAAGCTTAAAGAAACCAAGAAGAAGTAATAGGGGCTGACGATGGACAAGAAAGAATCACGTCTGCGCCGCGGACGCCAAACCCGGATCAAGATCGCACAGCAGAAAGTGAACCGCCTGTCGGTACACCGCACCAATCTGCATATCTACGCGAACCTGATCTCGCCGGACGCCAAAATTTTGGTGTCGGCCTCCACGGCAGAAGTCGAAGTGCGCAACGAACTGGCTGGCAAATCGGGCAAGGGCGGCAACGCTGCTGCTGCCGCGATCGTCGGCAAGCGCGTCGCAGAGAAAGCACTGAAAGCAGGGATTACCGAAGTCGCGTTTGACCGCTCCGGTTTCCGTTACCACGGCCGTGTCAAGGCGCTGGCAGAAGCCGCGCGTGAAGCCGGTCTGAAGTTCTAAGGAACGATCATGGCAAAAATGCAAGCAAAAATGCAAGGCGATAAGCCTGATGATGGCATGCGCGAAAAAATGATCGCGATCAACCGCGTGACCAAAGTGGTCAAGGGTGGTCGTATCATGGGCTTCGCGGCGCTGACCGTAGTTGGTGACGGCGATGGCCGCATCGGCATGGGCAAGGGCAAGTCGAAAGAAGTACCGGTCGGTGTGCAAAAGGCAATGGAAGAAGCCCGTCGCAACCTGATCAAGGTACCGCTCAAAAACGGCACCCTGCATCACACCGTCTACGGCCGTCATGGCGCGTCGAAAGTGATGATGAATCCAGCGAAACCTGGTACTGGCGTCATCGCCGGCGGCGCTATGCGCGCAATCTTCGAAGTAATGGGCGTGACGGACGTGGTGGCGAAATCCACCGGTTCCTCGAACCCTTACAACCTGGTGCGTGCCACGCTCGACGGTCTGGCAAAAATGAGCACTGCTTCCGATATCGCTGCCAAACGCGGCAAGTCGGTTGAAGACATTCTGGGCTAAGGCGGAACATCATGACAAAAACAGTCAAAGTGCAATTGGTCAAGGGCTTGATCGGTACGCGTGAAGATCACCGTGCCACCGTCCGCGGTCTGGGTCTGCGTCGTGTTAACTCGGTAAAAGAGTTGCAGGACACCCCATCCGTGCGCGGCATGATCAACAAAGTCTCGTACCTCGTTAAAGTTGTCGCGTAAGCCTTCGGGCTTACCAACGGAGAAATCATGGAACTGAATACCATTCAACCAGCCGATGGCGCGAAGCACTACAAGCGTCGCGTCGGCCGCGGTATCGGCTCCGGTCTGGGTAAAACCTCGGGCCGTGGTCACAAGGGTCAAAAATCGCGTTCGGGCGGCTTCCACAAAGTCGGTTTCGAAGGCGGTCAGATGCCTCTGCAACGCCGTCTGCCTAAGCGCGGTTTCAAGTCGCTCAACGCCACCTTCAAAGCTGAAGTGCGTCTGTCCGACCTGAACAAGCTGGCAGTAAGCGAAGTCGACATTCTGGTGCTCAAGCAAGCTGGCGTGCTCAGCGTGCTGGCCCGCGACGTGCGCGTCATTCTGTCCGGCGAGATCACCAAAGCGGTGAACCTCAAAGGCCTGAAAGTGACCGCTGGCGCGAAAGCCGCCATCGAAGCAGCCGGCGGCTCGGTAGCCTGAGTTGACCGCTAACAGCTTGATCGGAGCGAAAATTGGCGACTAATCCACAACTTGCTAAAAGTGCAGCGGCCGGTTTCCCTTGGGGACGGCTGTGGTTCTTGCTTGGCGCATTGGTGGTCTATCGTATCGGTGCTCACGTTCCGGTTCCCGGAATCGACCCGGTACAATTAGCCGCGCTGTTCAAGACGCAAGAGGGTGGCATCCTGGGCATGTTCAACATGTTCAGCGGTGGCGCGCTCTCGCGCTTCACAGTGTTTGCGCTGGGTATCATGCCTTACATCTCGGCCTCGATCATCATGCAATTGCTGTCGATCGTGTCGCCACAGATGGAAGCGCTCAAAAAAGAAGGCGAAGCAGGCCGGCGCAAGATCACCCAGTACACCCGTTACTTCACGGTGCTGCTGGCGTTGTTCCAGGCGCTCGGGATTGCAGTCGCACTCGAGTCGCAAGCTGGGCTGGTGCTGGACCCGGGTTATGCTTTCCGTTTCGTTACGGTCATTACGCTGTTGACTGGCACCATGTTCCTCATGTGGCTGGGCGAGCAAATTACCGAACGCGGCCTGGGTAACGGCATTTCGATCATCATCTTTGCCGGGATCGCCGCCGGTCTGCCGGCAGCTCTGGGAGGCTTGTTCTCCCAGGTGGCCAACGGCGCGATTGGCAGCTTCTCCGCGATTATCATCGTGGTCCTGGTGGCACTGGTGACGTTCTTCGTCGTATTCGTCGAACGTGGTCAGCGCAAGATTCTGGTCAACTATGCGAAACGCCAGGTTGGAAACAAGATTTACGGTGGACAAACGTCACACCTGCCATTGAAGTTGAATATGGCCGGCGTGATCCCACCGATCTTCGCTTCGTCGATTATCTTGTTCCCGGCCACGATCGTGGACTGGTTCTCTAAGGGCGCCGATCAGGCCAACCCGGTGGTCCGGTTCTTGAAAGATTTGGCAGCATCGATGGGGCCAGGCGAGCCTATCCACGCACTGTTGTACGCCGGCGCAATTGTGTTTTTCTGCTTCTTCTACACCGCTTTGGTGTTCAACAGCAAAGAAACCGCGGATAACTTGAAGAAGAGCGGGGCCTTCGTGCCAGGGATTCGTCCCGGTGAGCAGACAGCCCGTTACATCGACAAGATCCTGACCCGATTGACGCTGGCAGGCGCGATCTACATCACTTTGGTGTGTTTGTTGCCGGAATTTATGCAAGCCCAGTGGAAGGTACCGTTTTATTTTGGTGGTACTTCTCTGTTGATTATTGTAGTTGTGACCATGGATTTCATGGCGCAGGTACAGAACTACGTGATGTCGCAGCAATATGAATCGCTGCTGCGCAAAGCAAACTTCAAGGGCGGAATTCCGACGCGATAAGCGCGGTAAACATACCGAATGGCAAAAGACGACGTCATACAGATGCAGGGCGAGATTCTTGAGAATCTCCCGAATGCAACATTTCGAGTGAAGCTGGAAAACGGGCACGTGGTGCTCGGCCACATTTCGGGTAAAATGCGGATGAACTATATCCGCATTCTTCCTGGCGACAAGGTGACGGTAGAGCTGACACCTTATGATTTGAGCCGGGCCCGCATTGTGTTCCGGACCAAGTAAATAGATAATCGATTTAACAAGAGAGAGCACAATGAAAGTTAACGCCTCAGTCAAGCGGATCTGCCGCAACTGCAAGATCATCAAGCGCAAGGGTGTTGTTCGCGTAATCTGCGTCGAACCACGTCACAAGCAGCGTCAAGGTTAATAACCGTTATTTATCGAGGAATAACGAATGGCACGTATTGCAGGGGTTAATATCCCCAATCATCAGCACACCGTAATTGGCCTGACGGCTATCTACGGCGTAGGCCGCCCACGCGCGCAGTTCATTTGCGAAGCGACGGGTATCGCGACCAACAAAAAGGTCAAAGATCTGGATGACAGCGAACTGGAAAAGCTTCGCGATGAAGTAGCAAAATTCATCGTTGAAGGCGATCTGCGTCGCGAAATCTCGATGAACATCAAGCGTTTGATGGATCTGGGTTGCTATCGCGGTATGCGTCACCGTAAGGGCCTGCCGGTCCGCGGCCAGCGTACCCGCACCAATGCACGTACCCGCAAGGGCCCGCGCAAAGCCGCACAATCGCTCAAGAAATAATCTAGGGAAATCACATGGCTAAGCAACAAAGCAGCGCAGCAGCAGCGCGCGTCCGCAAAAAGGTCAAGAAGAACGTCGCCGAAGGTATCGCGCACGTTCACGCTTCCTTCAACAACACCATCATCACCATCACCGACCGTCAGGGCAATGCTCTGTCGTGGGCAACTTCCGGTGGTGCTGGCTTCAAGGGTTCGCGTAAATCGACCCCGTTCGCAGCGCAGGTTGCGGCTGAAGCAGCTGGTAAAGTCGCAGTGGAATGCGGCGTGAAGAACCTGGAAGTGCGTATCAAGGGCCCTGGTCCTGGTCGCGAATCCGCAGTGCGCGCACTGAACAACCTGGGCATCAAGATCACCGAGATCCAGGACGTTACCCCAGTACCGCACAACGGCTGCCGTCCTCCAAAGCGTCGTCGTATCTAATGCAGTCGGCGGCGGCCTTGGTCGCCCGCCTTCTGTGATACACAGCGTATTCGGTCGTTAGTAGAAAAAATCGCTGGAGCAGGCAGCCGGAAACGGTTATACTGCCCGGCTATTGACGCCTGCCGAACTGTTTTTGGCGGGTTTTTCGTTTTTAGCCACCGTCTGGTCGCAAGTAAATCAGACTAGCGCCTAACCGCAGCATGCTGTGGCTGGGGCGTTATTATTCAATCAAAGGAAGCATCGTGGCACGTTATATCGGACCTAAAGCAAAACTTTCCCGTCGTGAAGGTACTGACCTGTTCCTGAAGAGCGCACGTCGCTCGCTCGACAGCAAGTGCAAACTGGACGTCAAACCAGGCCAACACGGCGTTAAATCCGGCGCCCGCACCTCGGACTACGGTAACCAACTGCGCGAAAAGCAAAAAGTCAAGCGCATGTACGGCGTGCTGGAACGTCAATTCCGCCGCTACTTCGCTGAAGCAGACCGTCGCAAGGGCAACACCGGCGAAACGCTGTTGAAGTTGCTCGAGACCCGTCTGGACAACGTCGCATACCGCATGGGCTTTGGCTCGACCCGCGCTGAAGCGCGTCAACTGGTCAGCCACAAAGCGTTCACCGTCAACGGTATCGTCGTCAACATCGCTTCCTACGCCGTCAAAATCGGCGACGTGATTGCTGTTCGTGAAAAATCGAAAAAGCAAGTGCGTATCGTTGAAGCGCTGTCGCTGGCCGAACAAATTGGTATGCCTAGCTGGGTGTCGGTTGATGCCAAGAAAATGGAAGGTACTTTCAAGTCCCTGCCAGAGCGTAACGAAATCGCTAACGACGTCAACGAATCGCTGATCGTCGAGCTGTACTCGCGTTAATAGCTAGTCGCCGTATCCCCGCCCACTCCATCGAGTGGGCGTTTTCACTAATGCCATCAGCCTTATCGGCGTAACGAGCCGAGGGTATTGAAAAGGACATTTACATGCAAAACAGTTTGTTGAAGCCACGTATTATCGATGTAGAGGCGCTCGGCGCCGGCCACGCTAAAGTCGTGATGGAGCCGTTCGAACGCGGCTATGGCCATACATTGGGTAATGCGCTGCGCCGCGTGCTGCTGTCGTCGATGGTGGGCTACGCGCCGACCGAAGTGACGATCGCTGGCGTGGTACACGAATACTCGTCGCTCGATGGCGTGCAGGAAGACGTCGTCGATCTGCTGCTGAACCTGAAGGGCGTGGTCTTTAAAGTCCACAACCGTGACTCCGTCACCCTGACCCTGAAAAAGGAAGGCGAAGGCGCGATCCTGGCATCCGATATCGATCTGCCACACGATGTGGAACTGATCAACCCGGACCACGTGATTGCCCACCTGACCGCTGGCGGCAAGCTGGACATGCAGATCAAGGTCGAAAAAGGCCGTGGTTATGTGCCAGGTAACGTCCGTCGTCTGTCGGAAGACACCAATAAAACCATCGGCCGCATCATTCTGGATGCCTCGTTCTCGCCAGTGCGCCGCGTGTCCTACTTCGTCGAGTCCGCTCGCGTGGAACAGCGTACCGATCTGGACAAGCTGATCATCAACATTGAAACCAATGGTGTGATCTCGCCGGAAGAAGCGATCCGTCAATCGGCCCGCGTGCTGGTCGACCAACTGAACGTATTCGCTGCCCTGGAAGGCACGGAAGCGGCCGCCGAAGCGCCATCGCGTGCACCGCTGGTCGATCCTATCCTGCTGCGTCCAGTCGACGATCTGGAACTGACCGTGCGTTCGGCCAACTGCCTGAAAGCCGAAAACATCTACTACATCGGCGATCTGATCCAGCGTTCGGAAAACGAACTGCTGAAAACGCCGAATCTGGGCCGCAAGTCCCTGAACGAAATCAAGGAAGTGCTGGCGTCGCGCGGCCTGACCTTGGGCATGAAGCTGGAAAACTGGCCGCCTGCCGGCCTGGAAAAGTAATTTGCAGTCGTAGTACCGTAGCAAACTGCCCGGGACAGGTGTTCCGGGCATTATTTAACTTATTTATTGAACCGGTCCGCGGACATGCACAGCATGACCGATCGAAGAACTGGAATAAAACCAACCGAAAGGAATTACCATGCGTCACCGTCACGGCCTTCGCAAGCTGAATCGTACCTCGTCCCACCGTCTGGCCATGTTGCGTAACATGACCGTTTCGCTGCTGCGTCACGAAGCCATCAAAACCACGCTGCCAAAAGCTAAAGAGCTGCGTCGCGTTGTTGAGCCTATCCTGACCATGGGCAAGACCGACACCCTGGCCAACAAGCGTCTGGCGTTCTCCCGCCTGCGCGACCGTGAAATGGTCCTGAAACTGTTCGCAGAACTGGGCCCACGCTACGCCAACCGTAACGGTGGCTACCTGCGTATCCTGAAAATGGGTTTCCGTGTTGGCGACAACGCTCCAATGGCTTACGTTGAACTGCTGGACCGTCCAGAGATCACCGCTGTTGAAGATGCACCAACCGCTGAGTAATATTCAGCAGTGATTGCACCGAAAAAGCCAGGTTCGCCTGGCTTTTTTGCGTTTAAGCAGATGCTCAGACAGGCTTTCGCAAGCCGGTGTACACTCGGCTTTTTAGCCGTTTGAACATTACTTTGCAGAAGGTTTTCATGAGCAGTTTCACCCCTTACGCCGCGCCGCGCGGCGCCCTGTCCGGTCTGCCCGGATCGCTCTACGGCAGGCTGCGCGCCGCGCTGCTGGGCCTGGCCGTGAGCCTGCTCGCGCTGGCCGGCATGACAACTGCCCAGGCCGCCGAGGAAGCCTATCTGGAGCCGGACGCGGCCTTCCGCTTCAGCGCGCGCATGGTCGACGATCACACGGTGGCGGTCAGCTACCAGATCGCCGAGGGCTACTATATGTACCGCGAGCGCTTCAAGTTCTCCGCCGTCGGCGCCACCCTGGGCACGCCCGTGATCCCGCCGGGCAAGGTCAAGTTCGACGAGACCTTCCAGAAGAATGTGGAAACCTATCGCCACAGCATCACCATCACCATTCCCGTCCAGGCCGGCGGCAACTTCACGCTGGTGTCCGCCGGCCAGGGTTGCTCCGACCGCGGCCTGTGCTATGCGCCCCAGGAAGCCCGCGCCAGCCTGAATGGCGGCGGCGGCGGCGGTGCGGCGCCGCTGTCCGGAACGGCCGGCCAGTCCGGCGGCCTGCCTGCCGGCCTCGCCGGCGCCGGCATGTCCAGCGTCGGCGGCAAACCGGCCGCCGTCACGCCGGGCGTGTCGATCAACGCGATTCCCCGTCCTGAAACCACGGTGCTGGTCGATACGCCGGCCCAGGCCGCCGTGCCCGCCGTCGCGCCGGCGTCCACCAGCGAACTGGGTGGCATCGAAGCCGCGCTCAAAGGCGGCAAGCTGCTGGTGATTGTGCCCTTGTTCATGCTGCTGGGCCTGGGCCTGTCGTTTACCCCCTGCGTGCTGCCGATGGTGCCGATTCTGTCCTTCATCATCGTCGGCGAAGGCGCCAAGGCCAGCCGCGCGCGCGGCCTGCTGCTGTCGACCACCTATGCGCTGGGCATGGCCATCGTCTACACCGCGCTGGGCGTGGCCGCCGGCCTGGTCGGCGAGGGCCTGGCCGCGACGCTGCAAAATCCCTGGGTGCTGGGCGCGTTCGCGATCCTGATGGCGCTGCTGTCGCTGTCGATGTTCGGGTTTTATGAGCTGCAAGTGCCGGCTGCCCTGCAGTCCAGGCTGAGCACGGTGTCCAACCGTCAATCTTCCGGCAAGCTGGCCGGTGTGTTCGCGATGGGCGCGATCTCGGCCCTGATCGTCGGCCCCTGCGTGGCCGCGCCGCTGGCCGGTGCCTTGCTGTACATCAGCCAGACCCGCGACGTGCTCATTGGCGGCAGCGCGCTGTTCGCGCTGGCCGTCGGTATGAGCGTGCCGCTGCTGCTGGTGGGCGTATCGGCCGGCACCTTGCTGCCCAAGGCGGGCGCCTGGATGGATGCGGTCAAGCGTTTCTTCGGTGTGCTGCTGCTGGCGATGGCCTGGTGGCTGGTGTCGCCGGTGCTGCCGGGTGCGGTGCAGATGCTGGGCTGGACGGTTCTGTTCGTCGGCTATGGGGTGTTCCTGCTGGCCCGGTCCGGCGGCTGGGGGGCGCGTGCCATCGGTGTGGTGGTGGCTGCGCTGGGGCTGATGCAGCTGGTGGGCGTGGCCAGCGGCGGCCGCGATCCGCTGGCGCCGCTGGCGCATCTGCAGGCCGGCAAGGTGGCCGCGCCGCTGCCGTTTGAGCGCATCAAGACCGTGGCCGATCTGGATGCGGCGCTGGCGCGCAGCGCCGGCAAGACCGTGTTGCTCGATTTTTATGCGGACTGGTGCGTGTCCTGCAAGGAAATGGAGAAGCTGACCTTTGTCGAGCCGCAGGTGCGGGCCAAGCTGGCCAACTCCGTGTTGCTGCAGGTCGATGTGACGGCCAATGATGAGGCCGATAAGGCGATGCTGAAGCGCTTCAATTTGTTTGGGCCACCGGGGATTATTTTGTTCGATGGCAAGGGGCAGGAGATTGCCGATTCGCGGGTGATTGGCTTCCAGGATGCGCAGAAGTTTCTCAATTCGCTGGGGCGCTTGAACTAGGTTTCACGACGTTCGCTAGCGGGTCAGCGGCTCGCCCTGGGTTTTATCAGGCGTCCCCGGCTCTTTGCCACCGGCTTTAATGACGCGGCGGCACGCTGAGATTAACGACGATGCATAAAACCATGATGGCGCGGACCCTGGGCGCCGCCCAGGGTATTGTCATCAAACACCTTCTTCTGCTCGGCGCTCAGCGTGGCATAGAAGGCGTTCACGGCCGCCAGATGGCCTTCCATGCGCGCCGTATGCTCCTTGCTGCGCTCGATGCCCTTGGCCAGGCGCTCCGGCGCGCTCAACTTGGCCCAGGCGCCGTGTTCGCCCGCCATTCCTTCATGGGCCACCGGCTTGATGGCGGCCTGATAGGTCGTCCAGCCGGCTTCCTGCGCGGCCGTCAGCTTCAGCGCATCATGCAACTTGGCCTGGTGCTTGGCGAAATGCTCGGCGAGTTTGGCCTGGTTCTGCTCGGCGTTGGCACGATGGCCGTGGCGTCCGGCGGTGGCGTTGTCGTCGGCCGTGGCGGCGTAGGCGGCGCTGCCCAGCGAGAGAGCGGTCAGGCCGATCAGAATCTGTTTGCGTAAGGTAGTCATAGTTGCTCCTGTGGTAGTCGTTGGCAGAGGGATCTGCAAGGCCGGTGCGTTTTGCCCTGCCCATGAGAGCTATCATCGCAGCTTGATGTAACGGCGACATTGCGCGCACGCGGGGCTTTGTATCAAGTTGTTTCGCTGGCAAGGCAGACGCAAGGGGTATATACAAGACGATACAAATGGCCATTGGTCTTGCGCCGCTTAACTGGGGATAATTAGCGTCATGGAACCCACATCATCAATTCTGATCGTCGACGACGACCGCGACATCCGCACCCTGCTGGCCGATTACCTGGAAACCAATGGTTATCGCGCCCAGTGCGCGGCCGACGGCACGGCCATGTGGAAGCTGCTCGACGAATCGCGTCCCGACCTGGTCGTGCTCGACCTAAACCTGCCCGGCGACGACGGACTGACCCTATGCCGCAAGCTGCGCGCCAATTCGACCTTGCCGGTGATCATGCTGACGGCGCGCAGCGAGCCGCTGGACCGCATCCTGGGCCTGGAGATGGGCGCCGACGATTATCTGCCGAAACCGTTCGAACCGCGCGAGCTGCTGGCGCGCATCCGCAGCGTACTGCGCCGCAGCCATGCGATGCCGTCCAACAGCAGCAGCGACAAGGCCCAGCAGATGCGCTTTTCCGGCTGGACGCTGGACCTGACGGCGCGCCACCTGCTCAATCCGGACGGCATCGTGATCATGCTGTCGGGCGCCGAGTTCCGCCTGCTTAAGGTGTTCCTGGAACACCCGAACCGGGTGCTCAACCGCGACCAACTGCTGAACCTGACGCAGGGCCGCGACGCCGATCCCTTCGACCGTTCCATCGATATCCAGATCAGCCGCCTGCGCCAGAAACTGGGCGAGGATGCGCGCCTGCCGCAGATCATCAAGACGGTGCGTAACGGCGGCTATGTGCTGGCCGGCCAGGTTAGCGTGGAGCCGCAGTGAGGGCTTTCCTGGGCTCGATGACGGGCCGCGTGTTCCTGGTGCTGCTGCTGGGGATCGTGGCCTCGGCCGCGCTGACCCAGTGGCTGGCCGTCAATGAACGTACCCGCGCGATCGAACGCTACCGCGACTTCCACGCGCTGGAGCGAGCCGAGCAGCTGGTCACCACGGCCGACGTGGTGCCGGCCGTCGAGCGGCCCACCTATCTGCGGGTCGCCAGCCGCGGCAGCATCCGCTTGCAGCTGGTGGCGCAGGATGTGCTTAACGCGGGGAAAAGCCCGGCCTTGCCGCAGACCGAATTCACGCTGTCTTTGCAGCAGCGCCTGGGGGAGGGCTTTGGCATCGTCCCGCTGGCCGAGCGCCCGTCCGAATGCGACCGGCCGCGCCGGCCCAGCACCATGTTCGGTCCGACCCAGTGGCGCGGCACGTGCGAAACCATGTATGTGCGCATGCGCGACAAGGAAGTGCTGAAGCTGTCGGTGCTGCCGCCGCGCGGGCCGCCGCCCAGCGGCCACAACGAGCTGCTGACGGTGCTGCCTTTCCTGCTCAGCATCACCGCGCTGGCCTATCTGGTCACGCGCATGACGATGCGCCCGCTCAAGCAGCTGGCGCAGGCGGCCAAGGACCTGGGCAATGACATCAACCATCCGCCGCTGTCGCTGTCGGGCGCGGCGGAAATCCGCCAGGCCAGCGCGGCCTTCAACGCGATGCAGGCGCGGATACGCCAGCACATCTTCCAGCGCACCCAGATGCTGGCGGCCATCACCCACGATTTACAGACCCCGCTCACGCGCATCCGCCTGCGCCTGGAAAAAGTCGCCGACGCCGAGCTGCAGCAAAGGCTGGTCGACGACCTGTCGGCCATGCAGCAGATGGTGCGCGAAGGGCTGGACCTGGCGCGCTCGATGGATACCACCGAAACCATGCAGGCGCTCGACCTCGATTCCCTGCTCGACAGCGTCTGTTCCGACGCCACCGATGCGGGCCAGGATGTGCAGTTGAAGGGCCGCGCCGCGATGGCGCTGATGGGCCGGCCGCTGGCGATCCGGCGCTGCCTGGTGAATCTGATCGACAACGCCGTCAAGTATGGGCATAAGGCCAGCGTGTCGGTCGAGCGCATGGTGGGCTCGGCGCGCATCCGTATCCGCGACAGCGGCCCGGGCATCGCGCAGGACCAGATGGCGCGCGTGTTCGAACCGTTTTACCGCATTGAAACCTCGCGTTCGCGCGAGTCCGGCGGCACCGGCCTGGGCCTGACCATCGCGCGCAATATCGCGGAGCAGCATGGGGCCACGGTGACGCTGTCGAACCATGTGGATGGCGGCTTGGAGGTGACCTTGGTCGTGCCTGAATACTACGCCGGGAAGTAAGGCTAGTGGTTTAATAAAACGCTACAACCCGCAGCGTAACCCTGGGGGCGCGGGCCGCCGGCAGCTATTTAAAACCCACGGCCTACCCCTGGGGGGGGGGGCCCCGGG
>JABTBR010000068.1 GCA_013284265.1 Oxalobacteraceae bacterium | reverse complement strand
CCAGCCAGGCCAGAGCACTAAATATCAGGCCAGCGGCCAGCATGCCGCCAGCACTGGCCAGACCGAGTATCAGATCGCCGGTCTGCCACACCAGCAAGCCGGTGAACATGGTCAGGCCCAGCGCGCCGGCCAGCACATGGCCGGTGGCCGGTGCGCCGCGTTCGCCGCGCAGCAGCCTTGCTGGCGCAACCTTGCGCAGTTGCAGCAGCGGCGCCAGCGCAAAGCCCACGATCAGCAGCATGCCGGTGGCCATGCCCTGCGCGGCGGGACGCCAGCCCGGTGGCGGCAGGCTAGCGCCCAACAGGCCGCCCAGCCACTCCGCCAGCAGGAAATGCGCACCGAAACCGCACAGCACCCCGGCCGCGCTGCCCGCCACGCCGAGCAGCAGGAATTCAATCAAATACAGGCGCAGCACCTGGCCCTGGGTCAGCCCCAGGCAGGCCAGCATGGCGCAGGCATCCACATGGCGCAGCATGAAGCGGCGCGCCGCCATCGCCACGGCCAGCGCGGCCAGCACGGTGGACAGGAGGCTGACCAGCGACAGGAAGCTTCGCGCCTGATCGAGCATGGTGTGCAGTTCGGAGCCGCCCGATTCGAGCGTGTCGATCTGGATGCCGCTAAGCTTGTCCGCTGCGAAGCGGGCCTTGAGCCAGTCATGATAGCCGGCCACGGCGGCCGGTTCGCCCGCCACCAGCAGGCGGTAGCGCGCCATCGCGTGCTGTTGCAGCAGTTCGGTCGCGGCCAGGTCGGCGCTGGCCATCATCACGCGCGGCGCCATGCGCATGAAGGCGGCGCCCGCGTCGGGTTCCGCGGCTATCACGCCGGCCACCCGCAAAAGACGCTCGCCGATACGCAGCGGTGACCCTTGGTGCAGGTTCAAACCGAGCTGCAGGGCGGGATCGATCCAGACGGTGCCGGGGGCCGGACCGGTGCTGGCTGCTTCACTCCCGCCAGTCGCGCCTGCGCCTGCGCTCGCGCTCGCATCAAGCGCCGACCGGCGCAGCATCAATTGGCCGCGCAGTGGATAGGCCGGCTCCACGCTCTTTAGCGCCACCAGTTGCGAACCGCCCTGCCCTGCGCCTCCCGCGCTGGCGCCGTCGGCCACGGCCATGCTGAGCAGGCCCACCGTTTCGGCCACACGCAAGCCGCGCCGCTGCGCCTCCGCGCGCCATGTCGATGCCAGCGGCTGGTCGCTGGCCAGCACCAGATCGGCCGCCAGCATCTGATGGGCGTCGCGCTGCAAGCCCCTGCCCATGCGCTCGCCGAAGAAGTTCACGGCCGACAGCGCCGCCACCGACAGCATCAGCGCGACCAGCAAAAATCGCAACTGGCCGGCGCGCCAGTCGCGCAGCGTCATTGTCAGCGAAAGTCTCAACATAGGAAGAAAGTGGCAAAAAGGATAAGGAGCGTACAGCATGCCAGAGCCCGCGCGCGGCGCCGCGGCAAATGCGACGAAACGCCAACGGGGCCGATAAACTGCAAATAATCGCCACCAGTCCGACGTGCCGCGCCGCGCGCGTCCTATAATCAGCGCTCCCCCTGTCTATCCCTTGCACCGGAGCCCACATGACCTACCACGCCCATCCCCATCGCTACGACACCATGCAATACCGTACCTGCGGGCGCAGCGGCCTGAAGCTGCCGGCGATGTCGCTGGGACTGTGGCATAACTTCGGCGACACCAACTCGCTGGCCGCGCAGCGCGACATGCTGCGCACGGCCTTCGACCTGGGTATCACCCATTTCGATCTGGCGAATAACTATGGTCCGCCCTACGGCTCGGCCGAAACCAATTTCGGCCACCTGTTCCGCGCCGACTTCCTGCCCTACCGCGACGAGCTGATCATCTCCACCAAGGCCGGCTGGGATATGTGGCCCGGCCCCTACGGCCAGGGCGGCGGCTCACGCAAATACGTGCTGGCCAGCCTGGACCAGAGCCTGAAGCGCATGGGCCTGGACTATGTCGACATCTTCTATTCGCACCGCTTCGACCCGGACACCCCGCTGGAAGAAACCATGGGCGCGCTGGCCACCGCCGTCCAGCAGGGCAAGGCGCTGTATGTGGGGGTGTCGTCCTATTCGGCCGAAAAGACCGCCGAAGCGGCGCGCCTGCTGGCCGAGTGGAAGGTGCCCTGCCTGATCCACCAGCCGTCCTACAATATGCTCAATCGCTGGATCGAAACGGAAGGCCTGCTCGATACGCTGGGCAAGGAAGGCATAGGCTGCATCACCTTCACCGCGCTGGCCCAGGGCATCCTCAGCGACAAATACCTGAACGGCATACCGGCCGATGCACGCATCAACCGCGAAGGCGGCGGATCGCTGCAACGTTCCCACTTGAGCGACGAAAATCTGGAGCGGGTGCGCGGCCTGAACGCGATCGCCAAGTCTCGCGGACAGACGCTGGCGCAGATGGCGCTGGCCTGGGTGCTGCGCGATCCGCGCATCACCTCCACCCTGATCGGCGCCAGCAACAGCGCGCAGATCCGCGAGAACGTGGCGGCGCTGTCCAATCTGTCCTTCACGGCGGAAGAGCTGGCCGCGATCGACCTGCAGGCGCGCGAAGGCGCCATCAATCTGTGGGCCGGCTCATCGAAGCATAAGTAAACCCTAAGCGCGCTGGCCCTGACTAGGGCCGCGCCCATCGTCCTCATCCAGGTCGACTTCCCCCAGCGGTATCGTTTCAATATGGTCGACATCGATGTCGGCGCCGTCCGGCGCGATCGTGTCGCGGCCGATGCCGGCGCGCTCGCCGGTGCCGTTGGAATCGCTGTCGCTTTCCAGATTCGGGTCACCCAGGTCGGCGCCAGCCGTGCCGCGCTCGCCCGTTTCCATTCCCAGCCCCGGACCGCCGCGCACATCGCTGCCGCTGTCGGAACTGTCGCTGGGACCCAGCGCTCCGGTGCCGTGGCCCCGGCCCAGCGATCGGTCATTACCCAGTGGCGCGTTGTCGGGATCTAAAGTGCTGTCAGACATGATGTTCTCCTTGAGTGCGTATGCACGTCTCATTGAACCACTCTGAGCATCATCGGTTTGTTCGCTATCTCTCCTAGTAGGAATCTCTCCGGGTTTTCTATGAGCCCGATAGAAATTCTTTATTTTACAAATGTACTATTTATAGATATAGTACATCCATATCAACCAAGCCCAGGAGTAGATCATGAAAACCCAGCAACTGTTCGCCACCTTCGCCGCCCTCACCCTCGCCGGCGCCGCCTTCGCACAAAACGCCCCGGCCACCGCCACCAGCGCGGCCCTGACCGCCGGCGCCGGTGCGGCCCTTGCCACCGGCGCTGCCAATGCAGCCACCCGCGGCGACAGCGTGCAGATCAAAGCCGCCCCCGCCGGCCGCACCCGCGCCGAAGTCATCGCCGAAGTGGTACAGGCACGCAAGGACGGCACCCTGCAAACGTCCGAGCTCGACTTCGACGTGGCACAAACCCGCAAGCACATCGCCCAATAAGCGGGCAGCGCGCGATGCGAGCAATCCCATCCTGCCTGGCCGCCGCCATGGCGCTGGCCCTGACGGCCTGCGCCAGCATGGGCGAGCGCGCCGCGCCGGCGCAGCAACTCGACGCCGCCACGCTGGCGCCGGGTGCGGCGATCGCGGCGGCCGGAACGGAACCCGCCGCCTGGCCCACGGAACAATGGTGGAAGACGCTGCAGGACGCCCAGCTCAACCAGCTCGTCAGCGCAGCGCTACAAGACAATCCCGGTCTGCACGCGGCCCAGGCGCGCGTGCGCCTGGCCGAAGCACTGGCCGGCGTGACGCGGGCGGCCACGCTGGCGCGCGTCGACGCCAGCGCCAGCGCCGACCGCGAACTGTATTCGGCGCACAGCACCGTACCCGCTACGCTGGCCGGCAATTACGCCTGGAAGAACACGGCCGCGCTGACCGCTTCCTACGATCTGGATCTGTGGGGCCGCAACCGCGCCGCACTCGATGCGGCACTGGACCAAGCCCGGGTGGCCTCGGCCGAAGCCCAACTGGCGCGCCTGACCTTGAGCGCCGCCGTGGTACGCAGCTATATCCAGCTGGCGCTCGACTACGCGGTGCAGGACGGCGTGGCGGCCAGCCTGGCCGAACGCCGGCAGTTGCTGGCGCTGGCGCGCAAGCGCCAGTCTGCGGGCCTGGCCAGTGAGATCGACGTGGCCAGCATCGAAACAACGCTGCCTGCCGGCCGGCGCGAGCATGAGCAGCTCGCCAGCGCGATCGCCCTGCGGCGCAACCAGCTGGCGGCCCTGATCGGCAAGGGACCGGGCGACGGCGAATCGATCGCCCGGCCAACGCTGAGCTTAAACGCGCCGGCGGCACTGCCTTCCGTGCTGCCGGCCGAACTGCTGGGACGCCGCCCCGACATCGCGGCCCAGCGCTGGCGTGTGGAAGCGGCGGCCCGTCATATCGAAGTGGCCAAGGCCGGCTTTTACCCGAACCTCAATCTGGCCGCCTTCGCCGGCTTCCAGGCGCTCGGTTTTGCCCATCTGTTCGACACACATTCGGCCATGCGCGGCATCGCGCCGGCCGTCAGCCTGCCGGTGTTTGAAGGCGGCCGCCTGCGCAGCCAGCTCAGGGCCAGCGATGCGGCCTACGACATGGCGGTGGAGCAGTACAACGCCACCGTGCTACAGGCCTTGAACGAGGTGGCCGACGCCGTCACCCGCATCGCCTCGGCAGGCGAACAGCAGCGCCAGGGCGAGCAGGCACTGGCCGCGGCCAGCCGGGCGCAGACGCTGGCCCAGCGCGCCTGGCAAGCCGGCATGACGGACGCCAGCGCCAGCTTGCAGGCCCAATTGCTGCTGCTGGCCGAACGCCAGCAGATGGCCCTGGTGGCCGGCCGCCAGCTCGACAATTACGCCGTGCTGATGGCGGCGCTCGGAGGTGGAATAAAACTGGATTTTCCTTAGTCCAACAATAGTACAATCAAGCCTTTCGATTCATCAGAGGAGTAGGCAATGAGCAGTTTTGAAGCGACCAAAAAGCGCCTGAAAAACATCCATGCCCGCATGCCGGAATTCCCGGAAGACTTGATGCGCCTGATGCGCATGACTTACCACATCCAGAAACGGATGAAGGACCTGACCAATGCTGCGCTGCGCAAGTACGATCTGGTCGACGCCAGCTATATGGTGCTGGCCGTATTGTACGGTTCCGACGATGAAACCTCGACCGCGTCGACGCTGGGCGAGGCCTGCATGGAAAAGCCGGCCAACCTGACGCGCGTGTGCAACGACCTGGAAAGCCAGGGCCTGATCGCGCGCGGCAACCGTCCGGGCGACCGCCGCTGCGTGATGATTTCGCTCACCGACACCGGCCGCGCGCTGATTTCGCAGGTGCTGCCGGAAGTATGTGCCTGCACCGCCCGCGCCTATGAAGGCTATAGCGCGGAAGACGTAAAACAACTGGAACAACTGTTCAAACGGCAGCTGGAGAATTTCGACGCCGCCACCTAAACCTCTGTAGAAAGCCATGACGCCCGAGCCCATCCCCCTTCCTTCTCCCCCGGCTCCGGCAGTACTCACATGGCTGCGCACGCAGGCCCGCGACTGGGCCGGCAGCGAGGGGGAGCGCTGGATATTTGTGGCCAAGACCCTGCTGGCCGGCTTCGGCGCCTTATGGATCGCCTTCCGTCTGGGCCTGGACTCACCCGGCACGGCGCTGACCACCACCTTCATCCTGGCCCTGCCCAGCAGCGGCATGGTGCTGGAAAAAGCCTTCTACCGCCTGCTGGGCACCCTGGTCGGCTGCTGCGCCGCCCTGCTGATGACGGCCCTGCTGCCGCAGCAGCCCTTTTTCCTGTTCATCGTGCTGGCCGCGTGGATCGGCCTGTGCACCTGCGGCGCCGCGCTGCACCGCAACCAGCAATCGTATAGCTTTGTACTGGCCGGCTACACCGCATGCATGATCGCCATCCCCGCCATCGCCCATCCGCCCGGCGTGTTCGCCCTGGCCGTCACCCGCATGACCGAGGTGGGCCTGGGCATCCTGGTGGCCGCCGTGGTGCATGACGCGCTGTTCCCGCGCCACCAGTCGCGCCAGGTGATGCGCACCGTGCAGGCGCGCTATGCCGGCTTTCTGGATTTCTGCAGCGGCGTGCTGGAGAACCGGCTGGCGCCGGCCGACGTGGAACTGGCCCACCTGCGCTATGCCGCCGACATCGCCGCGCTCGAATCGGGCCGCGCCGCCGCCTTTTTCGAAGCAACCCACGCCCGCGCCGACACGCGCCAGCTACACGCCTTCAACGGCGCCTTCATGGCCGCGCTGACCACCTTTTATACCTTGCATCGCCTGCTGCACCGCCTGCGCCAGCAGCAAGGTTCGCGCCTGCCCGCGCTACTGGAACCGCTCAGCAATGCGCTGGCGCTGGAACTGCGCGCCGAACTGGATACAGGCGGCGGTATCAACCGCCTGCGCGCCGGGCTGCCCGGCCATATCACCACCGCCATGGCCGCACTCGGCCGGCCCGAGCGTGCCGAACGCATCGACTGCGAGACCGCACTGGAACTGCTGGAGCGCTGCGCGCGCGACATCGGTGCCTTTGCCGACAGCCACGCCGCACTGGGCGAACGCAAGCGCCAGCTGCCCAGCGAGCCGCAAGCCTACAGCCCGCGCACCCCGCCGGCCATCGTGTTGGCCAGCGGCTTCCGCGCCGCCTGCGCGCTGCTGCTGGCCGCCGCCATCTGGTACTGGATGGCCTGGCCCTACCTGGGCAGCGCGACTTTGATGAGCACGATTTTCTGCGCCCTGGCTTCGTCCTCGCCGCGCCCGACCGCCATGGTGCATCAGGTGCTGATGGGCTTCCTGCTGGCCTGGCCGCTGTCCTTCGTCTGCGAGTTCTTCGCCGTGATCCACGCGGGCGACTTTCCGATGCTGGTGCTGGCCGCCCTGCCGCTGTTTGCGCTGGGCGCCTACCTGAGCACCGGTCCCAGACGGGCCGGCGTGGGCGTGGGCATCAGCCTGTTCAGCGCCCAGGTCATCGCACCGGCCAATCTGATGCATGTCGATGTGGCCGGCTATCTGAACGCCACACTGGCCCTGCCCGCCGGCGTGCTGCTGGCCTATGTGATTTTTTCCGTGCTGCTGCCCGAGCATACGATGGGCCAGAAAGACCACATCGCCGCCGCCCTGTGGCGCGAGGCGCGCAGTACCTGCGGCGCACGCCTGCCGCGCCTGAAGCGCCGTTTCGACAACCGCGTGCGCGATCTGCTCAGCCAACTCAATGCCGCAGCCGGTCCGGCTCCGGTCGAGGCCATCCGCGCCGTGCTGCGCCAGGGCTTGACGCTGCTGGAGCTGGGCCACTCGGTGATCGAGTTGCGCGGGCTGCTGGCCAGTTCCCAGCCTGGCCCGGTACGCAATGGGCTGGAGCTGGTGATCGACATGCTGGCGGCGTATCTGCGTACGCCGACCAGCGCCAGCAACGCGGAGGCGCAGTACGTGATTCTGCAGGCCGGCGCGCCACTGCGCGCAGCCCAGGCCGAAGCGCAACAGGACGGCGATAGCGCGCGCGTGCTGCGCCTGCAAACCGCCCTGAGCGATCTGCATTCAATCTACACCTCGCTGCTGGACCAGATGCCACAGTTGCCCACCCATCCCGGAGCACACCATCATGCCGCGTGAAATATCCATTTTCGGCATTCTTCTGCCGACGATTCTGCCTTTGTTCCTGCTGAGCCTGGCCCTGCAAGGGGTGCTGGACCGGATACTCGGCCACCTCGGCGCCTACCGGCGCATGTGGCATCCGGCACTGGTGCGCCTTTGCCTGCTGGTCTGCATCTTCGCCGCGCTGACGCTTGGCCTGTACCAGTAAGCCCTCCCTCTATTTTCTTGTTGGAACCTACCGTGAACCCATCCCGCATTGTCCGCTTCTGTTTCACCCTTTTGCTGCTGGGCGCAGCCCTGTGGCTGGGCCGGGGGGCCTGGGACCGCTACATGGAGTCGGCCTGGACCCGCGACGGCCGCATCAAGGCCGACGTGGTCAACGTCAGCGCCGACGTGGCCGGCAGTGTCACCGAAGTACGGGTGCGCGACAATCAGCTGGTGCAAAAAGGCGAGGTGCTATTTGTCGTGGACCAGGCGCGCTATCGCGCCGCGCTGGCGCAGGCGGACGCCATGCTGGCCGCCCAGCAGGTGGAGAAAGGCCGGCGCACGCGCGAGGCGGGACGCCGCGCGGCCCTCGACAGCGCCATCGTCTCCGTGGAGAACCGCGAAGGCGCCGAGTTCGCCGCCAGCACGGCGACGGCCCAGTATCAGGCGGCGCTGGCCATACGCGCCCTGGCCCAGCTCAACCTGGACCGCACCAGCGTGCGCGCACCGGTGTCCGGCTATGTAAGCAATCTGAATGTACACACGGGCGACTTCGCCGCCGTCGGCGTGGCGCGCCTTGCCGTCATCGACAAGGCATCCTTCCATGTGGTGGGCTATTTTGAAGAGACCAAGCTGGCGCTATTGAAAGCAGGCGATCCGGTCGAGGTGCAGCTGATGGGCAGCGCCACGCCGCTGCATGGCCACATCGACAGCATCGCCCACGGCATCACCGACCGCGATGCGGGCACCGGCCGCGAGCTGCTGGCCGACGTGAATCCGACGTTCAACTGGGTGCGGCTGGCGCAGCGCGTGCCGGTACGCATTGCGCTCGACTCGCTGCCGCCATCGGTGGAACTGGTGGCAGGCACCACCTGCACCGTGGCGCTGAGCGGCCACGCTATCGCCAGCGATGGCTCGCCTAAGCAAGGCCCAACGGCGGCAAAGCCGCACGCATAAGAGCTACTGAGGTATTGTGCTGCACGCTGCGCACGCCGCCATAGCGACGATGCTGACGCAGGATGAGCGCGGCCTTAGCGCGCGCCCGCCGCATCGATGATGCTGCCGCTGATGTAGGAAGCCTGTGGGCTGAGCAGCCACAGGATGGCTTCCGCCACTTCCTCCGGCTGCCCGCCGCGCCCCATCGGCACCGTCGATTCCATGCGCGAGACACGGTCAGGGTCGCCGCCGCTGGCGTGGATTTCGGTAAAGATCAATCCCGGCCGCACGCCATTGACGCGGATGCCCTCGGCCGCCACTTCCTTGGACAATCCCAGCGTCATCGTATCGATCGCGCCTTTGGACGCCGCGTAATCGATATAGGTATTCGCCCCGCCCGCGCGCGCGGCGCCGGAGGACACGTTGACGATGCCGCCGCCCTGCCCGCCGCTGGCGGTGGACATGCGTTTGACCGCCTCCCGCGAGCACAAAAAATAACTGAGGATATTGGTGCTGAAGACCCGCTGCAGGCGCTCCACCGACATCTCGGCCAGACGGCACTGGCGTTCCAGGATGCCGACGTTATTTACCAGCGCGGTGATCGGCCCCAGTTGCGCATCGACGGCCGTGAACAGGCGCAGCACATCGGCTTCGTCGGACACATCCGCCCGCACGGCGATCGCCGTACCGCCAGCGGCCACGATCCGCTCGCGCAGCGCCTCGGCGGCGCCAACGTCGCTGCGGTAATTGATACAGACCGCATACCCGCGCTGGCTCGCCATCAAGGCCGTCGCCGCGCCTATCCCCCGTCCGCTGCCAGTCACCACCATCACCTGTTTCATCGCCAAAATCCCGCAAATTTATCCAGCGTAGATCATAGCAAATCGCGCCTCAAGCAATGCAAAGAGCCCGCAATAGCGGGCTCTTCAGGACTTGCACGGCCAGTCAGGTTGGCAGTTTATTCAGGCTTCACATGCGTCAGCGCATAGCCGATATGCTGCCACCAGTGCTCGCGCGAATGCACCAGGCGCAGGCATTTGTTGTCGATCTCGCCCTTAAAGACGGGGTCGGCGCACTGTTTGGTCATCAAGGCATTGCGCTGGTTCTCGGCATTGATCAGGGCGATGCACAGCCAGATGATCATGCCGATCGCCATGACCAGGATGCTCCAGGCGATGTGATTGATATAGCTGCGCTCGTACAGATTCTCGATCTCGGGTGCCGAGTCGCTGTACATTTTCATCACGCCGCCTTCGACGTCCTCGCGTTTATCGCTCATATTATTTCTTGACGGCCTTTGGAGCCGCTGCCGCTGTGGTGGGAGATTTTTCCTGTGCCGCCTTGGCCACCAGCGCATCCATCACCTGGAACAGCGCCTGTTGGGCCGCGACCGGGCTACCGCCAGCCTTGCCCGCCAGCGAAGGCGAGGTCACATAATGGCCATCGATGACGATGCTCGGTGCGCTGTCCAGCTTGTACTGGCCGACCAGCTGTATCGAACGCTTCATCTTGGTTTGGACTGCGAAGGAGCTAAAGAATTCCTCGTATTTTGCCTTATCCACGCCATTTTTCACAACGAAGTCGAGCAGCATGGCATCCGTGTTCAAGCGGTTACGCTCCAGGTGGATGGCGCGGAAGATTTTTTCATGCATGCCATCGCCCAGCTTGTTCATCGCTTCGAGCGTGGTAAACGCATGCGCCTGTGGATCGGTGATGCCGTTGGCCATGTGCAGGCGGCGGAACACGATCTTGTCGCCCTGCTTTTTCACCCACTCCGTCATCATCGGATCGAGCGCATTGCAATGGGGGCAGTGGTACATGAACACTTCGACCACTTCGATCTTCTTGCCCGTGTCGGCGCGCACTGGCGTGTCGAGGGTCAGGTAATCGGTGCCGCTCTTAAAGTCGGCGGCGGAAGCGCCGGCAGCGGTGGCGACAAAAGCGGCGGTGGCCAGCAGGAAACGCAGGAAACGCATAAATGTCCTTCTTTAAGATGAGTGGCAAACGCCGCGAGATTACCACTTTTTTCACACTGAATCGGGTCGAAAAGGCAAAAATCCGGGTTTCAAGCCTAAATTAAGCCCGCTTTAAGAAGATGATTCAACATGGGCATGGCCAGGCGCGGTGCCGTAACGACGCCACGGCCATGTTGAAACGTCTTCTAAGGGCGGCGCTGGCGTGCCGACTCCAATTGGCCGCACAGCTGGGCGATGCCATCGGCCATGCGCGGGGTCGAACGCGTCATCAGCTCGCCGTTCAAGGTGAACAGATTGCCGCGCTGCTGGGCCAGCAAGCCCTTGTACTCGCGCCAGATCCCCACGCCGCGCTCGCCGTCGGCATGGGTCTCGCCGCCGAAGATCGCTTCCGGATTTGCCTGCAGCACCGCCTCGGTGCTGACCGAGGGCGCCAGCACCTTCAGCTGGGCAAAGATATTCTGGCCGCCGCACAGGCCGATCGCAGCGCTGACGATATGCTGGCCATTGAGCGTAAACAAGGGCTTTTCCCAGATCTGATAGAACACCCGCACCGGCGGGCGCTGCGCGTACTGCGCAGCGAGCGTCGCGATTTTTTTGCGGAACTCGCGCGCCGCCGCCTGCGCGGCGGCCTCGGTGCCCAGCAACTGACCCAGGCGGGTCAGGCTGGTGGCGATATCGTCCAGCCGTTCCGGTTCGCTGTAAAAGATCGGCAGGCCGAGTCCCTTCAACTGCTCCAGCTGGCGCGAGGTATTCCCGCTTTTCCACACCACCAGCAGGTCGGGCTTCAGCGACAGCACTTTTTCCAGGTCCACCTGCTCGTTATTGCCCACCAGCGGCAGGCGCTTGGCCGCTTCCGGATAGTCGCTGAAATTCATCGCGCCCACCAGCTTGCCCGCGCCGCCGGCCGCATACACCAGTTCGGTGATATGCGGCGCCATCGCAATCACCCGCAGCGCCGGACGGGCCAGCGTGACGGCATTGCCGGCGTCGTCGCGCACGCTGACGGCCGCCTGCGCGGCCACAGGCAGCAGCGCCGCCGTGAGCAGCAGCGCCGGGAACGGTGCCATCGCAGAGCGCAGCATGGGCTTAAAAATCGTAGCGCGCCGACACCTTGAACTGGCGTCCGTCGCTAGGATAGATGCCGCCCTTGCAGCTGAAGGCTTCCGAGTAGTAGTGCTTGTCGCCCAGGTTCAGGCCCGTCAGCGCCACTTCCCACTGGCCGAACTTGCGCGCATAGCGCGCGTCGAACACCGCGAACGACGGCATGGTCGCGCCGCAGGTGTTGCTGAAGTCGCCGCCAAAGCGCTGGCTGTCCACCCACTGCATGCCCACGTCGGCGCTGTGGCCGCCGGCCGGGCTCCACGACAGGCGCGCGCTCAGCACATTCTTCGGCACCAGCACCATGTCCTTGCCGCTGTTGGCGCCTTCAGTGAAGCTCGCCTTCACGTGCTGATAGCTGGCGTGCACATTCCAGTCGGCCGCGATGCGCGCGACCGCTTCCAGCTCCAGGCCCTGACGGCGGGTCGGGTCCAGATTGGTGTTGGCGCCGCCGAAAGGCAGGGTCGGATCGTAGAAGATCTCATTGTGCAGATTGTGGCGGAACAGGCGTCCCGTCAGCTTGGCCTGGGCATTGCCATAGGCGGCGCCCAGCTCGAGGTCGTGCGAGACCTGCGGCTGCAGCGGCACACCGAAGTCCTTGGGATAGCCGTTCTCATCGGCGTTCGCCACGCGGTAGCTCTGGCCGGTCTTGGCGTACACATTCAGCAAAGGCAGCGGCGCATAGCTGCCCTGCAGTTCCCAGGCATTCAAAGCCTGATTGACCGCGTAGGCCGGCCCGGTGGCGGGGCTCGATGCGGTCTTGTCGAACAGCTCGCGCCGTACGCCCAAGGCGACGCGGCCATCATGGGCCTGGTCGAAGCGCAGCTCATCGCGCAGATACAATGCTTTCGAACGTTGGGTGGCATTGGTCTGCGAATAAGGGTCGGTCGCCAGACGATGCCAGTGCGCCAGGTCCACGCCGCCCACCAGCTCATTGAGCATGCCGCCGAATTCCTTCAACTGGCGCACGCGCGGCGAGAACTGGGTCTGCTCGCCGGTGAATTTCGTCGCATAGGTGCCGAAGCTGCTGACGTAGGTGGCGCGCGAGGTGCGCTCGCGGTGCGACAGTTCGGCCGCCAGTTCCAGGCCGCTGAAGCGGCGCGTGACAAAGCCGGTGACGCGGTTGGTGTCGAGCGAGCCGAAGTCGTTCGGCGTTTTGCTGCGGCGCGGATTGGCGTTGAACTCCGCTTCATTGAGCGCGCCGGGGAAGCGCGAATCCTGGCTGGAGTGATCGGCACGGAAACCGACGCGTCCGTCCTTGTCGAACCACTGTGCGCCCAAGGTGGCGTTGAACAGCTTGAATTCATTGTTGTCGCGGTAGTTATCGGTCTGCTGGGTGCCGACCGAACCGTCCATCGCAAAGCCATCCCAGGCCATGGAACCGGCGGCGCGCGCCTCGCGCAGGCCGAACTTGCCCACTTCGGTAAACACGCTGGCGTGGTGTTCCTTGGCCACGGCGCGCTTGGTGACGATGTTGATGATGCCGCCGGTGGCGCCCTCGCCGTACAACACGCTGCTGCCGCCACGCGTGATTTCAATGCGTTCAATGGTATCGATGGCCACGCTCGACAGCACCGGATTGATCAATTCATTTTCCGACATGCGCACGCCGTCCAGCAGCACCACCATATTCTGGCTGCTGTTGTTGCCGAAGCCGCGCAGATCCAGGCTGAAATCCGGGCTGCCGTCCAGGCTCTGGCGGCCGTACACGCCGCCCACCTTGCGCAGTACCGCGTTGACGTCGCTCACGCCGGCGCGGCGGATCTGCTCGGCGTTGATGACGGTGGCGCCGATCGGCAGCATGGCCGGGTCGCTGTCGAAGCGCGCGCCGGTGATCACCACCTGGGCCAGCGTCTGGGACGCCAGCGCGCCGGTATTGGACTGGGCCAGCGCGGGGGCGGAGAAAGCGCCGAAGCACAGGGACACGGCGGCAGCGAGCACGCACGGCTGCATAGCCGCGGGGCGGCGGAAAGCGGAGGAATTCATGGTCAGTCGTTTTCGAAAAAAGCATCCGCCTGCGTCCCCGCAAGCCGGAATGGAAAGGAAACGCCCGCAGCGCGCAGCATGCCGCGTTTCCACCTGTCTGGCCGGTATCCGGGCTTGCAAGACGGGCTGGCTCACCTTCCTATGCGGTGCATAGTGGTTGCCGATCCAGCCTGCCGCCCGACTGGGGCGGCGCTTGCAGTACCGTTGCGGGGGCAGCACACCTTGGCCGGCCTCCCTGGGGAGCGGCCCTGTGTTTCCCGTTTAACTGCGCATGTGGTCACATGCGCGGGCACCAAGACCCCGGCATTATACCTGCGAGGACAGGGCAAATTAGCGTTCCGGCGGGCGTTACGGGCTGGTGAAACAACAAGCTAACGCTATCATTCATCAATTCGACTTCAATCATTCAATTTTTCACGATTGAACAAGCGCGGCGGCGCCCCTATAGTCATGACATAGTCCGCGCAGCTTGCGGCCCACCTATTTCAGGAGTACCCGCATGACGACCCAGCTTCTTCCCACCTACTTCCTGTCCCACGGCGGCGGCCCATGGCCGTTCATGAAAGACCAGGTCGGCAGCAGCTACGACCGGCTGGAAGCCTCGCTGCGCGCCATGCCCGGCGAGCTGCCCTCCACGCCGAAAGCCGTGCTGGTGATCACGGCGCACTGGGAGGGCGAGCAGTTCCTGCTCTCGTCCGGCGCCCAGCCGCCGATGATCTACGATTATTCGGGCTTTCCACCGCATACCTATCAGGTGCAGTACCCGGCACCGGGCTCGCCGCAACTGGCCGAACAAGTGCGCGGCCTGCTGGAGGCGGCCGGCCACCCGGCCCGCCTGGATGCGGAACGGGGCTTCGACCATGGCACCTTCAGCGCGCTGTATCCGATCTATCCGGCGGCGCAGATGCCCATCGTGCAGCTCTCGCTCAAGCGCGGGCTCGATCCCTTGACGCATCTGGAGGTGGGACGGGCGCTGACGCCGCTGCGGCGCGAGGGGGTGCTGATCATCGGCAGCGGGCTGAGTTACCACAATTTGCGCGCCTTCAATGCGCATGGGGGCCAGGCTTCGCATCAGTTCGATGCCTGGCTGCGCCAGACCATGGCCCTGGCGCCGGCCGAACGCACGGCGCAAATACTGGAATGGGAAGCGGCGCCGGCCGCGCGTATCGCCCATCCGCGCGAAGAGCATCTGCTGCCGCTGATGGTGGCGCTGGGCGCGGCCGAACAGGATGCGGCCACGGTGCCGTATCACGAAGATGATTTTTTCGGGTCGCTGGCGGTGAGCAGTTTCCGGTTTGGGTAAAAGCTCTGTAGTAGGACCGCCGGCGCCCCTTAAAACCCACGGCTAAGAGCCGGGGTGCTCAGCACGAACGCCGCTGGTTCCCTTAGAACCCACGGCAAAGAGCCGGGGGCCTGTCCCTGAGGGACAGGCGGGGCGCAGCCCCTCCCCGGACCCTGGGTCAGACCCCAGGGTTACGCCGTGGGTTTACTCCAGGTTACGTCGCGGGCTTGCCAGAAAGAGCCGCGCGATAAAGCGCTCAAGTACCGCGCTTGCCGCGCGCTGACGCAGCAGCCTTCTCGGCCGCCGCAATCGCGGCCTTCTCGGCCTTGACGGCCATTTCCACCGCATGCTGCTCCAGCAGCAGCTTGCGCGTGTCCGGCGTTTCCAGCGAAATGCGCCCCAGCGCGCCGCTGCGGTAGTCGCCCAGGAAAGTGTGCGAGGCTTTCTCGAAATCGAGATCGCCGCCCTTCTGGCGGAAACCGCGCCGCGCCGCCACGCCTTCGACCACCGCGATCCCATCGAGCGCGGCGATATCCTTGAAACCGTAGCGCGCCACCAGCAGGTCCGGGTAGCGCTGCAGCAGCTGCTCGGCCAGGAACACCGCCACTTCCTCCTCGATCAGCGCGTTCGAGCCGATCGCATGGCTGGCGGCCAGCATCAGGCCGTCGCTGGGCAACGCGATCTTCGGCCACAGCATGCCCGGCGTATCGACCAGGATGGTGTTCTTGTCCAAATACAGCTTCTGCTGCTGCTTGGTCACGGCCGGCTCATCGCCCACCTTGGCCACGCGTTTTTTCAGCAGTGCGTTCATCAGGGTCGACTTGCCGACGTTGGGAATGCCCATGATCATGATGCGCAAGGGCTTGGTCGGCACACCGCGGTGCGGCGCCAGCGCCTTGGCCAGGTCGGGAATACGCGCCACATCGCCCGGTTTCTTGGTCGTCATCGCGTACGCGGTCACGCCTTCCTGGGCATTGTAGTAGGCGCTCCAGGCGGCCGTGGCGGCCGGATCGGCCAGGTCGATCTTGTTGAGGATCTTCAGGCAAGGGCGCTGGCGGAACAGACGCAGCTCCTCCACCATCGGATTGCAGCTGGCCTCGGGCAGGCGGGCGTCGACCACTTCGATCACCAGATCGGTATTCTCCATCTGTTCCGCCGCTTTCTTCTTGGCGGCGTTCATGTGCCCGGGATACCATTGAATTGCCATGCTCTTGCCTTCAAAATCGTTCTGTCAATCCGCTATTTTACCTGCTGTCCCCACCGCGCCCCTACAAAACGGTGGCCAAGGCCCATTCAGTTGTATAGATTAGTTGCAGGTTCGGCTATGATTAGGCACTTTTTTGAATTTCTACACGTATATTTCAACCTAGCGGAGTATAGAAGATGAGCCTTGCATCACCGTCCAACCCCAAGGAAATCACGCTACGCGGGATCATTCTGGGTATTCTCATCACCCTCGTGTTCACGGCGGCCCAGGTTTATCTGGGCCTGAAGGTCGGCCTGACCTTCGCCACCTCGATCCCGGCGGCGGTCATTTCGATGGCCCTGCTGAGCGCCTTCAAGGATGCCTCCATCCAGGAAAACAACATCGTCCAGACCATCGCGTCGGCCGCCGGCACGCTGGCCTCGGTGATCTTCGTGCTGCCTGGCCTGCTGATGATAGGCTGGTGGGCGCATGTGCCGTTCTGGCCCACCTTCGGCGCCTGCGCCATCGGCGGCGTGCTCGGCGTGATGTACACCATGCCGCTGCGACGCGCGCTGGTGTCGCAGTCCGACCTGCCCTATCCGGAAGGCGTGGCCGCGGCCGAGGTGCTCAAAGTGGGCATGGCCTCGCGCGCCGGCGCCGCCGAAGGCAAGGCCGGCCTGTGGGCCGTGATCTGGGGCAGCGTGGCCTCGGCCGTGTTCGCGGCGGGCGCCGCGATCAAGGTGATGGCGGGCGAAGTGGCGGTCTACTTCAAGACCGGCCAAGGCGCCACCGGCATCGGCGCATCGAGCTCGCTGGCGCTGATCGGCGCCGGTCACCTGATGGGCATTACCGTCGGCATCGCCATGCTGGCCGGCCTGGTCATCGCCTGGGGCATCCTGGTGCCCATCATGACCACCGCCCAGCCGATGCCGGATCTGTCGGCGGCCGACCAGGCGCTCGGCGTCTGGAAAACCCAGGTACGCATGATGGGCGCGGGCGTCATCGGCGCCGCCGCCATCATCACCCTGGCCGGTCTGGCCAAGCCTGTCATCGGCGGCCTGAAGTCGGCGATGGAAGCGTCGCGCCGCGCCAAGGTGGACGGCGCCGTCATCGACCGCACCGAGCAGGACCTGCCTATCTTCATCGTCGGCCTGGTCACGCTGATTTCAATGGTGCCGGCCGGCTGGCTGCTGGTCAGCTTCCTCGAAGGCGGCATCCTGTCGGACCTGATGGTACCGCTGGTGGCCGTCGGCATCGCCTACATCCTGATCGCCGGCATGTTCGCCGCCGCCGTGTGCGGCTATATGGCCGGCCTGATCGGCTCGTCCAATTCACCGGTGTCCGGCATCGCCATCCTGACCATCCTGGGCGCCGCGCTCAGCGTGGGCATGGTCGGCCGCCACATCATGGGGCCGGAAGTGGCCCATGCGCTGGTCGCGTTTGCGCTGTTCGTCACCACCGTGGTGCTGGCCGTGGCCGTGATCGGCAACGACAATCTGCAGGATCTGAAAACCGGCCAGCTGGTCGGCGCGACCCCGTGGAAGCAGCAGGTTGGCCTGCTGATCGGCGTGGTGGCCGGCTCCTGCGTGGTGCCGCCGGTGCTGGAACTGCTGAACCATGCGAACGGCTTCGCCGGTGCCCCGAACATCGACGCGATTTCGGCGCAGCCGCTGGCGGCCCCGCAGGCGACCCTGATTTCCACGCTGGCCAAGGGCGTGATCGGCGGCGACCTGCCGTGGAACCTGGTCGGCTATGGCGCCCTGATCGGCCTGGCGCTGGTGGCTTTCAACTTCCTGCTCAAGCGCTTCTCCAACGACAAGTACAGCCTGCCGCCGCTGGGCGTGGGCCTGGCGATCTACCTGCCGAGCACGGTCACCGCGCCGGTGGTGGTGGGCGCCATCGCCGGCTACCTGTTCGACCGCGCGGTCGAACACAAGCAAGGCGGCGAAACGGCCAAGCGCCTGGGCGTGCTGATCATGTCGGGCTTTATTGTCGGCGAGAGCCTGTTCAATGTGGCGCTGGCCGGGCTGATCGTGCTGTCGGGCGACGGCGAGCCGCTGGCCATCGCCAACGGCATGAGCGAAACGCAGACCATGATCGTGGCGCTGATCGCGGCCGCGGCGGTGGTGGGTGGTTTGTACCGCTGGTCGGCCAATAGCGGCAAGACTGTCAACGCCTAAGCGTTGTAAGCGTTGTAAGCGGGCCGGCTGCGCCTTTACAACCCACGGCGTAACCCTGGGGTCAGACCCGACGGGTCTGACCCCGGCTCTTTGCCGTGGGTTGTTTGCGGGAGCCGCCGGCACCTTGGCTTTATACCTCGGCCGGCACCTTTGCTTTTTTAGATCTCCGCCAGCGCCTTGACGTGCGCGACCACGCTGCGGCCCAGCGCGGACAGGTTGTACCCTCCCTCCAGGCAGCTGACGATACGCCCTTGCGCGTACAGGCGCGCCACTTCCATGATCTGCTGCGTCATCCAGGCGTAGTCGGCTTCCACCAGTCCCATGCCGCCGACGTCGTCTTCGCGGTGCGCATCGAAACCGGCCGAGATGAAGATCATCTGCGGCTTGAACGCGTGCAGCGCCGGCAGCCACTGGTCCAGCACCAGCTGGCGCACCACGTCGCCGCGCGAGTGGGCCGGGACCGGCACGTTGACGCGGTTGGGCGTGATCGGCAAGGCCGGCGAGTAGGGATAAAACGGGTGCTGGAAAAAACTGACCATCAGCACGCGCGCATCGCCATCGAAGGCTTCCTCGGTGCCATTGCCATGGTGGACATCGAAATCGACGATGGCCACGCGCTCGAGCCCGCGCGCGTCGAGCGCGTGCTTGGCGGCGATGGCGATGTTATTGAACAGGCAGAATCCCATCGATTCGCCCGGCCGCGCATGGTGGCCGGGCGGGCGGACCGCGCAAAAGGCGTTGTGGATCTCGCCGTCGAGCACCGCGTCGGTGGCCGCCACGGCGGCGCCGGCGGCGCGCTGCGCGGCCTGCCAGCT
The DNA here is from genome assembly GCA_013284265.1 of Oxalobacteraceae bacterium. Lineage (GTDB taxonomy): Bacteria > Pseudomonadota > Gammaproteobacteria > Burkholderiales > Burkholderiaceae_D > Rugamonas. The sequence continues at coordinate 9,863 of JABTBR010000068.1, read as the reverse complement.
GTATGCGTTGAGCGAGGTGTCGCCATCGATAGGGTAGTTTTCCGCCCCGTCGGCCGGCACATTGTCGCGCACGATGGCGATGGCCGTCTTGCTGTGATTGCGCTCCAGGTCGGCCAGCTGCGCCAGCGGCGCCTCGCGATGCTCCAGCAGGTCGTGGATCTGGGCGCGGATCAGCTGATCGGCGATGGCTTGCAGCCGGGCCGGCGACTCGGGATGCCAGTCGCCCATGTCGTGGCGCTGGCAATCGGGGTGGCTATAAATTGCTGTGGTCATGTCACTCGTTTCTGACGCGGCGTTCTGCTGTATCCCGTAGCCTGTTTCTCGAATAGAATCGCAGCATGAACGATAAAGGGTAAACCGCTAATCTACCACGAGGCCGCCCGCTACTGGTGCGCAGGCGCCTGCGGAATATGGCTGTGCGAATAAAAAAGGGTTAAAACAGTATGTTTACAAAACTGCACGCGGTGGCCCGCCAGGCCGGACAGATCATTGTGGGCAAGGATTTGCAGTTGCGCCAGGCCCTGACCTGCCTGCTGGCCGGCGGCCATTTGCTGGTCGAGGATGTGCCCGGCGTGGGCAAGACCACCCTGGCCCACGCGCTGGCCATCTCGCTGGGACTGCAGTTCAACCGGGTCCAGTTCACCAGCGACCTGCTGCCGGCCGACGTGGCCGGCATCTCGATCTACGAGCGTGAAAAGAACGGCTTCGTGTTCCACCCCGGCCCGATCTTCACCCAGGTGCTGCTGGCCGACGAGATCAACCGCGCCACGCCGAAGACCCAGTCCGGCCTGCTCGAGGCGATGGAGGAGCGCCAGGTCACGGCCGACGGCGTCACCCGCGCCCTGCCCGAACCCTTCTTCGTGATCGCCACCCAGAACCCGAACCACCAGATCGGCACCTTCCCCCTGCCCGAATCGCAGCTGGACCGTTTCCTGATGTGCCTTTCATTGGGCTACCCGGACGCCGCCGCCGAACGCGCGCTGCTGATGGGCGAAGACCGGCGCGCCCTGCTCAAGGCCCTGCCGGCGGTGATGACGCCGGCCGAACTGGCCACCGCCCAGCAAGGCCTGCGCCAGATCCACGCCTCGTCCGCGCTGATCGACTATGTGCAGGCGCTGGCCCATGCCTCGCGCCAAAACGGCATGTTCGCCGAAGGCATGAGCCCGCGCGCCGCGCTGGCGCTGCTGCAGGCGGCGCGCGCCTGGGCCGCGCTGGAGGGCCGCGACCATGTGCTGCCCGAGGATGTGCAGGCCGTCATCGTGCCGGTGTGCGCGCACCGGCTGCGCCCGATCAAGTCGGCGCACGGCAATGCGCTGGCCAGCCGCGACCTGGTGCTGCAGCTGCAAAAATCGGTCGCGGTCTGATCCGACATGGCCATCCGCCCCCGCCTGTTGCGCAAGTTCGCCGATCAGTGGCTGTTCCAGCTGCGCGAGCGCGAACCGGGCGAAGTGGTGCTGACGATGCGGCGCGTGTTCATCCTGCCCACGCCGCCGGGGCTGGCCTTTGCCGGCCTGCTGCTGGTCATGCTGATCGGCGCGATCAACTACAACCTCGGCCTGGGCTTCGCGCTGACCTTCCTGGTCGGCTCCTGCGCCGTGGCCGACATGTATTTGACGGCCAAGAACATGGCCTTCCTGCGCCTGCTGCCGGGCCGCGCGCCGCCCGTGTTCGCAGGGGAGGAAGCGCTGTTCGAGCTGCACCTGATCAACCGCAGCCGGCTCGACCGTTTCGCGATCTGGCTCGATTTCCAGGACGCGGGCGAACCGCGCCAGGTAGCCGACGTGGCCAGCGGCGCCAGCAGCGCCGTCACGCTGTCGGCACCGACCAGCGCGCGCGGCTGGCTGGAGGCGCCGCGCATTCAGCTGCACACCCGCTTCCCGCTCGGCCTGTTCCGCGCCTGGTCCTACTGGCGCCCCGACCTGCGGGTGCTGGTCTACCCCTTCCCCGAACGCGAGGCGCCGCCGCTGCCGATGAGCGGCGCGGCCAGCGAGGATGGCCACGGCCAGGTCGGGCTGGATAATTTTGCCGGCATCCGCAGCTATCAGCCGGGCGACCCGATGCGGCACCTGGCCTGGCGCCAGATCGCGCGCCACGACCCGGCGCTGGGCGGCCATCTGGTGACCAAGCATTTCGACGGCGGCGCCGTGGCCGAGCTGCGGCTGGACTTTGCCGAACTGTCGCCGCAACTGGCGCTGGAGCTGCGGCTCTCGCGCATGACGCAATGGGTGCTGGAGGCCGAACAGCGCGCCCTGCCCTATTCCTTCCACCTGGGCGGGTACGATATCGGCCCCGCCCTGGGCGATGCCCACCGCGCCGCCTGCCTGCGCGCACTGGCCCTGTTCGGCCTGGAGGACGCGTGAGCGGGGCGCCGCAACCGTCGCCGCAGGCGCGGCCGGCGGCCGCTGACGCCACGGCGGCGCAGCCTCGCGGCCGGAGCGCCGCGGACGGCGGCTACCTGCGCCTGCTGCGCAGCCTGCCGCGCGACAAGGCCGACACCCTGCTGCTGCTGCTGGCCGCCTTGCTGGTGCTGGCGCCGCACGCCGAGCACCTGCCCCTGTGGATCAGCCTGATGGTCGGCGCCACCTTTGCCTGGCGCGCCGCGCTGACGTTGCGCGGCCGGCGCCTGCCGCCGCTGTGGCTGCTGCTGCCGGTCTCGCTGGCGGCCATGGCCGGCGTCTACTACAGCTACCACACGCTGCTGGGGCGCGACGCGGGGGTGGCCATGCTGGCCCTGCTGCTGGCCTTCAAGCTGCTGGAGATGCACGCGCGGCGCGACCTCTACGTGGTGATCTTCCTCAGCTACTTCGTCCTGCTGACCAATTTCTTCTATTCGCAGACCCTGCTGACCGGCGTGCTGATGGTGGCGACCCTGCTGCTGCTGCTGACGGCCCAGCTATCCTTCCAGTTCAGCGCCGCCGTGCCCTCGCTGGCGCTGCGCCTGCGCATCGCCGCCAAGATCTTCGCCATCGGCGTGCCGCTGTCGCTGCTGATGTTCTTCGGCTTCCCGCGCATCCAGGGGCCGCTGTGGGGCTTGCCGGGCGATGCGCACAGCGCCCGCAGCGGCATGTCCGACTCCATGGCGCCGGGCAATGTATCGGCGCTGGCCATGTCCAATGAAGTCGCCTTCCGGGCCCGCTTTCTCGACAAGGTGCCGGCCCAGCCCCAGTTGTACTGGCGCGGCATCGTGCTGGGCGACTACGACGGCCGCACCTGGCGCCGCATGGTCTACCAGTACCGCGAGGATCTGCAGATCGCCGTCAAGGGCAAGCCGGTACGCTACCGCCTGACGATGGAGCCGACCCGCCAGCGCTGGCTGTTCCTGCTCGAGCTGGGCGGCCCGGACTTGAGCGTGCCCGGCCACAGCATCGGCGCCTCGGACGAGCTGGAGTTCTTCACCCACGCGCCCATCAATGAAAGGCTGCGTTTTCAGGCCGACGCCTACCTCAGCTTCGATGTGCAGGCCAGGGACCGTCCCGATCAACTCAACAAATGGCTGCAACTGCCCTACGGCTTCAATCCGCGCACGCTGGCGCTGGCCGCGCAGCTGCGCAGGAAAGACCCGGCCGCCTCGGCCCAGGCGGTGCTGACCATGTTCCGCCAGCAGCCCTTCCGCTACACGCTCGATCCGCCGCTGCTGGGCCGCGACGCGGTCGACGACTTCCTGTTCGGCACCCGCGCCGGCTTTTGCGAGCATTACACCAGCGCCTTCGTGGTGCTGATGCGCGCCATGCACATTCCGGCCCGCGTGATCACCGGTTATCAGGGCGGCGAAATGAATCCAGTCGACGACTACATGACGGTGCGCCAGTCCGATGCCCACGCCTGGGCCGAGATCTGGCTGCCCGGACAGGGCTGGCGCCGCATCGACCCGACCGCCGCCGTGGCGCCCGACCGGGTCGCCCTGAATCTGGCGCGCGCCCTGCCCGAATCGAGCGGTTTCAGCCTGGTCAATCTGATGGATTTCGAGAAATCCCAGCCGGCGTGGCTGGCGCAACTCGGATTCCGCTGGAATGCGATGAATAATGCTTGGAATCAATGGGTCCTGGATTACAATCCAGAGAAGCAGCGCAGTTTCCTTGAGGAACTGGCAGACAGCTTCGGCAACCTGCGCAGCCTGCTCGGTCTGGCGCTGTGCGCCGCCCTGCTGCTGCTGTTGCGGCGCCAGCACGGCCGCAGCCCGCCCGACCCGCTCGACGCCCTGTACCTGGCCTTTTGCCGCCAGCAGGCGCGCCACGGCGTGTTGCGGGCCGCCGACGAAGGGCCGGCCAGCTTCGCGGCCCGGCTGCGGGCGGCCCCGGCCAGCCCCGCCAGGGCCCAGGCGCTAGAGGAATTTATCCGGCTGTACAGCGCGCTCAAATACGGCCGCGCCAGCCCCGATCCATCCAGGGCGTCCCTGAGGGCGCTCCGCAAACTACTACCTTTATGCCGATGAATGCCCTTTCCTCCTTCCGCCGCCACTGCCTGCTGGCCGTGGTGCTGGCGGCGCTGCCGCTGAGCCAGGCCGTTGCGGTCGACCAGTACGGCTACAAGCTGCCGCCATCCCAAATCAAGGCCAAGGTCAAGAAAAAAGCCGCCCCGACCACCGACTACAACGGCGAATTCGTCAACTTCGGCCAGTGGAAGGAAGTACGCAGCTTCCTCGACGAGATCGCCGCGCGCAATGGCTTCGAGCGCGCCGCGCTCGACACCCTGATCGCCCAGGTGCGCTATGTCGACGCCGCCGTGCAACTGATCAAGCCGGCGCCGCCCGGCAAGCCGAAGAACTGGCAAGCCTACAGCAAGCTGTTCATCGACCCGGTGCGCATCGACGCCGGCGTCAAGTTCTGGAACGAGAACCGCGATGCGTTGGCGCGCGCCGAAGCGCTGTACGGCGTGCCGGCCGAGATCGTGGTCGGCATCCTCGGCGTGGAAACCGTGTATGGCCGCAACACCGGCCGCTTCCGCGTCATCGATGCGCTGACCTCGCTCGCCTTCGCCTATCCGGACACGCCGAACCGGCTCGAGCGCATGGCCTTCTTCCGCGCCGAGCTCGAGGCGGTGCTGGTGGCGGCGCGCCAGAACGGCGACGATCCGCTGGCCTGGCGCGGTTCTTACGCGGGCGCCAGCGGCATGTCGCAATTTATGCCCAGTAGCATAGTCAAATATGCGGTGGACTTCGATGGCAGCGGCAAGATCGACCTGCTCAACTCGCCTGTCGATGCGATCGGCAGCGTGGCATCCTTCCTCAGCGCCCACGGCTGGCGCCGCGACGATCCGGGTCCGGTCGCGATTCCCGCCCAGGTGTCGGCCAAGCGCGACTGGGAAGGCTTGCTCAACAAGGGATTGGCCGCGACCTTGCGGCCGCAGGAACTGGCCGCCGCCGGCGTGAGCACCAGCACGGCCTTGCCGGAGAATATGCTGTTTGGCCTGGTCGACCTGCAGAATGGGGCCGAGGCCAGCGAATACTGGCTGGGAACGAATAATTTTTACGCCATCACGCAGTACAACCGCAGTTACTTCTATGCGATGTCGGTGGTGGAATTGGGGCGCGCCGTGAAGTTGTCACGCGGCACACAATTGTAAGGATGGGTAAAAGTACTTGCTCGTACTAGTTGCGGGCGGTATCGTTTAATTTGCGCTCGGCATGAATATGGACTATGTTGCAAAGAAACACATATCGTGCGGCAACTTGATTGAAATTATCTTATAATTAACTTTACCAACCCGCGAAGCGCAAGCGCACCGCAGCTTATCACATCTTTCGGTGTATAATTCTCACACAATGTTGCAGTCGGACAACAATAGTCGTGAGCAAGAGAATTTTTTTATTGCTTTCGAGTATTAAATTGCTTGCTCTTGTATAATTGTGTATATATTATGAAACTTGTTATCCCGGAATCCGTCCGTGTGTGAATTCGTTCCCCCAGTGAAGGATGAACATTGACGCAGCAAGAGCGAGCTCCGAGTGTCTTCTACTTTGCAGGACAACTTTACAGAAGGAACAAACGAAATCATGACAAACCAAGTCGGTATTGATATGAACAACGATTCGGATGGCGATGACCTGCTGCAATACAACCCGAACAGGTTGCTGGACACGCTAATCGAAAACCTGCGTCTGAAAAATGACGCGGCCCTATCGCGCGCGCTGGAAGTGGCGCCGCCGGTCATCAGCAAGATCCGTCACCACCGCTTGCCGGTAGGCGCTTCGCTGCTGATCCGCATGCATGAAGTGAGCGACCTGAGCATTCGCGACCTGCGTTACTTGATGGGCGACCGCCGCAACAAGTTCCGCATCAGCGACAAGCAGTTCAAGCCAAAAGAAGGCGAACCAGGCCAAGGCTGATCCCTATCCGGGACCACCATTGCCGCCCTCCCTGCCCAGGGAGGGCAAGTCTTTTTATGCCTTACGCCGGGAACACGCCGGTCGACAGGTAGCGGTCACCGCGATCGCAGACGATAAATACGATAGTGGCATTTTCCACCGTCTGGGAAATCCGCAGCGCGATCTCGCAGGCACCCGCAGCCGAGATGCCGCAGAATATCCCCTCCTCCGCCGCCATCCGGCGCGCCATGCGTTCGGCCGCCGACTGCGTCACATACTCGATCTGATCCACCCTGGCCTTGTCGTAAATCTTGGGCAGGTAGGCTTCCGGCCATTTGCGGATGCCGGGAATCGACGAGCCCTCTTCCGGCTGCGCTCCGATGATCTGCACGGCGGGATTCTGTTCCTTCAGATAGCGCGACACGCCCATGATGGTGCCGGTGGTGCCCATGGCGCTGACGAAGTGCGTCACGCGGCCTTCGGTATCGCGCCAGATTTCCGGCCCGGTGCCTTCATAGTGGGCGCGCGAGTTATCGAAGTTGCCGAACTGGTCCAGGATGATGCCCTTGCCGTCCTTTTGCAGCTGTTCGGCCATGTCGCGCGCATATTCCATGCCGCCGGTCTTGGGCGTGAGCATGATCTGGGCGCCATAGGCGGCCATGCTCTGGCGCCGTTCCACGCTCAGGTTTTCCGGCATCAAGAGCAGCATCTTATAGCCGCGCAAGGCCGCGGCCATGGCCAGCGCGATGCCGGTGTTGCCACTGGTCGCCTCGATCAGGGTATCGCCCGGCTTGATGTCGCCGCGCTCTTCGGCCCGGCGCAGCATCGACATGGCGGCGCGGTCCTTGACCGAACCGGCCGGATTGTCGCCCTCCATCTTGCCAAGGATAATATTGTTGCGCGCGACAGCATCGGCGCCGGGCAGCCGGGTCAGCTGTACCAGCGGCGTGTTGCCGATCGTGTCTTCCAGTGTCTTGTAGGCCATCGTGTTCTGTTCTAAGTTCAGCGAAATAAGCATTTTAATCCGAGAACGACGGATGCGTACGGCTCTACGGTCTAGCGCAGGAGGCGGCGCGACATAAACACGTACGCCAGCTGCTCGCCGTCGACCCTGAACATATCCTCTACCGCACCGGTTTGCACAAAGCCGTGCGCATGGTAGAGACGCAGGGCCGGGGCGTTATCGGACAGCACTTCCAGGTCCAGCCATTCCAGGCTGGGCTGGGCCGTGGCCCAGGCCGCCGCCGCGTAGATCAGGTCGGCGCCCAGTCCCAGCCGGCGGAAAGCGCGGTGCACGCCCATGCCCAGCAGGGCGCGGTGGCCGGCATGGTGCTCGGGCCGGGCGCGCAGATCGATATGGCCCTGGATGCCATTGGCGCCGGTGGCGACCCAGGCGCGCCGCCAGCCCGCTTCGTTCAGCGGCGTGGCCAGGCCCTGGCGGAAGGCCGCCATCTTCTCTTCCGGGAACACCGAGCGCTGGCGGGGCATCGGCTGGAACAGCGCCGTCCCATCACGTCCGTTGTCTGTCAGATGGTCGTTCAGGTACAGGAAGAAATCGTCCAGCCTGGACAGCTGCAGCGGATGAATCGTGAGGTTGGCTGACATGGAAAGCAATGGTGTCGGTAAGAAGCTGATTGTAGCAGGTGGAAATGCCGTGCCTGCGCGATTTCCGCCATCGCGGGCGCGCTTGCGCTAGACTGGATGTCTTGCATGCCAACCAACTTCTCCACACGGAACGACCATGGCCTCCACAATGGAATTTATCCCCGACACCAGCCAGGACGATCCGGTCCAGGTCCCTGCCACGCTCGATATGGAAGCGCGCCGCCACCAGATCTTCCCCGTGCTGAGCGCGCACGAGATCGGGCGCATGCGCCGCTTCGGCGAGATCCGCCACTTCCACGACGGCGAGACCATCTTCTCCAACGGCCGCAGCAGCTTCGGCCTGATGGTGGTGATCGCGGGCCGCATCGCCATCAGCCGCGAAGATGGCCTGGGCAACACCGCGCTGATCACCGAACATGGCCCCGGCCAGTTCAGCGGCGAAGTGGCGCAGTTGTCGGGCCGGCCCGCGCTGGGCAGCGGCCGCGCCATCGGCGCGCTCGAGGCGCTGGCGATACCGCCCGAGTCGCTGCGCGCCCTCGTCATCGCCGAGGCCGAGCTGGGCGAGCGCATCGTGCGCGCCCTGATCCTGCGCCGCGTCGGCATGCTCGAATCGAACGCCGGCGGGCCGGTGCTGGTGGGACCACGCGGCCATGGCCGCATCCACCAGCTGCAAAGTTTTTTGTCCGCCAACGGCCATCCCCACACCGTGCTCGACCCGCAAGACGATGCCCAGGCCGCCGCACTGGTGGCGCACTACCAGCCCACGCCGGAAGACTGGCCGCTGGTGGTCTGTCCGGACGGCGTGGTCATGAAGAATCCCAGCATGGTCGACATAGGCCGCTGCCTCGGCCTGCTGCCCGAACTCGATAGCGAAAAAGTCTGGGACGTGATCGTCGTCGGCGCCGGCCCGGCCGGCCTGGCCACCGCCGTGTACGCGGCCTCGGAAGGCTTGTCGGTGCTGGCGCTGGAAACCCGCGCCTACGGCGGCCAGGCCGGCGCCAGCGCCCGCATCGAAAACTACCTGGGCTTCCCCACCGGCGTCTCCGGCCGCGCGCTGGCCGGACGCGCCTATGTGCAGGCGCAGAAGTTCGGCGTCGAAGTCGCGATTCCCGCCCCGGCCGCGCGCCTGATCTGCGACACCTATCCGCTGCAGGTGGAAATGTGCGGCAGCGGCACCCGCCTGCGCACCCGCAGCGTGGTGCTGTCCTGCGGCGCACGCTATCGCCGTCCCTCGCTGGCCAACCTGAAGCAGTTCGAGGGCCGCGGCGTCTACTACTGGGCCTCGCCCATCGAGGCCAAGCTGTGCAAAAGCGAGGAAGTGATCCTGGTCGGCGGCGGCAACTCGGCCGGACAGGCCGCGGTCTTCCTCGCTGGCCATGCCGCCAAGGTGCACATGGTAATCCGCGGCGACGGCCTGGCCGCCACCATGTCGAGCTATCTGATCGAGCGTATCAAGGCCACGCCGAATATCGTGCTGCATACCCACAGCGAGATCATCGCGCTCGAAGGCAACGAGGATGGTTTGCAGCAGGTGCGCTGGCGCTGCCGCGACACCGGCCAGGAAGAGAACTGCGATGTCTGCCGCCTGTTCCTGTTCATCGGCGCCGATCCGAACACCGGCTGGCTGAGCGACTGCGGCGTGGATGTCGACGACAAGGGATTCATCCGCACCGGCTTCGACGTGGCCAAGTCCCAGTGCCGCGCCAACTTCGCCAACGGCATCTACCCGCCCGACCTGCCCGCGCGCGCGGCCCTGGAAACCAGCGTGCCGGGCGTGTTCGCCATCGGCGATGTGCGCGCCGGCTCCACCAAGCGGGTCGCCGCCGCCGTCGGCGAAGGCGCGGCCGTGGTCTCGCAGATCCACGCCTTCCTGGCCAATCTGCCGGCGGATAAGCGCGGCTAGACGCGGCTAAGCGCCTGCCCTAGCTGCGGGCCGCCAGCTTCTTTAGAACCC
>JABTBR010000067.1 GCA_013284265.1 Oxalobacteraceae bacterium | reverse complement strand
AGGAGCCGTCGTTCGCTGGGCCGCCACTTCATTAGTCATACTTATGTTCGAGATTGAAATCACACGCTTTCAACCACAGCCCATATTGCAGAAATTTTCCCTAGCTGCTTGGTCATTCTTCAATTTAAGGAACAAATGAAAGCGCTGGCCCTTGCCGCAATTAAGTTCTACCAACGGAACATTTCGCCACACAAGGGCTTTTGCTGCGCTTACGCGGCTTACACGAGCGATGCCAGCTGTTCGGCGCTCGGCTATCGCGCAATCCGGCGCTTCGGGGTTTGGGATGGACTTTTCGTTCTGGACCGTCGGCTGGCGCGATGCGGGATGGCGAATCGAATTGCGAAGGGTGCGCGGCCGATGCCGATGCAACGGCAATCCGGCCATATCGACTGTGGTGGTTGCGATGGCATTGGTTGCGATACCCCACTCGGCGGTTCCAATTGGTCGTGCCACGAATTCTTGAACATCCTGGACGGGTGCTCTGTGGGCAGCTGCGATTGGCCAACTCGCGGCGGTGCAGCCTCTCGCTTTCGCAAGGGTCCCCCAGACAATGAGGAAGCCGTCAAGCGGCGTAGCCGACTCCTGCGCGAGGCAAACACACCCACCGATCCGCCGGTGTCTTAGTCAATTACCGTTCAGAAAATGTCCGTAACAGGGACGAAGCCGCCGGTCACCAGACACAATGTCTATGGGAAATCTGCGCTACCACATCTGACACGTCGAGAAAAATAACCCAGCCACAACATATCTCCGGCACGGAGCGCACGCGCCGCCGGCCGGAGGATGGTTTCTATACGATTACTTCAGTTCCGACTGGATCTGGGTCGATTCCAGTACACCCTTCTTGCCTTGTTCAGCCGGCACCACTTGCAGTTTCGAGCCGCCCGACATCACGCCCATCTTCACTTCCTGCCACACGAAATACTGGCCGCCGATCACGGTGCTCAGGGTCAGCAGCGACTCGTTGCCTTGCGAGGTGAACTTGTGCTCGCCCGCTGGCAGGTCGAACTTGAAGAAGGTATGCGCACCGGTGTTGCCGGCCAGTTGGCCATCGACGGTCACCGGCATCGACAATGCCGCGCCCAGGGTTTCGTTACGGTACAAATAGACTTGCGATGCGGTTGGATTGGCCTTGAACAGCTTGGATTCGGCATCGACATTGGCCGGCGCCTTGTTAACGCTGGCGCAACCGCTCAGCACCACGATGGAGGTGATGGCGGCGACTTTGGCGATGTGGGCGAAAAAGGTCATGATCTGCTTTCTGTGTGAACGACGGTTAAGAAACTACTGCTAAAAATAGGGTAATGCACGGCGTATCATCAATGATCGTGTCCGCCCCAGCGGCCATCTGTCATCTGGAAGAACAGGCGGGCCGGAAAGCCGTCGGCGGGTATCGTCGTGCCGTTCGGGTTGTACTCGGCGTACAGCGAAAACGGCGCGCCGGTGCTGACGTCATGGCGCTTGAAACAGGCCAGCGCAAAGGCGCATTCGGTCGGTTCCGGCGGCGAGCGGTACCAGCTGCCGAACACGGCCTCCAGATCGTTGAAACTCAGCGGCGCACCCGGCTTGACGATAATTTCAAAGGTCAGCAGCATGCCTTCGTGGGCGCTGCCTGGGCGCCCGATGTCAAAGGAGGCCTCGGAAAACAGGGCCGAGTCGGTCACGATGCCGGCGCCGAAGTCCTCGTGCAGGGCTTCGCGCATATGCCGGGGAATATTGCCGACGTGGGCCACCACGGCCTGATACGGCAGCATCTGCCCAGCCAGTTCCAGCGTCTTGCCGATGAAGTGGCGGATCTCGTCCTGCGGTGTAGGGAACATAACGTTAGCAAAAAAGAAAACGCTAGTATCTTAACAATAGCTGACGGTAAGCAACAACAGGTTTACGCGGGACGATGGCGGGACTGCTGCCAATGCAACAGTAGCGGCGGGCACAGGCCACATCCCATCAGGGCAGTACAGCGGGAGAATTAAGGTGTGGCCACGTCGACGGCGGGCGGTGCGGCCAGCGGCACGGTCGGGTGCGACTGGTCCTTGCCGACGATCTGGATGAAAATCTCGTTTTGCTTGAGCATGGACAGCTCATAGCGGGCACGCTCTTCGACTGCGCCGGTGCCATCCTTGAGGTCGCGCACTTCGGAATCGAGCTTGGCGTTGCGGGCAATCAGCTCCGCGTTCTTCTGGTGGGCTTCATCCACCTGGGCTTCAAAATCGGCCACGCGCAGCCAGCCCCCCTTCCCCAGCCATAAGGGATATTGTATCAACAGCAGCAAGGCTGCCAGTGCAAGGGTGATCAGACGCATGGGCGATAAAGCGGCCGGAACGGGTCCGGCCGCCTGCTACAAAATTACTTCAGATTATAGAACGCGTCGCGGCCTGGATAGCTGGCGATGTCGCCCAGATCTTCCTCGATGCGCAGCAGCTGATTGTACTTGGCCATGCGGTCCGAACGCGACATCGAGCCGGTCTTGATCTGCAGGGCATTGGTACCGACAGCGATGTCAGCGATGGTCGAATCTTCGGTCTCGCCCGAACGGTGCGAGATCACGGCGGTGTAGCCGGCGCGCTTGGCCATTTCGATGGCGGCGAAGGTTTCGGTCAGGGTGCCGATCTGGTTGATCTTGATCAGGATCGAGTTGGCGATACCCTTCTGGATGCCTTCTTTCAGGATCTTGGTGTTGGTGACGTACAGATCGTCGCCCACCAGCTGGACTTTTTTGCCCAGTTCGGCAGTCAGGATTGCCCAGCCGTCCCAGTCGCCTTCGTGCATCGCGTCTTCGATCGAGATGATCGGGTACTTGTCGCACCAGGTCGCCAGCATATTGGTGAACTCGGTGGCGGTCAGGCTCAGGCCCTCGCCTTCCAGTTCATACTTGCCGTTCTTGTAGAACTCGGAAGCGGCGCAGTCCAGACCGATGGCGATCTGGGTGCCTGGCTCGTAGCCGGCTTCTTCGATGGCCTGGATGATCAGCTTGATCGCGTCTTCATGCGAAGCCAGCGATGGAGCGAAGCCGCCTTCGTCGCCGACGGAGGTGCTCAGACCCTTCTTGTGCAGGATCTTTTTCAGCGTGTGGAATACTTCCGCGCCGTAACGAACCGCTTCCTTGAACGACGGTGCGCCCACGGGAATGATCATGAATTCCTGGATGTCCAGGTTGTTGTCGGCGTGCGCGCCGCCGTTGATGACGTTCATCATCGGCACTGGCAGTTGCATCGCGCCCGAACCGCCCAGATAGCGGTACAGTGGCAGGCCGGCTTCTTCAGCGGCGGCCTTGGCGACAGCCATCGACACGGCCAGCATGGCGTTGGCGCCCAGGCGGCCTTTGTTTTCGGTGCCGTCCAGATCGATCAGAGTGCGGTCCAGGAAAGCTTGCTCATTGGCGTCCAGGCCCATGATGGCTTCCGAGATTTCGGTGTTGATGTTTTCGCAGGCTTGCAGCACGCCCTTGCCGAAGTAACGCTTCGGATCGCCATCGCGCAACTCGATTGCTTCGCGCGAACCGGTCGATGCGCCCGACGGCACAGCCGCACGGCCCATGACGCCCGATTCCAGCAGGACGTCGCACTCGACGGTAGGATTGCCGCGCGAATCAATGATTTCACGACCGATAATATCAACAATAGCACTCATATCATTCTCCAAAGTTAGGCAAAACGAAGCCGCTCACTGCGTCTGTGCGCAATTTGCGGGTCAGGATAACAGGAACGTGGCCCGGCGCGGGAGGCGCCAGGCCTTGTCCAGCTTGCAGCAATTAATTGAAGCTGGATTCGAGGAAACCGGCTTTCTTGGTAATGCGATCAAGTTCGATCAGGGTCGACAGCAATTCTTTCATGCGTCCCAGCGGCACCGCGTTCGGGCCGTCCGACAAGGCCTGGGCCGGGTTCGGATGGGTTTCCATGAACAGGCCGGCCACGCCGACGGCGACGGCGGCGCGCGACAGCACCGGCACCATCTCGCGCATGCCGCCCGAGGAAGTACCGTTACCACCCGGCAGCTGCACCGAGTGGGTCGCGTCGAACACCACCGGCGCACCGGTCTCGCGCATGATCGCCAGCGAGCGCATGTCCGACACCAGGTTGTTGTAGCCGAAGGAGACGCCGCGTTCGCAGGCCATGAAGTTGTCTTCGTTCAGGCCCTTGGCGCGCGCGGCGGCACGGGCCTTGTCGATCACGTTCTTCATGTCGCCCGGGGCCAGGAACTGGCCCTTCTTGATGTTCACCGGCTTGCCCGATTCGGCGCAGGCGGTGATGAAATCGGTCTGGCGGCACAGGAAGGCCGGGGTCTGCAGCACGTCGACGACGGACGACACCGCGGCGATCTCTTCGATCGTGTGGATATCGGTCAGCACCGGCACGCCCAGCTCGCGCTTGACGTCGCCCAGGATTTCCAGGCCCTTGTCCATGCCCGGACCGCGGTAGGAAGTACCCGAGGAACGGTTGGCCTTGTCGAAGGACGACTTGTAGATAAAGGGAATCCCCAGTGCCTCGGTCATTTCCTTCAGGGCGCCGGCGGTATCGAAGGCCATCTGGCGCGATTCGATCACGCAGGTGCCCGCGATCAGGAAGAAGGGTTGGTCCAGGCCAACGTCAAATCCGCAGAGTTTCATGCTGCATCTCCTTGCAATGCCGGGGCACTGTCGACCGCGTGCAGGTGCTTGCCGGCGTTCGCTGCCTTGTGCGCCAGCGCAGCCTTGATATAGGACGTAAACAGCGGGTGGCCGTCACGCGGGGTCGATTTGAATTCCGGGTGGTACTGCACGCCCATATACCAAGGGTGGGCATTTTCGCCGGTACGCGGCAGTTCCATGATTTCGCACAGATCTTCGGTCGGGGTACGGGCCGCCACCACCAGGCCGGCCGCTTCCACGCGCGGCAGGTAGTGGTTGTTCGCTTCGTAACGGTGGCGGTGACGCTCGGTCACCACGCCGCCGTAGATTTCCGAAGCCAGCGTGCCTGGCTTGACGGCGCAGGTTTGCGCGCCCAGGCGCATGGTGCCGCCCATGTCGGAATTCTCGTCGCGTTTTTCGACCTTGCCGTCCTGGCCCTGCCATTCATCGATCAGGGCGACCACGGGCTGCGAAGTTTCCAGATCGAATTCGGTCGAGTTGGCGGTGGTCAGGCCGGCCATGTGGCGGGCGTACTCGATCAGCGCGACCTGCATGCCCAGGCAGATGCCCAGGTAAGGGATCTTGTTTTCACGGGCGAACTGGGCCGCCATGATCTTGCCTTCCACGCCGCGCTTGCCGAAGCCGCCCGGCACCAGGATGGCATCGTACTTGGCCAGGGCGGCGCAACCGATGGTCTCGATCTCTTCCGAGTCGATGTATTCGATGTTGACGCGGCTCTCGTTGTGGATGCCGGCGTGGCGCAGCGCCTCGGTCAGCGATTTGTACGATTCGGTCAGTTCGACGTATTTGCCGACCATGCCGATCGATACTTCCGACTTCGGATGCTCGAGCGTGTAGATCAGCTTGCTCCAGACCGACAGGTCGGCCGGGGCCGGATTGAGGTCCAGCGCTTCGCAGATGATCGCGTCCAGGCCCTGGTCATGCAGCATCTGCGGCACTTTGTAGATGGTGTCGACGTCCCATACCGAGATCACGGCCTGCTCTTCGATGTTCGAGAACAGCGAGATCTTGGCGCGCTCGTCGTCGGGAATCGGACGGTCGGCACGGCACAGCAGCGCATTCGGCGAGATGCCGATTTCGCGCAGCTTTTGCACCGAGTGCTGGGTCGGCTTGGTTTTCAGTTCGCCCGCCGACGCGATGAACGGCACCAGCGTCAGGTGGACGAAGGCGGTGTTCTTGCGGCCGGCGCGCAGGCTGAGCTGACGTGCCGCTTCCAGGAAGGGCAAGGACTCGATATCGCCGACGGTGCCGCCGATTTCGCACAGGGCCACGTCATAGCCTTCGGCGCCACGACGGATGTAGTCCTGGATTTCGTTGGTGATGTGGGGAATGACCTGCACGGTCTTGCCCAGATATTCGCCGCGGCGTTCCTTGCGGATCACCGATTCGTAGATCTGGCCGGTGGTGAAGTTATTCACCTTTTTCATGCGGGTGGAGATAAAACGCTCGTAGTGACCGAGGTCGAGGTCGGTTTCGGCCCCGTCGTCGGTGACGAACACTTCACCGTGCTGCATAGGGCTCATCGTGCCCGGATCGACATTGATATACGGGTCGAGCTTGAGCATGGTGACTTTGAGGCCGCGCGATTCGAGGATCGCGGCGAGGGAGGCGGCGGCAATCCCTTTACCCAGGGAAGACACGACGCCGCCAGTGACGAAGACAAATTTGGTCATTGCAGATGGTGCCGAACGGCACGTGCGGGAAATTGAAATTATACCCTAAAACGGTTAATTCTTCAGCATAAGCCCCGGAAAAATCCGCAAACGGCAGTGAAACTCCGCGACGGAGAAATCCAAAACTAGCTAAAAAACCAAGCTTGTTTTGCGCGTTCCAGCCTTTCCTAAGCAATGTGTTGAAACGAACAGACCATCCTGGCGGACGGGGCGAAACTGGCATTTTTCACCAGAAGGAGAACACCATGAGCTACGAAGAACGCGATGCCTATGGCATGTATGTCGATAACGGCCACAAGGGTCCCGGTCCCGAACTGATGGGTGCCGACACCCTGATCGGCGACCATGTGCACAATCTGCAAAACGAGCACCTGGGAGAAATCAAGGAAATCATGCTCGACATGCGCACCGGCAAGATTGCCTATGCCGTCATGTCCTCCGGCGGCGTATTCACCCTGGGCGAGAAGCTGTTTGCCGTGCCCTGGGAAGCGATGACCCTGGATACCGTCAACAAGCGTTTCACCCTGAACATCGACAAGGAGCGCATCGACGCCGCGCCCGGCTTCGATACCGACCATTGGCCGAATATGGCCAACCAGGCCTGGGCCACCCAGATCCACAACTACTACGGCACCTCGGCCAGCCAGGGCGCCGGCGTGCGCTAACGCCAGCGCAACGCGGCATAAGCAAGGCCAGCGGCCACAATCGAGCACAGCGATTGTGGCCGCTGGCCTTGCCTTTAGGCTATCAGGAATCTTATAGCAACTATGCCAGCCGCATCGGCACATAGGCCACGCCGTTCTGTTCGACCCGCGGCCCGGTGGCCTGGAAGCCCAGCCGTTCGTACATGGGCTGGGCCGAGACCGAGGAATTGACGGTAAAGCCGCCGCCATGGCCGGCCGCCACGGCCGCCGCGCGCGCCGCCTCCCACATCCGCCGGCCCAGTCCGCGTCCATGCAGGGCTTGCACGACAAACAGGTGAAACACATGGCCGCCGTCGCGCAGCGCCACCACCCCGGCCAGCGCGCCATCGGCGTAGGCGAGGCGGTAATCGTAGCGGCTGTTGTCGATATAGCTGGCGATCGCGGCGGCCGACAAGGTCGTGGCGAACTGCTGCGCGCCGGAACCGTCGGGGGCGATGGTCAGGAAAGGCAGCAAGCCTGCGATCAGCGCGCTGACGGCAGGGGCATCCGCCGTGTCGGCGTGGCGCATTGTGAATTTATCCATGTAATCAATTGTGCCACTCTTCCGAAGCATCTGCGGCGCGGTGGCCTTTCCGCCATCTTTCTATACGATTTAGCCCGTTTGCCGATAGTAATTTGCAAGTGTGTGCAAAATTGTCACAAATACAGGCGATAAGATACGCTTTGGGTATATCTCTATGAACATTTTGACTAGAATCGAATTTTTTCGTTTCGGAGACGTCGCGTGTTCATTCCTACTACCATACGTAAAGCCGTCTTACTGAGTCTGTACGGAAGCGCTGCCATCGCAGCGTTCTCCCCGGCCGCCCATGCGCAAACCGCGCCGGCAGCCAAAGCAGACGCCTCCCAGCAGGTAGTCAATGTGGTCGGCTCGCGCCGTGCCGCCAGCTCGACCACCGACACCGTGGTGCCGATCGACGTCATCCCCATGAACAAGGTTGCCGAACAAGGCGGCAATTTCGACCTGTCCCAGACCCTGACCAATATCTCGCCCTCGTTCAACTCGACCCGCCAGAGCGGTGCCGACGGCGCCGATCTGGTCGACTCGGCCGCGCTGCGCGGCCTCGGTTCGGACCAGACCCTGGTACTGGTCAACGGCAAGCGCCGCCACACCACGGCCCTGGTCAATCTGTTCGGTGCGCGCAACCGCGGCAACACCGGTACCGATATGAACGCGATCCCGATGCTGGCCATCAAGGACGTGCAAGTACTGCGTGACGGCGCCGCCGCCCAGTACGGCTCGGACGCGATCGCCGGCGTGATGGACATCGGCCTGAAGAAAAGCCTGGGCTGCGAAGCGGTGGCCGGCTACAGCCAATACTCGGCCGGCGACGGCAAGAACTGGCTGACCTCGGCCTACTGCGGCGTGGCGCTGGGCGACAAGGGTACGCTGGGCATCACCGGCGAATACCTGGACCGCGGCCGCTCGAACCGTGCCGAAGCGGACAATCCGCGCATCATCGGCGACTCCAAGACCAAGAACAAGACCCTGTACCTGAACGGCGACCTGGCCACAAGCGCCACCGGCAAGCTCTACTTCACGGCCGGCGCCCAGTCGCGCGCAGCTTCGAGCGCCGCGTTCGCGCGCGGCGGCATCGGTTCCGAGGACATCCCGAACCGTAACTCGGCCGCCATGTACCCGAACGGCTTCGTGCCCTTCATCGACGCCCAGATCGACGACCAGTACGGCACCATCGGCCACCGCAGCCGCATCGGCGAATGGAATGCCGACTTCTCGCAGACCTATGGCTACAACAAGATGCGCTACAACATCGCGCACACCATCAACGCCTCGATCGCCAACCAGGACCTGCTCAATGGCGGCAAGGGCATCAGCGCCGACCACTTCGACGCCGGCGGCTTCTCCTTCCAGCAGCTGACCAGCAACGCCGACTTCAACCGCTTCTTCGACAACATCCTGGGCGGCCTGAACGTGGGCTTCGGCGCCGAGTACCGCAGCGAGGAATACAAGATCTACTCCGGCGAACTCGGTTCCTATATCGATGCCGACGGCGTCGGCAGCGGCGGTTCGGGCGGCAGCCAGGGCTTCCCGGGCTTCCAGCCGGGCGACCAGGTCAAGGCCAAGCGCCATAGCAGCGCCGCCTACCTCGACCTCGAAGCGGACCTGACGCCTATCATCAAGGTCCAGGGCGCGGTACGCTACGAGAAGTTCAGCGACTTCGGTTCCACCGTCACCGGCAAACTGGCCGGCTCCATCCGTCCGGCCGACAGCGTGCTGCTGCGCGGCTCGGTCAGCACCGGCTTCCGCGCACCGTCGCTGCAGCAGGTCTACTTCTCGTCCACCTTCACCGACTTCATCGGCGGCGTCGCCACCGACGTGGTGCTGGCGCCGAACGGCGGCGTGGTCGCCAACGCGGCCGGCATTCCCAAGCTGAAGGAAGAGAAATCGACCAGCTTCACGCTGGGCACCACCTGGACGCCTAGCCAGGCCGTCTCCGTCACGGCCGATCTGTACAACATCAAGATCAAGGACCGCATCGTGCTGTCGGGCCGCTTCAACGAAGGCAACTACCCCGACCTGGCCGAGCGTCTGTCCAAGCTGGGCGTGGGCGAAGCCCAGTTCTTCGTCAACTCGGTCGACACCCGCACCAAGGGCCTGGACCTGACCGCCTCGCACAAGACCAGCTTCGGCGCCAACAGGCTGACCACCTTCCTGGCCATGAACCTGAGCAAAACCGAGGTGACCGACATCCACGCCCCGGCCTCGCTGAAGGGCTTCGAGGACGTGCTGCTGTCGGAAAAAGAACGCCTCTACATCGAGCAGGGCGGTCCGCGCGCCAAGGCCACCCTGGGCTTCACGCTGGGCACCGGCCCGGTCGAGAGCGAGTTCAAGGTGATCCATTACGGTCCGCAGACGCTGGGTACCTTCGACGGCACCGCCGGCGGCGTGCCGAACCAGCACTACAAGGCCAAGACCTCGGCTGACCTGAGCTTCACCTACGCGATCAACAAGAATGCCAAGGTCACCTTCGGCGGCACCAACATCTTCAATGCCAAGCCGACGGCGCAGGATGCCGACCAGACCGACAATGGCTTCAAGTATGAGAGTGTGCAGTTTGGTCTGAATGGCGCGTCCTACTTCGGCCGCCTGTGGGTCAAGTTCTAAGGCGTTAAGCAAATTAAGCGTGCCACAGCACGCTTAGAACCCACGGCAAAGAGCCGGGGTACGACCCGGCGGGTCGTACCCCAGGGTTACGCCCTGGGTTTTAAACGACCGCCTGCTGCCCGCCAGCAAGCAAACATTTCCTCCCCCTCCCCTCCGTAACTTCTGCTTACATCTTCCTAACTCAAAGCAACGCCAAGCCGCTTTAGACTTGCCAGGCGTTGCCAGCACAGGGCCAGCGGCGCGCCTTGTCAGGAGTTCCCATGCCTCGTCCCGCGTTCAAACTATTCACCCCGCTGCTGCTGGCCGTCGGCGGCGCCGCGCTGCTGGCACTGTCCTGCATCAGCGCCTACGCCGCCTTCAGCGATGTTCCCGCCGACTACGGCATGACGGCCCAGCGCCTCGATACCACGCCGCCGCCCACCGGCGATGAAGTGCAGATCCGCGACGGCGCCCTGCCCAATGGCGCCGCCGTGCGCGAGTACGAGGATGCCAGCGGCCTGGTCTTTGCCATCAGTTGGGAAGCGTATATGCGCTCGGCCTCGCAGGACGCGATCGCCAGTTCCGCCGCGCCGTCAAACGGCAAGCCGGGGCGCGAGAGCCCGCTGGGAAAATAAGGTGGGGATAGAAGGGAAACGCGGCAATGCCAGGCCGGTAGCACCGGCACTGGCAGGTAAGGCGGCAAACAGCACCAAGGCACGGCTGAGGATGGCCGATCGCCTGCGTATTTCATCCCCTGCCGCCATTGTGTGGAGCCGACCAAAAAGATGACGCGCACTACCTCGCGCCACAGCGATCTGTAATCCCGCCGCGCGATATGACAGAGTAAAGCGCGCGCCGCGCCCGGTATTGCGCAAACATGCCAGCCATTTGTCCGATTGCGCCACAAACGTGGCGCGGCGCGCGCGCCTTGCCATTTGCCGTGTCGCTTGCCGTGTCGCTTGCCGCGCCACTTGTCGCGCCATTTGTCATGGCTATGTCATCTGAGCTGCGTACAGTCAACCGTGATTCTTTTCATAACGCAGACAGTCCACTCAGCCGCGCCCTGGCGCACAGAAAGGCACACCATGCAGCGAGCTTCTCCGGTTCAATTGGCCCGCGGCGCCGTTCTGGTGGGGGCCGTGCTGGCCGTGCTGAGTCTGCAAACGGCCTGCCAGTCGCACGATAGCGCGCCTGGCAGCGCCCAGATCGCCGCCATGTCCGCGCGCGCCAGCGAGCACGATGCCGCCGCCGAGCGGCAGTTGCGCGAATGGGCACGCCAGGGGTTGCCGGTGGCCGAACGGGAACTTGGTCTGCTGTACCGGGATCGGGTGGAACGTCACGAAGAATCCGTGGCCCTGTTCGAAGCCGCCGCGCGCTCGGGCGACGCCGAAGCTGCCTTCCAATTGGGCGAGCTGCACCGCAGTGCGCTACCCGGCCAGTCCCAGGCTCCCCGCCTTGCTGCGCCGTGGTACCGCATGGCCGCGTTGCAGCACCATGCGCGCGCCGCGCTGGCGCTGGCCCTGCTGTACCGGAATGGCGAAGGCGTCGCCCGCGATGACGAACAGGCCGCCACCTGGCTCACGCGCGCCAGCGATCTGGGGGATGGCCATGCGATGTTTTTACTGGCGGATAGTTACACCGAAGGGCGCGGCGTGGTGCGCGACAGCGCCAAGGGACGCGCCCTGCTGGAGGAAGCGGCCGAGCGCGAATATGCGCCGGCGCAGCAGGCGCTGGGCCGCACGCTGCAAGGCGGCGACGCCTTGAGCCGGCCCGATCCGCAGCGCGCTGGTTTGTTGTTGCGGCAGGCTGTTGCTGGGGTAACGCCCTCCAACTAAGCATGCCGCGACGCTTTTAAAACCCACGGCGTACCCCAGGGGTCAGACCCGACGGGTCTGACCCCGGCTCTTTGCCGTGGGTTTTCTGCGGAGGCCGGCGGCCCGCAAGCTGGCACTTCGTTTAACCCAGACCTTGGCTTCTGGTTCAAACACCCAGCCGCGCCATCTCGCGGCGCATATTGTCGATCGCACGCTCGTTGTACTGGTCGGCGAAATACGGATCGCCAAACAGTTCGCCCGCCTCGGCCTTGCGGCACAGATGTCCCAGCGCGCCGCCGCGATCCTTGCAGTACTTCACCTCGGGCAAATGGATGTACTCCTTGCGAATACCGGCCGCATAATTCTGGTACACCTCGTCGTCCTGCCCCAGGATCGCCAGATCCACACTGAGCATGGTCTCCTTCAGCCGGTGCGTGACGGTGCCGCTCTGGAAGTGGTCGGTGGCCCGTATCAGCTCGGCGGCATCGGCCAGATCATGGCTCAGATGACTGCCCAGCCACAGCTGGACACTGGCCTCCTCATTGGTCAGCGCGCCGTCGCTAGGATGATCGTATTCGGCGTCGTGGAACCAGAACGCCTGCTTGAGAATATCCACATCGCGCGGATCGGGGCCGGTATTGGCGGCCCAGACCCGGATCTCGCACAGGCCATGCACCAGGTGGTCGAGGTTGTGATAATGGCGCGCCGGCCCGCCATAGGCGGTGCTGCCGGTCAGGCGCACGAACCACTGGTCGGCGTGGGCGATCGCGGGCGCGTCGGCATGGGCGTAGTCCCACAGCGTTTCCCACTCCTTGCGCAGCCAGCTCAGGACCCAGGCATGATAGGCCGGGCCGGGCACGAACTTCTTCATGATCCAGTTCCAGCCGATCGGCCCTTCCAGCGCCTTGACGAAGCTGGAACTGACCGAACCGAGATCGCGCGGCGGCATCACGAAGATGGTCTTGGCGCCCTGCAGCACGTCCACATTGGTTTGCTGGATCAGATTCTCGTAATCGAAATCGGCGGTGGTACGGATACCGCGGATCAGGCAGTCGGCCCCGTGCTTCTTGGCCGCGCGCGCGGTGTAGTCGCCCTTGACGATCACCACGGTGACGTTATCCCAGCCCTGCTCGGCGCAGCTCAGGGCGATGATGCTCTTGCGCTCCTCGGCACTGAACTTGGGCTTTTTGGCCGCGTTCTCGGACAGGAACACCAGCACCTCGTCGGCGATCGAACGGGCCTCGCCGATCACCCACATATGGCCGTTGGTGATCGGGTCGAGGGTCCCGGAAAATCCGATTTTCTTCATTCGCTGCTCCGCCGCCGTGTCAAAAATGACATTCTAGTGCAGTGCCGCGTTCTTGGGGCCGGAGATGCGGCCTGGGGCAACACCGTCCTAGCCGGCAGCGGGCTTTCCGGCGTCGGGGAAATCGACTTTGACCCGCAGGCCGCCCAGGCGCTCGGACTGTTCCAGCGCCATCTTCGCGCCGTGGCGCTCGGCGATCGACTTGATGATCGCCAGCCCCAGCCCGCTGCCGCCCGCTTCGCTGCCCGGCACCCGGTAGAAGCGGCTGAACACGCGCTCGCGCTCCTCGGGCGAAATGCCCGGGCCGCTGTCTTCCACGCACAGGCTCACGCCGCCCGCATGCTTGCGCACCTCCACGTCGACGGTGCCGCCGGCGGGGGTGTACTTGATGGCGTTGTCGATCAGATTGCGCAGTAGGATGATCAGGGCGTCGCTCTGCCCGGCCACCATGGCGCCTTCGTCGGCCTGGTGCAGGCCCAGGTCGATCTGGCGCGCCTGCGCCGGGCCGGCCAGGTCGCCCAGCGAACGCTTGGCCAGTTCGGATAGGTCGAGCGGCGCGAACTGCTTGTCGCTCGCTTCGCTCGCCTCCTGGCGCGCCAGCACCAGCAGCTGTTCGACCAGGCGCGCGGCCCGTTCAATGCCCGACGTCAGGCGCTGCACCGCCACGGCGCGCGCGCCATCGTCGCTGGCCCGCTCCAGGCTGAGAATCTGCAGTTTGAGCGCGGCCAGCGGCGAGCGCAGCTCGTGCGCGGCGTCGGCCACGAAATGCTGCTGGGCGTCGAAGGCGGTGCGCACCCGGCTAAACAGCAGGTTCAATTCCTGCACCAGCGGACGCACCTCGTCGGGCAGGTCGGCCTCGGACACCGGCGACAAATCGTCGGCCTGACGCGCCGCCACCTGCCGGCGCACCCGCGCCACCGGCGCCAGCGAACCGCTGACCACCCACCACACCACCAGCATCAGGGCCGGTGCCATCAGCGCGATCGGCCCCACCGTGCGCAGGGCCAGGGTGCCGGCCATGCGCTGGCGCACCGCCATGTCCTGGGCGATCTGCACCGTCTGGTTGCTGGTCTGGACCGAGAAGATGCGGTAGGTGGTGCCGTTGGCCTTGACGTTGGAAAAACCCAGCACGGCGCGCTGCGGCAGCGCCGCGCGCGACAGCGAACGGAATACCTGCACCCCGTCCGGGGTCCACACCTGCACCACCAGGTCGTTGTTTTCGGGGTCGCTGTCCGGATTGGCGTTGTGGTTGGCCAGCGGCGCGCCCGAGCGCAGCGACATGGCCATCTGCTGCATGTGATAGTCGAAGATCTGGTCGGCGTCGTACAGCGCGCTGCGGTAGGCGATCATCGCCTGGGCCACGGCCGCCATCGTGATGGCCGCCAGCAGGAACCACAGCAGGCGGCCCCGCAGCGAGTGCGTGACGGGCACGCGCGGCACCTTCACCTTCATAGTTTGGGCACCATGTAGCCGAGGCCGCGCACGTTCTGTATCAGTTCGCTGCCGAGTTTCTTGCGCAGGCCGTGGATATACACTTCCACCGCGTTGCTGTTGACTTCATCCTTCCAGCTGTAGAGCTTTTCCTCCAGCTGATGGCGCGACAGCACGATGCCGGGACGCGCGATCAGCGCTTCGAGCACGGCCCATTCGCGCGCCGACAGGCTAACCGCCTTGCCTTCGGCGAACACTTCGCGCGTCTGCGGATTGACCGTCACGCCGCGGTGCTCGAACACCGGTTCGGCGCGCCCGGCCGAACGGCGCAGCAGCGCGCGGATGCGCGCCAGCAGTTCGTCCAGGTCATAGGGTTTGAGCACATAGTCGTCGGCGCCGGCGTCCAGGCCGGCGATGCGCTGCTCCTTGGCGTCGCGCGCCGTGGCCACCAGCACCGGCGTCAGTTCCTTGCGCGCGCGCATCGAGCGCAGCACTTCCAGACCATCCTTGCGCGGCAGGCCCAGGTCGAGCAGCACCAGGTCGTAGGTCTGGGTCTGCAGTGCCGTGTCGGCCATGGCGCCATCCTTGACCCAGTCCACCGCGTAGTGCTCGGCGCGCAGCAGGTCGAGCACCACCTCGCCGATCATCGTATCGTCTTCCACCAGCAGGAGCCGCATGTTGTAGCCTTTCTGTTTTTAGTTTATTGCGTTCTGCCCATTACCACGGCCGGGCTTAGCCCAGCCGCACGGGAATGAAGATTTTATCGTCGCCGCGCTGGATCAGCAATGCCACCGACTTGTCCGACTTCGCCACCACCTCGCGCACCTGCTCGACGCTGTTGACCGGACGGCCATTGACCGACAGCAGCACATCGCCCGGCTGCACGCCGGCGCTGGCGGCGGCGCCGCCCGCGTCCTCGATCAGCAGGCCGGATGTGATGCCGGACTGGCGCTTCTCGGCCGCGTCCAGCGGGCGCAGGGCCAGGCCCAGCTTGAGCTTGGCGCTGGCCGTGCTGTCGCCGCGTTCGGCCGAAGCCACCTTGTCGGAGGCGTTGGCCAGGGTCGCCGTCAGCTGCTCGGTTTTCCCCTGGCGCCAGACTTCCAGCGTCACTTTATCACCTGGCACGGCAATGCCCACCATCGCGGGCAAATCACCCGAGCCGACGATCTTGGTGCCATTCATCTTGCGGATCACATCGCCCGGCTTCAGGCCGGCCTTGTCGGCCGCGCTGCCGCGCTCCACATTCGACACCAGCGCGCCTTCCGGCGTGGCCAGGTTGAAGGAATCGGCGAAGCCCTGGTTGACGTCCTGTACCGTCACGCCCAGCTTGGCGTGCACCACCTTGCCGGTGGCGACGATCTGGTCCTTGATCTTGCTGGCCACCTCGATCGGAATGGCGAAGGACAGGCCCTGATAGCCGCCGGTCTGGCTGTAGATCTGCGAATTGATGCCGACCACTTCGCCGCGCGTGTTGAACAGCGGGCCGCCCGAGTTGCCGGGGTTGACCGCCACATCGGTCTGGATGAAGGGCACGTTGCTGTCGTCCGGCAGCGAACGGCCCTTGGCGCTGACCACGCCGGCCGTCACGGTGCTGTCGAGGCCATATGGCGAGCCGATCGCCAGCACCCATTCCCCCACCTTCAGGTCATTGGTCTTGGCCAGCGGGACGATGGGCAGGTTTTTCGCCTCGATCTTGAGCACCGCCACATCGGTCTTGGGGTCCGAGCCGAGCACCTTGGCGCGGAATTCGCGGCGGTCGGTCAGCTTGACGGTCACCTCGCGCGCATCGCGCACCACGTGGGCATTGGTCAGGATGATGCCGTCCGGGCTGATGATGAAACCCGAACCCATGCCATGCACCGGCGTTTCGCGCTGGCGCTGCGGGGCCTGCTGGAAGCGGCGGAAGAATTCCATGAAGGGGTCGTCGCCGAAGGGGGTGGCGCGGGCGCGGCCCTGGGGCGCGTCGTCGTCGCCGCCGTCATAGGCGATCTTGGTGCTGCCGGTGACGCTGATGTTGACCACGGCCGGGCCGTTATGCGCGGCGATCACGCTGAAGTCGGGCAGCGCGATGCTGGGCGCAGGCACGGCGACGCCATTGGCGACGGCGGGGGGGGCCGAGGCCGGGGCCGGGGCCACCGGGGCGGCAGCGAGCTGCGGCGTGCCGGACTGGGCCGAGGCATTGCTTTGGTAGACGGCGACGGCGCCCGCGGCACCCAGCACGCCCACGGCGGCCAGGGCAAGCGTCAGGCGCTTGAGAGTCAACGATCCGGTACGAATAGGGTTGGACATGGTGCACTCCTGATTGAATGGGTTTGTCGATGCAATCAATATGAGGCAAAAAACTTAGGTACCGCTTAATGCGCCAAACCGGGCAATCCGCAGGGAAAACGGGCCGAACAGGCGGCCAGGACGGACAAAAGGCCGGACAGGCCGGCCTTTTGTGCTGCTGCGCAGGGTCCGCTTATGCGGCCTGGCGCTGTTCCAGCGCGGTCACATTGTCATTGCCGCCGATGCTGATCTTGCGCGGCTTGAGCGCCTCGGGCACTTCGCGCACCAGCTCGATGCTGAGCATGCCGTTTTCGAAGTGCGCACCGGTCACCTTGACGTGGTTGGCCAGCTGGAAGCGCTGCTCGAAATCGCGCGCCGCGATGCCGCGATGCAGATAGGTGCGCTCGACGCCGTCGCGCTGCTTGCGGCCCACGATGTGCAGGGAATCGCGCTCGGAGGTGATGTCGATCTCGCTGCGGTCGAAGCCGGCCAGCGCCATCACGATACGGTAGCTGTCTTCGGACACCAGCTCGATATTGTAGGGCGGGTAGCTGGGCTGGGAGTCGCCGCGCTGGGCGTCATTGAGCAGCTGGGCCAGGCGGTCGAAACCGATAGCGGAACGATACAGGGGGGTCAGGTCAAAAGTACGCATGATGATATCCTTTTAGAAGTAAGCGATATGGAGATTGGCGGTCCCCTTCTGGGCAACCGCTGATTCCGATATACGGCTGCCCGCCTGCCTTTTCAAGTGCCTTGCAAGATAGATTTTTAAAATTTTTTTCGGACGGCGGTTTTTATCGCCCCCCGCTGCCCGCTGCCCGCTGCCGCGCCCTGTTACTAAGCTCGCAGCAAGCTGATTCTGCGTGCTACACTCGACCACAGTTCCCCTGACCGCGACGCCCCATGACCCCTGCCCTGCCACGCCGCCACGCGCTTGCCGCCGCCCTCGCCCTCACTTCGCTATGCGGCCTGCCGAACCCCGGCGCCGCGCGCGCCGCCGGGGCACCGCCACCGGCGACGGCACCGGCGCCAGCGACGGCAGCAGCGCCAGCGGCGGCAGCAGCGGCGGCACAGGACCTGGCCTATCCCGGCACCATCGTGCTCAAGGTGGACGCCTCCGACACGGCGCGCCAGATCTTCCGCATCCACGCCAGCATTCCCGTCAAGCCGGGCAAACTGACGCTGCTCTATCCCCAGTGGGTGCCGGGCAATCACGGTCCCAGCGGCCCGCTCAATCAGTTCGCCGGGCTGACGATCACCGCCAACGGCAAGCCGCTGGACTGGCGCCGCGACACCCTGAATGTCTTTGCCTTCAATATCGAGGTCCCGGCCAACACCGCCAGCATCGAAGCGGAGTATCAGTACCTGTCGCCGGTGGAGGCGAACCAGGGCCGCACCACCATGACCGACGACATCGTCGGCGTGCAGTGGCATGCGATGACGCTCTACCCCGCTGGCTACGCGGTGCGGCGCATCCAGGTGCAGCCGAATCTGACCCTGCCGGCCGGCTGGCAATACGGCAGCGCGCTGGAGACGGCCGAGCGGGTGGGCGACCAGATCGCCTTCAAGCCGCTGGACCTGGAAACCCTGGTCGATTCGCCGCTGTTCGCCGGCCAGCATTTCCGCCGCATCGACCTCGATCCGGGCGCCAAGATTCCGGTGCACCTGAACGTGGTGGCCGACAGCGCCGAAGCGCTGGAAGCCAAGCCGGAACAGATCGAACTGCACCGCGCGCTGGTGCGCCAGGCCTACAAGCTGTTCAATTCGCAGCACTATGCGCACTACGATTTCCTGCTCGCGCTGAGCGACGATTTCGGTGCGATCGGACGCGAGCATCACCAGTCCAGCGAGAACGGCGTCAAGCCCGAATACTTCAGCGACTGGACCCGCTCGGAAGCGGCGCGCGAACTGCTGCCGCATGAATTCACCCACTCCTGGAACGGCAAGTTCCGCCGCCCGGCCGACCAGAACGTCCCCAACTTCAACACCCCGCTGCAAAACAGCCTGCTGTGGGTCTACGAGGGCCAGACCCAGTACTGGGGCCATGTGCTGGCGGCCCGCTCCGGCCTGGTGCGCCTGTCGACCGTGCGCGACGCCTTCGCCGCCACCGCCGCGCGCTACGAGGCGATGCGCGGGCGCAGCTGGCGGCCGGTGCAGGACACCACCAACGACCCGATCATCAACGGTCGCCGCCCGCTCGGCTGGGGCAACTGGCAGCGCAGCGAAGACTACTACTGGGAAGGCGCGCTGATCTGGCTCGATGTCGACACCAAGCTACGCGAGCTGTCGAGCGAACAGCGTTCGCTGAACAATTTCGCGCGCGATTTCTTCGGCGTGGCCGATGGCAGCGCGGTGGCCAACCATTACAGCTTCGACGATGTGGTCAAGGCCCTCAACACGGTGCAGGCCTTCGACTGGGCCGGCTTCCTGCGCGCCCGCCTGGACGGCCACGGCCCCGCCGCGCCGCTCGACGGCCTGGCCCGGGCCGGCTGGAAGCTGGCCTACAGCGAACAGGCCAGCGACGTCATCAAGTCCCAGGAAGAACAGAGCAAGAGCGCCAACTTCCAGTATTCGCTGGGCTTCTCGGTCGGCGCCGAGGGCAAGCTGCAGGCGCTGGAATGGGAAGGCATAGGCTTCAAGGCCGGCCTGTCCGGGAACATGACGCTGCTGGCCGTGAACGGCCGCGCCTACAAGGCCGAAGTGCTGCGCAGCGCCATCACGGCGGCCAAGGACAGCAAGGCGCCGATCGAGCTGCTGCTCAAGAAGGGCAAGCAGTTCCGCACCGTGGCGCTGGATTATCACGGCGGCCTGAAGTACCCGCGGCTGGAACGCATTCCCGGCACCCCGGACCGGCTGGAAGCCATCCTGCAGCCGATGAAATAAAATCCCGCGCTGCCCGATAGGGCCGTGCATAGACGCCTACTAGCGCTTATACTGGGGCCACGCCGCTTCCGGCAGGATACTGATGGACGCCTATGTCAGCCCAGATCGACGACACCCGCCTGTTGCAGACGCTGCAGGATGAGAACAGCGCGCTGCGCGCCGAGCTGGAGCGCCTGCGCGATACCGGCCGCATGTTCAACGCCCTGCTCGACAATGCCCCCGTCCTGATTTCCACCAAAGACCTGAGCGGCACCGTGACGATGGCCAACCGCCATTTCGACATCCTCGACGGCTATGATGCGGCCAGCTTTGTCGGCGCCAATGTATTCGACCTGTTCCCGCGCGAGATCGCCGAGCAGCTGTGGCGCAATGACCGCAAGGCGGCGCTGGAACAATGCGCGGTGCACGAAGAGGAAGCCGTGTACCACAAGGACAAATCGCTGCACACCTATATGACGGTGAAGTTCCCCCTGTTCGATGCGGGCGGCCGCGTGCAAGCGACCTGCGCCGTCTCGACCGACATCACCGAAGCCAGGATCGCGCGCATCGACAGCGTGACCGACGAGCTGACCGGACTGAAGAACCGGCGCTACTTCAACGTGCGCTTCACCGAGGAGCAGAAACGCGCGCACCGCGACCAGCGCATGCTGACGCTGCTGCTGATCGACGTCGACCGCTTCAAGGAATACAACGACAACTATGGCCATCCGCAGGGCGACCTGGTGCTCAAGGCCGTGGCCGAGGCGATGCACGCCACCTTGCACCGGCCGGGCGACCTGTGCTTCCGCATCGGCGGCGATGAATTCGCCTGCCTGTTCGCCAGCCACGGCCAGGAGGAAGGCCTGGCCATGGCCGAACTGATCCGCGGCAAGCTGGCCGCGCGCCAGATTCCGCACGCCTTCAATCCGCCCTATGGGCACGTCACCCTGTCGCTGGGACTGGCCTTTGTTCCCGCCGATTCCATGCTGGCCCAGGACGATGTCTACGAGCTGGGCGACCAGGCCCTGTACCGCGCCAAGCACCAGGGCCGCAACACCGTATCGCGCTGAGATGGCCGTTTTGGGGTCGCGCCGGGCCTGTCCGGCACGGCCGGGCTCTGCGAAAAGGAGCGATTTTGGTGTATGCTGGCGCCATGAACAAAGACACCGACATCCAACTGAGCGGCCCTTTCAAGGCCACCGACGGCGCAGGCCGTGCCCACGACGTCAAGGCGATCCGCATTTTCGATGAAGGCTACGGCGTCATCGAAGTGTATGTGGACTTCGCCGGCACGATCTCCGGCCTGCACAAAGACAAATCCCTGATCGACGCCATCGTCGCCCAGCTGCGCACCACCGGCTACAAGGGCGCCGCCCTGACGCCGGGCGACAGCGTGCTGCAGGAAAGCAAGCTGATGGTGCTGGAAACCCCGGACGAATTCACCACCTACGCCGCCAGCAAAGGCTGGAAAGACCTGGCCGACGAATTCGGCGACGAATAATCCCCGCAGTTCATTTTCACAGCAGCGCATGTTGCCGCGCCGGCCACGCTTCAAGCGAGGTAGCGCGCGCTCCAGGCCGCGATCAGATCGGCCACATAGCGGCCCTCATCCCTCCCCGCCAGCGTATGCTCGATATCGTCGAGCGAGATAAAACTCTTCGGCTGCGGCGCCGCCGTAAAAATTTCCATCGCATGAGCAAAAGCCACCGTCGTGTCGCCGGGCGCATGCATCACCAGCAGCGCCTTGTCCAGCTGTGCGATCTTCCCGTGCAGGCTGTGCGCGGCCGCATCGTCCAGGAATTGCCGCTTGATGCGGAAGGGGCGGCCCGCCAGTTGTACCTGGGCTTCGCCATGCTCGGCGATCTGCTCCAGGTGCGCACTAAACAATCCCAGGATCTGCGACGGCGCGCTCGGTGACGATAGCGTGACCACCGCGCGCGCTTCCGGTATGGCGCCGGCCGCCGCCAGGATCGCCGTGCCGCCCAGGCTGTGGCCGATCAGCAGCGCTGGCGCCGCGTAGTGCTGGCGCAGATGCTCGGCCGCCGCCAGCAGGTCGGCCACATTCGACGAGAAATTGGTATCGGCGAAGTCGCCGCCGCTGGCGCCCAGCCCGGCGAAGTCGAAGCGCAGCACGGCGATGCCGTGTGCCGTCAACGCCTGGGCGATACGGCGGCTGGCCAGCGCGTCCTTGCCGCAGGTAAAGCAATGGGCGAACAGCGCATAAGCGCGCAGCGCGCCCTCGGGCGCATCGAGGCGCGCCGCCAGCACATGGCCGTGGGCGCCGGCAATTTCCAGTTTGTGGGTACGCATAAAAAGGGGCGGGAATCAGCGGTGGCGCTACTGTGCCAGAAACAGCGTGGCTGCGCGAGTTTTTGCCACACCGGCGCATGCTTTGCTGCCTGCGATGCTGGATATGGCCAAATTGCAGCGATCTGAATTTAATGCAAATAAATAAGCATGCCCAAAGCGACAACTACGCTGCCAAGCAGCACAGCCACCGCGACACTGACCAGAAAAACCGGTGCGCGCTTCTCGTCCTGAAGAATTTCCCGAATAGACTTCGTCATTTTCGGCCTCTATCGCTTGCGTCTCAATTTACCCCTGGTAATTTGTAATGAACCAAACTATATAAAACAATTGCAATAGCAGTAGCAATTGCTGTCCCCAGAAAGGCGGCATAGGTTCGGCACCACTCTCGTCGTGTACGTGGCCGTGAGCTCGCTGCATCAAGTGGAAACAATGCTCCCACTGCCGCCATGTAGGCAGCTGCCACGATGGTTATTAACGCAATTGCCAAGGCAATATGTGCCCAAGCGACTGCCTTTTCGCCAACTTTGGATACATAAGTATAGACCTCATAAGTGCACGCCGTTGCGAAACCCAAGGCAACCCATCCTAGCTGTCCATCCTGCACCAAAATGATCAACTTCGTTCTGGCAGCAGCAGTTGCCGGTAACGACAGCAAACGTGACAGCAGCATGAACACCATGGGAGCGGCCAGCGGAGCGACGATGGTGACAAGAAACCAGCCCATATATTCCTCTCGGAAGTTTCAGCCATTTTAATGAGCCTGCCGATCCGCGGTGGACTTTGCCCGGCCTTCCCTTATCTGAAATCAAATCAGCGCCAGGGAGTCATGACGCGTCATGGCGGACCTAATTGTTGAAGCGGAAAGGTTTTTTAGAGGCAATAGAATTGACCTTGCACCTTCGCCAGCCGAAAGATTATACTGTTTATCCATACAGTATTTTTCAGCCATCATGCTCGCGCCTCCCCTCCCCCTCACCGCCGCTGCCCAGCAGGCGGGGCAACTGGCCCTGCGTGATGTCTGGCGCGCCAGCGAACTGGCCGTGTCGCGCTCGTCGACCTGCGGCACCGGCCATGCCGCCCTGAACGCCGAACTGCCCAATGGCGGCTGGCCGCGCTCGGTGCTGATCGAATTGCTGCTGCAACAGGCCGGCATCGGCGAGCTCCAGCTGCTCAAACCCGTACTGAGCCAGCTCAGCGCCACCCAGCGCATCGCCCTGATCCAGCCGCCCTACCTGCCCCATGCGATGGCCTGCCGCGCCTGGGGCCTGAACGAGGCCCATCTGCTGTGGCTGCGCTCGTCCAGCTCGGCCGATGCGCTATGGGCCGCCGAACAGATCCTCAAGAACGGCAGTTGCGGCGCGGTCGTGCTGTGGCAGGCCAATGTGCGCCCCGAGGCGCTGCGGCGCCTGAACCTGGCGGCGCAAAGCACCGACACCTGGCTCTGGCTGATGCGCCCGCTGGCCGCGGCGGCCGACGCCTCGCCGTCGCCGCTGCGCATCGCCCTGCGCCCGGCCCATGGCGGCATTTCCGCCGACATCATCAAACGCAAAGGCCCCCACTGCGACACGCCCCTGTTCATCCCACTGGCCGGCATGCCGGCCGGCCCAAGCCACGCGCCACTGGAAGACCACCATGAAACTGCTGCTCAGCGTCTACCTGCCCCTGCTGCCGCTCGAAGCGCTGCGCCCGTGCTGGTCTGAGCCCGGCCCCTACGCCGTGATCGACCAGGGCGAGGTGCTGTCGCTGTCGCCCGAGGCGGCGCGCGCCGGCGTGCGCCCCGGCATGCGCAGCGGCGGCGTGGCCGCGATCGCGCCGGACACGGTCATCCTCGAACGCGCGCCCGAGCGGGAAGCACTGGCGCTGGCGGCGCTCGCCACCGCGCTGATGAAGTACACGCCCGAAGTGAGCTTCCAGCCCGGCTTCGCGCTGCTGCTCGACGTCAGCGCCAGCCTGCGCCTGTTCAGGGGCGCGCATGCGCTGTGCGCGCTGGTGCTGCGCAGCGTGCGCATGCTGGGCTTCAGCGTCCAGCTGGGCGCCGCCCCCACCGCCCAGGCGGCCTGGCTGCTGGCGCACAGCACCCGCCGCAAGGGACAGATGCTGCGGCGGCGCGTGCTATCGGTGCCCAGCATGCACAGGCGCCTGAACTGGCTGCCCTGCGCGCTGGCGCCGGCCGCCGCCCCCTTCCACGAATGGCTGGCCGACATCGGCGCCAAGGACCTGGCCGCGCTGCGCCAGCTGCCGCGCGCCGGCCTGCTGCGCCGTACCAGCAAGGCGCTGCTGGCCACGCTCGACCGTGCCTATGGCGAGGCGCCGGAAATGTTCGACTGGATCAAGCCGCCGCTGCAGTTTTCCGCGCGCATAGAAACCTTCGACCGCATCGAGCATGCCGACGCGCTGCTGCATGGCGCCAGCGGCCTGATCCTGCAACTGGTGGGCTGGCTGACTTCGCTGCAACAGGCGGTGCGCGTGTTCACGCTCTACCTGGAACACGAACGGGGCCGCGCCGCGATCGCCCCGACCGCGCTGGAAATCGCGCTGGCCGAACCGGCCTGGCACGAAGCCCATCTGCTGCGCCTGCTCAAGGAAAGGCTGGGCAAGCTGGAGCTGAGCGCCCCCGTCATCGCGCTGCGGCTAGAGGCCGTCAAGCTCGAAGCGATGCTGCCGCCGAACGCCTCGCTGTTCCCCGAGCCGGGCGGCTCGCCGCAGGACTATCACCGC
This sequence comes from Oxalobacteraceae bacterium, assembly GCA_013284265.1. Taxonomy (GTDB): domain Bacteria; phylum Pseudomonadota; class Gammaproteobacteria; order Burkholderiales; family Burkholderiaceae_D; genus Rugamonas. The sequence continues at coordinate 5,775 of JABTBR010000067.1, read as the reverse complement.
CTGCTGGAATTGCTCACGGCCAGGCTGGGCGCGGAAAATGTGCTCACGCCCGCCAGCGTGGACGACTACCGGCCCGAGGTCTGCAACAGCTGGTTGCCCGCCGGCGCCCGCCACCCCAAGCCCGATCTGGCCGACACCATCGAAGGCCGCCCCTTCTGGCTGCTGCCCCGTCCCATCGCCCTGCTGATGCGCAATGAACGGCCCTTCTACGGCAGTCCCTTAAAACTGGTACAGGGGCCGGAGCGGCTGGAGGCCGGCTGGTGGAACGACCAGACCGCCGCGCGCGACTACTACATCGCCCAGGCCGCCGACGCCAGCTGTTACTGGATCTATCTGGAACGCAGCCGCGATGCGCGCTGGTATCTGCACGGGCTGTACGCCTGAAGCATGGATCGCTGAATCATGCGCGCCCAGCCCCCGCCCTTGCCATCCGCACTGCCCGTGCAGTTGCCCGCGCAGTTGCCCGATTACGCGGAATTGCAGATCTATTCCCACTTCACCTTCCTGCACGGCGCCTCGGCACCCGAGCAGCTGGTGCGGCGCGCCCATCAGCTCGGCTACAGGGCCGTCGCCATCACCGACGAATGCACACTGGCCGGCGTGGTGCGCGCCCATGTGGCCGCCAAGGAATTGAAGCTGCACCTGGTGATCGGCAGCCAGATGGAGGTCACGCCGGAAGATGGCAGCCCGCCGTTCCGGCTCATCATCCTGGCCAGCAACCGCAATGGTTACGGCAATTTGAGCGAGCTGATCACCGTGGCGCGCATGCGCGCCGACAAGGGCAGCTATCTGCTGCGCCCGCGCGACATCGCCACACCGGTTGGCGATCTGGTGCATCTGCGCGGCCTGAACGATTGCCAGTTCATCCTCGCGCCCGCCTACTGCGCGCCCTACGAGGAAGTGGCGCGCCAGGCCGCCTGGCTGCTGCAGTGCGCGCCGGGCCGGGTGCGCGTCGCGCTCACGCTGCACCTGCGCACCCGCGACGAACAGCACCGCGCCATGATCATGCGCCTGGCCGCCGAGTTCGGCATGCCGGTGCTGGCCACCGGCGACGTTTGCATGCATGTGCGCTCCTACAAGCCGCTGCAGGATACGATGACGGCCATCCGCCACGGCATCCCCATCGCCGACTGCGGCTACCGGCTGGCGCCGAATGCCGAGCAGCATCTGCGCTCGCGCCTGCGCCTGGGCAATCTGTATCCGCGCGCGGCGCTCGATGAAACGGTGCTGCTGGCAAAGTCATGCACCTTCTCGCTCGATGAACTGCGCTACGAATATCCGCACGAACTGGTGCCCGAGGGCGAAACCGCCACCACTTATTTACGCAAGGAAGCCTATATCGGCGCGCACTGGCGCTACCCGCACGGCATCCCCGCCAATGTGCAGGCGCTGCTGGAACGCGAGCTGGGCATCATCGCCGAACTGCGCTACGAAAGCTATTTCCTGACCGTCTACGATATCGTGCGTTTCGCCCGGTCCCAGCACATCCTGTGCCAGGGGCGCGGCTCGGCCGCCAACAGCGCCGTGTGCTACTGCCTGGGCGTGACCGAGGTCGATCCCGCGCGCGGCACGCTGCTGTTCGAACGCTTCCTGTCGAAGGAGCGCAACGAGCCGCCCGATATCGACATCGACTTCGAACACCAGCGCCGCGAGGAAGTGATCCAGTACGTCTACAACAAATACGGCCGCATGCGCGCCGCGCTGACCGCCGTGATCATTTCCTACCGGCCCAAGAGCGTGCTGCGCGACGTGGGCAAGGCGCTGGGCGTGGACTTGAGCGTGGTCGACAAGGTGGCCAAGGCGTCCAACCGCTGGGGCGGCAAGGCCGACCTGCAGCAGCGCCTGATCGACTCCGGCTTCGATCCCGAGTCGCCGATCGCCGACAAATGGAACAGCCTGGCCGACCAGTTGATGCAATTCCCCCGTCACCTGAGCCAGCATCCGGGCGGCTTCGTCATCTCGCACACCAAGCTGTCGCGCCTGGTACCGATCGAGAACGCCGCCATGCCCGAGCGCAGCATCGTGCAGTGGGACAAGGACGATCTGGACGCGGTCGGCCTGATGAAAGTCGACCTGCTCGCGCTGGGCATGCTCAGCTGCATACGCCGCACCCTCGAACTGGTGTCCGAGCAGCGCGGCGAGCGTTTCGAGCTGGGCGATATTCCAGCGGAAGATCCGGCCACCTACCAGATGATCTGCGAGGCCGACACCGTGGGCGTGTTCCAGATCGAATCGCGCGCGCAGATGTCGATGCTGCCGCGGCTGCAGCCGCGCACCTTCTACGACCTGGTGATCGAGGTCGCCATCATCCGCCCCGGCCCGATCCAGGGCGGCATGATCCATCCCTTCCTGCGGCGCAGGCAGGGAATCGACCCCGTCACCTACCCGAGTCCCGAGATTGAATCCGTACTGGAGCGCACGCTGGGCATCCCCATTTTCCAGGAACAGGTAATGCAGATCGCCATGGTGGCCGCCGGCTTCTCGGCCGGCGAAGCCGACGCCCTGCGCCGCGCGATGGCGGCCTGGAAGCGCAAGGGCGGACTGGAACAGTTCGAGGACAAGCTGCAGTCCGGCATGGCCGCGCGCGGCTATACGGCCGAATTCGCCAACTCCATCATCGGCCAGATTCGCGGCTTCGCCGAATACGGTTTCCCCGAGTCGCACGCCAGCAGCTTCGCCCTGCTGGCCTATGCCTCCAGCTGGCTCAAATGCCATCAGCCGGCCGCCTTCCTGGCGGCCCTGCTGAACTCGCAACCCATGGGCTTTTATTCGCGCTCGGCGCTGGTGCAGGATGCGCGCCGCCATGGCGTGGAAGTCTTGCCGGTCGATGTATGCGTGAGCAACTGGGATGCCAGGCTGGAAGCGACCTCGGCCGATGCGCCGCCCGCCGTGCGGCTGGGGCTGAACAATGTGCGCGGCTTCGAGCAGGAGGCCGGCTGGCGCATCGAAGAGGCGCGCGCCGTCGGGCAGTTTGCCGACGCCGCCGATCTGGCCTCCCGCGCGCGCCTGGACGCGGGCGACCTGAGCGCGCTGGCCAGCGCCAGCGCACTGGCCGCGCTGTCCGGCAACCGGCGCCAGGCCATGTGGCAGGCGGCAGCCAGCGTGCCCGACAAGGGCCTGCTGCGCCCGGCCAGCATACGGGAAGACCTGCTACTGCTGGAAGCGCCGAGCGAGGCCGACAATACCGCCGCCGACTATCGCCACATCGGCCTGACGCTGGGCCGCCACCCGCTGAGCTTCCTGCGCGAGCGCCTGTCCAAGATGCGCTTCATCCCCTCCGATGTGCTGGCCGGGTTCAGCAACGGGCAACTGGCGCGCGGCTGCGGCATCGTCACCGTGCGCCAGCGCCCGCAGACGGCCAAGGGCGTGGTCTTCATCACCATCGAGGATGAGGCCGGCACCGTCAACGTGATCTGCTGGGCCAGCCTGGTCGAACAGCAGCGCCGCGAAGTGATGGGCTCATCCCTGCTGGGCGTGTACGGCATCTGGCAGTCGGAAAACAATGTGCGCCATCTGGTCGCCAAGCGCCTGGTGGACCTGAGCCATCTGCTCGGTGAGCTCGATACCCGCAGCCGCGATTTCCATTAAGTTCGTGACGGCGATCCCGGCGCCAAACCCGGTAAAATACGCCCACCCCGTTTCAGGAGTTCGCCGTGTGCGTCAACTACGTCACCGTGTCGCGCCAGATGGCGTTCGACTTCTTCCGCACCCCGCTGGAAGCGGGCGAAGACTGGCGCGAGGAAATCTATCGCGACTATCACGCCCCCTTCATCATCCACAACGCCGACGGCCAGCGCCAGGCGCTGCTGGGCAGCTACGGCTTCGTGCCCAAGCGCCGCCTGCGGCCCGGCGAACAGCTCACGACCATGAACGCGCGCGCCGAAACCGTCGGCCAGTTGCGCACCTACAAGGGCGCCTGGGCCAGTTCCCGGCTATGCCTGGTGCCGATGAGGCATTTCTACGAACCCAACTGGGAACAGCATGCCCATGTGCGCTGGGCCATCGGCATGGCCGACGAGGCGCCCTTCGCCGTGGCCGGCATCTACCGCGCATGGGAGGAAGAGGATGGATCGCTGAGCCACTCCTTCACCCAGCTCACCATCAATGCCGACGAGCATGCGCTGATGAATCGTTTTCATAAAAAGGATGATGAAAAGCGTAGCCTCGTCATCATCCCGCAGGCCGAATACGATAACTGGCTCAGCTGCCGCAATCCCGAAGCGGCGCGCGCCTTCCTGCAACCCTATCCGGCGGAGCTGATGGCCGCCTACCCGGCGCCCAAGCTGGCGCCGCCGCCAAAACAGGCGGAGCTGTTCTAAGGATGGCCAGCGCGGTTGCGGGACCAACAATTACCGCCAGCCGCGCCAACACAAGAGCTCGGCAACCTTTCAAATGCTGTAACATGGAGCTCGCTTTTCACTTCCGGGACTCCACTTGAATACGATCCAGCTCATCGGCGCAACCCTGTTCGGCCTGGCATTGGTGCACACCTTCGCGGCCAAATCCTTCGAGGTGCTGTCGCACCGTCATCCCCGCCATGCCGGCCTGTTCCACCTGCTGGGCGAAGTCGAGGTCGTCTTCGGTTTCTGGGCCTTCATCCTGATCATCGCCATGGCCCTGGTCTCCGGCAGCGAGTCGGCCATTACTTACGCCGAGTCGCGCCAGTACACCGAGCCGCTGTTCGTGTTTGTCGTCATGGTGGTGGCCGCCTCGCGGCCCGTGCTCGATATCGTCCAGCGCCTGCTGCTGGCCATCGCCAAGATCACGCCGCTGCGCACCGAACTGGTGCTGGTCTGGCTGGGTATGGCCTTGGTGCCACTGACAGGCTCGCTGATCACCGAACCGGCCGCGATGACCCTGGCCGCGCTGATGCTGGCGCCGCAGGTGTTCCGTCCCGGCATTCCCGAGCCGCTCAAATACGCCGCACTGGGCGTGCTGTTCGTCAATGTATCGATAGGCGGCACCCTGACCGCCTATGCCGCCCCGCCGGTGCTGATGGTGGCCACCACCTGGAACTGGGACAGCGCCTTCATGGCCAGCCATTTCGGCTGGAAGGCCGCGATTGCCGTGCTGATCAACGCCACCGCCATCAGCTTCGCCTTGCGCAGGCATCTGCGTCCCGAGGCCAGCAATGACAGCGGCGCACCGCTCAATCCCAAGCCGGCGATTCCGCTGACCGTGGCCGCGATCCACCTGGCCTTCCTGGCGGCCGTGGTGGTGCTGGGCCACCATACCGTGCTGTTCATGGGCGTGTTCATGCTGTTCCTGGGCTTTACCACGGCTTACCAGCGCTACCAGAATCCCCTGATCGTCAAGGAAGGCTTGCTGGTCGGCTTCTTCCTGGCCGGACTGGTGGTGCTGGGCGGCATGCAGCAATGGTGGTTGCAGCCGATTGTGTCCAGCCTGCCGCCGGTGGCGCTGTTCTTCAGTGCGCTGGGCCTGACGGCGATTACCGACAATGCCGCCCTGACTTATCTGGGTTCCCTGATCGAGGGCATCAGCGCGCAGTCGCAGTACATGCTGGTGGCAGGCGCCGTGGCCGGCGGCGGTTTGACGGTGATTGCCAATGCGCCGAATCCGGCCGGTGTGTCGCTGCTGCGCCGGGGGTTTCAGGATGAGTCGATCAGCGCCGTGGGGCTGCTGCTGGGGGCGCTTGCGCCCACCGCCGTGGCTGCGATTGCCTTCCTGCTGTAAGAACGATTCAGCTAGCGGGCCGCTGGCAGCATTTAAAACCCACGGCGTACCCCTGGGGTCTGCCCCCGCGGGGCAGACCCC
>JABTBR010000066.1 GCA_013284265.1 Oxalobacteraceae bacterium | reverse complement strand
CCCCCGGCTCTTTGCCTTGGGTTGTAAATGCGCTGCGGCACGCTTGACTTAACGGCGTTAGCGTCAGTCCTGACCGGCCAGCTCCAGCCGGTAGCCCTGGTTGTAGGCGGTGCGGATATTGATCGCGCCGGCCACGCCGGCCGACAGCTTCTTGCGCAGCTTGTAGACGTGCTGCTCGATGGTCCGGCCGGCCACTTCGCTGCCGGCGCCCCAGATCGCGCTGCCGATGGTGTCGCGCGAGATGTACACCCCCGGCGAGGAAAAGAATAGCCAGGCCATGGTGAATTCGCGCGGCGTCAGTTCGACCGGCAGGCCCTGGTAGCAGAAGGTGCAGGCTTCGCGGTCAAGCTGGAAGCCGGCCAGTTCGATGGCGCGGCGCGCCTGGCGCTGGCCAGTGCGGCGCATGACGGCGCGCAGGCGCGCCACCAGCTCGATCTCCTCGAAGGGGCGCACCAGCACGTCGTCGGCGCCGGCGTCGAGCAACGCGGCGATCCAGTCGGCGCTGCGCACCGAGGCGATGGCCAGCACCGGCGTGTTCTCGCCGGCCCGGCAGGCCAGCCAGGAAAACACGTTTTCATTGGCTTGCTGCTCGCTGCCGATGTCGAGCACGATGAAGTCGAAACTGCGCCGGTGGATGGTGCGCAGCAGCGTGGTGTCCGAGGCGAAGCGCTCGCAGGCGAAGCCGGCGCGCAGCAGGGCGCCGCGCACTTGTTCGTACACCGCGTCCTTACTGATATGGCAGGCAATATTCATGTGCTTCCGTGTCGCGGCGGGCGGCGCCATGGGCCGCCATGCTGTCCCCTGGGATGGACTGTCGAATGTTGAATGTTGAATCCGAGGAATCTTACACTTTTATCAAACATGCCGCCAGCACCATCACGGCGCGCCGCGCGCCGCCAGCACCGGCGGCGGCAGGTTGCGGTACACGCGCAGCGCATACTTCTGGCGCAGCTCCGGCTTGCTGGAGTTGTAGGCGCCCACCGCATCCCAGGAGTTGCCCATCCTTTGCATGTTCTGGGCGAGTATCCAGGCCCCCACCAGGATGCTGGTGCACGGCTCCATCAACTGCTGCTCGTCCAGACCGAACTTGCGCAGACGCGGCAGCCAGCTGCTGTTGATCTGCATCAGGCCGACGTCGTAGCTGCCGTTCTTGTTGCGGTTGATGGCCGCCGGATTCAGGCTGGACTCGGTCTTGGCGATCGCATACAGCAGCCGCGGGTTGACGCCATAGCGCGCGCCCGCCTCCTCCCAGCAGGCTTGCACGGCGCCGGCCGCCAGCGCGAGCGACAACAGCACGGCGCCACGGCGCGCGGATCGGGCCGCGCCGCTCATTGGAACAGGTCCATATTCCAGCCCGTCGTCAGGGGCATTTGCTCGACGACTTTGCCGTTGTAGAGTTCATAGCAGGAGCGGTAGTACAAATTTCTGCCATTGAATGTGCTCCAGGCGGTGCGGATGATGACGTTGTAGCCGCCATTGTTGCGCTGCACGGCCTTGGACATGGTGGCGTTGATGATCGCCGAGTCATTCACCAGGCGGGTCGACTGGGCGTCCGTGCGGGCGATGCTCTGGCCGGTGTCGTTGTTGACGATCTCGACCTGCACGCGGACCTGGCCGCTGATTTTCTGCGGGTCCTTGACTTTGGCCAGGCTGCGGTTCATCTGGGTCCACACATTCACACTGATCAAGCCGTTCTTGGTCGGGGTGATGCTGCGCGTGATCACCGCCTCCCAGGTGTCAATGTCGCCGTACCAGGACAGCGGGGTGCCGCTGTAGGGCTTGTAGCAGTCGGCGTCGCGCACCGTCACCACCGACGGCAGAATCACCATGCAGTCGTTTTCGCTCCACTGTAGCGCCATACTGGTCTGCGACTGCCACAGGCCGAACTGGCAGGACAGCACCAGGCCGCTGGCATCGCGCGCCATGGTGCCGTCGGGGTCGTCCGCCCCGCAGGGCGACTTGGCCACCACCACCCGGCTCAGCAGCGCGTCCTGTGCCTGGAGTTTGCCGGGCAGCGTCAGGTTGCCGTCCTGGTCCACCGCCAGCGCGGTCCAGGCGCTGCCGTTCCAGCTGAAGGCGCGTCCCAGCGCCAGCACCAGGCGCACGTCGCCGGTCTGGTTGCCGGACACCGGCAGCGCGGCGTAACTGGCCGCCGGCTCCTTCCAGTAGGCGCCGCCCTGGCGCTTCCAGGTCCCGCCCTGGCAGCTCAGCACCCGGCCCTGGGCATCGACCGCGATCTTGCCGGTGCCGGCGGCCGCCGTGCAGCGCGGGTCGGCCGCGTCGTTCTCGATGGCCTGCGCACCGCTGCCCGGCTGCATGTGGATCGGCGCGCGCATCTGGTTGAGCTCCGGCCGGCCTGGCACCGCGCTGCGGTACAGGAAGTCGGTGGACAGCTGGCCGGGGCCGTCGAAGAACAGGTTCGACACCAGATGGCCGGCGTCGGCCGCGCCGCCGCTCAGCACCGGCCCGGCACCCGGGCAGGCCACGCCGCGATAGGGCGTGGTGTCCAGGCTCCACGAGGCGCCGCGCGCGCTGCCCGGGGCGGCCGCCGTCACATAGCCGCTGCCCTGCCCCGCGTCGAGCGCGACGGCGGCCAGGTCCTTGTCGGCGATGGCCTGGCCGCCGCCGGCGGCGCCCAGCACATCGAGCTTGCCGCTGCCGGCGGTGGGCTGGCGCACCAGCACGCAGCTGGCGTGGCCGTAGCCGTTCTTGAGCGCGAAGCCGGCCGGCAGCAGGTTCTGGGCCTTGAGCGCGGCCACGTCGAGCGCCACCACGCTGGCCGGGGTCGGCGTGGCGGTCAGCAGCGCCTGATAGTTCGCCGCCAGGTACTGGCGCGCCGCCGCCACCACCTGCGACTGGTAGAGCGCGGCCTGCTGGCCCTCGCTGTCGTCGAGGGCGGTGTCGATCATGGTGCTCAGGCCTATCATCATGATCGAGCCGATGGCCAGCGCGCCGAGCATTTCGATCAGCGTGATGCCGCGTTGTGCATGCTTGTTCATTTGCGTCCTCATGGGCTGGTCGCGATCCACACCGGGCTGCCATCGGGGATGGCCGCTTCGGCCGGCGTGGGCAGCGGGATGCCGGTGTTGCCGAACACCGGCGAGTACAGCGTGGTGTCGCCGGCGCGGAACACCCCGGCCAGCACCGAGTTGCGCGACAGGCGCACGACGTCGGCCGCGATGTTCTGCGTCGCCGCCGCCGCGTAGATGTAGATGGTGCCGTCGGCCGCGCGGTAATTGGCCCACGGCGCCGGTCCAGTATCGGTGTACAGCGGCGACCAGGCCGGCAACGCGTGGCTGGCGCGCAGCGCGGCCAGCGTCACGCTGCGCTGCGGGCCCGGGTGGCTGGCGAAGTACTGCCGCACCGCCTCGCGGTACACCGCCATGCTATCGGCCAACACCGCGGCCTTGCCTTGGCTGGCCGCCGTCTGGCGCTGCTGTCCCTCGAGCGCGTAATAGCCGCTCAGCGACAGCAGCGTCGTCAACACCGCGAGCGGCCACATTCAAGCCTCCGCCCGGCGTTGCGCCGCCGCGTTGGCGGTGATCATGCCGGCCATCTGGCGCTTCAAGTCCGAGCCCAGCATGTCGTAGTCGCCGCTGCGCAGCAGCGCCTGGGCGGCCGGCATGCCCTTCAGCCAGAGCAGCTCGGTCCTGAGCATCGGCTTCGGGCCGCGCTGCAGTTGCTGGTACAGCACCCCGGCCAGGCCGTCGGCCATCAGGGTGCGCGTGCTGTGCTCGGGCAGCCGGTGGGCGGCCAGCGCATACAGCTTGCCGAGCGCCTGGCTGACGCTCTCGGCCTGCACCGTGGTGACGATCAGATGGCCGTTGACGCTGGCCTGCAACAGCTCGGCCGCCGTCTCCTGGTCGGCGATTTCATCGACCAGGATGATCTGCGGCCCGGCCCTGAGCAACTGGCGAAACGCGCCGGCGAACTGCCCCCGCCCGCCCGGCAGCACGGTCTGGAAGCAGACCCCCTGGCCGTGGTTGCCCTCGAGCGGCAGTTCGATCGGGCTCTCGCCGGTGACGGCCACGCCGCCGAAGGCGTGCAGGCGGTCCTTGACGATCGCGCAGGCCGTCATGGTCTTGCCCGACTTGGCGGCGCCGCACACGATCAACAGGCCGGACAAACCGCCCGCCATCAACTGGCGCAGATAAGCCTGCGGCATGCCCAGCGCCGCCAGCGGCTCGACGCTGGCGGCCATCTTGCGCAGCACGAAGGTGATCCCCGCCGCGCTGTGCAGCAGCGCCACCCGGTAGCTGACCTCATCGTGACTGAGCGTGAAGGCGTGCGCCGCCGGCATGGCCTGGCGCCGCAGCCGGCACAGCGCGCCCAGCCGCGCCAGGTCCTCGCTCAGGGCCGGGCCGGCGCACAGCGGATTGGCGGGCGCCCCCGGCACATCCGAGAAACGGTCCTCCAGGCTGGGGTGGCCCAGGTAGAGATCGGAGAAATCGAGTTCCCGCACCTTGCTGGCGCTGTTCATGGAGATAGGTTCGCGCAAGGTGGCTCAGCTGGCGGTGAAGTTGATCGTGTTATCGCCGGCCGCGCAGGTGGCGGTGGCATCGTTGATGGTGGCGGGGAAGGCGGCGATCGGGTTTTGGCCCGCACGGTCGATCTTGGTCCAGCCGCTGGCGCCGCTGATCATGTTGATGCAGACGTCCTGCGGCACCTTGGTGTAGCCGATGACGAAGTCGGCCGCGGTGCCGGTCACGGTGACCGCGCCGCCCCAGGCATTGGTCACGGTATTGTCGGCGGCATTGACCACCAGCGCGTTGGGGATGACGCGCGCCTTGACCAGGGTCGGCAGCATCGCGGCCGGATAGGCCTGGCCCGCATACAGTTTCTTGACCGCGGTGCGCAGCGAGACGATTTCGCCGGAGCCGCGATTCGACTGGGCGCTGCTGAAGGCGCTGCTGAGCAGCGACACCGCGCCCATGATGACGATCGCCGCGATGCCCAGGTAGGCGATCCCCTCCAGCAGCGACGCGCCGCGCTGGCGGCTACGGAAAGGGACGGCCTTGTTGCTCTTCATCGATGCATATTGTTTCATGTTGTATTTCCTCTGGTTTAAAAGTGATTTAAAAGTGATTTAAAAGTGACAAACGTGAAGCCACCATCAACGAGCCGCGCGCGTCATCGCCGCGATCTCCTGCTGGATGCCGAAGAAACCGGCCACCAGCCATGCAATGACGACCGCCAGGGTGACGATCGCGCATCCATTCAATACCCGCATCTGCAGCGTGACCTGCGCGACGCCCTGCTCCATCCATTCATCGGCGAGGATCTTGAGCGCCTGGGCGAAGCCCTTGTACTCGGCATACACGCACAGGTCGTCGATCACCTCGGTCGATGGAAAACCGTAGCCGGCGTTGCGCAGCGCCTCGCCGCAATTGAGTCCCGACTTGACGCCGAGTAGCGCGCCGTCCAGCCGTTCGCGCAACCACGGGCTGGCCATGTCGGACAGGCGCATCAGGGATTTTTCCACCGTGACACCGGCCCCCTGCAAGGCCGAGAAGGCGATCAGGAAGCTGCTACCCACCACCAGCCGGTACACCGAGTACGGCGCGAACTTATCGAACAGCACGCGGGTGTTGCCGCGCCACACGGGCATCGAGCACAGCACCGCCGCCACCAGCGCCGCGCCGGCCAGCAGCAGATACAGCATCCAGTGCTGCACCAGCAGCGACATCAGGTAGAGCGACCTGGCCGCGCCGTGCCAGCCGGACGGGTCGACCATGCGGGCGAACTGCGGCACCACCTGGGTGCCGAACAGGTAGATGTAGATCAGCACCAGCGCGAACACCGCGCAGGGATACATCACCCCGCCCAGGATCACGCTCTTGATTTTCTTCTCCGCCTGCACCACATCGATCAGCGCCATCAGCGTGCGTTCCAGGCGGCCCGACTGCTCGCCCGCCATCAGGATCATCTGCTCGCTGCTCGACACCCAGCCGGCCAGCGCCTCGGCCAGCAGGCGGCCGTTCTGCACCATGCGCCGGCAGTCGTCGAGCACGATCGCCAGCGGCTCGTGCGGGCGGCGCCCCTGCTCCGAGGCGCGCCCGTGCAGCTCCTCGAGAATCTTCAGCAGCGGCAGGCCGTTGGCCAGCATATTGGCGATCTTGCGGTACAGGCGCAGGCGCACCTGGTCACCGAACTGGGTCCTGGCCCAGCGCCGCTGCAGGTCAAGCCGCATGGACCGCCTCCGCACCACCCTGCGCAGCCACGCTCAGGTGGCCCACCGTCTGCTCGGCCATGCGCGGGTCGACCAGGCCGTCCGCCACCTTCTGCACCGCGTGCTCAAGCAAGGTGCGCCCGCCCAGCGCGCCGCGCCAGTGGGCCAGCGCGGCGCCCTTGTCGCCCTGGCGCAGGTGCTGGAAGAAGCGCTCGTCGGGCAGGATCACCTCGGCCACCACGGTGCGTCCCACGGTGCCCTGCTCGCGGCAGTGCGCACAGCCGGGACCGGCGATGCAGACCTGGCTGATCGCCTCGCCCACCGCCTGACGGGTGCGCGCCAGCGCCGCCGCCGGCAGCGCCTGCGGCTGTTCGACCAGGCGCAGCTTGCAATGGGGGCACAGCAGCTTGACCAGGCGCTGGCTGATCAGGCCCGTGATGACGGTGTGGTCGGCGACCAGGCTGAGCGGCAGGCCCAGGTCGAGCAGGCGATCGACGATGGCCAGCGCGCTGTTGGCATGCACGGTGGTCCATACCTGGTGGCCGGTCATCGCCGCGCGCAGCGCGTTCTGGGCCGAGGCGCGGTCGCGCATCTCGCCGATCATGATGGTGTCCGGGTCCAGCCGCAGCGCGTTGCTGATCGCCGCCGAGAACAGCCGCGCGCGCTCCTCCTCGGTACCGGCGTTGGTGACGGAAGTCTGCACCGCGCCCTCGATCGGGTATTCGACCGGATCCTCGACGGTGATCACATGCAGCTTGCCCTGGGCATCCTGCAACTGGCCGCACAGCACCCGCTGCAGCGTGGTCGACTTGCCCGAGCCGGTCGGCCCGCTGATGATGCTCATCCCGATCGGCTGCTCCTTGAGGTGCTGGACCTGGCCGGCCTGGGCGCCGCTGAAACCGAGCAGGCGCAGGTCGAGATTGTCGCCGGCGTCGTTGTAGAGCAGGCGCAGCACCATCAGCGCGCCCTCGCTGGTGGGCGCGGTGGCGATGCGCACGCCGTACAGCGCGCTGGGCAGCTTGTCGCGGTCGGCGATGCTGGCGTCCTGCCGCTCGGTCGGCTTGTACGAGCTGTCCGACACCGAGGTCATCGCGCCGTACAAGGTGGCCAGCAGGCGCTCGCCGTATTCGCGGGTCTGGCTGCCGCTGCGCACCAGGTCATTGTGGATGCGGAAGTAGATGTCGGTGGAACTCTTCTTGACCCGAATATGGATGTCCGAGGCGCGCTGCTGGCAGGCTTGCTTGAGCAAATCCTTGGCGCACACCTGCATCAGCGTGTGCTCGCGATGACGGCAGGCCGGATCGCCGCCGCCGGCCCGGTACAGCTGTTCAATGGCGGCGATGTCGACGAACTGGGGCAGGTAGCCGCGCTCCATTTTTTCCAGCCGCGCGCGGTAGGACAGCACGTGGCCATTCAAGCCCTGGCCCTCGGCGATCAGCAGGCGGCCGTCGGACAGCAGGCACAGCATCTTGCGCTCCTCGGCGCTGGCCTCGAAGGGACCGGCCACGCTGACGATGGTGGCGCCGTCGTGGACGCCGGCCGGCTGGCGCGACAGCGCCTGCTGGCCCTCGCCGCCACCGCCCGACGCCACGAAGGGCGCCGTCGCGGCGTAGGGACGCGACAGGGTGGACAACTTCATTGCGCACCTCCGCGCCGGCATAGCCGGACGGGAAGCCGGCCGGCGCGCTGCCCTGGGCGGCGAGGCGGACGCGGCGCTGCTTGGCGCCCTGGACGATCACCTCGTTGGGACGGATGGACAGCACCTTCATGCCGTTCGACAGCACGTCGCCGGCCTGGGCATCGAGCAAGGTGCCATTGCTCAGTTGCAGGGTGGCGAACATGGCGCGGCCGATGCCCTCGATGGAGCGGATCACCGGATCGCCCTGGGCCGCGTTCTGGGTCAGCTGTTCGTTCAACTGGCGCTTGGCGACGATCTCGTTCTGTCTGGCGGCGATGCTGAGCTGCACGTCCAGCTGTTTTTCCTTGGCCTTGAGCAGCAGGGTATCGGCTTCGATGCGGGTCAGCCGTTCGGCGGTCGACTCGGCGGCGCCGGCGCCGGCGCAGCACAGCAGGCTGGCCAGCAACAAGGTGGCTTGAAACACAGTGGATTTATTTCGCATACATCACTCCTTCTATGGACCACGCACCCGCGCGGTAAATGACTTGTTCTATCCTGACTCCCGGGCGGCTGAGCAGCCCGGCCAGTTCCATCGGCGGCACCCCGCCCCCGTTCAGCAGCAGCGAATAGCGCTGCCACGGCGGCGCTGGCGGCGGCTGGCCGTCCGGCCCGGGCGGCGCGCTGGGCGGCGCCTGCCGCGCGATCAGCGGCGCCAGCCCGATCTGCTGCAGGCCCGCCATCAGCGGTTCGATCAGCTGGCGCGGTTCCAGCAGGGCCTCGTCCTGGCGCGGGCCCGGCCGCGCCGGCAGTGCGCGCGCATAGGCGGCGCGGTTGCCGTCGAGTTCGACCACGGCGTCCGGCACCTGGGCCAGCAGATAGCCGACGCTGGCGTCGCGGCGGGTCCAGCCATAGCGCTGGCTGGCGGCGCCGCACACATATTCATCGAGCTGCCAGCCGCCCACGTTCAGGTGGGCGAAGCCGTCCAGGCAGGCTTGCACCAGCTGGCGCGGCGGCGGCTGGCTGGCCCACGGATGGGGCACTGCGGCGGCCTGGGCCAGCACCGCCTGGCGCGCCGCCGCGAAGGCGCGCTCCTGCTCGGCGGCCTGGCGGCGCTGCTCGAACTGCCAGTAGGCGATGCCGCCCAGCGCCAGCGCCAGCAGGGCCAGCGCCAGCGCGGGGCGGGCCAGGCGGCGCTCCACCTGGCGCAGGCGCCAGCCGGATTGCAGCCTGATCTTGCCGCCCTTGCCGAGCGCCAGCAGTTCCTCGATAGGCCGCGCATTGAAATTGTGGAAATCGTATTCGGCCAGCTCGGCGTCGCCGATCACCACGTTCCAGCCGCCCAGGCCGTAGTCGCCGTGCAGGCGTTCGAGCACCTGCTCCTTGCTGCCGGCGAAGTCGCCATTGGGCAGCAAATTGCCGTCGCGCACGGCGAAATACGCCCACATGCCGTCGGGCAGCTTGAACGCGCCCAGCCAGTTATGCGCGCGCTGCTGGCGCCCTTCGTAATAAGCGCCGTCGGCCGCCACCGCCTTGCAGACGGCCGCCGCCAGCGATACCATGGCGCGCCGCGCGCCATCCCTGGCCTGGGCGTAGCCGGCCTGGGCGCAACTGTGTTCGGTACGCAGCACCATCAGATCGAAATCGATCTTGCGCGCCAGCGCGCGCGCTTCCTGCTCCAGCTCGCGCGGGCGCGACAGCGACTGCCAGAACAGGCCGCACACCAGGCGCTGCTGGCCTATCTGAGTGATGTAGAGGGTCATGGCGGTGTGCGCTTAACGCGCGCTCATGGTGGTCGGCGTGATCAGCACCACGATCACCTCCTTGTTCGACTTGGCCTTGTAGCCGCCGCCCAGCAGATAATTGTTCGGCACGCCCACGCCCTGCCGGTCGAGGTTGTCGTCGGTCTGCTCGAAGCCGCTGATGACCAGGGTCTCGTTGGACTTCATCGCGACCCGCTGCAGGAAGTTGCGGGTGTCCATCTCGGGCGTCTCGATCGAGCTGCCATTGCTGGTGACGGTGCGGATCGCGCGCAGCGAGGACATGTCGGTGGAGAACTGCAGCATCACCGTGCCGTTGGCCAGCACATGGGGCAGGATGCTCATGTTGAAGCCGGCCGTCACCGTGCCCGGGATCAGCGTGGTGGTCGAACCGACCAGCGGCGTGACGGTGGTCTGCGACGATTGCAGATAGCTGGTCTGGCGCGCCACCTGCACCGGCACCGGCTGGTTGTTGAGGGTGACCACCGAGGCGGTGGTCTGGCGCCGCACCTTGCCCTGCTCGGACAGGGCGTTGATCATCAGCGAGGTGCCGGCCAGCTTGCTGGTGGCGTCGATGATGCCGGCCGAGAAGCTGGTGCTGGAGGGACCGGCGGCGACGCTGTTCCTGATGCCGTACTTGCGGCTCAGGCCCTTGTAGACCAGGTCCCAGTTGATGCCGTACTCGTCGGCGTCGGCCAGGTTGACCGACAGCACGGTGACGTTGATGACGACCTGGCGCGACAGCGATTTGTTTTCGGCCTCGATGAAGGCGGCCACCTGTTCCAGCGTGTCCGGGGTGTCGACCACGGTGATGGCGCCGGTGGCCGGCGAGGCGACCACCCGGCCGTAGGGCGACAGCATGGCGCCCACCGATTTTTCGATGCTGGCGTAGACCGACAGTTTCGAGGCGACGCCGATGGTCTGGCTATTGTTGCTGCTCACCCCGCCCGTGCCGGCCGCGCCGCTGGCGCCCGGTGCTCCGCCGCTGACTCCGCCTATCGAGGAGGCGCCGCTGCTGACGTTGGCGTTCAAGGTCGAGTCGCCGGGGATCGCGTTGATCTGGAAGGTGCGCGAGTCGGTGTAGAAGAACTGGATGGTGCCGTCGGCGTATTTCCAGTAGACGCCGAAACGGGCCGCCGCCATGTCGAGCAAGCCCTTGAAGTTGCCGTTGCCGTAGGTGATGCGCAGCGGGCCGCCACTGGCGCCGCGCGGCGCGGCGCCGGCGAATCGTCCGCCCTGGCCACCCTGGCCGCTACCACCAGCCATCGCGCCGCCCTGGGCAGTTGCCCCCTCGGCGGCACCGGCCGCGCCCAGCGCATCCGGGCTGACCTTGGTGGGGATGCCGGCGCGCAGCGTGATCCGCTCGGCCAGCTCGGACAGCGAGGCGACGCTGCGGTCGAAGGTGGCGGCCTCGTAGAAGATAGGCGGCAGACTGGGCTGGCCGACCTTGACGACGTTCTTGCCCAGCCAGATACCGCTCTCGTGCACCACCGCCGCGACCGGCGCGGCGGCCGCGCCGGGGGCGGGACGGCCGACGTCCTTGACCAGTTCGGACACGCCGGCTTCGCTGCGCGGAAAGCCCTGGTCGATCTTGCTGGCCAGGTCGGCGCAGCCGGGCAGCACCAGCAGCGCGCTGGCCGCCATCCACACTCTGTTGCTCATCAGTCTGTTGCTCATCATTCGGCTCCCTGCGCTACGATGCGCAACACCTTATTGCCCGCATAAAAAATCGCCTTGAGCGGGATCTCGGCGCCCGCCATGCCTTGCGCGACCAGGCCGACCGCCTGCTGGAAGGTGCCGCTGACCACGGTACGCGAGTCGACCGCATAGTCGACCGGCAATTCCCACACCAGTTGCCAGCCGGCCTTGGCCGCCCAGCGCGCCAGCGCCGCGTTCAGCGTGCGGTCGGCCGGACCCAGTTCCCAGCTCGCCGCAGCCAGTTCGACCTCGGCCCGGCTATGCGAAATGAGCACGATGTTTTTCTCGGGCAGGCTCTGGAAGGTGGCGGCCGCTTCGCCGGGCGGCGCCGTGCTGCTCAGCGTATAACTGACCGGCACGGTGCCGTCCGGAGGGGCCTGCAGAGTCAACTCCCCCTCCTCCATCGGCTCGCCCTGCGCGCCTCGTGCGCCGGCCGGCGCGCTGGTGTCCAGACTGCGTGTCAGCTTCAAGCGCAGACCCAGCCGCGCCGCGCCATTGCCCTGATGCAGAACGCCGGCCGCCGGCATCGCGACCTGGTCCGGCGCGGCCTGCGCCGCCGCGCAAGCGGCGGACAGCAATACGCCGGCGATCTGCAGCGAGCATTTGCTCAGCAAGCGTGGGGTGCTTCGTGTAGCCATCATGTCCATTTCCTCTTCAAACGCGCTCGATAATGAATTGCAACGGTGGCACGAGTCGATAGGTGGCGACTGCGTCCCGCTAGTTCCCCAGCACCGCATTTTTTTTTGCCCAGCCGCTGACAATTCACACTTTTACAAAACAATTAACGTTCATTAAAACACCATGAAAGTAATATTTCCCCAATCGAAAGGATGGTTTTATTGTTATTTCAATAGAAATTTCGTTATTAATTATTTAGCGCCGATGGTAATTTTCGGCATGCGCTTTTTATTGCGACGGCGGCATGAAATTAATATGTTTTGTCATATTGGCGTAAGCAAAGCCATATATGATGCGCGCGCCTTCGATTGAAGACTGGACGTCAACTCACTTGCTAATTGAAAGTATCTATGACGGGCGTAGAGGCGGCGCCGGCCCGCGTCGGCCGGCGGTTTTTATTCAGTTGAGATAATGCGCCACGGCCAGTTTGAATTAGGCCGCATGGCAATTGCGCGTCGCGCTAGAGTTGAAACAGCTCGCGTGCCCGCGCCAGTGCGCCAGTCCGATTACTCACCTGCAACTTGGTGTAGATATTATGCAGATGCCATTTCACGGTGGCTTCCGCCAAGAATAAGCGGCCGGCGAGCTTACGGTTGCTCAAACCACTGTCGAGCAGCTTCAGAATTTGCATTTCGCGCTCCGACAAGGCCGCCGGCGCGGCGCTCGCGGCGCCGTCCGGCGCCGCCGGCGGCGCCATATCGCAGGCGTCCAGCAGGCTCGCCAGATAGCCGTCCGGCCAGCCGTCCGGCAGCGGATGTCGCGCCGCCAGCCATTCGCGCAGCAGCGCGCCGGCCGCGCCGCCCTCGTCGGCAAAACTGCGGCACTGGCCGTGCACGGCGCCGAGCGCCAGCGCCGCCTCCAGCGAGCGGCGCGGCGCGGCGCTGTCGCCCTCCTGCGCATAGGCCGCCGCCTGCAGGCACAGCAACTTGATCTGCCAGCCGTGGCGGCCCTGCCGGCGCGCCTGCCCGAGCAGCGCCTCCAGCAGTGGCCGGGCGCCGCGGCCGTCGGCCAGGCGCAGGCGCACGACCGCGATGGCGACCCCGATGTCGTCGTCGGGCGCCGCGGTCGCACCAGCCAAGCCCAGCTCCGCGCCCAGCCGCCGCGCCGCGTCCGCGCGGCCGCCCTTCAGGTACAGATGGATGCGCTCCGCCCCCAGCGTGCGTAGCAGCCGGTGCAGGCCGGTGCGCTCGGCCAGGGCCATGCCTTCGGCCAGGCAGTCGTCGGCACAGCCGGACGCCCCGCCTTGCCACAGCAGGCGCGCCTTGGTCAGATAGGCGGCCAGCGTGGTGTCCAGGCAGCCGTTGTGCTTGGTGGTGGCGAACACCGCGTCCAGCAGGCGTCCGGCCTCGGCTAGCCGGTTCAGCTCGTAGCAACTCTGGGCATGGACCAGCGCGATCAAGCTGCCGCCATAGCAGCGCGGCGCGGGATGGAATTGCTCGGGCCGCGCCGCGAACACCTGCGCCAGGGTGCGCTCGGCGCCCAGCACATCGCCGCGCTCCCAGGCCAGCAGCGCCTGCAGGGTTTCCGCCCAGGCCAGGCCATTGGCCTGGCGCTCGCAGCGCTGGTAGGCCAGGCGGGCGGCCAGGTAATGGCGCGCCGCGCGGCCATGCTCGTGGCCGGCATGGGCGCAATAACCCAGCACCACGTGCACATTGCCGGCATCGTTGGGATCGTCGTCACCCCAGCGCGCCAGCCAGTCGCCCCCCAGGTGGGCCGCCTCGCCTATGCGTTCGGTCAAGGCGTAGAAGATGCACTGCATCATCAGCAACTTGCGCGGCACGGTGCTCGCCAGCACGCCGCCACCGCGCCCGAGCCGGACTTGCAGCTTGGCGATCGCCTCCTCCGCCTCGCGGTAGCGGTAGCTGATCAGCAAGGCATAGATGCCGGGCAACTTGATTTCCGGGCGCTGTTCGACATAGGACGCGGGCAAGGCGGCGATCCAGTTGAGCAGCATCGCATCCTGGTCGCGCAGGTGCACCAGCTCGTAGGCGTAGCGGACGATCAGGTCGGCCGCGCGCGCGTGGTCGCAGCCGGCCAGCGCGTAGGGGATCGCCTCGCTCATCAGGCCGCGCCGCTCGAACCAGGCGCTGCCCTTGCGGTACAGCGCGCGGGCCGCCTCCGGCCGCTCGCGCAGGCAGCGCTCGCGCAGGTAGCCGCCGAACAGGCGGTGGAAACGGTACCAGCGCTGGCAAGGCGCCAGGCCAATCAGGAACAGGTTCTGCGCCTTGATCGTGTCGAGCAGCCCGTCCGCGTCGGGCTGCTCCAGCACCTCGGCGCAAAAGGCGCTGGAGAAACGCTCGAACAGGGCGCTGCGCAGCAGGAAGCAGACGCTGGCCGGCGGCAGTTGCGACAACACGATCTCGCCCAGGTAGGCGGTGATGTCACGGTCGCTGCCGGAAAATTCGCGCACGAAACGGTCCACGTCGGCGGCCTTGCGCAGGGCCAGCGAAGCCAGTTGCAGGCCGGCCGGCCAGCCTTCGGTACGCTCGTGCAGCAGCCGCAGCTGGGCGGCGCTGAGCGCCTGGCCGCTGACCGCCTGGATCAGCTGCCCGCTCTCGTCGAGCCGCAGGCCGAGCTCGCGCTCGCGGGTTTCGTGGACGGCATCGGCCAGGCGCAGCCGGCTCAGTGCCAATGGCGGGCTGGTGCGCGAGGCCAGGTAGATCTTCAACTGCGGCAGGCGTTGCGCCAGCAGCCAGTTGAGCGCCTCGTGCACGGCCGGCTGCTCGATCACATGGTAGTCGTCAAGAAACAGGGCGACGCTGTCGTCCAGCGCGACCAGGCCGGCATACAGGGCATGCAGCAGCGCCTGCGGCGCCGCGCCCGCGTCATGAGCCTGCGCCAGCAGCCAGCCGCCCAGCCCCGGCACGGCGCCACGCAGCGCGCCGGCCAGGCCGTGCAGGAAACGGCTGGCATCATTGTCGCCGCTGTCGAGAGTCAGCCAGACGCTGGCCGCGCCACGCGCCTGGACAAAGTCGCGCTGCTGGGCCAGCAGTGTGGTCTTGCCGTAGCCGGCCGGCGCGATCAGGCAGATCAGCCGACAGGCGTAGGCCAGCTCGAACTGCTGCCGCAGGCGCGCAAAGCACAGCAGCCGGGCCGGCATGGGCGGCGGCGCCAGCTTGGCCGCCAGCAGCAGCGCGTCGGCCTCGGCCGATATGGCGGGGCGCGCGGCCGGCCCCAGTTGCGGATGGCTGCGTTCCAGCTGCGCGACCTTGCCCAGCGCCCCCCAGCGCAGGTAAGCGCAACGCGCCGCGCGCAGATAGGCGTCGGCGCTGCGCGCGAAACCACGGGCGCGATAAAAGCGCGCGGCCAGCTCCTTGGCCAGCGCGGCATGCAGAATGAAACCCTGTTCGATGGCGCCGTTGATCGCCAGTTCGTACAGGCGCATCGCGTCCAGCTCGCGCCCTTCGATGCCGGCCAGTTCGGCCGCCGCCAGCTCGTAGCGGTGCAGGAAGTTGGCCGGGTTGCGCTCGGCCCAGCGGCGCAGGCCGGCCAGCCGCGACGCCAGCGCACGCAGCAGCGCACGCCCTTGCTGGCGCTCAGCCTGGCGATGCAGGGCGGCCAGCGTGAGGGCCTGGAAAAAGTCCAGCGCGGCCACGCTGGCGCCGCAATGGGAGTGCGCCAGCGCCGCCTCGGCCAGCGCGCCATGCAGGCGCGCCTGCTGGTAACGCCCGTCGATCAAGGCCGCCATTTGCTGCAGGATATGGTGGTCGGCCTGGCCGGCGCCGAAGTCGGCCTGGCGCAGCAGTTCGAGCCGGCCGGCCACGCTCAGCTTATCGTCGGCGCGGGTCGGCGGCGCCCCGCTCAATTGCTCCAGATCGTGCTCGATCAGACGCAATGTCTGGTAAATCGCGACGCCGCCGTGGCGCCGCGCGAAGTCGCGATAGCCGCGCAGCCGCTGCAGGCCGGCCGCCAGCGGTTCGCCCAGTTCCAGGCCGAGCTGGACCACCGTATAGGCGGCGCAGTGCGCATACACCAGGTTGCCGGAGCCGATGCACTGGGCGAAGGCTTGCTCGCTGAAAGCGACGCTGGCGACGAAGGGCGCGCGGCGCCAATGCAGGAAACGGCCGTGGATGCTATGCACCGGCCCCTGCCAAGCCGCGGCGCCGGGCCGGCCAGCCAGCTGCAGCGCCAATTCCGTATAGGCCTGGGCGGCATCGTCCTCGCCCTCGCCGGCCAGCAGCAAGGCATGGGCGCCATAGATGGGCGCGGCCGCGGCGCCGTTGCCATGCCGCAGGCACAGCTGGACGGCGCTCAGCACAATGAGCGGAAACAGCGGCGACTGCGCCAGATAGGCGCAGGTTTGCGCGCCGGCCAGCAGCTCCAGCAACAGCTCCCAGGCGCCGCCCCCGGGCGCCGGCAAGTGCAGCAGCGCGGCGGCGCCGCGCCCGTCCAACTGCTGCGCCAGGGCCACGCGCTCGGCCGCAATGGCGGCGGCGATGGCGGCGGCGCCGGCGGGAAACGCCAGCCCGCAGCGCGCCAGCGCCGCCAGCAGCAGCGCCAAGGCCTCGCGATGGGCGCCGCCGGCCAGGCGCCGCGTGGCGTGCAGGCCATCCTGGCGGGCCAGCTCGGCCGCCGGACCGGGCGAGGAAAGGAAGTCTTTGACTGTGTACATGACATCCGCGAAGTCGATGCGATTCAATACGCCTGGCTATCCGGGGTCGGGACGCCAGGCCGTGCTGGCCGCGACTAGGCGCCGCCCGCCGATGGCGCGCCTGATCAGGCTGGATGATAAAACGGCAAACTTGCCGCACAACCACGACAACCGGGCGCAAATTTACCACGGAGCCGGCGCGCCCCGCCACACCCTATGCGGCAGCGGCCCGCGTGGGGCCCATAAAACCACAAAACCCGCCCTGGCCGCCGCCCGGTGAGGGGCATGCGGCAAGGACGGGTTCCATCCGCGCGGCCAGGGCCGCGCGGAGCACTACAGCAACGATTAAGCGTCGCGCGATGCTTTCTTGCGCTCGTGCTCTTTCAGGTAACGCTTACGCAGACGGATCGATTTCGGGGTGATTTCCACCAGTTCGTCGTCGGCGATGAATTCGACCGCGTATTCCAGCGACATCTGGACCGGTGGCACCAGGCGCACGGCTTCGTCGGTACCCGAGGAACGCACGTTGGTCAGCTGCTTGCCCTTGATCGGGTTGACGACCAGATCGTTGTCGCGCGAGTGGATACCGATGATCATGCCTTCGTACACTGGGTCGTTGTGGACCACGAACATACGGCCGCGATCCTGCAGTTTCCAGATGGCGTAGGCAACGGCGGCGCCGTCATCCTGCGAGATCAGCACGCCGTTACGACGGCCGGCCATTTCGCCCTTGGTGTTGTCGACTGGCGCGTATTCATCGAACACGTGCGACATCAGACCGGTACCGCGGGTCAGGGTCATGAATTCGCCCTGGAAGCCGATCAGGCCACGTGCCGGGATCTTGTATTCCAGACGGACACGGCCCTTGCCGTCCGATTCCATGTTTTGCAGGTCGCCACGACGACGGCCCAGTTCTTCCATGACGCCGCCCTGGTTGGCTTCTTCCACGTCGACCGACAATTGCTCGAACGGCTCGAAACGCACGCCATCGACCATTTTGTAGACCACGCGCGGACGCGATACGGCCATTTCGAAACCTTCGCGACGCATGTTTTCGATCAGGATGGTCAGGTGCAGCTCGCCGCGGCCCGATACTTCGAAGATCGTGTCGTCGTCGGTTGGCGCAACGCGCAGCGCGACGTTGGCTTTCAGTTCGCGGTCCAGACGGTCACGCAGCTGACGGCTGGTGACGAACTTGCCTTCGCGGCCGGCCAGTGGCGAGTTGTTGACCATGAAGTTCATGGTCAGGGTAGGCTCGTCGACGGTCAGCATTTCCAGCGCATCCGGGGTGTCCGGCTGGCAGATGGTCGAACCGATGCCGATTTCATCGATACCGTTGATCAGCACGATGTCGCCGGCGACGGCTTCGTCAACCAGCACGCGCTCCAGGCCCTTGAAGTTCAGCACCTGGTTGATGCGGCCCTTGATCGGGGTCGAATCAGGACCGTTCAGGACGATGACGTCCTGGCCGGACTTGATGCGGCCGCGCGAGATACGGCCAATGCCGATCTTGCCGACGTAGGACGAGTAGTCCAGCGAGGTGATTTGCATCTGCAGGGGACCGTCTGGATCGTCGTCACGCGAAGGAACGTGCTTCAGGATCGCTTCGAACAGCGGGGTCATGTCGCCTTCGCGGGTTTCCGCGTCCAGGCTGGCGTAACCGTTCAGTGCCGAAGCGTAGACAACCGGGAAGTCCAGCTGTTCGTCGGTGGCGCCCAGTTTGTCGAACAGTTCGAAGGTCTGGTTGATGGCCCATTCAGCGCGCGCGCCTGGACGATCGATCTTGTTGACGACAACGATAGGCTTCAGGCCCAGCGCCAGTGCCTTGCGGGTCACGAAGCGGGTCTGTGGCATCGGGCCTTCTTGTGCATCGACCAGCAGCAGAACCGAGTCCACCATCGACAGAACACGTTCCACTTCGCCGCCGAAGTCGGCGTGGCCTGGGGTGTCGACGATGTTGATGTGGGTGCCTTCGTACTCAACGGCGCAGTTCTTCGACAGAATCGTGATGCCGCGTTCTTTTTCGAGGTCGTTCGAGTCCATCACGCGGGTTTCAACTTGCTGGTTGTCGCGGAAGGTACCGGATTGGCGCAGCAGTTTGTCGACGAGGGTAGTTTTACCGTGGTCAACGTGGGCGATGATAGCGATGTTGCGAATTGCGCGTTTTGTAGTAGACATGGTCGTTATATTTGCTGAAAAACTGCGGGGCGTACAGTCTGTACGGAGGTGTTCGGAAGCTTGCCAATTTCTGGAACCGCGTAGTATAGCATGCTCGTTTGCATGAACCGCAAAAAACCTTGTAATACCAAAGATTTAGCGCGGTTTGCATGGCTGCCATCAAGGATATTCGACCATAAAAAAACCCGCTGACGCGGGTTTGCGGGGCATGAGGCCAATGCCGGCAAGTATGGCCGGAAGATCAGGCGACGATGTTTCCCCGCCGCTGTTTGCGGGCGCGGGCGCCCAGCAGGGCCAGGCCACCCAGCATCAGGGCATAGCTGGCGGGTTCCGGCACGGCGCTGATCTGCACATTGTCGATGATGGGCGAGCCGCCGCCGAAGGGGGTCTTTTGCGTGAAGACCAGCTCGGTGCTGCTGCTAGCGGCGATGAAGCTCAGGCTTTGCTGGGTGCCGGCGCCGTTGTAATAGCCGGGCGCGTACACCAGCTTGAGCCAGGATTTGCTGGTGCCGGCGATATCCACTTTCAGGCCGTAGGGGCTGGCGAAGGCGTTGTCGCCCCACAGGTCGAAGTTCAGCGTGTAGCTCTGGCCCACGGTCAGGCCGGTGATCAGCTTGCTTGCCTTGCCGGTGCCGGTTTCGTTGAGCAGGATGCCGCTGTTGCTCACGCCATCGCTGGCCACATAGGCCGAGCTGCCGAAGCTCCAGCCATTGTAGTTGTTGATGGTGTAGTAGTCGGTGTGCATCCAGTTGTCGCTCCAGCTGTCGGGCAGCAGCAAGGTGTTCTGGAAACCGGGAGCGTCGAAATGCTCGTCGAGGATGGGGGTGGCGGCCATGGCGGCCACGCTGGTCAGCAGACCGGCGGCTAAAACACTGAGTTTAATGAAATGCATTGCGACTCCAATGTGAGTAAATTAACAATGCTCGCATTGGCAGGCGGCAGGGTCAATGACTGCACCGGAGATTTCACAGGGCCTGAGCGGCCAGAACCCAAGGAGAAGTTCTGGAGTAGGCCGGTGGGACTCAGCATTCGCCAATATCTCTGACTTCAGATGCCACGATATTTTTTAGAACCCACGGCAAAGAGCCGGGGGCTGGTCCCAACGGGACCGGCGGGGCGTAGCCCCTCACCGGACCCTGGGGTCAGACCCCAGGGTTACGCCGTGGGTTGGAAAAGCAGCACTGCCACGGACGCATCAGCTATGCGCGGTGGCGATCAGGCGCTCGGGCGCCAGGATGCTGAACTCGCCGAGGTTGGCGGTGCCGAGCAGCTTGTCGTCCAGATAAACGCGCACCCTGCCCTGCTCGGCGGGCACCGTGACCGGCTCCTTGCCCAGGGCCAGGCGCTGGCCCTGCAGGAAGCGCTTGGCCAGCTCCTCGTTCAGCTGCACGGCCGGGAAGCTGGCCAGCAGCGCATCGACCGGTGCCAGCAGCCCCAGCGGGGCCTCATGCGCGATCAGCGCGTCCAGCGTGAGCATGCCGTCCATCGTCAGCGGACCGACCTGGGTACGGCGCAGCGCGTTCAGGTGGCCGCCGCAGCCAAGCGCTTCGCCGATGTCCTGGCCCAGCACGCGGATATAGGTCCCCTTGCTGCAGGTGACTTCCAGCTTCAGGAACGGCGCCTCGTAGCTGATCAGCTCAAGCTTGTGGATGATGACATTGCGCGCCTCGCGCTCCAGTGTGATGCCGGCGCGCGCATATTCGTACAGCGGCTTGCCGTCGCGCTTGAGCGCCGAATACATCGGCGGCACCTGGGCGATCGGACCGCGGAAACGGGCCAGCACGGCTTCGATCTGTTCGACCGTCACGTTGACGTCGCGGCTCTCGACCACTTCGCCCTCGGTGTCGCCGGTGTCGGTGTTCTGGCCCAGATGCACGGTGGTCAAGTAGGTCTTGTCCGCCTCCAGCAAGTCCTGCGAGAACTTGGTGGCCTCGCCAAAGCACAGCGGCAGCAAGCCGGTGGCGAAGGGGTCGAGGGTGCCGGTGTGGCCGGCCTTCTTGGCGTTGAGCACGCACTTGGCCTTGATCAGCGCGTCATTGCTGGAAAAGCCGACCGGCTTGTCGAGCAAGAGCACGCCGTCGACCAGGTCGCGGACTTTCTTCGGATGGTTTTGCTTCATCGGTGGCGGGAGGAAGAACGCTTATTCAGCGTCCTGATCCTTGCCTTCTTCAGCGGCCTTCGCGGCTTCAGCAGCTTTCGCCTGGGCTTCCTCGTCGTCCAGCGAACGGCTGGCGTTGGCCTGGTCGATCAGGGCCGACAATTCCATGCCGCGCGAGGTCGAGCTGTCGTGCACGAAGTGCAGCGCCGGCAAGGTGTGGATGTGCAGGCGCTTGCCCAGCTGGCCGCGCATGAAGCCGGCCGCCTTGGACAGGCCTTCGACGGTGTTCTTGATCTCTTCCTTGCTGTCTTTGAGCATGGTGAAGAAGACCTTGGCGTGGGCGTAGTCCGGGGTGACCTGGACTTCGGTGATGGTGATCATGCCCACGCGCGGGTCTTTGAGCTCGTAGGCGATGATTTCGGACAGATCGCGCTGGATCTGGTCGGCCACGCGCAGACCGCGCGCCGGGATGTTTTTACTGTGTTTAGCCATAAATTCGGTAATGCTTTTCCTAAAATAACAAATGGACGGGAGCCATTATGCGCCCGTCCACCTGGTCCAGCGGGAATGCGAGTACCTATTACAGGGTACGCGCGATTTCCTGAACTTCGAATACTTCCAGGGAGTCGCCTACCTGGATATCGTTGTAACCCTTGAGCGACAGGCCGCATTCCAGACCGGCGCGCACATCTTTGGCGTCGTCCTTGAAGCGTTTGAGCGAGTCGATTTCGCCGGTCCACACCACGATGTTGTTGCGCAGCAGACGCACCGAAGATGCACGCTTGACCACGCCGTCGGTCACCAGACAGCCGGCGATCGCGCCCACTTTCGATACCAGGATAACCTGGCGGATTTCGACCTGGCCGATGACGTGCTCGCGCTTTTCTGGCGCCAGCATGCCCGACATGGCCGAACGGATCTCGTCGATCGCATCGTAAATGATGTTGTAGTAACGAATGTCCACGCCGTTCGATTCGGCCAGCTTGCGCGCCTGTGCATCGGCACGGGCGTTGAAGCCGATGATGACCGCTTTCGAGGCCACCGCCAGATTGACGTCCGACTCCGTGATGCCGCCGACGGCCGCATGGACCACCTGTACGCGCACTTCCGAGGTCGACAGTTTCTGCAGCGAGCCAACCAGCGCTTCCTGCGACCCCTGAACGTCGGTCTTGATGATCATCGGCAGGTTTTTGACTTCGCCTTCGGCCATCTGGTCGAACATGTTTTCCAGCTTCGCGGCTTGCTGCTTGGCCAGTTTCACGTCGCGGAACTTACCTTGACGGAACAGACCAATTTCACGCGCCTTGCGCTCGTCGGCCATGACCATGACTTCTTCGCCGGCAACCGGCACTTCGGTCAGACCCTGGATTTCGACCGGAATCGATGGACCCGCTTCGGTGATGGACTTGCCGTTTTCATCCAGCATGGCGCGCACGCGGCCATAGGAAGAACCGGCCAGTATCACATCGCCGCGACGCAGCGTACCGGACTGCACCAGGATCGTTGCGACCGGGCCGCGGCCCTTGTCCAGACGACCCTCGACCACCAGGCCACGGGCCGGCGCATCGATCGGTGCTTTCAGTTCCAGCACTTCGGCTTGCAGCAGAACCTGTTCCAGCAGGGCATCGATACCCGCGCCGGTCTTGGCCGATACCGGCACGAATGGCGATTCGCCACCGTATTCTTCCGGCACCACTTGTTCGGCAACCAGTTCCTGCGTCACACGGTCCACGTTGCCGCCCGGTTTGTCGATCTTGTTGATCGCCACCACCAGAGGTACGCCGGCCGCTTTCGCGTGAGCGATCGCTTCCTTCGTTTGCGGCATCACGCCGTCATCGGCCGCAACGACCAGAATAACGATGTCGGTTGCCTTGGCGCCACGGGCACGCATGGCCGTAAAGGCTTCGTGACCCGGGGTATCGAGGAAGGTGATCGTGCCGCGTGGGGTTTCCACGTGGTAGGCACCGATGTGCTGGGTAATGCCGCCGGCTTCGCCCGACGCCACTTTGGCGCGGCGGATGTAATCGAGCAGCGAGGTCTTACCGTGATCGACGTGACCCATGACGGTCACCACCGGTGCGCGCGGTACCGAATCGTAGTGAGCGTGCTCACCCTGATCGGCCAGCAGTGCTTCCGGATCGTCCAGCTCGGCGGCAAAGGCTTTGTGGCCCATTTCTTCGACCAGAATCATGGCCGTTTCCTGGTCCAGCACCTGGTTGATGGTGCACATCTGGCCCAGTTTCATCAATTGCTTGATGACTTCCGACGCCTTGACCGACATCTTGTGGGCCAGTTCGGCCACGGTGATGGTTTCCGGTACGTGCACGTCCTTGATCACCGCTTCCGTTGGAGCCTGGAAGTTGGTTTCGCGGTCGTCATGGGCAGGACGGCGGCCTTTATTGCCACCGCGCCAGCTGTCGCGGCCGGTGCTTGGACCGCTACGGCCCTTGCTCGGTGCGCCAGGCGCGCCGCGTTTCTTGGCGTCGTCCGACCAGGTCGAGGAGACATTCGCCGATTTGATCGACTTCTTGTCGGCCGTGACCGGTTTTTTCTCGTCTTTTTTCTCGCCAGGTTTTTTGTCGGCAGGCTTGTGCAGCGTACCTTCAGCAACCTTCGGCTTGACCGGCACCGGAGCGACAGGCTCAGGTGCTTTGATGGCGCGCCGTGGCGCGTTCATCATGGCCTTGATCTGTGCCACTTCGTCGGCCACGGCCTTGCGGGCGCGGTCGGTCGCTTCAGCCTTGTCGGCGGCTTCCTTGGCGGCAGCGGCGACCTTCTTCTTGGCTTCTTCAGCGGCGGCTTTTTTCTTTTCTTCGGCAGCGGCGTCGTCGGCCGGCGCAGGGGTGCCCGCGGCAGCGGCGTTCACGGCGGCGGCGGCCTTGACGGCGGCTTTCTTCGCTTCGGCGTCGGCTTCCTTCTTCGCTTCCGCTTCGGCGGCGGCGTTGGCCTTGGCCTGGGCTTCTTTCTCGGCGTCGAGTTTAGCCAGACGTTCCTGCTTCTCGCGCAGTTCGGCTTCCTGACGTGCAATCAGTTCAGCCTGTTTGCGCATGTCTTCTTCCCGGCGCGCTACTTCGGCAGCATCGACCACCGGCGCGGCTGGCGCGGCGGGGGCAGGTGCTGGTACGTCGTCGCGCTGCACGAAGGTACGGACCTTCTTGACGGCGACCTGGATCGTGCGCGACTTGCCAGTGGCATCGGCCTGCTTGATCTCGGTGGTTTCTTTGCGCGTCAGCGTGATCTTTTTCTTCTCGGTATCCGCCACGGCGCCGTGGGTACGGCGCAGGTGATCGAGCAGTTTATCCTTATCATCTTTCGACAATGGATCTGACGTCGAACTTTTTTCGACGCCGGCAGAACGCAGCTGCGTCAGCAGCAAATCTGCAGGCATCTTCAGTTCGGTGGCAAATTGGGCTACGTTGTTACTCGCCATTCAGTCCTCTTTTCTATGTGTCGCGGAGATGATAAAGTTACTCAAATTAAGCCTTTGCGGATTCAGCAAGACTCCATGCCTTGGCCTGAAGGGCCTTGACACGATCGTCATACTTTGAGTCAACCAACTTCATCTCATCGTCGGTCACATCGTCAAATTCACTCTTAATCAGTTCTCGTGCACGGTCGGCGGACAGGGCCAGGATGGCGCCAAATTCGTCGTAAGCCAGTGCAGCAAATGCTTCTACAGTCTTGATACCAGCCAGACCCAGCTTGCCGGCGGTGATACGGTCCATGCCTTCCAGACCAACCAGCGCCTCGTCCATGCCTTCCAGACCTTCTTCCGAAGCAATCGCTTCAGTCACCAGCGCATCACGAGCACGGGTACGGAGTTCATTGACGGTATCTTCATCGAACGATTCGATCTCCAGCATTTCGGCGATCGGCACGTAGGCGATTTCTTCCAGGCTGGCAAAGCCCTCTTCCACCAGGATGTCGGCCACTTCCTGGTCGACGTCCAGCTTTTCCATGAACAGCGCGCGTACCGCGGCCGTTTCCTGGGCTGCCTTGTCGGCCGATTCTTCGGCCGTCATGATATTGATTTTCCAGCCGGTCAGGTCGGCGGCCAGGCGCACGTTCTGGCCCGAACGGCCGATCGCGATCGCCAGGTTTTCTTCGTCGACCACGACGTCCATCGCATGCTTTTCTTCATCGACCATGATCGACGACACGTTCGCGGGCGCCAGGGCACCGATGACGAACTGGGCCGGATCTTCCGACCACAAGACGATGTCGACGCGCTCGCCGCCCAGTTCGCCGGTGACGGCCTGGACGCGCGAACCGCGCATACCGACGCAGGTACCGATAGGGTCGATGCGCTTGTCGGCCGTGTAGACGGCGATCTTGGCGCGGACACCGGCATCGCGGGCTGCGGATTTAATTTCCAGCATGCCTTGCTCGATTTCCGGCACTTCCAGTTCGAACAGCTTCATGATGAATTCCGGCGCGGTGCGCGACAGAATCACTTGCGGGCCGCGCATATTGCGGTCGATACGCAGGATGAAGGCACGCACGCGGTCGCCGATACGCAGATTCTCTTTCGGGATCATCTGGTCGCGCGGCAGGCGGGCTTCAATCTTGCCCGATTCCACGATCGCGTCGCCGCGTTCCATGCGCTTGATGGTACCGGTCACGAGGGCATCGCCGCGCTCCAGGAAGTCCACCAGGATCTGTTCGCGTTCGGCATCGCGCACGCGCTGCAGGACCACCTGTTTGGTGTCCTGGGCGAAACGACGGCCGAATTCAACGGATTCGATCGGCTCTTCGATGTGGTCATCGACTTCGATGTCAGCGATCTGCTCTTTCGCTTCGAAGTGCAGGATTTCCTGGTCAGGCAGTTGCAGGCCAGCTTCATCGGGCACAACGTGCCAGCGGCGGAAAGATTCGAACTCACCCGACTCGCGGTCGATCGAAACGCGGATATCGACTTCACCTTCATAGCGTTTCTTCGTGGCTTGCGCCAACGCGAATTCAAGCGCGCCGAAGACGACATCTTTATCGACGTTTTTCTCACGCGCCAGCGCGTCTACCAATAATAAAACTTCGCGACTCATGCTTTGCGTCCCTTAAAATCCACCTGCGGCACCAAGCGTGCCTTATCCACATCGGCGAGCGTAAACTCCAACAGCGCCGGACCATCTTTTCCTTCAAATACCAACGACAATTGATCGCCCTGGGGTTCTTGCAGAACACCCTGGAACGATTTCCGGTTATTCGAATCCGGCATTGCCACGCGCAGCTTGACGATGACTTCGCATCCGGCAAACCGCACAAAATCTTCCAGCTTGCGCACAGGGCGATCGAGTCCCGGCGACGAGATTTCGAGACGTTCGTAATTCACGTTCTCGACCGTCAGCACGTGGGACAGCTGATGGCTGACCGTGGCGCAATCTTCTACGGTGATCGGACCTTTTTCGGCTGCATCGGCCGCGGTGAAATCGATATATACGCGCAACAATCCACGCTCGGCCCGTTCAACATCAACCAGCTCATAGCCCAGACCGGCCACGGTCTTTTCAATTAATTCCGGCAGTTGCAAGAAATTCTCCAGATCAAGGCCTGTTTCTAACTCGAAAAACAGACCGTTCAAAACGGTTCAACAAAAAAAAAATGGGCAAGTGCCCATCTTCCTGTAATACCCACCAGATGAAAGCATCCTCAGCAAACTACTTGTGAAGAACTTTTACTAGGCTGGTTATTATAACCGCTTATAGCCTGCGCTGCAATGCCGCATAGCGCCAAAAGGCAGCCATACAACAGTGCAAAACAGGCTACAAAGGGCGCAAAACCTGATGCCGTGCACTCCAAACCGGACTGGTCCGGAGCGCGAAAAAACTCGGCGATCAGCCTTTGCGGCGACGCGGCATGCCATGGTCGATGGCACCGCCGCGTGGCGGCTGGTTGCGGCGCGGCGCGGACGCGTTACCGAAACCAAAAGTCGTTTGCAGAGGATCTGGCTGGCGCGGACGCTGTGGACCCTTGCCGCCCGCCGAGCCGAAGCCCTGGCCGCCGCCCTGTCCACCTTGACCACCCTGGCCGCCCTGCCCCTGGGCACGGCCCTGACCACCCTGGCCACGGCCCGGTGGCGCTTCGCCGGTCGGGCGGCCACCGGCGTAACCGCCAGGACCGGTCGGACGGCCACCTGGACGGCCCATACCCTGACCACCACCGCCTGGACGGCCCATGCCCTGGCCACCGCCGCCAGGACGGCCCTGGCCCTGGTACTGGCCTTGCGGGCGGCCGGAGCGCGGACCTTTCGGGAATGGATCGGCGTTACTGTTGCTCACATCCATGCGGTTGAAGTTCGGCTCGTCGCGCTCGCTGTGCTCTGGACGCTCGGCCCGTGGCGGACGCTCGCTGCGTTCGGCGCGTTCGCCGCGCTCGGGACGCTCGCCACGTTCCGCGCGCTCACCGCGCTCAGGACCGCGCGCCTGCTTCGGACCGCCCTGCGGACCCTTGCCGGCCGGACGCGCCTCGCCTGGCACTTTCTTTTCAACACCGTAGATATTGAGCAGATCGCGCACCGCATTTTCTTCCAACTCCTCCCAACGGCCACGCTTCAGGCCCGAAGGCAGCACCATCGCGCCGTAACGGGTACGGATCAGGCGCGACACGGTCAGGCCGATCGCTTCGAACATGCGGCGCACTTCGCGGTTACGGCCTTCGCCGATGACCACGCGGTACCACTTGTTGATGCCTTCGCCGCCGCCGTCGGCGATCTTGGAAAATTGCGCCACGCCGTCGTCCAGCTCAACGCCGGCCAGCAGCTTCTGGCGCATGCCCTCTTCCAGTTCGCCCAGGGTACGCACCGCGTATTCGCGGTCGATATTGTAGCGCGGGTGCATCAGGCGGTTAGCCAGATCGCCGGAGGTGGTAAACAGCAGCAAGCCTTCGGTGTTGAAGTCGAGGCGGCCGATGGCCAGCCATTTACCCGCCTTCATATTCGGCAGGCGCTCGAACACCGATGGACGGCCTTCCGGATCGTCATGGCTGACGATTTCGCCGGCCGGCTTGTGATAGACCAGCACGCGCGGCGGCTTCTTGCTGACGCGGCGATGGATCAGTTTGCCGTTGATGCGGACCGCATCGGTCGGCAGGATGCGCTGACCGGTATGGGCTGGCTCGCCATTGACCGACACACGGCCGGCCATGATCAAGTCTTCCATGTCGCGGCGCGAACCGAGACCGGCTTCGGCCAGCACTTTATGCAGTTTTGGCGCGTCGTCGTCCGAGGTCAGGTCGCGGCGTACAGCCTTGGCCGGCTGGCGGCCCTTGCCGTCTTCGCTGTCGAAGTCGGCCGAGGTGACGTAAGAGAACACGGCGTCGGCTTCATTGCCTTTGGGTGCGCCGCGTTGCGGTTTACCGTTCTTGCCTTTTGGATTCTTGCCGAAAGCGCCGCGCACTTCATTGCGTGGACCACGTTCCTGGCGCGGCGGTTTGCCGTCGGCTGGCCAGACGCCTTCGGCTACGGCCGGCGCTGCTTCACCTTCAACGGCGGCTACCGGCTCCGCGCGCGGTGGCTGCGCGGCCTGGCGGGCGGCGCGCTGTTCGCGCATCTGGCGCGGACCACGCGGGGTACGGGGACCGCGCTCGGCAGGAGCGTCTGGCGCTTCCACTGCGGGTGCGGCGTCGGAGGCGGCGGCGGCAGGGGCGGCAAGCGCCGCGGCCGGGCTTGCGTCAGCGGCTGGCTTGGCCTTGGCGGGCTTGCTGGCGCGGGCTGGCTTGGCGGCCGGCGCGGCGCTCTCGGCGGCTGGCACGGCATCCTGTGCGGCGGCCTTGGCTGGCTTGGCTTCCTGCGCGGCTTTAACGGGCTTGGCAGCGGCGACTGGCGCCGCCGGTTCCGCGGCCGGCTCTACCGCCGGCTTGGCGGCTGGCTTGGCACGTGGCTTTTTGGCCGGCGCGGCGGCTTCAGCGGCATCAGCGGCGGCTACGGGAGCGGCATCGGCTGGCGCGGCATCGGCTTTCGGCTTGCGCTTTGGCTTGGCCGGCACACCCGCTTCGGCGGCGGCTGCCGCGTCGGCTTCGATCTGGGCCTTGGTGCGGCGTTTAGGTTTGGCGACCACTTCGGCGGCGACTGCGCCGGTGACTGTCTCTTTGGTATCAGGATTGTTCATTGTTCATTTCTTGGTTGTGCTCAGCGTCAACCGTTAAATCTGGCGCAGGGTCGTGAGTAGGTGCATGGCCGGCGTCGGGGCTGGTCGCGACTGCGTCGGCCTCCTCATTTTCCGTACCAACTTGTTGCGCGGCTGCATTTGCCGCTTTATCAAAATTCTCCTGCAAGGCCGCTTCCAGCGCTTCCATATCGGCGCCGTTGCCCTGCATATCGCTGATTTGCTGCAATGGCGGCAGCTGGGACAGCGAATTCAATCCCAGGTCATCGAGGAACTGCTTGGTCGTCCCCAGTAAGGCAGGACGGCCGACCACGTCGCGGTAGCCGATGGCGTCCACCCAGCCACGATCTTCCAACATCTTGATCGTCTGCGAATTGACGGCGACACCACGGATTTCCTCGATATCGCCGCGCGTCACCGGCTGACGGTAGGCAATGATGGCCAGCGTTTCCAGTGTCGCACGCGAATAGCGCGGGGGTTTTTCCGGATTCAGGCGGTCCAGATAGAGTTTCATATCGGGCCGGCTCTGGAAGCGCCATCCACTCGCGAGGCTGACCACTTCAATGCCCTTGCCGGCCCAGTCCAGCCTGAGTTCTTCCAGCAAGTCTTTAATCGTATCGGCGCCAACGCCAGGACCGCGTGCCCTGCCCTGATCATCCACCTCCACATACAGCTTTTTCAGGCTGTGGATGGACAAGGGCTCATGCGCGCAAAGCAATGCGGTTTCGAGGACTTTCTTCGCCTCAGCTGTATCCATAGCAATCTTATGGTTGCATCAACATGCAAGAAAGAAATCAATATCCCTCAGTGAGGCGGTTGGCCGGCATCATGGATGCCGCCTGGCTGGAGTACTCGCTGAAGCTGTTTTTTCCGACACCCGGGCCGATGCGCCGAGCGGGAGGGAGAGACCTGGCACCGACGGCCCGCCTGACTGCGGCAAGGGCCGTTGATTCGAAGTGAAACGCGATCTGCACCTAGTGTTTTCGGGCGAAAACCCCATCAGCGCATTCAAACGATCAAAGCCGTTTCATTCAACAGAGCGAATTGTACCTGATAAAAGCGCGAAAAGCGCATTTGGGCAAGAGGATATGTAAGAGAGCTTACGCGCCAGCAAGCTTTTCGGACAAGATTGCCGACACGCCAACGAAGGCCGGGTATTGCGCGGTAATGACAAAAGTCGGCACCTGCGCCAGATAGCTGGCGAAGCGGCCCTTCTGCTCGAAACGGGCGCGGAAGCCGGAGTTGTCGAAGCGCTGACCCAGGCGCGGAACAATGCCGCCACCTATATAGATACCGCCCTGGGCGCCCAGCGTCACGGCGACATTGCCGGCGATGGTGCCGAGCATGCAGCAGAACGCCTCGACCACTTCGTCGCACAAGGTGCATTCGCCGGCCAGGGCGCGGCGCACGATTTCCGGCGCGCCGATGGCCTCGCTGGGCATATCGGTATGGTCGGCCAGCGCGCGGTAGATCAGTTCGATGCCCACGCCCGACAGCAGGCGCTCGGCCGAAACGTGCGCGAATTCGCGCCAGGCGAAGCGCAGGATCGCCACTTCGGTTTCATTCATCGGCGAGAAACTGACGTGGCCGCCCTCGCTGAGCAGCGCGGTCCAGCCGCTGGCCGAGGGCACCAGGCCGGACACGCCCAAACCGGTACCGGCGCCGATCAGGCCGATGGTACTGCCCGGCACGACGGTTCCGCCGCCGACCGGATGCTTCTGGGCGTCCGACAGCAGCGGCAGCGAACGGGCCAGCGCGGTGAAGTCATTGACCACGACCAGATTGTCGAAGCCGCATTCGCGGCGCAGCGCCGCGATCGAGAATTCCCAGTGGTGATTGGTCATGCGCACCATATCACCCG
>JABTBR010000065.1 GCA_013284265.1 Oxalobacteraceae bacterium | reverse complement strand
CCGCTACCCCGAAAAAAAAGCGGCCCGGAGGCCGCTTCTAAATTTGCAGAGTGCAGTAGCTTACGCCGCTGTCTCGCCTTTCTTGATCCATGCCGCCAGCTGGTGCGGGCGGATGCCATCGTAGTCTTCGAACGGCTGGTGTATCCACGGGTTATGCGGCAGTTCTTCCATCTGGTAGTCCGGCTTGAACACCGAGCTGCCTTTGGTCCAGATCACGGCCGATTTCACTTCCGTTACGCCCTCGAAGTTGTCCTTCAAGTGCTTCATCACTTTGACCAGGGTCACGCCCGAGTCAGCCAGATCGTCCACCAGCAGGATGCGGCCTTGCAGCGGACCCTTGGTCATCGTCATGTATTTGGCGATGTCCAGGTCGCCGCGCACGGTGCCGGCGTCTTCACGGTAGGAGCTGGTCGACAGGATCGCCAGCGGTACGTCGAAGATGCGCGAGAACACGTCGCCCGGGCGTACGCCGCCACGGGCCAGGCACAGCACCTGGTCGAATTTCCAGCCCGATTCGTAGACCTTGAGCGCCAGGCGCTCGATCAGGCGGTGGTATTCATCCCAGGACACCCACAGGTGTTTGTCGTTCGAAGTTGGGGTAGTCATGAAGGCTCCTCAGTTTCTTGTTTGAATTACTCGAACGGGTGACGCAGCACGATCGTTTCTTCGCGATCGGGACCGGTCGACACCATGTCAACCGGCACGCCGACCAACTCTTCGATACGTTTGATATAGGCACGGGCGGCGGCAGGCAGCGCGGCGAGCGATTTCGCGCCCACGGTGCTGTCGGTCCAGCCTGGCATCTCTTCGTAGATAGGCACGCAACGGGCGGCATCTTCGGCACCAGCCGGGAAGATGTCGACGTGCTGGCCGTCAACGGTGTAGCCGGTGCACAGTTTCAGCGTTTCCAGGCCGTCCAACACGTCCAGCTTGGTCAGGCACATGCCGGTCACGCCATTGATCTGGACCGAGCGGCGCAGCAGCGCGGCATCGAACCAGCCGCAGCGGCGGGCACGGCCCGTCACGGTGCCGAATTCGTGGCCGACCTGGGCCAGGTGATGGCCAACGCCTGCATCGGTAGGCAGTTCCGAAGGGAAGGGGCCGGAGCCGACGCGGGTGGTGTAGGCCTTGGTGATGCCCATGATGTAGTGCAGCATGTTCGGGCCGACGCCGGAACCGGCCGAGGCATTGCCCGCGACGCAGTTCGACGAGGTCACGAACGGATAGGTGCCGTGGTCGACGTCCAGCAGCGAGCCTTGCGCGCCTTCGAACAGCAGATTGGCGCCGGCCTTGTGCGCGGCGTACAGCGCGCTCGACACGTCGGTGACCATAGGGCGCAGACGCGGCACGTAGGCCAGCGCGTCGTCCAGGGTCTTCTGGTAATCGACCTTCGGAGCCTTCAGGTAGTTTTCCAGCACGAAATTATGGTAATCGAGGTTCTCGGCCAGTTTCTCGGCGAAGCGCTTCTCGTTGAGCAGGTCGGCGATACGGATCGCGCGGCGTGCCACTTTGTCTTCGTAAGCAGGGCCGATGCCCTTGCCGGTGGTGCCGATCTTGGCGGCGCCACGGGCCGCTTCGCGGGCCGCGTCCAGCGCCGTGTGGTACGGCAGGATCACGGGCGAGGCTTCCGATACTTTCAGACGCGACGCCACTTCCACGCCGACCGCTTCGAGCTTGTCGATCTCGCGCAGCACGTCCGGCACCGACACCACCACACCGTTACCGATGTAGCAGGCCACGCCCGGGCGCATGATGCCCGACGGGATCAGTTGCAGCGCCGTTTTCACGCCGCCGATAACCAGCGTGTGGCCGGCATTGTGGCCGCCCTGGAAACGCACTACACCTTGCGCATGATCGGTCAACCAGTCGACGATCTTGCCTTTACCTTCATCGCCCCATTGGGTACCGATGACGACGACGTTCTTTGCCATATTTTTCTTTGACATTGCACTAACCTAAGTTTTTAAGAATCCAGTGACTACCACTCTCGTCGAGTACCAGCGCGCGGTCGCACTCGAACTCGTCCAGCTCATTGCTGTGACCCGGTAAGCTCTGGATCACGACTTCGCCGGACTTGCGTAGCTCGGCGATTTTTTCCTTCAGTTCCGGCGCATTGCCCCACGGCGCGCGGATCGAATGCTTGCGCTCCGCCGTTGGCAGCAGGCGCGCCAGTTCGCGCAGGTCGAGCGAGAAGCCGGTGGCGGGACGCGCCCGGCCAAACGCTTCACCCACGTGATCGTAACGGCCGCCGCGCGCCACGGCGTTCGGCAGGCCTGGGACATACAGCGCGAACATCGCGCCGCTTTCGTACTGGTAGCCGCGCAGGTCGGCCAGGTCGATCGCCACTTCGGCGCGGCCGATGGCCGAGCCGGCCAAGGCGGCCAGTTCGGACAGGGCCTTGGTCACGCCAGGCAGATCGGGCAGTACTTCGCGGGCGGTCTTCAGCACATCGATGTCGCCATATAAATTCGGCAGTGCCAGCAGCGCGTCGCGCACCACCGGCGAGTAATTCTTCGTCAGCGCCTGCAGGCCGGGCACATCCTTGGCGCGCAGCAGCAGGTAGAGCGCGGACTCGTCCTTGCGGGCGGCGTCGTCATGGTCGAGGATGGCGCGCAGCACACCCACGTGCGACAGGTCCAGGCGCACATCGCTGAAACCGGCCAGGCCCAGCGAGGCCAATGCCAGTTCCTGGATCTCGGCGTCCGCTTCCAGGCCGGCGTGGCCATAGATTTCGGCGCCGATCTGCAGCGGCTCGCGGGTGGCGTGCAGGCCCGACGGACGGGTATGCAGCACGCTGCCGGCATAGCACAGGCGGGTGACGGAATTGCGGTTGAGCAGGTGGGCGTCGATACGCGCCACCTGGATCGTCATGTCGGCGCGCAGGCCGAGCATGCGACCGGAAATCTGGTCGACCAGTTTAAAGGTACGCAAGTCGGTATCCTGGCCGGCGCCGGTCAACAGCGACTCCAGGTATTCGAGCAGCGGCGGCATCACTAGTTCATAACCGTATAGACGGAAATTATCCAGCATCAGTCGACGCAGTTCTTCAATCTTGCGTGCTTCCGACGGCAAAACGTCGGCGATATTCTCGGGCAAAAGCCAATTCGGCATGGGAAACTGGATACGGAAGTAATTGAAAAATGAACAATGAGGCGCAGCCGCGCGTTCATCAAGCGGAAAGCCGAACCTGATATTTTACGCGAAATTGCGCCACGGCGAGTAGAAATCGCGTGGTCAGCGGGGAAAGTCCTGCCCGAAACCGAGGGATCGCCGGTTCCGGAACGGGAACCGGCGCCCTGGATAGGGCGCCGGCCGGGCCGCGAACGGCAGTGCTGCTTATGCTACTTTGACGCCAATTACTTCTTGGCGGCCGGGGCCGCCGGGCCGGCGCTGCCGGAACCCTTGAAGTATTTGAAGAAGTCGGAATTCGAGTCCACCACCATCACGTCGCCGTGATTGCGGAAGCTGGCGCGATAGGCTTCCAGACTGCGGTAGAACTTGTAGAACTCCGGATTGCGGCCAAAGGCGTCGGCGTAGATCTGGGATGCCTTGGCATCGCCTTCACCACGAATCTGCTCGGCATCGCGATAGGCTTCGGCCAGGATCACGGTGCGCTGCTTGTCGGCGTCGGCGCGGATCTTCTCGGAATCGGCCGAACCGGTCGAACGCAGCTCATTGGCCACCCTCACCCGCTCCGACTTCATGCGTTCGTAGACCGAATTGTTGATCTGGTCCACATAGTCGACGCGCTTGAGGCGCACGTCGATGATCTGCACGCCGAAGGCTTCCGATTCCTTGACCACCTTGGCGGTGATCGCCTGCATCACATTGCCGCGCTGGCCGGAGATCACTTCGCGCACGGTGCGCTTGGTGATTTCCTCGTTCAGGGCGGCCTTGACGACCTGGGACATGCGGTCGCGGGCCCGCACCTCATCGCCGCTGAAGCTGATGAAGTAGGCGCGCGGGTCCTTGATGCGCCATTTGACGTAGGAGTCGACCAGGATGTTCATCTTCTCGGCCGTGATGTAGCGCTCCGCCTCGGGCGGCTCGATCGTCATCACGCGCTTGTCCAGGTAGAGTACGCTCTGGAACGGCGCCGGCAGCTTGAAGTGCAGGCCGGGCTTGCTCACTTCGTCCTTGACCAGGCCGAAGGCGAACAGGATGGCGTGGCGCCGCTCATCGACCACGTACAGGCAGGACGACAGCAGCATCAGGGCGATGAAGCCGCCAATCAGGGTAGTAACTATGCGATTCATTAACGACCCTCCCGGTCACGTGAGGATTCGCGCGAACGGCTCTCGCGCTGGCGTGTCACTTCCACTGTCGGCATCAAGTCGGCCGGCAGCACGGTAGACGCGGCCGGTGCGCTGGCGGCGGCCTTGGCGGCGACGCTGGCGGCATCCGAGGCGGCGGCCTGGGCGATGAGCTTGTCGAGCGGCAGATACAGCATATTGCTGCCGGACTTGGCGTCCACCATCACCTTGCTGGCACTGGTGAAGATCTGCTGCATGGTTTCCAGATACATGCGGTCGCGCGTGACGCCCGGCGCCTTCTGGTATTCACCCAGCACCTGCTTGAAGCGCGAGGCGTTACCGACCGCGTTCTCGGTGACCATGGAGCGGTAGGCTTCGGCTTCCTGCATCAGGCGCGCGGCGGCACCACGGGCCTTGGGAATGACGTCGTTGGCGTAAGCCTGGCCTTCATTCTTCTGGCGCTCTCTATCCTGGCCGGCCTTGACGGCATCGTCGAAGGCGTTCTGCACCTGCTCGGGCGGCTGCACGTTCTGGATCGTGACGTTACTGATCTGCACGCCGGACGCATAGGTGTCCAGTATGCTCTGCATCATTTTCTGGGTCTCGAAGGCGACCTTTTCGCGGCCCTCGTAGAGCACGAAGTCCATCTTGCTGCGGCCGACCACTTCGCGGATGGCCGTTTCGGCCACCTGGCGGATCGACTCTTCCGGTTCACGAATGTTGATCAGCCAGGCGCGCGGGTCCTTCAGGCGATACTGCACGGCGAACTGGATGTCGATGATGTTTTCATCGTCGGTCAGCATCAGCGATTCGCGCGCCTGCTTGTTCTTGGTGTTGGAGCGGTAACCCACTTCCACGGTGCGCAAGCCGGACACATTGACCGTCTCGTCATGCTGGAAGGGATACGGCCAGTGCCAGTTGATACCGGCTTCCTTGGTGGTGTGGCTGATCTCGCCGAAGGTGAAGATCACCCCGACCTGACCATCCTGCACGCTGAAGGTGCCGCTGGCGAGCCAGATCAGCGCGGCCACGCCGGCGACGGCGCCGGCGGTGGCGCCCACGCCCTTCATGTCGGAGCGGCCGGGGCCGCCTCCGCCATCGCCGCTACCGTTGCCGCGGTTTTTCTGGCCGAACAGGCTGTTCAGGCGTTGATTGAAATCGCGCCACAGCTGGTCGAGGTCGGGTGGACCGCCCTCGCCTGGCTTCTTGCCTTCCTGGGCGTGCTTGTTGCCGTCTTTCTTGTCCGAGCCCCAGCGGGGATCGTTCAAGGTCAGCTTCAAGCCGATTCGTTTCATGAGATGGGAGACACGCATGCTAGTGTGATCCGACGTGAGTGAAGGTTGAATTACTATCTGGCTGGTCCGCCGCGCTGGCCGGGTCCGAACCGCTATCGTCCGTCAAATCCTGTTGCTGCTGAACTTCGTCCTGAGCTTCGTCCTGAGTTTCGTCGCGAGCTTCGTCCTGATGTTCGCCCGGCGCTTCGTCCTGCTCCAGCGCCAGCAGATCTGCATCGTGCTCCTGCTGGTCCAGGGCCTGCTGCGCCAGGTGGGCATACAGATGCTGGGCGCCAGGCGCCGCCTTGGCCGACTCGACGATCGAAGCGCGCAGCAGATCGAGGCCGGCGCCGGTGTGGGCGCTGATGAACACGCGCGAAATCCTGTTTTCTTCGTCGCGTTCGACCAGCGGGTCCAGTCCGGCCGCGTCGATCTTGTTCCACACCAGGATCTGGGGAATATGATCGGCGCCGATTTCCTTGAGCACCAGGTTGACCTGCTCGATCTGCTCCATGCGCACCGGCGACGCGGCGTCGACCACGTGCAGTAGCAGATCGGCATGGATGGTTTCCTCCAGCGTGGCGCGGAAAGCCGCCACCA
This sequence comes from Oxalobacteraceae bacterium, assembly GCA_013284265.1. Taxonomy (GTDB): domain Bacteria; phylum Pseudomonadota; class Gammaproteobacteria; order Burkholderiales; family Burkholderiaceae_D; genus Rugamonas. The sequence continues at coordinate 24,670 of JABTBR010000065.1, read as the reverse complement.
GCTGGTGCGGCAGTTCGCGCACGAAGCCGACCGTATCCGAGATCACCACATTGCCCACGTCCTGGCCCATATAAACCCGGCGCGAGGTGGTGTCGAGGGTGGCGAACAACTGGTCGGCGACGTAGACGCCGGCCTTGGTAATGGCATTGAACAGGGTCGACTTGCCGGCATTGGTGTAACCGACCAGCGAGACCGAGAAGGTCTGGCTGCGGCCACGCGCACGGCGCTGGGTTTCATGCTGCTTGCGCAGCTTGTCCAGGCGGGCGCGCAGGGCCTTGACCCGTTCGCCGATCAGGCGGCGGTCGGTTTCGAGCTGGGTTTCACCGGGACCGCGCAGGCCGATACCGCCCTTTTGCCGTTCCAGGTGCGTCCAGCCGCGGATCAGGCGGGTGGCCAGATGCTGCAACTGGGCCAGCTCGACCTGCAGCTTGCCCTCGTGGCTCTTGGCGCGCTGCGCGAAGATGTCGAGGATCAGGCTGGTGCGGTCGAGCACACGGATGCTCAGGCGTTTTTCCAGATTGCGTTGCTGGGCGGGCGACAGGGCGTGGTTGAAGATGACGATTTCGACGCCATGATCGCGCACGGCGTCGCCGATTTCGTCGGCCTTGCCGCTGCCGACGAAATACGCCGCGTCCGGGCTGGAGCGCTTGGCCGTGATGGTCGTCACCGGGTCGGCGCCAGCCGAGCGGGCCAGCAATTGCAGCTCCTCGACGCTGGCGGCGAAATCGCCCTGGCCGAAATCGATACCGACTAAAGCTGCGCGCATAAGACGGTCAGGCTGGTTGGGAAGCGATCTCGCAAGCGCTTATTCCGCGTCGGATTCAATGTTGAGATTGACAGCGCGTGCCGGTACGACGGTCGAAATGGCGTGCTTGTACACCATCTGGGTCACGGTATTGCGCAGCAGAACTACGTATTGGTCGAAAGATTCGATATGGCCTTGCAGCTTGATGCCGTTGACCAGGTAGATCGAGACAGGAACATGCTCTTTGCGCAAGGCATTGAGGAATGGGTCTTGTAACAGTTGCCCTTTGTTGCTCATAACAGCTCCGTGATGTTGTTGTAATTAAATAATTGGAGGCGACTCGCGAAATTTCAAGTGCTTCAGAGTAGAGAAACACCATTCTCCAGAGGGAGAATGATGCTTCGAAGCTACTGTAACCTGTTTTTGCATTCTTTGCAGTCAGGCCACGCGCGAATCGCGCTTATTTTTCTTAAAACCCAGGGCGTAACCCTGGGGTCTGACCCGGCGGGTCAGACCCCGGCTCTTTGCCGTGGGTGTAAAAAATTGCCGCCGGCCCTTTGCCGCCGTTGAAACAGCGGCAACTCGCGCTTACTTCTTGGCGAATGGATTCTTACCAGTACGCAACTCGATGCGCAGCGGCGTGCCCACCAGCGCGAAGGTATCGCGGAAGTGCTTTTCCAGGTAACGCTTGTACGGATCGGCCACCGCGTCCAGGGCATTGCCGTGGATAACGATCACCGGCGGGTTCATGCCGCCCTGGTGCGCATAGCGCAGCTTCGGACGGATCGAGCCCTTGCGGCGCGGTTCCTGCTTCTCCACGGCCTCGATCAGGGCGCGGGTCAGCTTCGGCGTCGACAGGTCGCACATGGCGGCCGCGTAAGCCGCGTCGAGCGACTTCATCAAGGGCGCGATGCCGCTGGCCTTGAGCGCCGAGATGTAATGGGTCTTGGCGAAGGACAGGAAGTCGAGCTTGCGGTCGATGTCGATCTTGATCTCGTCGCGGCGGTCCGACTGCAGGCCGTCCCACTTGTTGACGGCCACCACCAGCGCGCGGCCGGTCTCGAGCACGAAGCCGGCGATGTGGGCGTCCTGCTCGGAGATGTCCTGCTGGGCGTCGAGCAGCAGCACGACCACGTTCGCTTCCGAGATCGATTGCAGGGTCTTGACCACCGAGAATTTCTCGATCGCCTCGAACACCTTGCCGCGGCGGCGGATACCGGCCGTGTCGATCAGCGTGTACTGCTTGCCTTCGCGCTCGAACGGAATCTCGATCGAGTCGCGGGTGGTGCCCGGCATGTCGAAGGCGATCACGCGCTCTTCGCCGACCAGGGTGTTGATCAGGGTCGACTTGCCCACGTTCGGGCGGCCGACGATGGCGATCTTGATGCCGCGCTCGGTCTTTTCCAGCTCTTCCGGTTCATCCGGACGCTGGGCGAAGGCCAGGTTCAGCGCTTCGTCGACCAGGTCGACGACGCCGTCGCCGTGGGCCGAGGAGATCGCGTAAGGATCGCCCATGCCCAGCTCGTAGAAGTCCGAGACCACGGAGGTGTAGCGCATGCCCTCGGACTTGTTCACGACCAGCAGCACCGGACGCCCGCTTTTACGCAAGAAGTCGGTAATGGTTTTATCGTGTGGCGTCAGGCCCTGGCGGCCGTCGACCAGGAAGACGACAACGTCGGCTTCGGCCACGGCCTGCTTGGTCTGCAGGGCCATCTGAAACATGATGCCTTCCTTGGCGACCGGCTCGAAGCCGCCCGTGTCGATGACGAGGAAGGGACGTTCGCCGACACGGCCCTCGCCATAGTGACGATCACGCGTCAACCCAGGCAAGTCCGCCACCAGCGCATCGCGCGAGCGGGTCAGACGATTGAATAAAGTCGATTTCCCAACATTGGGTCGACCTACTAGTGCGATTACCGGCTTCATTGCATTACTCGACCGCGAGAGCGGTCACTGTCCCTGATTGGGTTTGAAAAATCAAATTCGCGCCTGCGATGACGGGGACCGATTGAATCGGGCTTCCATCGGTGCTGACACGACCTATTAAAGCGCCATCTTCCCGCGACAGGAAGTGCACATATCCCTGGAAGTCGCCCACCGCGACTGCGCGGCCATACGACAGAGGGGTCGACAAACGGCGCAGGGCCAGTTTGTCATTTTTCCAGGCGCTCTGGCCGCCTTCACGGCTAAAGGCCGAGACGGCGCCCTTGTCGTCGGCAACGAACACAAAGCGCTGATCCACCGCCACGCCCACATCGGACGAGGCTTCCTTGTTCCAGCGCGCCACACCGGTGGTCGCGTCGAAACAGCCGACGCGGCCCTGGTAGGACACGGCACAGACATCTTTTTCGAACAGCACCGGGGTGCCGGCGATGTCGGTCACGCGTTCCAGTTCGGTCGCGCCGCGCGGCTCGCCCACCACCACCTCGAAGCGCGGCACGCCGGCCGCCAGGGTCAGCGCCAGCAGCTTGCCGCCCGGCTGGGCCACATACACATTGGCGCCGCCGATCACCATGCCCGGCGCATTGCGCAGGGTCAGGGCCGGGGTGGTGCGCAATACGGTCCAGCGCTTGACGCCGGTCTTGGCTTCATACGCGGTGATACGGTTATCCACGCTGCGCACGACGACCACGTCGCCGCCCACGACGGGCGCCGACAAGACCTCGCTCGAGGCCTGGGCCTTCCACAGCGGCTTGCCGCTGCCGTCGAAGGCCAGGATCAGGCCCTTGGTGCCGCCCACCACCACTACATTACCATCACTGCCCACGCCGCCGGTCAAATCGCTGCCGGCCTTGATGCGCCATTGTTCCTTGCCCGAAGCCGCATCGATGCGCGCGATGGCGCCGTCGGCATCGGCCACGAACAGGCTGTTGTCGGCCAGCGCGGGCGAAAACACCGCCGTGCCGGCCTTGCCGACGTTGTATTTCCAGGCGGTGCGCACGGCGATACTCGATTTGAGTTCGACCAGCGCCGCCGGCTGAGTCTTGGGATCCTTGGTGGCGAAGGGATTCATCGAACCGCAGCCCGCCGTCAGGGCCAGCAAGCTCACACCAACGATTGTTCCGGTAATACGCATAAGTTTAACCTTGATCTAGACAGGGAAGGCAGAACGGCCGAATCAGGCCGCGTCTTTCGGCGCAGGCACGCTGCCGCCGATGGCTTCAAACTTCAGCTGGATCAGCTGGCGGCCTGGATTCTTCTTGTCGGTCGCGTCCAGCGCCGCCTGATAGGCGGTGCGGGCTTCGGCCAGCTTGTTCTGTGCCACCAGGATGTCGCCCTTGCGGTCGGCGATGGCGCCGGCAAACTGCTCCACGCTCTCGCCGCCCAGTACTTTCAGCGCCTCGTCGTAGGCTTTTTCGTCCAGCAGCACGCCGGCCAGGCGCAGCTTGGCCACCGCCTTGTACTCGTCGCTGCCGTGATCGGCCGCCCATTGCAGCTGGGCCTTGGCGGTTTTCAGGTCGTTCGCATCGAAGGCGCTCTTGGCCGCGCTCAGGGCGCCCATCGGCGCATAGATCGTCGTGCCGAATTTGCTTTCCATGTCGCCGGCGGCGCGCTGCACCTTGGCGTTGTCCTTGGCCACGACGGCGCTTTGCAGCTCGTCGTACAGGGCCGCGGCCGAACTGGCCTGGTTACGCTGGTAGTAGTTCCAGCCGGTCCAGCCGGAATAGGCCAGCATGCCTGCGATCAGCACCCAGGAGGTCAGGTTGCCATACTGGTTCCACCACGCTTTAAGGGAAGCAAGTTGTTCTTGTTCTTCGAGATCGTATGCCATGAGAGTTCGTCAGGTAATGGTTAATGGAGCTAAAGGCTGGGGACTACAGGCGCAGCTTGCGGCTGCGTCCATACTACTGGGTGAATCTTATGCGGTGCTTAGTGGCGGCAGTTTTCGTCGTGCACATGGTAGTGGTGATTGTCGCCGCCGGTGATCTGGTCGACCAGGAAATCGACCACGTCGTCGAACGGCACGGTCGACTGCTGCTGCTCGCCTTCCTGCGCGCGCATGGCCTTGACGCTGGCCGAATGGTTGGTCACTTCATCTTCACCGATGATGACGGCGAAGGCGGCGCCGCTGCCGTCGGCTTTTTTCATCTGGGTCTTGAAGCTGCCCGGACCGCTGGCGGTGGACGCGTGCATGACCACATCGAGGCCGGCGTCGCGGATCCGCTCGCCCAGCACGAAGGCTTGCAGCTGGGCCGCCTCGCCCTGATGCACCAGGTAGACGTCGCACTGGTTAGGCTGTTCCGGCTCGCCGGCCACCTTCATCAGCTCGATCAGGCGTTCGACGCCCATGGCGAAACCAACGGCCGGCGTCGGCTTGCCGCCGAACATCTGGATCAGCGGATCGTAGCGGCCGCCGGCGCACACGGTGCCCTGGGCGCCCAGCGAGTCGGTGACCCATTCGAACACGGTGCGGTTGTAGTAATCGATGCCGCGTACCAGACGGGTATTGATCACGTAAGGGATGTTGTTGTGGTCCAGGATCTTGCGCACGCCGTTGAAGTGGGCCAGCGATTCCTCGCCCAGGTAGTCCAGCAGTTTCGGCGCGCCGTTGACCATCTCCTGCATCGCCGGATTCTTGGTGTCGAGGATGCGCAGCGGGTTGCTGTGCAGGCGGCGCTTGGCTTCGGCGTCGAGCAGCGCTTCGTGCGACTCCAGGTAGGCGATCAGGTCGACGCGATGGCGCGCGCGCTCTTCGGCGTCGCCGATCGAGTTCAGTTCCAGGCGGATGTCTTCCAGGCCCAGGTCGTCCCACAGGCGGCGGCACAGCATGATCATTTCGGCGTCGATATCGGGACCGTTGAAGCCCACCGCTTCGCAGCCGAACTGGAAGAACTGGCGATAGCGGCCGCGCTGCGGCTTCTCGTGGCGGAACATCGGGCCGGTGTACCACAGGCGCTTCGGACCTTCGTAGACCAGATTGTGCTCGATCACCGCGCGCACCACGCCGGCCGTGCCTTCAGGGCGCAGGGTCAGCAGGTCGCCGTTCATCGAATCGGTGAACGAGTACATCTCTTTTTCGACGATGTCGGTGACGGCGCCGATGGCGCGCGCGAACAGGCCGGTGTTCTCGACGATGGGCGTGCGGATCTGCTGGAAGCCATAGCTCTGCACCACCGACTGGGCGGTGTTCTGGAACAGCTCCCACAGGTGCGCGTCGGCCGGCAGAACGTCGTTCATGCCTTTGATTGCTGTGATTTTTTCTGGTTTTTTATTGTCGGACATGGCGTTTTTCTTTAAGCGGCAACAGACTTCTTGCCATAATTATTTTGTACATAGTTCAGGACGATGTCCTGGAATTCTTCAACGATGCGTTCGCCGCGCAGGGTGGCGAACTTCTGGCCATCGACAAACACCGGCGCGGCCGGCGATTCGCCGGTGCCGGGCAGGCTGATGCCGATATTGGCGTGCTTCGATTCGCCGGGACCGTTGACGATGCAACCCATGACGGCCACATTCATCGCTTCCACGCCGGGATAGGTTTTTTTCCACTCCGGCATCTGCTCGCGCAGGTAGGTCTGGATGTTGTCAGCCAGTTCCTGGAAGGTGGTGGAGGTGGTGCGTCCGCAACCCGGGCAGGCAATCACCATCGGGGTGAACTTGCGCAGGCCCATGGTTTGCAGGATCTCCTGCCCCACCACGACTTCCCTGGTACGGTCGCCACCCGGTTCGGGGGTGAGCGAAATACGAATGGTGTCGCCGATGCCCTCTTGCAGCAGCACCGACAGCGCGGCCGTCGAGGCGACGATGCCCTTGCTGCCCATGCCCGCTTCGGTCAGGCCCAGGTGCAGCGGATAGTCGCAGCGGCGCGCCAGTTCGCGGTACACCGCGATCAAGTCCTGCACGCCCGAGACCTTGCACGACAGGATGATCTTGTCGCGGCCCAGGCCCAGTTCTTCGGCGCGCACGGCGTTCTCGATGGCCGAGGTGATCAGCGCCTCGTACATCACCGCCTGCGCGGTCCACGGCTCGGCGCGGCCGGCGTTTTCGTCCATGATGCGCGCCAGCAGGGCCTGATCCAGGCTGCCCCAGTTGACGCCGATGCGTACCGGCTTGTCGTAGCGCGCGGCCACTTCGATCATCTGGGCGAACTGGGTGTCGCGCTTGGCGCCCTTGCCCACATTGCCCGGATTAATGCGGTACTTCGACAGCGCCTTGGCGCAGTCCGGATAGTCATTGAGCAGCGTGTGGCCGTTGTAATGGAAGTCGCCCACCAGCGGCACGTCGATCTCCATCTTGTCGAGCTGTTCGCGGATATACGGCACGGCGGCCGCCGCTTCCGGCTTGTCGACGGTGATGCGCACCAGTTCGGAGCCGGCGCGCGCCAGTTCCTTGATCTGGATCGCCGTGCCGATCACGTCGGCCGTATCGGTATTGGTCATCGACTGCACCACCACGGGCGCGTCGCCGCCCACCCAGATCTGGCGCTGGCCGTGAGCGATCAGCACGCGGCGGCTGTCGCGGCGGCCGAGCGGACCGGATGGAATGGCTATTTGCGAAGAAGACATAGTCGAATTTACTGAGCGAATGGAATGGTTTACTTGATGCTGACGCGGGAAATCGTGCTGCCCGGCATGGGCGGCAGCGCCAGCGGCACGCCGCCCAAGGTCGCTTCCACCGCGGTCGGCTTGCCGACCGTCAGCGTGGCCGCGTCCTCGATCTCGAAGGTCTCGGTGTTGCCGGCCTTGACCAGGCGCGCGAATTGCGCGGTCTTGCCGGGACGGCGGATCTCGATCCAGGAATCCTGGTTCACTTTCAGCACCAGCTGGTTGCTGGCCGGGGCCGGCGCTGGAGCAGGCGCGGCAGCCACCGGGGCTGGCGCGGCCACTGCGGGCGCGGCGGCCGGCGCGGCCGCAGCCGGCGTCGTGGCGACGGCGCCCGGCGCCGGGGTTTCAGTCGAGCCGGCAGGCGGCGGCACCGAAATCAAGGGCACCGACGGCGACTGCAACGGTGCGGTTTCCTGGCCCGGCTTGATCAGCGCCGTTTCCAGCGGTGCGATGGCCTCGGCCGGCTTGGCCGCTTCGGCGGCCGGGGCGCTGGCCGCGCCGCCGTCGCCACGGCTGAACATGGCCGGCGAAATCAGGCCGGACTGCCAGGCATAGGCAGCGGCGGCGGCGATCGCCACGGCCACGACCGCGCCCACCAGCCAGCCGGCCGAATTGCTCGAACGCTCGGTCAGCGAAGGAAAACGCGACTCCGAGAAGGTGGCCGAGATTTCCCGGCGCACCGGCGGCGGCGTATCGACGCTGCCGCTGGTCTTGACTTCGATCATGGCCACCAGCGGGGTGGCGTCGAGCTTGACGACCTTGGCGTAGGCGCGCACGAAACCGCGCACCACGGCCAGGTTCGGCAGCGCGGCGTAATCGCCCGCTTCCAGCGCCACCACCTGGCGCGGCGCCAGTTTCAGCTGATCGGCAATCTGCTCGACCGACCAGCCCATCGCTTCGCGCTGGGCCGCCAGTTGTGCTCCGGGCGTGGAAAGGCTACGGGCCTGTTCTTTTGGCGCTTCTGCCCACTCTGAATTCATTGGTATCCCTGTCTCACTCATCAAACGCCCCACGTTGATAAGCAGCATACTCGGGCGAGCCGGGGTGGTGGCGACGCAGCTGCGTCACCCAGCCTGCCTCCGCACCCGCATCGCCGAGCCGATGCTGCACCTTAATCGCGAGCCACAGCACTTCGGCCGTCAAGCTCTCCATCTTTGCTGTTTTGCTCAGCCGGGTAATGAAAAAACTGGCGCGCACATAATCGCGCCGTTCGAAATACACCCGCGCCAGATTGGCGTTGGTGGCCGGCAGATCCGGGGTCAGCTGCAGGGCGTCGAGCAGATAGCGCTCGGCCGCCGCGTAATTGCCCACCTTGATCGCGCAGGCGCCGGCATTGTTCATGGCCTTGGCCGGCGACAGATAGCTGCGGTTCTTCAGCGCCTGGTCGAACAGCGCCAGCGACTCGGCCGGACGGCCGTTCTGGCACAGGAAGGAACCGTAGTTGTTGGCCAGATCGGGGTTGCCCGGCGCGAGCTTGATGGCGCGCGCGAAATTATCCTCGGCCAGGGCGGTTTCGCCCATCGCCATATAGATCAGCGCGCGCATGCCATAGCCGTCGACGTACTGCGGATCGGCCGCCAGCGCCAGCTTGACCTCGTCCAGCGCCACCGTGTACTGGCCCTGCTCATAGTAGCCCACCGCCAGTTGCATGCGGATTTCCGCCCGCCGCTGGATGGCGGTCTGGTCCGACGCCGTGGTCAGTTCGGCCTTGCCGCTATTGCCCGGCCCGGACGCGGCGCAGCCGGCCAGCAGCGAGGCCAGCAAGGTGGCCGACAGCGCCAGGCCGAGCGCGGCCAGACAGCGCTGCTGACGGACCGGGCGGCGGTGGGCCAGGAAGGACATCAGGAAGAAATCTCCACGATCTTGCCGAAGTTGGCGCCGAATTTCTGCTGATATTCGGCCATCTTTTCCATGCGCTGCGCCACCTTGGTACGGTCCTGCACTTCACCGGCCAACTGGCCGCAGGCGGCGTCGATATCGTCGCCGCGGGTCTTGCGGATGGTGGTGACGATGCCGGCATCCATCAGCACCTGGGCGAAGGATTTGATGCGCGGGTTCTTGGAGCGCAGCAGACCCGATTCCGGGAAGGGATTGAAGGGAATCAGGTTGAACTTGCAATTGACGCCGAACTGGCGGTCCTGCACCAGCGCGACCAGCTCGCGCGCGTGCTCGTCGCTGTCGTTGACGTTGTCGAGCATGCAGTACTCGAAGGTGATGAAGTCGCGCGGCGCGAATTCCAGATAGCGCTTGCAGGCAGCCATCAGTTCCTTGAGCGGGTATTTTTTATTCAGCGGAATCAGGCCGTCGCGCAACGCATCGTTGGACGCGTGCAGCGACACGGCCAGCGCCACCGGCACTTCCTGGGACAGCTTGTCCATCATCGGCACCACGCCCGAGGTCGACAGGGTCACGCGGCGGCGCGACAGGCCGTAGGCGTTATCGTCGAGCATCAGCTTGAGGGCGGTGACGGTCGGTTCAAAGTTCAGCAGCGGCTCGCCCATGCCCATCATCACCACATTGGTGATCTGGCGTTCGCCCTTGGGGCCCGGTTCGATGCCCTTGGTGCGGCGCAGTTCGAATTCGGCCATCCACAACTGGCCGATGATCTCGCCCACGCTGAGGTTGCGGTTGAAGCCCTGCTTGCCGGTCGAGCAGAAGCGGCAGTTGACGGCGCAGCCGGCCTGGGTGGAAATACACAGGGTGCCGCGGTTTTCTTCCGGGATGAACACGGTTTCGACCGCGTTGCCATTGCCCACGTCGACCAGCCACTTGCGGGTGCCGTCGGTGGAGGTATGGTCGCTGATGACGGCCGGCGCGCGCACTTCGGCGCGGGTTTTCAGTTTATCGCGCAGCGACTTGGCCAGATCGGTCATGGCGTCGAATTCCGACGCGCCGAACTGGTGGATCCAGCGCTGCAGTTGCTTGGCGCGGAACGGCTTCTCTCCCAACTCGGCGCAGTAAGCGATGAGTTGCGCGGGATCGAGGTCCAGCAAGTTGGTGAGGGATGCGTTCATAGTCGGGCTCAATACAGTTCAAAAAAATGCCGTTCCCGCGCGCCAGGCGCGGCAGGAACGGGGTACTTCAGCATGCGCCGGAGCGCATGCGGGTCGTGCGATTAGTGCAGATTACAGTGCTGGGAAGAAATAAGCGATTTCTACTTTAGCAGCTTCGACAGCGTCGGAACCGTGCACGGCGTTGGCGTCGATCGATTCAGCGAAATCGGCGCGGATGGTGCCTGGTGCCGCTTCTTTCGGGTTGGTAGCGCCCATCAGCTCGCGGTGCTTCAGAACGGCGTTTTCGCCTTCCAGAGCTTGCACCATGACTGGACCGGAAACCATGAAGTCAACCAGATCCTTGAAGAAACCGCGCTCTTTGTGCGCAGCGTAGAAGCCTTCCGCATCTTCACGCGACAGTTGGGTCATGCGTGCTGCAACGATTTTCAGACCAGCGTTTTCGAAACGGCTGTAGATTTGGCCGATTACGTTTTTTGCAACTGCGTCTGGTTTGATGATCGACAGGGTGCGTTCGATTGCCATTTGAAAAACTCCAATAAAAAGAAAGGTTTAAAACAAAATTGATAACTCAATCAACCTTTGATTTTACCATAGAACACCCCATATATCCGATATTGGACTAGACAAGGACGTGTGCCCCACTGATTTTTCGCTGCCGAGCGGCAATTTAACGGCGTTCCGATGCTCAGCGATAGCCCGCCGAGCCTGCAACGGCGGGCGAATGGGGCCGCTTTTCACGATTTCGTCCAATCATGCTATGCTTTTATCGAACAGTATTCCGAACACCAATGAAGGAGGTTCCATGAACCAGATGCAAAACACTTACGACCTGAGCGGCAATCGCCAGGCAGTCCGCCACAACGTCCTGCGCAACACCTACTGGCTGCTGGCCCTGTCCATGCTCCCTACCGTGCTGGGCGCCTTCATCGGCGTGGCCATGCATGTACCGATGCCGGGCGGCTTCATGGGCGCCATCCTGTTCCTGGGCGTCGCCTTCGGCTTCATCTGGGGCATTGAAAAGAACAAGGAAAGCGGCGTCGGCGTCGCCCTGCTGCTCGGCTTTACCTTCTTCATGGGCCTGATGCTGACGCCTTTGCTGTCGCGCACCCTCGGTTACAGCAACGGCGGCTTCCTGATCATGGCGGCCTTCGGCGGCACCGCGACCGTGTTCGCCGTGCTGGCCAGCATCGCCACCGTCAGCAAGCGCGATTTCTCGGGCCTGGGCAAGTGGCTGTTCGCCGGCATGATCGTACTGATCCTGGCCTCGATCGCCAACATCTTCCTGGGCATGTCGGCGCTGTCGATCACCATTTCCGTGATCGCCATCGGCATTTTCTCGGCCTACATCCTGTATGACGTGCAGCAGATCATCAACGGCGGCGAGACCAACTACATCAGCGCCACGCTGGCCCTGTACCTGGACGTGTACAACATCTTCACCAATCTGCTGTCCCTGCTGGGATTTGCGGGCGGCAGCCGCGACTGAAGCTGTTCGCGATAACCAACAAAAAACCGGCTTGCGAGCCGGTTTTTTTACACCCACGAGAAGGCAGTGGGTTTGACAGCAAAGCCAAGTGAGGAAAAATGCCTGGCTGGCGGGCCGCTGGCTATCGCCCAAAACCCAGGGCGCAACCCCGGGGTACGACCCGGCGGGTCGTACCCCAGCTCTTTGCCGTGGGTTCTTTCGGCGCAAGCGGCTCGCAAGGTCAGTTCAACGTGCGCGACCTGTGGAATCAGGCTTGAACAGCAGCCGCCAGATCAAACACCGCCATCGATTCCACATGCGAGGTATGCGGGAACATATTCACCACGCCCGCCTTGCTCAGCACATAGCCAGCCTGATGGGTCAGGATGGCGGCATCGCGCGCCAAGGTGGACGGGCTGCAGGAAACATAGACGATGCGCTGAGGCAGCATCTCCGGATGGCTCTGGCTCAGGCCGGCCAGCGCTTCGCACACAGCCATGGCGCCATCGCGCGGCGGATCGATCAGCATCCGATCGAACTTGCCCAGCGCGACCAGATCCTCGACCGTCACATCGAACAGATTACGGGTCGAGAACGAGGTCTTGGCCGACAGGCCGTTGGCCTTGGCATTGTCCAGCGCGCGCTCGGTCAGCGTGGTGCTGCCTTCGATACCGACGACGGCACTGCCCTGCGTGGCCAGCGGCAAGGTGAAATTGCCCAGGCCGCAGAACAGGTCGGCCACGCGGTCCTGCGGCTGCACTTCCAGCAGGCGCAGGGCCTTGACCACCAGCACGCGGTTGATGTGGTGATTGACCTGGGTGAAGTCGACCGGCTTGAACGGCATGCGTACGCCGAATTCCGGCAGCAGGTAGTGCAGTTGCTTGTCCAGAGGATAGTAAGGCTCGGCCGTTTCCGGCCCCTTGGTCTGGAGCCACCATTGCACGCCATGCTGGTCGGCGAACGCCTTCAGCTTGGCGGCATCGTCGCCGGCCAGCGGGGACATGATACGCAGCACCATGGCGGTGACGTCCTCGCCGACGGCCACTTCGATCTGGGGAATCTGGTCGACCAGGGTCAGCGAACCGATCAGCGCGCGCAGCGGCAGCAGCATGGCGGAGATATGCGGCGGCAGGATCAGGCAGCTATCCATATCGGCCACATAGGCGGATTTCTTTTCATGGAAGCCGACCAGCACCCCGCCCTTCTTGGGCACATGGCGCACCGACAGGCGGGCGCGGAAGCGGTAGCCCCAGGTCGGGCCATACATCGGGCGCATCACCGTCAGCGGGCGCACCTTGCCGATGTGTTTTAAATTATCTTCCAGCACGCGCTGCTTGATGGCGACCTGGGCACCCGGCTCCAGATGCTGCATCGAGCAGCCGCCGCAATTATCGTAGTGCACGCACTTCGGCTTGACCCGCATCGGCGACTCATGCAGCAGCTCGTCCATGCGCGCCATTTCCCAGTTTCGCTTCTTCTTGAACGTGGTGAAGCGCACCTTTTCGCCCGGCAAGGCGCCTTCGACGAAGACCACCTTGCCCTGGCTGCCGTCTTCATTTTCCAAATGGCCGACACCGCGGGCATCCATGTCCAGCGATTTGATCTCGATGATATTTTCTTGCATAACGTTCAATATTGGGTGGCGGGACAGGCGCGCTGCCTGGCTGCGGGGCCGGAGCGGAAACAGGCGCCGGGAGCGGGCCGTATGATAGCAGATTGCGCGGGGTGTGCCGCGAAGGCGGGAGGGGTGTGGCGTGTTTTGCCGGCGGGCCGTGGTCTGCATTAAAACCCAGGGCTGAACCCTGGGGTCTGACCCTGGGTCCGGGGAGGGGCTGCGCCCCGCCTGTCCCGGCGGGACAGGCCCCCGGCTCTTTGCCGTGGGTTTTTTGCAGGCACCGTGACCCGCGAAGGGCGAAGGACTACAGCAAGGAATCGCGCACGACGCCGCGCGCGGCCATGGCGCGCTTGAGCTTGACCAAGGCTTCCTGCTGGATCTGCCGCACCCGCTCGCGGGTCACGCCCATTTCCTCGGCCAGGGTTTCCAGGGTGGCAGGATCGTCATTGTCCAGCCCGAAACGGCGCATGATGACGATGCGCTGCTTGTCCGGCAGCTTGGTCAGCCAGTCGCGCACCAGCACCGTCATTTCACGGTGCTCGGCGCGGGCGTCGGGGCTGTCTTCGGCGTCGCCGGGCAGCATGTCCATCAGCGAAGACTGGGGATCGTTGTCGAGCGGCGCGTCGAGCGAGGTGGCGTGCTCGGACAGGGCCAGGATATCCTGCACCTCTTCGACCGGGCGCCCGACCAGCTCGGCGATGTCCTCGGCGGTGGCGTCCTTGCCGTTGTGATGCTGGGCTTCCAGGTGGTATTTGCCGCGCAGGATCTGGTTCAGCTCGCGCACCATATGCACCGGCAGGCGCACGGTGCGGGCCTGGTTCATGATGGCGCGCTCGATGCTCTGGCGTATCCACCAGGTGGCGTAGGTGGAAAAGCGGAAGCCGCGCTCGGGCTCGAACTTGTCGATCGCGCGCATCAGGCCGATGTTGCCCTCCTCAATCATGTCGAGCAGGACCACGCCGCGGTTGATATAGTGTTTGGCGATCGATACGACCAGGCGCAGATTGTGCTCGATCATGGTCTGGCGGGCGCTGAAATCGCCCTGCTTGGCCAGCGTGGCGAAGTGCACCTCCTGCGGCGCGGTCAGCAGCGCGCGGGTGCCGATCTGGTTCAGATAGTGCTGGGTGGTGTCGGTGGACAGCTCGGCGGCCAGCACTTTTTTCAGTTCATCGACGCTTTCGAGCACCGGCGTCGGCTCGGCGGCGCGTTCGCCGTCGGCGCCATCGGTACCATCGCCATCGCCATCGGCATCGATGACACCATCATCGCCCGGCTCGTCCGGAAAGTCTTCCGGTGCCGAATCGTCTTCCATCTGGTCGGGCGGCGTAGGTGTCATGTGCAATCAACGCAAGCTAGCGGTTAGGCAGGAATTTCGAGGGGTCGACCGGTTTGCCCTGCTGCCGTATCTCAAAGTGCAGCTTGACGGCATCGGCGTCCGAATCACCCATCTCGGCAATCATTTGTCCCTTGGTCACGCTCTGGCCTTCCTTCACAACGATGCTGCGGTTGTGGGCATAGGCCGACAACAAACTATTATTGTGCTTCACAATAACGAGATTACCATAACCGCGGATGCCGCTACCGGCATACATCACTTTTCCGGCGCCGGCAGCCACGACTTGCTGGCCGGCCCGGCCGGCGATATCGACGCCCTTGTTCTTGCCCTCGTCGAAGCTGGCGATGACCTTGCCTTCGGACGGCCACATCCAGCTCAGGCGCTCGTCTTCGGCCACGGCCGGCGGCAGGCTCTGGGCCGCTGCGGCCGGGGCCGCCGGAGCGACCGCGGCAACCGCGCCGTCGGCCTTGCCGGTGGCGCCTTCGGGACGCTGCAACTCGGCCAGCACGGTGTCGGAATACACGCGTTTCTCGCCTTTTGGCCCGGTTTTCTTGACGACAGGCGGCGTTGGCGGCACTTTGGTGTCGGCCGGCGGCATCACGATGGCCGAGGTCTGCACGCCGCTGCCGGCGCTCTCGGGCGGCAGCACGCGCAGCACCTGGTCGACCTTGATATCGTTCGGATTGGCCAGATTGTTCCACGTCACCAGATCGCGGTAGTTCTGGCCGTATTCGAGCGCGATGCGGATCAGGGTGTCGCCTTTTTTGACGGTGTACAGGCCACGCTCGTCGCGGCCTTTTTGCGCATCTTCGCTTGGCGTCGACGGTTTCGGCTGGGGCGCGCTATTGCGGTCGACGACCGGCGCCTGGTTGGTGGTACTACAGGCGCTCAGCAGCGCCATGGTCAGGCTCAGTATGAGCAGGGAACTTTTATTAGTCATTCTCATCTTAATGTGTGTCGAGGTCGAGACGCGCCGGCACACGGCGCGCTCAAACGGTACCGGGTCGCAGCGGCACGAAATGGCAATCTTCCAGGGTGTCGCGGCGCCATTCCGCCTTGCCGAGCCGGGTGACCAATTCCAAATGTTGGGCACGCGCGCCAACTGGCGCCACCAGACGGCCGCCTATGGCGAGCTGGTCGAGCAGCGCCTGCGGCACTTCCAGCCCTGCAGCGGCCAGGATTATGCCATCGAAAGGCGCGGCCTGCGGCAGGCCAAGCATACCATCTCCGTAATGCAGACGCAGATTCGGTACGCGCAGCGGCCGCAGATTGGCCTTGGCCAGCTCGTGCAGCGACTTGATGCGCTCGATCGAATAGACTTCCTGCGCCAGGCAGGACAGCACCGCCGCCTGATAGCCGCAGCCGGTGCCGATCTCGAGCACGCGGCGCAGTTCGCCGCCATTGCGCATCACCTCGATCATGCGCGCCACGATATAGGGCTGGGAGATGGTCTGATGATGGCCGATCGGCAGCGAAGCGTCGATATACGCCTGCGAAGCGAGCGCTTCTTCCATGAACAGATGGCGCGGCACCGTTTCCAGCGCGCCCAGCACCAAGGCATCCTTGACGCCCTGCCTGGCCACCCGCTGCACCATGGCGCGCCGCACCGCGTCCGACACCAGCGGATTCTGGCGCGGCGCGGCCGCCGCCACGGGCTGGGCCCGGTCCAGCGCATAGGCATGGGATTTGGAGGGCGTGGCGCCGGGGCGGGCACTGGCCGGCACGGACGCCAAGCGCGCGGCGCTCTGGGCCGCGTTCTGCGTGGCGGTCTGGGGCGTGGCAACGGGGGCGAACACCGGCGATTTCTTGGCCTTGTCCACCACCGAGGACAGCGGCAAGGGGAAGCTGCGTTGCTTATCGTTCATTCCAAGCCCTTTGCCAGCGTCTCAAGTTGGGTTTTGTGCGTCAGATCGATCTGTAGCGGGGTCATCGAGGTCTGGCCCTGGGCGCAGGCATAGAAATCCGTGCCTTCGCCGGCATCCTTGGTGGCGCCCGGCGGACCGATCCAGAAGATTTCCTTGCCGCGCGGATCGAGCGCGCGGATCACCGGCTCGGCCTGGTGGCGCCGTCCCAGCCGGGTGGCCACCACCTTGCCCAGTTCCGCATAGGGCCGGTTCGGGATGTTGACGTTCAATAAATACGGCTTGGGCAGGGTATCGAAATAGCGCTGCACGATGTCGCGCGCATGGCGCGCCGCATCCTCGATATTGGCCCAGCCATAAGAACCCTGGGAAAACGCGATGGCCGGAATGCCGAACAGGAAACCTTCGGTCGCCGCCGCCACCGTGCCCGAATACAGGGTGTCGTCGCCCATATTCGGTCCATTGTTGATACCGGACACGACCAGGTCGGGCCGGTAGTCGAGCATGCCGGTCAGCGCCACGTGGACACAGTCGGTCGGCGTGCCATTGACAAAATAGAAACCATTGGCCGCTCTTTGCACCGACAGCGGCCGGTCCAGCGACAGGGAATTGGACGCCCCGGAGCGGTTGCTGTCGGGCGCCACCACCACAATGTCGGCAATTGGCGCCAGCGCTTCGGCCAGCGCATTGATGCCAGGAGCAAGGTAACCGTCGTCGTTGCTGATTAGGATTCTCATGCAAATGATTTTACCTGAAGCAACGCCCGGACTGAGCGAACCGAAGCCCGCCTACGCAGATAAATTCCGCGTCAGGTGGACGCGGCCGCGCTGCCGGCCGCTGCGCCCAGTCCATCCTGGCGCGCCGCCGGCACATCGTCGCCATGGGCCAGCGCCGCATACAGGGCCGCCGCCTGCCCCTCCTGATACAGGGCGTGTACCTGCGGCTGGCGCCCGGCACTCAGCAGCACCTCGGCCAACTGCTGCTGCGCGGCCAGGGTGTCGGCATGGTCGGCGCCCAGGCGCGCCGTGCGCGCATGAATAACGGTGCGAAACAGACTGCAAGCGGCTTCAAATTCGCGCAACTGCGCCAAACAACGGGCCAGGGCCAGTTTGCTGCGCAGCGTATCGGGGTGCTCCGCGCCCAGCAGGCGTTTGCGCGCGGCCACCACCTGCTCCAGCACCATGCGCGCCGCCGCGCAGGCGCCGCGCTCGAGTAGCAGTCCAGCCCGCGCCGCCTTGCACTCCAAGGTCAGCAGATGCTCCGAGCCGAACAGGCGCACATAGGCGTCCAGCACCCCACCCTGCAAGGCCAGTGCCTCGTCGGCGCGGCCCTGGCGCGCCAGCGTCAGTGCCAGGGCCGCGCGCGCGGCCAGCGTGTCGGGATGCTCGGGGCCGCTCAGGCGCAGATGGGCGTCGACGATGCATTCCTGCAGGAATTGCGCCTCATCCAGCCGGTCCTGCCGGGCCAGCAAATGGGCCAGGTTGGCCTTGCTGAGCAGGGTATCGGGGTGATCCTCGCCCAGTACCCGCACGCGCAGGCCCATGCTTTCCTCGAAACAGGGCAAGGCCTGGGCCGCCCTGCCCTCGCGCCGGTACAGCTCGCCCAGCCGGTTCAGGTCGCGCGCCAGCGGCAAGGTCACGGCGCGCACGCTGCCATCCTCGATGGCCAGCCTGGCCTCGCCTATCGCCGCCAGCAAATGGATTTCGCGGCTGGACTGCCAGGGGAAATAGCCCCCGCCCAGCCAGTCGAGAAAGGCTTCGAAGGTGCGCGTCAGCGAAAAGCGGTCGCCGCCCTGATCGATGCGCACGGCCAGTTGCTCGCCATAGGCGAAGGTCTTGGTCTGCTGCAGCTGCACCTCGTCGAAATAGCTGTCCAGGCTGACGTGCGACAGGCCATAGCTGTCGCGCAGCAATTGCTCGAAGATGGGTTGGTAGCCGGCGATGCCGCGCTGCGCATCGCCGCGGCGCCACTGGGCGCGCTGGTCGCCATCGCCCATTTCTATGCGCGATGGCAAGGGATAGACCAGCAGCGGGCGCTGCTCGTCTTCATGGCTGCGGCGGTAGGCGGTGGCGCGCGTGACCAGGGCCTGCACCCCTTCCAGGCTCTGGCGGTTCGGCGTGAACACCACCACCAGCTTACGCGGCAGCAAGGTGGTGCAAATGCCGGCGCTGTCGGTGCGGCCCGTGCGCGAATCGACCAGCACATAGCGGAAATGGCGCGCAAGATTGTCGGCGAAACAACGGAACAGGGCCGGACAGGCATCGAACAACTGGTCCCAATGCATCGCCGCCAGCCGTTCGCTATAGCTGGCGTCGAAGCGCCCCGCCCGCATCAGATACAGGGGACTGCCCTGGTCGACCCGGCAAACATATTGCTCCCAGTCGATGGCGGCGAGCACCTCGCGCGCCAGCTCGGCATCGTCGAGGCCGGCCGATGCGTGGCGGCGGCGCTGCAACTGCTCGCGGCAAGCTTCGAAAAACTCCAGCACGCCCGGTCCCTCCCCGGCGCAGCTGAAATAGTGGTGCAGGCCGGGCGCTTCCAGGTCCCAGTCGATCATCAAGGTGGGCACGGTGGCGTTATGGTATTTGGCCAGCAGCACGGCGATGTTCGACAGGGCCATCGTACGCCCCGTGCCCCCCTTGTAAGAATAGAAGGTGACAACTTCGCCGGGCGCGGTCAGCGGTGGCAGAGACAGGCGTGTCAGTTCCATGGCAATCCTTTAGCGGGGGAAATGGGGAGGCGGAATGGCGCGCCATTCCGGCGGAATACCGGGCAAGACGAAACGGCTGCAATCGTGATCGGGCGGCGTGCAGCATTTCAGGTGGTGGTAGTGGCTGGCGATGCGCTGGACGATTTTTTCTATGTCGGGCAGAAAATCGGGATTGGTCTTCAAGTCGCCGCTGGCCAGGGTATAGCGGGAAAAGTCGACATACATGCCGGGATCGGTGATCTGGCGCGGCAGGCTGATCGGGTGGCGCGTCATGATGACGGGGATGATCAGATGGCTGGGCAAGGGATACCACAGGCGGCGCTCATCCTCGATCAGCTGCATGGCGGCGAATTCGCGCCGGGTATAGGCATGGGCTTCGTATTTGGGCGTATAAATGACGATCATGCACACGCTTTGGCACATGGCCAGGGCGATGCGCTGGTCCAGATCGTCGCCGCCGCCCAGCTGCTCGCTGTCGACGAATAATTCATTTTCTGTATCGAAATGCGGTTCCAGATAGCATTTCAGTGCCTCGATCAGGTCGTTCTTGAACTTGCTCATGAACGCATGCTGGCCATGCGCATAGCTGAAAAAACAGCCGTAGCGGATAGTCATGTCAGCCCCCGTTTCGTCCCGCCCGCCTGTAGCGGTTTAACCAACTCTAACAATCTGTTCGCATGCCACTTTGACCATGCGCAAACGCTGGGCTGGGAAAAAACGGCAGCAAAACAAGCTTGCGTGCAAGCGCCCTATTTGAGGCATAATTAGAAAATAAAACGCCCGTTCTTTTTTTTAAAACGCAAACCCCGCAAGGGAAGGAGACAAGCAAAATGAAAGCCGTCGTATGCAAGGCCTGGGGATTACCCGACACCCTGACCGTGGAAGAGTTGCCTGATTTGCAGGCTGGCGCTGGCCAGGTCGTCATCGATGTCAAGTCGGCCGCGGTCAACTTTCCCGACGTCCTGATTATTCAAGGCAAGTACCAGTTCAAGCCCGGTCTGCCATTTACGCCGGGCAGCGAAGTGGCCGGCGTGGTGCGTGAAATAGGCGAAGGCGTCCAGCATGTCAAGGTGGGCGAGCAGGTGATCGCCTTCACGCCGCTAGGCGGTTTCGCCCAGCAACTGCTGGCGCCGGCGAACGCCCTGATGCCGATGCCGGCCGGGATGGATTTCGATACGGCGGCCTCGATCACCCTCACCTATGGCACCTCGCACCATGCGGTGGTGGACCGGGGCGCGCTAAAAGCTGGCGAGACCATGCTGGTTCTTGGCGCGGCCGGCGGCGTGGGACTGGCGGCGATCGAGATCGGTAAAGCGCTGGGCGCCCGCGTGATCGCGGCCGCTTCCACCGACGAGAAACTGGCGATTTGCAAACAGCATGGCGCGGACGTGCTGATCAACTACAGCACCGGCGATTTGCGCGAGGCGATCAAGGCGGCCACCGACGGCAAGGGTCCGGACGTGGTGTATGACCCGGTCGGCGGCGATTATTCCGAAGCGGCTTTCCGCTCGATCGCCTGGCGCGGTCGCTATCTGGTGGTGGGATTCGCCAACGGCGAAATCCCCAAACTGCCGCTCAATCTGACCTTGCTCAAAGGTGCGTCGATTGTCGGCGTGTTCTGGGGCGAGTATGCCAAGCGCGAGCCGAAAGCCAATATGGCGGGCATGCAGCAGTTGATGGGATGGCTGGCCGAAGGCAAGATCAAGCCGCATATTTCCGGACGCTATGCGCTGGCCGATACGGCGCAGGCGCTGCAGGATATGGCGGCGCGCAAGGTGACGGGGAAGATTGTGATACAGCCTGAGAAATAAAACTGCCGCTGGCGCCATTTAAAACCCACGGCTTAACCCTGGGGTCTGACCCAGGGTCCGGAGAGGGGCCGCGCCCCGCCGGTCCCATTGGGACCGGCCCCCGGCTCTTTGCCGTGGGTTTTAAATGTGAGCCGGCGGCCCGCGAACAAGCAGCCCAACAGCCCAACAGCCCACAAAAACCACACGGCCCACCCGGGCCGTGTGGTTTTATTGCAAATAATAAATACCAAAAGTTACTGCGCGGAAGCCTCATCCTGCGCCGCGTCCGTCCCCAGATTTTCGAAGAAAGCCAGCACATCGGCCTCCTCGCGGGTGCGCTTGAACGGCGGCAAACTCTGCCAGATACGCTTGCCATAGGGCTTGGAAATCACCCGCGGATCGCACAGCATCAGCACGCCCCGGTCGCCCTCATCGCGGATTAGCCGGCCGGCGCCCTGCTTCAGATTGATGATCGCTTCCGGCAAGGTGTGGTGCATGAAGCCATTCATGCCCTGCTTTTCCATCACCTCGATGCGGGCGGCCAGCACCGGGTCATCCGGCGGTGCGAATGGCAGTTTGTCGATAATCACCAGCGACAAGGCTTCGCCGCGCACGTCCACGCCTTCCCAGAAACTCTGGCTGCCGATCAGCACGCCGTTGCCGGACTTGCGGAACTGGTCCAGCAATTCGGTGCGGCCACGGTCGCCCTGCACGAACAGGGGGAAAGGCAGGCCGCGCTTTTCGAACTCGTCGCGCAGGCGTTCGGCCGCGCGCTTGACGGCGCGCAAGGTCGTGCACAGCAGGAAAGTCCGGCCGCCGGCCGCCTCGATCACCGGCAAGGCCTTGTCCAGCACCGCATCGGTGTAACCCATGGAATTCGGGTCGGGCAAGCCCTGCGGCACATACAGGATGCCCTGCTCTTCATAGTTGAACGGGCTGGGCCAGGATTTGGCCGGCTCGTCCGTCAAGCCCATCTGGGAAGCGAAATGCTTGAAATCGTTCTTCACCGCCAGGGTGGCCGAGGTGAAGATCCAGCTGCGCGGCACGCCCTCGCGCTGGCCATTGAAGATGGGCGCGATCGACAGCGGGGTTTTGTGCAGCTGCAAGGAAGCGGTATAGGCTTCGACCCACAGCACGGCTTCCTCGCCCGGCGTGACTTTCGCCTTCGGATCGGCCTTCCAGTTGACCAGCTGCTGGGCCAGCTCCAGGCCACGGCTACGGCACTGTTCCAGCGTTTCGGCCCGGGCCGCCTGGGTTTCCAGCACGGCCAGCATGCCGTCCAGTTCATCTTTGAGCGTCTGCAGCGCGGGGAAGAAATCGCTCGACGGCGCGATCTGCGGCAGCGACATGCGCACGATGTCTTGCGAGAACGTCAGGCGCAAGTCGCGCGCGGCTTTTTCCACCACCGTGACGACCTTGCCCCAGTCGGCGCCATCGCGGGCATGCGACAAGCCTTCGGCCAGCACGTCGCGGCACAGCTCCAGCACCTGGGAAGTGGAAAAAGTGTCGCCGAAGAACAGCGTCGCCGTATCGGGCAGCTGGTGCGCCTCATCGAAGATGATGGTATTGGCCGAAGGCAACAGTTCGGCCACGCCAGTGTCTTTCAGCGCCACGTCGGCGAAGAACAGGTGGTGGTTGACCACCACCACGTCGGCCTGCTGGGCTTCCTTGCGCGCCTTCATGACGAAGCAATCCTGGTAATACTGGCATTCCGCGCCCATGCAATTGTCGCGCGTGGACGTGACCAGATTCCAGATCATGGCGTTTTCCGGCACCTTGGCCAGTTCGGCCTTGTCGCCCGAGCTGGTCATCTTGAGGAAGCGGGAAATTTCACGCAGGTGGCCGACGTCGTCGCGCGAGGTCATGCGGCCATTCTGCAGCGTGCGCTCCAGATGGTAATGGCAGACATAGTTCGACCGGCCCTTGAGCAGGGCCACCGAAACCGGCGCCTTCAGCGCCGCGCGCACGGTGGGAATGTCGCGCAAGAACAACTGATCCTGCAAGTTCTTGGTGCCGGTGGAAACGATGGTCTTGCCGCCCCACATCAGCGCCGGCACCAGATAGGCAAAGGTCTTGCCCGTGCCGGTACCGGCCTCGGCGATCAGCGTGCTCTGGGTGGCGATGGCCTCGGCGATGGCCTTGGCCATTTCCGTCTGCGAGCGGCGCGGGCGATAACTGCCCACCGCCGGGCCCAAGGGGCCGCCGGCGCCGAACAGGCGCTCGATATCGGCATCGTGCCGGCCCGGGGTGACGGTGTCAGCGGGGTCAACGGCATTCAGCGCCGGCGGGAGCGTATCCCCGGCGGCGGCCGGCATTAATTGGTGTTCGGTCAAAATAGGCTTAGGTGAGGCCAGGGGCGCATAAGCGCCGCTCAGGCCGGTACATCGGGAACCAATTGCATCTTCAGCAAAGTGATATAGTCTTTCAGCTGCAATTTGCGCTTCTTCAGGCGGCGCAGCTGCAATTGATCATGGTGGCCGTCAAGGGTGAGCATATCGATGACCGCATCCAGATCGCGGTGCTCCACGTCGAGTTCGATCAGGCGGCGTTG
Organism: Oxalobacteraceae bacterium; assembly: GCA_013284265.1. GTDB lineage: Bacteria > Pseudomonadota > Gammaproteobacteria > Burkholderiales > Burkholderiaceae_D > Rugamonas. The sequence goes on along the minus strand of JABTBR010000065.1, from coordinate 1,037 downwards.
AATTTCTTGTGCATCAGTCATGGGTCTCAGTCTGTTGTTACAAATTGTTTACTGCGTTCCGGGCAGATACGCATACAATCATTTTGCAAATAGTTTCGCTTTGCCAACAACCTATGCTTGCACCAAAACTGCTTACCGGTGCATAGTTTAATCTACGGCGGCTCTGCCGCCAACCAGATTGATATCCACTGCCATTTATGAGCACATACAAGATAGAAGCGGGTACCGCCCAGCATATTGGCAACCGTTCTCAGCAGAACGACCGTGCCGCCTTGTACACGGCCGCCAAATCGCCCGGCTATGTGATGGCGGTGCTGGCCGATGGCGTCCAGGGTGGCGGCATCGGCTCGGACCAGGCACTACTGACCAGCAAGCACCTGTTCGACGAATTCCGTCCCGGTGACGCCCCCAGCCTGCCCCGTCTCGAAGCGCTGCTGCGCAGTATTGCCCTCGAAGCGCACGAGATGATCTGCATGAATCCCTTCGCCGCCGCCAAGGCGCCGCAAAGCTCGCTCGTGGTGCTGATACTCACGCCCGCCGGCCAGGCCATCTGGGCCTGCGTGGGCGATTCGCGCCTGTACCGCTTCAATGGCAGCGAATGCGCGCTGCGCAGCAACGACAATGCCTACATCGAACATCTGGTCGGCCACGACCGCCTGCCGACCGAGGCGGCGCGCAAGCACCGCTACGCCAAACTGCTCAACAATGTGCTGGGCAACAATATGAAAGCGCCCTTCGTCACCATCGGCACGCATGCCGGCTTGCGCGCCGGCGATGCTTTTTTACTGTGCTCGGACGGCTTGTGGAGTTTCTTCACCGATGCGGAGCTGGCCTCGGCGGTGGCACGCAATGCGCCGCGCCAGGCTTCCGAAAAGCTGATCAACAAGGCGATCGAGCGGGCCCAGGGCAAGGGAGATAATTGCACCATGGCCATCATCAAGCTGGTGGCGCCGCCCAAGGCGGCTTGAGGATCAGGAATTAAGTGCCCAGGGGCCGCCGCATACATTAGAACCCACGGCGTAACCCTGGGGTCTGAC
>JABTBR010000064.1 GCA_013284265.1 Oxalobacteraceae bacterium | reverse complement strand
CAGCTACAATCTGTGGGCGGGCCGCCGGCGGCTATCTAAAACCCACGGCAAAGCGCCGGGGGCTGACCCGCCGGGTCAGACCCCAGTTCTCAGCCGTGGGTTTTAAGGAGGCCGGCGGCCCCTTGGTGGCCAAATAATGCCAAACGCTTCAACCTTCCAGCGTCCACTTCTCCGGCACGATCACCTTGAACATCCCCGCCTTGTCCAGCCGGCGAGCCAGCTTGAGCAGGGCCTTGTCCTTGGTGATCAAGGTATGCGCCTGGGCGTCGCGCGCCAGTTCCAGGAACTTCTGGTCATCCTTGTCGGTGCAGACCGGCAGCCGCACGCCTGATTCCTGCGGTGCCACCACCTTGATCAGCGCGTCGAAGCGCGCCGCGCTCAGCGGGCGGGTGGTCTCGTCCAGCGGCAGGTGGCTGTAGTGCAGCACGATCATGTACTCGTCGCGACAGTCGGCGCGCGTGATCGCCTCGACCGCGCCCGTTTCGATGGCCTCGAGCAGGGCGGCCCAGCGCGGGTCCTTGAACACGAATAGGTCCAGGCAAACATTGGTATCGAGGATGATGCGTTTCGGTGGAACAGGTATCATGTCGGCAATTCTGTAATGTAATAGTTGAAATCTTATGCTGATAGTGCTTTCGCCCGCCAAAAGTCTCGATCTGGAGACCCCTCCGACCACCACACTGCAGACGCAAGCCGATTTTCTCGACCATTCCGCCCAGCTGATCGAACGCCTGCGCGAATTTTCGCCGGCCGAGGTGGGCAGCCTGATGGATATCTCCGACGCCCTGTCCAGTCTGAACGTGGCGCGCTACGCTTCCTGGTCGCCGGACCCGGCCGAGGGACGCCAGGCCGTCATGGCCTTTAACGGTGACGTCTACGCCGGACTGGAGGCGCGTTCGCTGACGCCCAAGCAGCTCGACTATGCGCAATCGCATATCCGCATCCTGTCCGGCCTGTACGGAATGCTCAGGCCGCTTGATGTGATCCATCCGCACCGGCTGGAAATGGGCACCCGCCTGGCCACGCCGCGCGGCAAGGATCTGTACGCTTTCTGGGGCGACACCATCACCCAGGCGCTGAACCGGACTGCCGAGGAGAAGGGCGCCAATGTACTGGTCAACCTGGCCTCGGAAGAGTATTTTAAATCCGTCAAGCCGCGCCAGCTGGACATGCCGGTGATCACGCCGATCTTCCAGGACTGGAAGAATGGCAAATATAAAATCATTTCCTTCTATGCCAAGCGGGCGCGGGGGCTGCTGGCGCGCTATGCCACCGTCAACGCCATCCGCGATCCGCAGCAATTGAAGGACTTCGATACGGATGGCTATGCCTTCGTGCCGGCCGAGTCGGATGCGAAGCACTGGATGTTCCGCCGCCGCGTGGCGGACTAAACGCCAAAGTGCCGTCGGCCTTGTTAGAACCCACGGCAAAGAGCTGGGGTCAGACCCGTCGGGTCTGACCCCGGGTTTGCGCCTTGGGTTTCGGGCGAGCCGCCGGCTCGCTCACAAAGATCCCAACAAAAAACCGGGACCTCGGCCCCGGTTGATGTGTTTAGTTCCAGAACTTCCACCACTGCCGCTCGGCCTTGACACCTTCGTCGAGGAACTTGCTGGTCGGGTAGTTCTTCTTGAACACGCGCAAGGCATCGTCGCGCAATTCGGTCATGCCCAGCTTGTCGTAGCCGCGTATCATGATGAACAGGGCTTCTTCGATCGATGGCGAGTCGCGGTAATCCTTGACGGCGTCCATCGCGCGGTTCACCGAGGCCAGATAAGCGCCGCGGCGGAAGTAGTAGCGCGCCACATGCACTTCATAGGATGCCATCGCATTGATCAAATACTTCATCCGATCGATCGAATCGGGTGCATACTTGCTCTCTGGGAACTTATCCACCAGGGCTTTGAAGGCGGCGAAGGCTTCGCGGGTCGCCTTCGGATCGCGCTCGGTCGGGTCCTGTTCGTAGACAAAGTTCAGGAAACCGATCTGATCGTTGAAGTTGATCAGGCCGCGCAGGTAGTACATATAGTCGACATTGGCGTGATTCGGGTGCAGCTTGATGAAGCGCTCGACCGCTGCCAGTGCCTGGGCCTGGTCCTGGGATTTATAATAGGCGTAGGCGATTTCCATCTGCGCCTGCTGGGCGTAGGTGCCGAATGGGTAGCTCGATTCTAGCTTCTCAAACAACTGAATTGCGCGTTCATAATGCGCACCTTCTAATTCCTCGGTCGCCTCCGAGTATAATTTCGTAGCGCTCCAGCCTTTAGTCTCATCGACCTTTTCCGGCAAGAAGCCGCAAGCGGACAAACCAAGCAGAACTACAGTTGCTGCGACTACCGATATTTTTTTTTGCATGTTGTTTTGCAAGAAGGTGTTTAACCAAAGTTTTACAATAGGCTGATTATAGCCGATGGGAATGCTGTGATATTAAATCCAAAGCCGAATTTGGCTGATTCTTCCTCCGACCACGAACTCGGGGCCGACCAACTCGACGACCACGATCTCGACGCGGAACTGCTCGCCGACGGCGACGACGACGGCCTGGCGCCGATCGAGCTCGAACTGAGCCCGGAGGCCTGCGGCCAGCGCCTTGACAAAGTCATCTCCAAACTGGTGCCGCAATTTTCGCGCGGACGCCTGCAAATGTGGATCGACCAGGGTTTTGTCACCGTGGACGGCAAAGTTGCTCGCAGTAACAAAGACACCGTGTACGGCGACGAGAAGATCGTCATTCTGCCGCAACCGGCGCCGGAAGACGAGGCTTTTAAACCGGAAGCGATCGAATTAAATATCGTCTACGAGGACGAGCACCTGATCGTCATCAATAAACCGGCCGGCCTGGTGGTCCATCCGGGCGCCGGCAACTGGTCCGGCACCTTGCTCAACGGCCTGCTGCACCACTGCCCGCAGCTGTCGGGTGTGCCGCGCGCCGGCATCGTGCACCGCCTGGACAAGGACACCAGTGGTCTGATGGTGGTGGGCAAGACCCTGCCGGCCCAGACCGATCTGGTGCGCCAGCTGGCCGCGCGCACCGTCAAGCGCGAGTATTTCGCCCTGGTATGGGGCACGCCGCGTCCTAGCGGCACCATCGACGCGTCGATGGGGCGCCATCCCAAGGACCGCATCAAGATGGCGGTGTCGAGCAATTTCTCGGCCAAGCCGGCCATCACGCACTATGAGTTGCTGGCCAGCGGCGACCTGGAACGCCGTCCCGTCAGCCTGGTGCAGTGCCGCCTGGAAACTGGCCGCACCCACCAGATCCGCGTGCACATGATGTCGATCGGCTTCTCGCTGGTCGGTGATGTGATGTACGGCAAGCAGCATCTGGCCAATGTCTTCCCGCGCCAGGCGCTGCAGGCCCGCCGTCTGGGCCTGGTGCATCCGGCCACCGGCGAGAACTGCGAATGGCTGGTGCCGCTGGCGGACGACTTTGCCGCGCTGATCGCGCAGGCGGGAATTGAAGAACCGGAACAGGTATAAATGACAACAATGCAACAGCAATGGCTGATTCCGCATTGGCCGGATCTGCCGCCCACGGTGGGCGTGCTGGCCACCACCCGTCGCGGTGGCGTCAGCACGGGCAAGTATGACGATGGCCAGGGCAGTGGCGGCCTGAATCTGGGCGTGCACGTGGGCGACGAGCTGGCCAAGGTCGAGCACAACCGTGCCATTGTGCGCGGCCTGCTACCCGAGGACCCAGCCTGGCTGAACCAGGTGCACGGTACCGCCGTGGTCGACGCGGCGGCGCTGGAAGCGGGCCATGTGCCTTCCGCCGACGCCAGTTACTGCGTGGGCAAGGGGGCGGTTTGCGCCGTGCTCACGGCCGACTGTCTGCCGGTGCTGTTCTGCGATGTCGAAGGCAAGGTCGTGGCCGCCGCCCATGCGGGCTGGCGCGGGCTGGCCAGCGGCGTGCTGGAAAATACCGTGGAATCGATGCGCGCGGCCGGGGCCGGCGAGATCATGGCCTGGCTGGGCGCGGCCATCGGCCCTTACCAGTTCGAGGTGGGCGAGGACGTCAAGAATGTCTTCCTGCTGGGTGCCACCGACGCCTTCGCACAGCGCGCCGTCGTGGCCGCGTTCACTCCCATCGCCGAACGGCCGGGCAAATTCCGGGCCGACATCTATGCGCTGGCCCGAAGTGTGCTTCACCGTGCCGGTGTGGCGCGCGTGTCCGGCGGCGAGTTCTGCACGGTGTCCAATTCGGCCCGTTTCTATTCCTATCGGCGCGACGGAATCACCGGACGCCAAGCAAGCTTGATCTGGATCAAATAAGATAGCAATGTTGTAGTTTATTCTTCCGGGCCGCCGGCGCTGCTTTGTCCGGCGGCTTGGCCCGTCTGGGCCGCCTGACGGGCCTGGTGAGCGGCGCGGTCGGCCGCGTCACGGCGGGTTTTGCGTCCGCGCGAGCCCGTCAAATAGAAAAGTATTCCTAGAGGTAACACGCAATACAGTAACAACGTCATCAGTCCAGCGACGACAGTGGGTTCGGTGAGGGCCATCAGGCCCACCACATAGATCCACGCGACAGCGACAATCAGCATATGCAGCCTTGGTAATAAAGATATACAACTATTTTTAGGGAATCAAACATGAATGTGCCAGATCCTCAAGTCATTGCCAACGCATGGATGTCGCAGATCAGCGACCCAAGCCAGTGGCAATCGTGGTTCAAGATGGTGCCGGAGGCGGAAGCCACACCGGTCGCCACCATGCTCAAGGATGTAGGCGCTGCGATCTTGCCGGAAGCCGTCGAGCGCCTCAAGACCGATTACATGGAGAGCTTTGGCGCCTTGTGGCAAGATTTTATTGCCGGAAAAGCGCCACCCGTGGCCGACCGCCGTTTCTCCTCGCCAGCCTGGCAGGACAATCCGATGACCGCTTTCAATGCGGCATCATACCTGCTCAACGCCAAATTCCTGACAGCCATGGCCGATGCGGTCGATTCTACTCCGCATAAAAAGCAGCAATTGCAGTTCGCGGTGCAGCAGATCGTCGAGGCGATGTCGCCCGCCAATTTCCTGGCCACCAATCCGGAAGTGCAGAAAAAACTGATCGAAACCAAGGGCGAAAGCCTGACCCGTGGCCTGGCGAACATGCTGGCCGATATGAACAAGGGTTATATTTCGCTGTCGGACGAGTCGGCTTTTGAAGTGGGCCGCAACCTTGGCACCACGCCGGGCCAGGTGGTGTATGAAAACCCGCTGTTCCAGCTGATCCAGTACAAGCCGGCCACGGAGCAGGTGCATCAGCGCCCGCTGCTGATGGTGCCGCCTTGCATCAATAAATTCTATATTCTCGACCTGCAGCCGGAAAACTCGCTGGTGCGCTATGCGGTGGAGCAGGGCAATACCGTGTTCCTGGTTTCCTGGAGCAATCCGGACCAGTCGCTGGAAAAGACCAGCTGGGACGATTACATCGAGCAGGGCGTGGTCAAGGCGATCGAGGTCACGCGCGACATCTCCGGCCAGGATAAATTGAATCTGCTGGGCTTCTGCGTCGGCGGCACCCTGGTCTCGACCGCGCTGGCCGTGCTGGCCGCGCGCGGCCAGAATCCGGCCGCCAGCCTGACCTTGCTGACCACCTTCCTGGACTTTAGCGACACCGGCGTGCTCGACGTGTTTGTCGACGAGCAGCAGGTGGCGATGAAGGAAAAGAGCCTGGCCGAGGGCGGTCTGATGAAGGGGCGCGATCTGGCCACGACCTTCTCCAGCCTGCGTCCGACCGACCTGGTGTGGAATTATGTGCAGTCGAACTACCTGAAAGGCAATGAGCCTGTGCCTTTCGACCTGCTGTACTGGAACGCCGACAGCACCAATCTGCCGGGGCCGATGTACTGCTGGTATCTGCGCAATACCTATCTGGAAAACAAGCTGAAGGTGCCGGGTGCGCTGACGGTGGCGGGCGAGAAGATCGACCTGTCCAGCATTGATGCGCCGGCCTTTGTCTACGCCTCGCGCGAGGACCATATCGTGCCCTGGCATTCGGCCTATGGCTCGATGGCAATCCTGAATCAGGGCAATCCCAAGGCCAACCGTTTCATCATGGGCGCCTCCGGGCATATCGCCGGGGTCATCAACCCGGCGTCCAAAGGCAAGCGCAGCTACTGGGTGAACGATCCCGTGGCCAAGCCGAAGAAGGGCGCCAAGCCGCTGGACGCGCAAGCCTGGCTGGATGGGGCGACCGAGCACAAGGGGAGCTGGTGGGGCCAGTGGGCGGCCTTCCTGGCCGTGCATGGCGGCAAGGATGTGGCGCCGCCAGCCGGGTTTGGCAACAAGAAATACCAGCCGATCGAGCCCGCGCCGGGCCGTTATGTAACTGTGCGCGCCTGAGGCCTGGCCTTTTAAACCCATGACAAAGAGCTGGGGTACGACCCGACGGGTCGTACCCCAGATTTACGCCCTGGGTTTTAAGACTGCCGCCGGCACCTTTTTTGTCACCCCAATTCGGCCAGTTTCTTGTTATGTTGTAAATTTGGTTGCGTTGCAATAAAAACCCAAAAGTTATAAGTGGATTGGCATATACCTCTTTTTCCACTCTATAATAGGTGTAGTAGGCTAGTGCGAAAGCGGACCGAAGTTCGCTTTTTTTTCGAATTGTTAGAGTACGCGCTGCGGCGCAATAAGTGGACTTGTGATGAGTAGTGCGAAAAAAAATGCAGAACGACTGATTAAAAAATACCCGAACCGCCGTCTGTATGACACCCAGACCAGTTCCTACATCACGCTGACGGACGTGAAGCAATTGGTACTGGATAATGAAGAATTCACCGTCGTCGACGCCAAGTCGAACGAAGACCTGACCCGCAGCATCCTGCTCCAGATCATTCTGGAAGAAGAGGCCAGCGGCGCACCGATGTTCTCCAGCTCCGTGCTGGCCCAGATCATCCGCTACTACGGCCACGCGATGCAGGGCATGATGGGTTCCTACCTGGAGAAAAACGTCCAGGCCTTCACCGATATCCAGCGCAAGTTCACGGGCACGACTGGCACGACCGGCAACTTCGAAGGTAAGCCCTTCAGCCCGGAAATGTGGACCCAGTTCATGAATGTCCAGGGTCCGATGATGCAGGGCATGATGAACAACTACATCGACCAGAGCAAGACCTTGTTCGTGCAGATGCAGGAGCAGATGCAAAGCCAGAGCGCGAACATCTTCGGCGCCTTCCCATTTGTGCCGCCCGTGGTTCCCCCGACTGACAAAAAGTAAGTCCCGTCTGGCGACACGTCCAGAAACTGTATCTTGCGCACCTGAAGGTGCCGCCATCCCTCTTAGAACCCACGGCAAAGAGCCGGGGTCTGACCCGCCGGGTCAGACCCCAGATTTATGCCGTGGGTTTTGATTTAACGCCAGCGGCCCGCCAGCGTTGATTCTCCCCCCCCCCACATTCTGTAGCCAAATTACAAAAATAAAGAATTCCGTTGACACTGCAATTTCAACGCTGATAGTATTCTTGCATTTGTGGAAGCGCTTCCACATCATGCCGAAGCGAAGGAGTTTCTGTGATTCACGCTACACCTGCCTCTCTCGAAGAGACTTTCTCCCCGCCCGCCGACTCTGTCCTGTGGCGCAAGGATTTCCTGCTGGGCGCCGCCACCGCGGCCTACCAGATCGAAGGCGCCGTCGATGAAGATGGCCGCCTGCCCTCGATCTGGGACACTTTCTGCGCCACGCCCGGCAAGGTGCTGGCCGGCGACACCGGCGCCATCGCCTGCGACCATTACCACCGCTGGGAGGCCGACCTCGATCTGCTGTCCTCGCTGAAGATGGAAGGCTACCGCCTGTCGATCGCCTGGCCGCGCGTGATGGACCAGGCCGGCAAGCCGAATGCCAAGGGCATCGCCTTTTACCGCAATCTGCTGCAGCGCCTGAAACAGAAGGGTATCCGTACTTTTGTTACGTTGTATCATTGGGATCTGCCCCAGCATCTGGAAGATCATGGCGGCTGGGTCAACCGCGACACCGCTTACCGCTTCGCCGAATACGCCGATCTGATGAGCCGCGAGCTGAGCGGCCTGGTCGACGCCTGGGCCACCTTGAACGAGCCCTGGTGCTCGGCCGCGCACGGCTACGGCAGCGGCCACCATGCGCCGGGCAAGTCGGACCCGGTCTATGCGACCCAGGCCATGCACCATCTGTTGCTGGGTCACGGGCTGGCGGTGCAGGCGTTGCGCGCCAATGATCCACAGGCCCAGGTCGGCATCGTCGCCAATGTCGGACGCGGTACCACCAACGGCAAGGGTGTCAACGACCAGCGTGCGGCCCAGCTGTTCGAGGTCCAGCATAACAACTGGGTACTCGATCCGCTGCTGAAGAAGGAATACCCGCTGGCGCTGTTCGAACTGTGGCCGGGCACCGAGCCGCTGGTGCTCAAGGGCGATATGGAGATCATTGGCGTGCCGCTCGATTTCCTCGGGATTAATTACTACTTCCGAACCAACGTGGTCAGCGACGGCAAGCATGGCTACAGGGAAGTGGACCTGCTGGATGTGGAGCGCACCCAGATGGGTTGGGAAGTGTATCCGGACGGCTTGCGCGATTTGCTGGTCGGCTTCCACCGCACCTATCCGAATCTGCCGCCGATCTATATCACCGAGAACGGCACCGCCTCGGACGACAAGGTGGTCGATGGCCAGGTCGACGACCGTGCCCGCATCTCGTTCCTGAACCGCCATCTGGCGGCGGTGGACGCGGCGGTCAAGCAGGGCGTGGACGTGCGCGGCTACTTCATCTGGTCGCTGATGGATAATTTTGAATGGGCCTTCGGCTACGAGCGCCGCTTCGGCATCGTGCACGTGGACTATGCCACCCAGCAGCGCACGCCCAAGCGTAGCGCGCAACTGGTGACGCAATTTCTGGAGCGGCGCAAGGCGCTGCCGTGACACACTGAAGCTTGTACAGGGAAACGGACTAAGGGGAACACGCAGTTGGCGGGCCGCGACAGCCCAATTCAATTTATCATAGCCATCCAAACAAAATGGGCGCACGACGTCCTCAGGAGACAGAATGAACAAGGCGATATCACTGGCCGGCGCGGTAACGCTGGCGTTGGCGGAACTGTGCGTGGCTGCGGGAGCCACTGCGGGCATGGCGCAGGCGGCGGAGGCTCCGCTGAAGGCTACCGTGATCCATTGGTGGACTTCGGGCGGCGAGTCGGCCGCCATCAAGCAGTTCGCCGATGCCTATAACAAGGCCGGTGGCCAGTGGGTGGACAACGCCATCGCCGGTGCCGACCAGGCCCGCGCCACCACCATTAACCGCATCGTCGGCGGCAATGCGCCGGTGGCCGCCCAGTTCAATACGTCCAAACAGTTCCGCGACATCGTCGACCAGGGCATGCTGAATAATGTGGACGAGGTAGCGGCCAAGGGCAACTGGGACCAGATCATGCCGGCCTCGATCCTGAACGCGATCAAGAGCAACGGCCACTTCTACGCCGCGCCGGTGAATATCCATATGCCCGCCTGGTTCTTCTATTCCAAGGCCGCCTTCGCCAAGGCCGGCATCAAGGAAGAGCCAAAAACCTACGACGAGTTCCTGGCCGTGCTGGCCAGGCTGAAAACGGCGGGGCTGGTGCCGCTGGCCTTCGGCGGCCAGGTCTGGCAGGAGAAGATCACTTTCGACGCGGTGCTCGCCATCGTTGGCGGGCAGGAGCTATACCTGAAGGTGTACCGCGACCGCGATCAGGCGGCGGTGAAATCGGAGGCCTTCAAGCAGGTGCTGACGGCTTTTAAAAAGCTGCGCGGCTTTGTCGATCCTGGCTCGCCGGGACGCAACTGGAACGATGCCACCGCCATGGTCGTTACCGGCAAGGCCGGCATCCAGATCATGGGCGACTGGGCCAAGGGTGAATTCTCGGCCGCCAGGCAGGTGGCCGGCAAGGACTTCGGCTGCTTCCCGGGCTTCGGTCCGAACTCGCCCTACATCGTCGCGGGCGACGCCTTCGTGTTCCCCAAATCGTCCGACCCCAACACCATCAAGGCGCAGAAGCTGATGGCCAGTGTGATCACGGCGCCGGCCGCGCAGGTGGCGTTCAGCGCGCGCAAGGGATCGATTCCGATCCGCGGCGATGTGGACGACAGCTCGCTGGACCAGTGCGCGCGGCTGGGCATCGCCATCATCAAGGACAAGTCGCGCCAGCTGCCCAACTCGGAAATGCTGATCGAGCCTGACCTGAACGGCGCGCTGCAGGATGTGCTGACCAACTTCTGGAACAAGAACCAGTCGCCCGAAGATGCGCAGAAGGCCTTCGCCAGCGCACTCAAGGGATGAAGGCTGTGACGCCAGGCCAGCGGCCGCGAGCGCGCTCGCGCAAGCGGGTGTCGGCCGCGGCCTGGGTGGCGCTGCTGCCGATGGTGGCCACCGTGCTGTTTGCCTACCTGGGCACCATGCTGTGGAGCGCGCGGGTGTCGGTCAGCAGCGCGCGCACCTTCCCGTCTGACGATTTCGTCGGCATGGCCCAGTACGTGAAGCTGTTCAATAACGACCGCTGGCTGCTGTCGCTGCAGAATGTGGTGGTGTACGGCGTGCTGTTCATCGCCATCACGATGCTGATCGGTTTTCTGCTGGCCGTGTTCATCGACCAGAAGGTGATGGGCGAGGGCGTGCTGCGCACCGTGTTCCTGTATCCGTATGCGATGTCCTTCGTGGCCACTGGCCTGATCTGGCAGTGGATACTCAATCCCGAGCTGGGCATCCAGGAAGTGCTGCACAAGCTGGGCTTCACTGAAGCGCGCTTCGACTGGATCATCGATCAGGACAAGGTGATCTACACCGTGGTGATCGCCACCGTGTGGCAGGCGGCCGGACTGGTGATGGCGCTGCTGCTGTCCGGCCTGCGCGGCATCGACGAGGAAATCTGGAAGGCGGCCCGCATCGACGGCATTCCGCGCTGGCGTGTCTACCTGAGCATTGTGCTGCCGATGCTGGGGCCATCGGTGTCGACCGCCTTCGTGCTGCTGTTCGTGATGGTGGTCAAGGTGTACGACGCGGTGGTGGCGATGACACAGGGCGGTCCCGGCACGGCCAGCGAAGTGCCGGCCAAGTTCATCATGGACTATCTGTTCGGCCGCGCGAATATCGGCCTGGCCTCGGCGGCATCGATCGTGCTGCTGGCCACGGTGCTGGCGATCGTCACGCCGCTGTACTTTGCGCGTGGCCGCGCCAACCGTCTCAGGGGAGCATGATGAAGGACGCAACCGTCACCGTGGCCGCTTCAGCACCAGCACCAGCACCAGCACCAGCACCAGCTCCAGCAGCCCCGGCGCCGCTGCGCGCAGCGCGCCCGCTGGTGCGGAAGCGCAAGCTGGGCTGGACCCCAGCCCGCCTTGGTGTCTACGCCTTCCTCGGCGGCGCGGCGCTGTTCTTCCTGCTGCCGCTGTATGTGATGCTGGTGACGTCGTTTAAACCGATGGAAGAGATCCGTCTCGGCACCCTGTTTGCCCTGCCCATCAAGGCCACGCTGGAACCATGGAGCATGGCCTGGCAGTCGGCCTGCACGGGCCTGGAGTGTTCGGGCATACGCGGCGGCTTCTGGAATTCGGTGCGCATCGTCGTGCCCAGCACCATCCTGTCGATCGCGGTCGGCGCCGTCAACGGCTATGCGCTGTCGTTCTGGCGCCCCCGTGGCGCGGCGCTGCTGTTCGGCGTGCTGATGATGGGCGCCTTCATTCCGGTGCAGGTGATGATCTACCCGCTGGTGCGGGTGCTGGCCAGCGTGAATCTGTTCAGCTCCTTGCCTGGCATCGTGCTGATTCATACGATTTTCGGCATGCCGGTGATGACGCTGCTGTTCCGTAATTACTACGCCTCGCTGCCGATGGAGCTGTTCAAGGCCGCGCGCATCGACGGCGGCGGCTTCTGGCGCATCTTCCTGCAACTGATGCTGCCGATGTCCACCCCGGTGATCGTGGTGGCGGTGATCATGCAGGTGACGGGGATCTGGAACGACTTTCTGCTTGGCCTGGTGTTCGCCGGCACGGAGAACCTGCCGATGACGGTGCAGCTCAATAACATCATCAACACCACCACCGGCGAGCGGCTCTACAACGTGAACATGGCCGCCACCATTCTGACCTCGCTGGTGCCGCTGGCACTTTATTTCATCTCCGGCCGCTGGTTCGTGCGCGGCATCGCCTCTGGCGCGGTTAAAGGTTAAAAAAGTTTAAAGGTTCAATACATGGCAAACGTGGCAATACGTAATCTGCAAATCGAACTGGGCGGCAACAAGGTGATTGACGCGCTCGATCTCGATGTGCGGCGCGGCGAATTCGTGGTGTTGCTGGGGCCTTCTGGCTGCGGCAAGTCCACGCTGCTGCACACCATCGCCGGCCTGATCGACGTCAGCGGCGGCAGCATTGAAATCGGCGGCCAGGACATGACCATGGCCGATCCCAAGGACCGCGGCATCGCGCTGGTGTTCCAGTCGTATGCGCTGTATCCGACCATGAACGTGGAAAAAAATATGTCCTTCGGCCTGCGCATCAACGGCACGCCCAAGGCCGAGATCGAGCGCCGCGTCAAGCGCGCGGCCGACATGCTGCAACTGGGGCCGCTATTAAAACGCAAACCGGCCAATCTGTCGGGTGGGCAGCGCCAGCGCGTGGCGATCGGCCGCGCCATCGTGCGCGAGGCCGACGTGTTCCTGTTCGACGAACCGCTGTCGAACCTGGACGCCAAGCTGCGCACCGAGTTGCGGCGCGAGCTGAAGCAGCTGCACAAGAATCTGGGCGCCACCATGATCTATGTGACCCACGACCAGGTGGAGGCGATGACGCTGGCGCAGCGCATGGCGGTGATGAAGGGCGGAGTGATCCAGCAGTTCGACACGCCGGCCGCCATCTACAGCAAACCGGCCAATCTGTTCGTGGCCAGCTTCCTCGGCTCGCCCGGCATGAATCTGTTCAAGGGCTGGCTGGAGCAAAGGGCAGGGCGCACGCTGTTCCGCAATGCCCAGCTGGAGCTGGACGTGAGCGCCTACGATTTTATCGACCCGGTGACGGAGCGGCGCGACTGCGTGCTGGGCGTGCGGCCCGAGGATATCGTCAGCGGCGCCGGCAGGGGCCTGAAGGCCACCGTCTCGCTGGTGGAGGCGATGGGCAACCACCGGGTGCTGTGGCTGGACTTCGAAGGTAGCCAGGTCGCCACCATCGTGCAGGATCTGGAACCGATTGAAGCGGATCAGCCGCGCGAGTTCGCCATCCTGAGCGAACGCATTTCCCTGTTTGACGGAGCCAGCGAGCAGCGGCTCTAGGCGGCGCCAGCCGCCATGAATCTGGTATCCGGCTCGCATAGCACCAGCAAAACCTTTAGCTTGGCCAGCATCCGATCTGGAATACAGCCAGAGCACCTGGCTGGGCCGTGTTGAATACAAGCCCGCCAAGGATCTGCTGCTGTTCGCCTCGGTCAGATGGGCTTCCACTCCTGCGATGTTGATGCGGCGCGTTGCAATGGACAGCCTTGCGGCACCACCGCGCCAGCCCTTCTGCGAAAGCTCCTTGCCAGGCGCGACCTTCGCCGGGGGGCCGCTTCCCTCCTGGATTACGCTATAGATAGTTCCGCAGAGTATCATCGAGTTCTAACGATGCATTCCCATCTCATTGGCGAATGGTTCGGAATTCTCTGGTCCAGAGCTTATTAAGGTGGTGTTATTTCCGGGGCGACTGTGGCTTCAACTTCAATTCTTGCGCGGCACTGCTGGGCTCTTGCCGCAGTAGTTGCGGTATTCGCGATGTCATTCTCATCCATGCAGCGGGACTATCTGTTTAAGAAGTATGGCGTCCAACAAACAGGGGTGATAGTACGAACACATTGCGAAAATCCAAGCAAACGAACAATGGAGTATTCGTACTTGGCGCGCGGGGTCGAGTTTCGCGGTGAGGCCGTCATTAAACGGGGGCGGTCATGCGAAAGCGTGCGAATCGGAGATCAGATGTTTCTGACCTATCTGCAGGATGATCCCCAAGTGTCCGTGGCCGAGCGCGAGGTGGAAGCGAATCTGTTGCTCTTTCTAATATGGCATATTTTGCTTTACGTTACTGTTTTATTGTTAAGCTATGCGGGTGAAACGCCCGTGAAAAAGACCAAGAAAAAGATCAAGAAACGCTAGGCCGCACTATTCGCGCACCTCCGAGTAGTGCCATTTTCACAATCCGAGGTACCATGGCTGCGGATGGGCTATTCCACCAATGATGTTGACGCCTCGGGAGTTCAAATGCGCAAGTTCTACATCTTTCTGCTGATGGCCGGCGTGCTGCTGTTAAGCGGCTGCGGCTACAACACACTGCAGGCTAGCGATGAGCAGGTAAAGGCCAGTTGGTCGGAAGTGGTCAACCAGTACCAGCGCCGCGCCGATCTGGTGCCGAATCTGGTCAATACAGTCAAGGGCTATGCGGCGCATGAGAAAGACGTGCTGACCCAGGTCACGCAAGCGCGGTCACAGGCGGGATCGATCACCATGACGCCGGAGTTGCTGAACGACCCGGTCGCCTTTGCCAAATTCCAGCAAGCACAAGGTGCCCTGACTGGTGCGTTGTCGCGCTTGCTGGCCGTCAGCGAGAACTATCCGCAACTGAAGGCCGATGCCAGCTTCCGCGACTTGCAGGCACAGCTTGAGGGCACGGAAAACCGCATCACCGTGGCGCGCAACCGCTACATCAAATCGGTGCAAGACTACAACGTTACCGTGCGTTCCTTCCCTGGCAACCTGACCGCGAAATTGTTCGGCTTCGAGACCAAGCCGAACTTCACGGTGGAGAACGAAAAGGCGATCAGCATCGCGCCTGCGGTGTCGTTCGACGCCCCGGCCAAGCCTGCTCCGGCAAAGTGAGCCCGCGATGAGCGCACTGCGCCGTTGTCTGCTGCTGGTGCTGGTGCTGCTTGCCGGCACCTGGGCTGGCGCCCAGACCGGCTTGCAGGCATTGCCCGCCCTGACCAGTCCGGTCACCGATCTCACCGGCACATTGAGCGGCGCGCAGCGCTCGCAGCTGGAAGCGAGCCTGCACGCCTTCGAACAGCGCAAGGGTAGCCAGATCGCGCTGCTGATTCTGCCCACAACCCAGCCCGAAGCCATCGAACAATTCGCCATCCGCCTTGCGGAACAATGGAAGATCGGGCGCGGCAAGGTCGATGACGGCGCGATTCTGGTCGTCGCCAAGGATGACCGGACGCTGCGTATCGAAGTGGGCTACGGGCTGGAAGGCGCCTTGAACGATGCGACATCCAAACGCATCATCGAAGAGAAAATTGTCCCCCTGTTCAAGCAAAACGACTACTTCGGCGGCGTGAAAGCCGGCCTTGAGGCGATGCAGCAAGTGATCGAAGGCGAAGCCTTGCCGCCGCCCGCCCAGCGTGGCGCTCAGGAGGAGTCCGATGGCATGAGCGAGATGCTGCCTGTCGGGATGATCGCTGCGCTGGTATTGGGGGGCGTGCTGCGATCCTTGCTGGGACGCGGCCTGGGCGCCGCCGTCACCGGCGGCGTGATCGGGGCGGGCGCCTGGCTGATGGCTGGCGCCATATGGGTGGGCGTGGTGGCCGGTGTGCTGGGCTTCTTCTTTACGCTAATTGGCGCTGGGAAAATGGCCGGCCTGTATCTGGGCAGCGGACACGGCTCCGGCGGTGGTGGTGGGGGCGGCTGGGGCGGTGGTGGCGGTGGCTTTGGTGGCGGTGGCGCTTCGGGAAGGTGGTAACGATGGATTTTTCAAGGATGTTCCGGCATATCACGAGCACCCGCAGCCGGGTGCGGCGCTATTTCCCCGCGCCGGTGCTAAGCGCGATAAAGGCGGCCATCGGTCAGTCCGAGTCGCGCCATAGCGGTGAGATCCTGTTCGCCGTGGAAGCGGCGCTGGAACCCTTGCAGGCGGCCCACGGCATGACGCCGCGCGAACGCGCGCTCGAGGTGTTCTCCAATTTGCGGCTGTGGGACACCGAACACAATAATGGCGTGCTCATCTATGTATTGATGGCCGACCACGCTATCGAAATCATCGCCGACCGGGGCATCGATGCGCGGGTGGGCGAGGCCGGCTGGCGCCACATCGCCGACGCGATGCAGCGCGCTTTTGCGGCGCGGGATATCGAGGCCGGCGCAGTGGCTTGCATCGCGGCGGTGTCGCGCGAACTGGAAGCGCATTTCCCCAGCAGCGCCAGCAACGCTAATGAATTGGCTGATGACGTCCGGCTCTTGTAGCGTTCGCGCGGCTAGTGGAAAGCGGGCATATCGCGCCCGCTGCCATGTCAGGATCAGATTCAGATTCAGATTCAGATTCAGAAACGGGTAACGAGGCCCATCACCATGCTGTTGAGGTTCTTGCCGGTGGCCGTCACGATGCCGGGACCGGCGCCATTGCTCATCGTGAAGCTGGCATTGCTGTTGTTCTGTATATGGCCCGCGCCCACATACAGGCCAGTGCGCTTGGATAAGCGGTAGTCATAACGGGCCGCATAGGAGCGCGCGTTGCCGCTGCTGTCGGCCTGTTTCCGGTACTGCCCGAAGCTGAGCAGGATCGTGCCCAGCGGCGAGCTGCGGATCAGGGTATTGAGTTCATAGTAATCATTATCGGGATTGGCGAAGCTGGCGCCGATGGCGGTGAGCACGTCGGCGCTGCCGCGGTGGCGTTGGTACAGCAGGGCCGGCTTGAGGATGCCGAAGTCGTAGGACATGCCGAACAAGGCATAGTTACCCGTGCCGACAGCGGTGGTCGGCGTGAGGGTGGCGCTGGCCGCATAGTTCTGGCGCAGATAGTCCAGATCGGCCGCGAGCGGCCCGGCCCGGTACTGCAGGCCCACGCCGGAGGTCTTGCCCAGATTGGCCGGCTGGCCGGCGGCGCCCTCATTGCCCAGCGCATGGATGGCGCGCAGCGTGAAATTGGCCAGCGCCGGCGAGGTGTAGCGCAAGGAATTGCCCTGCTTGATCGTGGGCAGGAACACGAAGTTGTTCGTCGCGTTACCCCAGCTAAAGGTATTCAGATCGCCCTGGGCATAGCTGACGTAGGCGAAGAACATCGGCGTATAGTTCAGCCCCAGCTGCACGGTGCCGGCGCCGCCCTGCAGGCCAACATAGGCCTCGCGGCCGAACAGGGTGCCGGCGGTGCTGGCGCCGGTGTCGGCGTTGATGCCGCCTTCGATACGCACCAGCGCCTTCAGGCCGCCGCCCAGATCTTCCATGCTCTGGAAGCCGAAGCGCGACGGTGCCACCGGGCTGGAATCGAGGCGGGTGCTGCGCACGCCGTCGCTGACGCCGGTATGCAGGCCGACATCGAGCACGCCATAGATCTCCACGCGCGATTGCGCCTGGCCAGGCAGCGGCTGCAATACCGCGATGGTGGCGGCGATGGCGAAGGTGTGGGGGCGGGAAATGGACATGCTGTTGTCACTCCTCAATGTGGTATTTCTGCCGCAGTTTAGCCAGCGATGGACGTTCTTCCAGTAAAAACAGATTGAAGCGGGTAATGAGTTCCGGATGACGCAGGGTCGACAGGCTGAGCTCTACATACTGATGAGGGAGCCCCGGGTCGAACACCAGCGCCCCCGGCGCCCGCATGCGGTCCTTGAGTACGTCCTTGGCCGTTTCGACGTTAATGTAGGCGGCATCGACGTGGTTGGCCATCGCGTGGCCGAGCAAGCTGACGTAACCATTGCTGCGCACCACCGACAAGGCTTTCTTGTCGATCGCCTCGGTATATCCCACCGGGGTAAAGCCGAGGATGGTGCCCAGCGTGCGGATCGCGGCCAGCGGCCGGCCCTGATGCTGCGGCAAGACCATGGCCCCGGCCAGCCGGGTGGCGAGCGGTGCGCTATAGCTGAAGGAGCGCTTGCTGCGCAGCTCCTTTTTCCATTCGGGATTGTCGGGGTACTTGAAATCGAGGGACTGGTCGATCACAAAGGCGGAAAACAGGCGATTGATCGGCAACTGGACGTAGTGGAAGGCGTAGCCATTGCGCTGGGCAAAGAGATCGAACACCTCATGGGCATAGCGCTCGTATTTGTCGGCATAGCCGTTGCTGTTTTGCAACTGTTCCCAGCCTATCGTAAATTGTTGCTGAGGGGCGGATTCCGTGGTCTGCTCGGCGTCAGCCGCCTGTGCCAGCGAAGTTGCCAGGCCGATGCAGAAATGACACAGTGCGGCGCGCAGATGTTTCATGGGGGAAAGTCATCGCCGGCGGAGAAGGAGAGCATCTTGACTCACTTCGCATGGAGGATGGAGGATGGAATCATCTGCGGAAAAAGCGTGCTGAAACACCTGCACCTTGAATATAAAGACTTGCGCAAAGCGCTGTCAAGCGCGATTCAAGCGGGCGCCGCCACCGAGCCGCGCAGCGTGACCGTGACGGGGAAGTCGCGGCAAATCTCGTAGCTGGTGCCGTAGCACTGGTTCAGCAGCCAGCGCACGGCGTTCTGCGTCAGTTGCCGGGTGGGGATGTGCACCGAGCTCAGTCCCGGCGCCGAGAACGCGGCCGAATAGTCATCGTCATAGCCGACAATGGACACATCGTCCGGCACCCGCACGCCGGCGCGGTGCAGGCAGGACAGGGCGCCGATCGCCATTTCATCATTGGCGCAGAACAGGCCGGTGAAACCGCGCCCGCCCTCGATCAGCCGGCTGGCCGAAGCAAACCCGCCCTCGCGCGAAAAGTCCGACTCCACCAGTTGCACCGTGTCGCGCGCGATGCCGCGGCGGGCCAGTTCGTCGAAGAAGCCTTCCATCCGGGTTTTATTGTCCGAGGTTTCGTGCGGGCCGGAGATGGCCGCGATCTTGATGTGGCCGGCGGCTAGCAGGGTCTGCGCCGCCAGCACGCCGCCGCGATAGTGATCGGGGCAGAAGGAGGCTTCCTCCAGGCGCGCACTGCGGCGGTTCAGGAAGGCCATCTTGGGATGCAGGCGCTGCAGATTGACCAGGTCGTCGTCATGCAGGTCGTGCCCCAGCACCAGGATGCCGTCGCAATCGCGCCCGATCAGGAACTTCACCGCTTCAATCGCTTCCTCGCGCGGCGTGCCGTCGCCGCAACCGGTGGCCACCACCACATGGCGGCGCAGGGCGCGCAATTCGATGTCGGTCTGTTTGAGGATAGCGCCATAGTAGGCGCCGAAGAAGGAGGGGGCGAACACGCCTATCATGCCGAGCGACTTGGCCGACAGCGAGCGGCCAATCGAGGAGGGGCGGAAATTGAGCTGCTCGATGGCGGCCTGCACCCGTTTCATGGCGTCGGCCGAGACCGGGCCGGCGCCGGAAATGGCGCGCGACGCGGTCGACATGCCGACCCCGGCGAGCACTGCGACATCTTTCAGCGTTGCCAAATAATCTCCCTACAATCAGTAACTTGGACAGGGCTCCATCCTAGCATGGATAGTCTGGTTTGCAGAATGATGTACAATGTCAGATTGGCCTGAATTTTCTTAGCAATTAACTATGCCCTCTATCTCCAGACTCCCCCAAGACGCCAGCACCGCAGCCACGCCAACCGGCGCAGCCCCGAAAGTCGGATTTGTCTCGCTCGGCTGCCCCAAAGCGCTGGTCGACTCCGAACAGATCCTCACCCAGCTGCGCGCCGAAGGGTACGAGACTGCGAAATCGTATGACGGCGCCGATCTGGTCATCGTCAACACCTGCGGCTTCATCGACGCCGCCGTGCAGGAATCGCTCGACGCCATCGGCGAAGCCCTGGCCGAAAACGGCAAGGTGATCGTCACCGGCTGCCTGGGCGCGAAAAAAGACGCCGCCGGCGACGACATCATCATGAAGGTGCACCCGAAGGTGCTGGCCGTGACCGGCCCGCACGCGCTGGCCGAAGTGATGGATTCGGTCCACCTGCACCTGCCGAAACCGCACGCGCCTTTCCTGGACCTGGTGCCGCCGCAAGGCATCAAGCTCACGCCCAAGCACTACGCCTACCTGAAAATCTCGGAAGGCTGCAACCACCGCTGCAGCTTCTGCATCATCCCGTCGATGCGCGGCGACCTGGTCTCGCGTCCGATCGCCGAACTGATGATGGAAGCGGAAAACCTGTTCAAGGCCGGCGTCAAGGAACTGCTGGTCATCTCGCAGGACACCTCGGCCTACGGCGTGGACGTCAAGTTCCGCTCCGGCTTCTGGAATGGCCGTCCGGTCAAGACCCATATGACCCAGCTGACCGAAGCGCTGGGCGAGCTGGCCAAGTCCTACGGCGCCTGGGTGCGTCTGCACTACGTCTATCCTTACCCGCACGTCGACCAGATCATTCCGATGATGAGCGGCGGCCATATCCTGCCTTACCTGGACGTGCCGCTGCAGCACGCGCATCCCGATGTGCTCAAGCGCATGAAGCGTCCGGCCAGCGGCGAGAAAAACCTGGACCGCATCCAGGCCTGGCGCAAGATGAATCCCGAGCTGACCATCCGCTCGACCTTCATCGCCGGTTTCCCGGGCGAGACCGAAGCGGAATTCGAATACCTGCTGGACTTCCTCAAGGAAGCCGAAATCGACCGTCTGGGCTGCTTCGCCTACTCGCCGGTCGATGGTGCGACCGCCAACGAGATCGCCAATCCGGTGCCGGAAGAGCTGCGCGAAGAGCGCCGTGGCCGCGTGATGCTGCTGCAGGAAGAGATTTCGAAGAAACGCCTGAAGGCCAAGGTCGGCAAGACCGTGCGCGTGCTGATCGATGAACTGAGCGCCAGCGGCGGCGTGGGCCGCTCCAGCGCCGACGCGCCCGAGATCGACGGCGTGGTCTACGTCAAGCCGCCATACGAGCCGCACAAGAAGCTGGCCGTGGGCCAGTTCTTCGACGTGACCATCACCGGTTCCGACGCGCATGACCTGTGGGGTGAAGCGGAATAAGGGTTTCGGCTCTATAATCGAAAGGCGGACCAGCGAGCGATCGCGGTCCGCCTTTTTTAACGCCCTGGCATATTGCGTGCCACGACGCATGCAAAAAACCCACGGCAAAGAGCCGGGGTACGACCCGTCGGGTCGTACCCCAGGGTTACGCCGTGGGTTCAGGCGGACATTCCCCCTAAAGCATTCGATATCCAATCATCATGACCGCCAAAAAATCCCTTCAAACCTCTTTAATCCACACCGACTACACCGCCCCGGAAGGTTTCGCCGCCTTCCCCAGCGCGATTCATCACGCCTCCACGGTGCTGTTCAAGAACGTGGCGGCCATGCGCTCGGGCGACTGGAAAGAGAAGAACGCCTATACCTACGGCCTGCACGGCACGCCCACCACCTTCACGTTGGAAGCGCGCCTGGCCGAAATCGAGGACGGCAAATACTGCCTGCTCGCGCCCAGCGGCCTGGCCGCCATCGCCATGGTCGACTTCGCGCTGCTCAAGAGCGGCGACGATGTGCTGCTGCCCGATAACGTCTACAACCCCAACCGCGAACTGGGCCGATGGCTCAGCGCCGACTTCGGCATCACCGCGCGCTACTACGATCCGCTGATCGGCGCCGGCATCGCCGCGCTGATTCAGCCGAACACGCGGCTGATCTGGGCCGAGGCGCCCGGTTCGGTGTCGATGGAAGTACCGGACCTGCCGGCCATCTGCCGCGCCGCGCATGACAAGGGCGTGCTGGTCGCGCTGGACAACACCTGGTCGGCCGGACTGGCTCTGCGCGGCTTCGATCTGGGCGTGGACATCATCATGCAGGCGCTGACCAAATACCAGTCGGGCGGCTCGGACGTGCTGATGGGGGCCTTGATCACGCGCGACCAGGCCCTGCACGACAAGCTGAGCCTGGCCCATATGCGGCTGGGTATGGGCGTGGGCGCCGACGATGCCTACCTGGTGCTGCGCGGCCTGCCGACGATGAAGCTGCGCTTCGACGCGCACGACGCGGGCGCGCGCAAGCTGGCCGCCTGGCTCAAGGGGCGCCCGGAAATCGCCAGGGTGCTGCATCCGGCGTTTGAAGATTGTCCCGGCCACGCCGAATGGAAGCGCGACTTTAGCGGCGCCGGCGGGCTGTTCTCGGTGCTGTTCGATCCGCGCTATACGGAAGAGCAGACCGACCGTTTTGTGGACGCGCTCAAGCTGTTCAAGATTGGCTACAGCTGGGGCGGTTCCAACAGTCTGGCCGTGCCTTACCGGATTCGCCAGATGCGCAAGAACTGGCAGGATCAAGGCATCCTGGTGCGCTTCAATGTGGGGCTGGAGAGTGTCGACGACCTGATCGCCGATATCGAGGCCGCGTTCGCGGTGATGTAGGGGCGATTGGTTTAGGTAGTGGCCCTGTTGCCGATGGGCCGCCGGCATTTTTCCAAACCCACGGCAAAGAGCCGGGGTCTGACCCGCCGGGTCAGACCCCAGATGTATGCCCTGGGTTTATTTTGGCGCCGCCGGCACCTCGGCATTGCCCTCCAACCCGCCTAGCAGGCCGCGCTGTTGCTCGGATTGGCGTGGCAGCTGATCCCCAGCGCCTGCTTCAATCCAAAGAATCCGGTCGCATAAAACGTGGCGATGATCTCTTCGGCCGTGATGGTATCGTTGGCCGCCGTCGCGGTGGAACTGATGCGCGCCGTGAACATGCCTTCCCAGGTCACGCGGCAGTGGCGCGGCCCGTTCTCCAGCACGCGCAGCTCGGCCACATAATGGTCGAAGGGGAAGGGGCTGTCGACGATGCTATAGCGCAGGCGCCGTTCCGTGTCGCTGTGCTTCAGCAGCTTCTCGCGGATGCTGCGGCCATCGCGCAGCACCAGCAGGCGCGTGTCGCCGTTGTCTTCGCCGTCTCCTTCAGTTGCGCCGGGCACCTCGCTACGCGTGACGGAGGGATGCCAGTGTGCCATGCCGTGGTAATTGCCCACGCAAGCCCATACGGTGGCCGCCGGTGCTGCCAGGTCGATGCTTTCTTTCACTGCGCTTGCTGCCTTGTGCATACGAATCCTCGGGAAAGTGTGGAATTGTAAAAATAGCACTCTGGCAGCATTACTACATATGATTGCCCATATGCCAGCCATGGTGTGCACGCGCTGCGCCGGCGTGCAAATGCGTGGCCAAATCATCGCGCCGGAAGGGAATTCGTTTGCTTCCAGAACTGTCCTTTGCTAGGCTAGAAATGCTTGCCCATGCGCATTCGCGCCACCAGCGCGCCGTCAGAATGCCTGCCGTCTGTATACTCAAGGGAGATTTGAATGAATATGATCGTCAAGAGCATCATCGCAGCCACCGCCACGCTGATGCTGAGCGCGAGCCTGCCTGCCAGTGCAGTGGAAAAGAGCACGCCGGAACAGGCGATCGCGATGGTCAAGAAGGCCGCCGATTATGTGCGTGCCAACGGCAAGGAGAAAGCCTTCGCCGAGTTTAACAACCCCAAGGGCCAGTTCATCGAGCGCGACCTGTACATCTTCGCTTTCCTGGCCAACGGCGACGGCATCGAACGGGCCAACGGCGCCAACCTGAAACTGGTGGGCAAGAACGTGCTGGAGATGCGCGACGCCGATGGCAAGTTCATGATCAAGGATGTGCTCAAACTGGCCGACACCAAGGGCTCGGGCTGGGTCGACTACAAATGGCCCAATCCCGTCACCGGCACCATCGACGCCAAGCGCACCTATGTGGAAAAAGTTGACGACGTCGTGCTGGGCTGCGGCGTCTACAAATAAGCGATCAAGGCCTAGCGGCTAATCTCGGCATAAAAGGCCACACAGGCTGCCGCCACCTTGCGCGGCGCCTCCACCATCGGCACGTGGCCCACGCCCTCGAGCACCAGCTTGCGGCTGTTGGACAGGCGCTGGTGCAGCACCCCGGCATTGTCCACATGGAGCACACGGTCTGCCGCGCCCCAGATGATCAGTGACGGCGCGGCCACGCTGGCCAGCAGGCCGGTCTGGTCCATATCGCGCTCGATATCGCGCGCGACCTTGCCGTTGATGGCGCGCCTGCGTAAAAAATCGCGCGCCAGCGCCGCCATGATAAAGCGCGGCAAATACGGCGGACGTTCCATCCCCACGCGCAGCATGGTGCGGAAATCCGCCACATCGCGCACCTCCATCATTGGATTGCTGCCAGTCTGCGCGACGTGCTCGCGCAGCCAGCTGCGCCTTGCTTCCACGCCCGCGGTATCGATCAGCACCAGCGAGGACACCAGCGCCGGCTCGGTCGCCGCCAGATGCAGCGCGATCGCGCCGCCCATCGAACTGCCGATGATGTGCACGCGTTTGACCCGCAGCAGCGCCAGCAACTCCTTGACGCGCGCGGCCTGTGCCGCAATGCCGAAATCGAGGCTGTTGCCGGACACGCTGTTGCCGTGGCCGGGCAGGTCGGGAATGATCAGGGGATGGCGGTTGTGGAAGTGGCGCGCGAAGCGCACCCAGGTCGTCTTGTTGGCCGCCGCGCCGTGCAAGACGAGGATGGCCTCGGGCGCGGGGAGGGTCTTGTCGGTGCTGTGCAGGTATTCGATATGCCCGCAGGACAGCTGGACCGAAGCAGGCGCGAGCCGCGCTTTTTTGCTTTCGCTTTCCAGCGCTCTTTGCAGCAGATAGTCGCCAAAGCGATGCAAAACGGAAGGCATGAGGCGACACAGATCCCGGAAGGGCCGATTGTTAAACTGATTCTATTTTATCAATCTTTCCGGGGTTTTGGCGTGCTATTGCGCCAGCATTTTCAGATCCACGCCGATACCGCCGCAAACGACGATCAACGGGCATTGGAAACCGGCCAGCTGGGGCAGATTATCGTAGGCCACCGCCAGCGCGGCGCCGCAAGCCGGTTCCACCAGTACGCGCTGGTCATTGGCAAAACGGCGCGCGGCATCGATGGCTTGTGCATCGCTTACCAGCACGCTGCGCACATCGTGACGCTGGGTCCAGCCGAAGGCTTCGGCAGCCACCCGCTTGGCGCCCAGCGTGGACGCGATCGAGGTGATGGCTGGCAGCGTGACCAGTTCGCCGGCATCGATCGCGGCGCGCAGCGATGCCGCGCCTTCGGTCTCCACGGCGATCAGCGGCAGCCGCGTCAGGCCATGCTGGTGCAGCCCTTGCAGGATGCCGGACATCAGCCCGCCGCCACCAACCGAACAGACCACTACATCGATTTCCAGGCCCAAGGCGCGGCTTTGTCGCAGCGCCTCGTCCACCAGCGTGGCGTGGCCTTCCCAGATGTCGGGATGGTCGAAAGGCGGAATGTAGATCGTGCCCGCCTGGTCGGCCAGGCGCCGCGCTTCCAGATTGGTGCTGTCCCAGACCTCGCCGTGGACGATGACGGTGGCGCCCAGATCGGCGATTTGCCTGCGTACCGTGAGCGGGGTGGTCTGCGGCACCAGGATGGTGGTGCGCACGCCCAGCGCCACGCCGGCTACCGCGGTCGCGAAGCCGGCATTGCCGCCCGAGGGGCAAACCAGGTGGCTTGCGCCCTGAGCCACGGCGCGCTGGCACATCAAGCCAATGCCGCGCAGTTTGAAGGAGCCGGAGGGCTGGGTGTTTTCCATCTTGAGCAGCACGCGCTTGTTCAGCGCGGCCGACAGGGTGCGGTGTTCCAGCAAAGGTGTGGCGATGTGCAGCGGTGTCATGGTGCTTCCTGGTAGCGGGTAAGGGGAAATCAGCCGGGCATGGCCAGGTTGCGATTCAGGTCGCTGATGCCCTTGATCAGGCGGTAAGCCTTCCACAGCCAGGCCACGCCCCAGATGGCGACACCGAAGGGAATGCCGATGAAGGTCGCCATGAGGATGCAGGACACGGCAACCCACACCGCATACCACCAGAAGGAGCGGATCTGCCAGCTGTGATGGCTATAGACGAAGGTGCCGGCAGTCTCGCCGCGCCGCAGGTAATTGATAATCAGGGGAACGAAGGAGAAGGCGCCCAGCGAAAACACGAAGCTGACGGCGTGAATGATGTAGAGCCACCAGGCCAGGTTCTTGGCTGCTTCGGTGCGGGCATCGAAAACGAGTTCTTGCGACATAGGTACTCCTGCCAAAAAGTAAAGATTTATTGTATCAGCAGGAGTGGCGCGCCGCACGCGCGGGCGTGTGCGGCGGCGTGGGCGGGCCGGGATAAATCAGGTCAGCAGCGGCAGGATGCCATCGAGGCCGACGAAGTTGAGCGCCACATTGGCCTGCTCGCGCACCACCGGTTTGGCGCGGAAGGCCACCGACAGACCGGAAATGCTCATCATTTTCAGGTCGTTGGCGCCGTCGCCCATGACGATGGCCTGATCCGGGCGAATGCCCAGCTGGACGCACACGCGCTCCACCGTGCGTTTTTTTTCTTCCGCATCGACGATGGTGCCGATCACCTGGCCGGTCAGTTTGCCGTCGACGATTTCCAGTTCGTTGGCGTGGGTGTAGTCCAGGCCCAGGCGCTCTTTCAGGCGGCTGGTGAAGAAGGTGAAGCCGCCCGAAACCAGCAGGGTTTTCAGACCCGCGGCCTTGACCGCAGCCAGCATTTCCTCGGCGCCCAGCGACAGGCGCAGGCGTTCTTCGTAGACACGCTCCAGCGCGGAAGCGTCCAGGCCTTTGAGCAGGCCGACGCGGCGCTTCAGGCTTTCGGAAAAATCGAGTTCGCCGCGCATCGCCGCTTCGGTGATTTCCGATACCTGCGGCTTGAGTCCCTGCATATCGGCGATTTCGTCGATGCACTCAATGGTGATCAGGGTCGAATCCATGTCCATCGCCACCAGCTTGAACTCGTTCATCTTGTGCACGCCCATCATATAGGTCGTGTCCAATTGGGCGGCATGGGCCGCCACTTCGATGGTCTGGCGCAGCGCCGGCGAAAAGCTGATGTCGTCGCAGCGCAGCGCGTGTTCGCTCAGCCAGGTGCGATGGGTGGGGGCGGTCAGTGCGGCGATGCGTTCGATGCGCTCTTTGCTGCCCGGCAGGCCTTGCAGGACCAGGTTCATCGTGGTGTTGGGTGCGGTTTTCATTCGATGTTTAACTATGCGGTCAATTGTTTGATGGCGGTTTTGATTTGCGTGACGCGCGCGGCCAGGTCCGGCATATTCGCCGTGATCTTCAGCTTGTCCTGGCCATTGAGCTTGATCTGGCGGTTCTTCTGGATCAGTTCAATGATGCGCATCGGGTCGATCGGCGGCTTGGGCATGAACTGCAGCGTGGCGGCCTCGCTATGGGCGTCGATTTTGACGATGCCCACGGTTTTGGCGGCGATGCGCAGGCGGTGGGTCTCCACCAGCGCTTTCACGGCATCGGGCAGTTTGCCGAAACGGTCGATCAGTTCTTCCTGCATGTCGTCGATCTTGTCCGCTGCCACGCAGTTGGCCAGGCGCTTGTAGATCGACAGGCGTTCGTGCACGTCGCCGCAGAAGTCGGCCGGCAGCAGCGCCGGTACGTGCAGATTGATTTCGGTGGTGGTCGCCAGCGGCGCGGCCAGATCCGGCTCCTTGCCGTTCTTGAGCGAACGCACGGCCTCGTTGAGCATGTCGGAATACAGTTGGAAACCGATTTCGTGCATCTCGCCGGACTGGTTGTCGCCCAGGACTTCGCCGGCGCCGCGGATTTCCAGATCGTGCATGGCCAGATAGAAGCCGCTGCCCAGTTCTTCCATCTGCTGGATCGCGTCCAGGCGGCGCTGCGCCTGTTTCGTCAGCGCCTGCACATCGTGCACCAGCAGATAGGCGTAGGCCTGGTGGTGCGAGCGGCCGACCCGGCCACGCAACTGGTGCAACTGGGCCAGGCCGAATTTGTCGGCCCGGTGCATGATGATGGTGTTCGCGGTCGGCACGTCGATACCGGTTTCGATAATCGTCGTGCACAGCAGGATGTTGTAGCGCTGCGCCACGAAGTCGCGCATCACTTTTTCCAGGTCGCGTTCGTGCATCTGGCCGTGCGCCACCGCGATGCGCGCTTCCGGCAGCAACTCGGTCAGCATCGCCATGCGGTTCTCGATGGTCTCGACCTCATTGTGCAGGAAGTAGACCTGGCCGCCGCGTTTGAGCTCGCGCAGGCAGGCTTCGCGGATGATGGATTCGTTCTCGCTGCGCACGAAGGTCTTGATCGCCAGGCGCTTTTGCGGCGCCGTCGCGATGATGGAAAAGTCGCGCAAGCCTTCGAGCGCCATGCCCAGCGTGCGCGGGATAGGCGTGGCCGTCAGCGTCAGCACGTCCACTTCCGCGCGCAGGGATTTGAGCGCCTCTTTCTGGCGCACGCCGAAGCGGTGTTCCTCGTCGATGATGACCAGGCCCAGGCGGGTGAACTTGACGTCGCCCGACAACAGCTTGTGGGTGCCGATGACGATGTCGAGCGTGCCGTCCGACATGCCCTTCATCGCCTGGGTGATTTCCTTGCCGCTGCGGAAGCGCGACAGCTCGGCGATGCGTACCGGCCAGTCGGCGAAGCGGTCGGCGAAGGTTTGCGCGTGCTGCTCGGCCAGCAGCGTGGTCGGCGCCAGGATGGCGACCTGCTTGCCGCCCATGACGGCGATGAAGGCCGCGCGCAGCGCCACTTCGGTCTTGCCGAAGCCGACGTCGCCGCAAACCAGGCGGTCCATCGGTTTGCCGCCCGTCATATCCTTGATGACGTTCTTGATCGCCTCGGCCTGGTCCGGCGTCTCGTCGAAGCCGAAGCTGTCGGCGAAGCGCTCGTAATCGTGGGCCGAATATTCGAAGGAGTGGCCCTGGCGCAGCGCGCGGCGGGCGTACAGATTGAGCAGCTCGGCGGCGGTGTCGCGCACCTGTTCGGCGGCCTTCTTCTTGGCTTTTTCCCACTGGCCTGAACCGAGCGTGTGCAGCGGCGCGTCGTCCGGCGAGGCGCCGGAATAGCGCGAGATCACGTGCAACTGCGATACCGGCACATACAGCTTGCTGTCCTTGGCGTATTCCAGATGCAGGAACTCGGTCTCGCCTTCGCCCAGGTCCATGCTGGTCAGACCCATATAGCGCCCGATGCCGTGGTTGATGTGCACCACCGGATCGCCGATCTTCAGCTCCGACAGATCGCGCACCATCGACTCGACCTGGGTCACGCCTTCCTGTTTCTTCTTGCCGACGCGGCGGCCCGAACCGGCATACAGCTCGGTCTCGGTGATGAAGATCAGGTGCTGGTCTTGCGTGATCAGTTCAAAGCCGGCCTGCAGCGGCGCCACGCCCAGCATCAGCTTGGCGTCGGACGCGAGGAAGCCGTCGAAGCCTTCCACCGGCGTCAGCGTCAGATTGTATTCGGTGAAGTATTGCTGCAGCGTTTCGCGGCGGCCATTGCTCTCCGCGCAGATCATCACGCGCCGGCCCGACTGCAGCAGGTAGGCGCGCAGATTGGTCAGCGGATCTTCGTTGTGGCGGTTGACGGCGATATTCGGGATCGGTGCCGACAGTTCGGACGAGGCCAGATCCGGGTCGCGGGTGATTACCAGGCGCGCATAAGGCTTGGCCAGCGTGAAGAACTGCTCGTCGCCGAGGAACAGCGCCTCCGGCGACAGGATAGGGCGTTCGCGGTCGGCCTTCAGGAAGCGGTAGCGTGACTGGGTATCGGTCCAGAAGCGCTTGATGGCCGCTTCGATATCGCCCACCAGCGCGAGCGCCGCGCCGTCCGGCAGATAGTCGAACAGCGTGGCCGTCTCTTCGAAGAACAGCGGCAGGTAGTACTCGATACCGGCCGAGGCGATGCCGCTGCTGATGTCCTTGTAGACCACCGAGCGCGAAGGATCGCCTTCGAACTGCTCGCGCCAGCGGTTGCGGAAGGTGGTGCGGGCCGCCTCGTCCATCGGGAATTCGCGCCCTGGCAGCAGGCGCACTTCGCGCACCGGGTAGAGCGAACGCTGGGTGTCGGCATCGAAGGTGCGGATGGTTTCGATGGTGTCGCCGAACAGGTCGAGCCGGTAGGGCAGGGCGGAACCCATCGGGAACAGGTCGAGCAGGCCGCCGCGTACCGAGTATTCGCCGGGCGACATCACCTGCGTGACATGGGTGTAGCCGGCCAAGGTGAGCTGCGACTTCAGGCGCGCCTCGTCCAGCTTCTCGCCCTGCTTGAAGAAGAAGGTGTAGGCCGCCAGGAAGGACGGCGGCGCCATGCGCACCAGCGCCGTGGTGGCCGGCACCAGCATCACATCGCACTGGCCGGAGCTGATCTCGTGCAGGGTCGCCAGACGCTCGGACACCAGGTCCTGGTGCGGCGAGAAGGCGTCGTAGGGCAGCGTTTCCCAGTCCGGCAGCAGGTGGCAGCGCAGCTGGCCGGAGGAGAACCAGGGGATCTCGTCGAGCAGGCGCTGGCCATCGCTGGCATTGGCCACGATCACCGCCAGCATCTGGCCGCGCGATTTGAGTTCGAGCGCGGACAGCGCCAGGGCGTAAGCATCTGCCGATCCGTACAGCGACGGCAGAGCAAAACGATTACCGGACTTGGGGAGAGCTTTTTTTAAGTCAAAAGACATGCAGGCGATGACGGGAAATGATCGGTTGGCGCTGTGCCAGAGTGGCAAGCTTGCAGCGGACATTATAGACGATGCTCATAGCGCTTGTGGCTGGCGGGTGGGCGGGTGTGGCGCGGGCCAACGATAGTTGGACTATGACGGACTATAATTTCCTATAAAGTAGTTTTTCTGCAAGAAACTATAATGGACTATAATTCCCTGTAATCCAGCCCGGAACCCTGTCCCAAGAGCTTGATAATGAGCAATCTTTCTACCATTCCCATCTTTCACCGCAGCGAGCTGGCGCGCAATATCGCCAACCGCACCCTGTCCGCCAAGGGTCTGGCGGGGGTATTTATTTCCGCGCCGCGGCGCACCGGCAAGAGCACGCTGATCAACGAGGACATCGTTCCCTATTTGCGGCAGCAGGATGTCGAGGTGATCTATGTTGACCTGTGGAGCGACCGTAGCCGCGATCCCGGCGATCTGATCTCCGAGGCCATCCGCGACCATCTGCGCCAGCGTGAGGGTGCGCTGCTGAAATGGGCGCGCAGGGGCGGTCTGGACAAAGTCAAGCTGGGCGGCGTGGAACTCGATATCGGCAAAGTCGGGGTCGGCTCCGGCAAGACCATCGCCAAGGCGCTGGCCGAATTGTCCGATGCGACCGGGCATATGATCGTGCTGGTGATCGATGAGGCGCAGCATGTGCTGACCAGCGAGGCGGGCGCCTCGTCGTTATTCGCCCTGAAGGCCGCGCGCGACCAATTGAATGGCTCGGCCCACCATGGTTTTCGTCTGATCGCCACCGGATCGAACCGGGATAAGCTGAGTTTGCTGGTGCAGGGCAAGGACCAGGCCTTCCTGAATGCCGTGCTGATGGATCTGGACCCCTTGGGCGATGATTACCTTGCCTGGGAAATGGAGCAGTTCGATGGCGACGTGAGGCCGTCGATGGACGTCGTCAGCCGCGCTTTTGCCGTCGCCGGGCACAAGCCCGAAACGCTGCGCAAGGCGCTGGACGATCTGGCGTTCAAGTTCGGCACCACGGAGGAGACGGTCGATGCGGTGTTCCAGACCATCGTCGACCGGATCATCGCGGAAGCGAAGCAAGGCTTCATGCGTCAGTTGAATTCGCTGCCGCCGGTGCAGGCCTCTATCCTGACGGTGATGGCCAAGATGGGCGCGGACTTCGCGCCGTTCCGGCCGCAGGCGGCGGCGCTGTATGCCGCCGAGTGCAAATTGCTGACCAACGATGCGGTGAAGATCGACGATTCAGCCATTCAGTATGCGCTGGAAGCCTTGCGCTCGAAGTCGCTGATCTGGAAAAGCTCGCGCGGGGTCTATGCGATCGAGGACTTGCAGCATTTGCTGTGGCTGGCCGATGATGGCGTGACAGCTTCCGCACTTTAACCGCCTGTTTACGCAGCGACCGAAAATCCTATCTCTTCACTATGTCTAAAACTTTGAATCCCCATCTCCTTGCCGGCGCCGCACTCAGCGGGCTGGCCGCCGTATTTCACCTGGCTTGTATTTTCTTTGGCGCGAGCTGGTACCGCGCCATGGGGGCGGGCGAAGAAATGGCCACGCTTGCCGATAGCGGGTCTTCGACTCCGACGCTGATTACCTTGTTTATCGCCGCCATTTTGATGCTGTGGTCGCTATATGCCCTGTCGGGCGCGGGGGCAATACCCAAACTGCCTTTCTTGCGTCCCGTGCTTTGCGCGATCACCGTGGTTTACCTCGTGCGCGGATTCGCTTTCGTTCCGCTGATGGTACTCATGCCGGGGCGCAGCGCGACTTTCTGGCTGGCGAGTTCGGCGATCTGCGCCGGGTTTGGCGTGGTTCACCTCATTGGTTTGAGAAAAGCGTGGGCTTCACTCGCTGAGTGAAATATTCAAAGCTGCCTGCGTAGCTGCCAAACTTGGCTGAACTTTATGGTGTGCCGACCAAGGCAATGAACCAGGCGGTCAAGCGCAATGCGCGCCGCTTCCCGGTCGATTTCATGTTCCAGCTTACGGTGACGCCGGAGGAGAAGCCTGCGAAGTCGAAGGTCAAGAGCAAACGGTGACCTGCGCCAATTGCGACATTGCCGTTTCTTGGTAGCTGTGTCCGATTGTCGAAACCGGCCCCGAAGCGAAATAGACCCGACCGCCTCCAAGGTAGTCGTCTGGTTTTAATTCATCGCGGCGCTGGCTTGGCTGCTGGGTTCATGGGCGAAGCGGGCCTTGATTTGGGCCAGCTGCTCGCCGGCCACTGCGCGGCCGTACTTGGATTCACACATTGCCATATGCCAGTGACCCAGCACCGACTGCAACTGCGCCTCGTCGCCAGCGAGCCGGATGCGGCGCACCAGATCCGCCGCCATCAGACCTAGGTACGCTTCGGCGCTCTCGACCATCATCGATTTGATCCGCAACATCCGGGCTGTATCGACCGGTGCGAGTGCCGTGGTGGGAGCGGCCTTTGCATGGGCCGGTGTCACCGCATGCGCTTGCGACGTTGATATCGGCGCCTGCGGCGCGATCAGTTCCATTTCCAGCAAAGCGGCAATGATGGCTTCCAACTCGGGCTGCGGAGGCAGGGCGGGGATGGCGTCAAGGCGTTTTTGACCGTCCAGCATGATCAGCGTGCTGCGCTGGCGGCTATTCAAACCGGCAGCGCGCGATTCCACCTCGGCACGGCCCTTGGATGTCTTGATGTAGACCATGGCACGCAGTTCATTCGTAGGGGAGTGGTGGTTGCGGTGCATAAAGATATCTCTGAGGCTGGAGTCCTTTGATTCTATGGGGAAATTATTACCGGGGTATGTCAACGGGCAACAAAAAGCCCTCGCAGATGGCGACCTCTAAAAACCTCGCCGCCACCTGCATGAGCCGGTAAAATTCTGCCACCAGCCAATCGCAGCGAGTCCCCCACGATGATGAAGGCCAGAGTCAGCCTGTTTGCAGAGCATGAACGTGAAGATCGACGTTCCAAGATCGGTGATCCGCTGGTCGGGCTGAGCAAGCATGTTGATTTCGAGACGCTGGCCGCCAGTGTCGATGCCGCCGCCCCAAGGCCATCGCGTGCCAAGGGTGGGCGGCCACCGTATCCCACTGTGTTGATGACGAAGATACTGGTGCTCCAACAGCTCTACAACCTGGCCGACGACGCGCTTGAATATCAACTGCTGGACCGT